>CANTXF010000015.1 GCA_947853665.1 uncultured Deferribacterales bacterium | reverse complement strand
ATAAGCGTCAGGATGAGAACAGCAAGCTGATGGTAGGTTTGCGTATGACGCAGAAGGTAACGGATAATATAGACGTATGGCTTGGAGCCAACGTAATGAACTACCAGTACCATGCGAACCCGATAAAGTATTATCAGGGAGAGACAGGTTTCTCAGGTATAAGCCAGGCGAAGGAAGAGGAGAACACTACGCTTGCGTATATAGGAGGTATGTGGCAGCCGGTAGACTGGTGCGTGTTACAGTTGGACTATACGTTTGAATACAGCGACATATTTAAAAAGGACAGTTTTCGGAACGATATACATATGATAGAGCTGTGGGTTAATTTTTTGCTGTAAAAGGCCGCTTTTATTTTCCGTCCTTTATTGCTGCAAAGGGATAAAAAGCCGGGCTGAACCCGGCTTTATGGCTTGATCGTTTTTAAAGTCAGAAAGGCCAGATAACGTCTATTATACGGGCCAGCCATCCTTTTTTGATAGCGCTCGAAGTGGCGCCAGCGCCGCTGTAAGTTATCTGGGCGTCCGCTATGGCCGTGGAGGAGACGGTGTTGCTTGCGTCTATATCTTTCTGGCGCACTATGCCTTTAAGGGTTATCGTCTGTTTTTCCTGGTCTATCACTATTTCCCTGTTGCCTTCTATCACAAGGTTGCCGGAGGGCATTATATCTATTATTCTGGCGGCTATGGTGGCCGTTACCCTGTCCGATTTTGTGGTGCTGCCCTGCCCGGAATATGTGTTTGCCGTGTTCGCCCCTATGGACGGCGAAAAGGCGTTGCCCGAACCCATAAAATTGTTGGAGCCCATATTAAGGGGAAGGCCCATAAAATCCGTAATCCCCGCCTGATAGTTGGTTGTTTTGGACGTATCGGCGGATGATGAGTTTGAAGCGGAGGAGGTTTCCACTATCCTTACTATTACCACGTCCCCTATACGCCTGGCTTTATAATCCAGAAATATCGTTCCGTTATTGCCCACATCGGCCCAGAGGGAGGCGGTAGGTTTTTTCATTTCCGCTTCCTGTGCCTTATAGGCTTCTATCTCGGACTTATACCCGGAGGAAGGCACGCTCGTAACCACGTCGCTTTTGGAGGCGCAGGCCGTTAAAGTCAGCCCGGCGATTAACGTTATTAATGTTTTTTTCATGTTTAAGCCTCTTTGTCGGTCTTTACGGGTTTATAAGCAATCCGCGTGCCAGTTTTTAAAGCTGGGCTTTCGCCACTCCGTCTCCTATATAGTCGGCGGTAATTATTTTCTGCGACGCTGTATTGCGCACCTGCACCGGCCTGCCTACGAAAGCGTTTTCTTCCACCACGCCGGTGGTTTCTATTTTTATAAGGCCGTTATCGTATACGAGCCTTACCGTCTCGCCTTTTGCCAGAGCGGGCCTTTCCTGAACCTGATCGGTAGTAACGGTTCTGCCTTTGGCTATTATTTTGGCGGCTATCGTGCCTTCCGGGTTTGTGAGTATGCTTTGGCGGCTTGTGGTTACGTCCACCATTTCGGGGCGCACCTTGCCGGCGACGCTTTCTCCCTGCCTGATTCTCTCCGTTGCGACATAGCCCTGGCGATATGCCCTGACATACATATAAACCTGCGCTTTTTTAAGGCCGTTGTGTACTTCGGCGTAAGTTGCGCCGAATTTGGACGTGTCTATCTTTATGCTGAAATTTTCCTGCTTTTCGGCGTACATATCTCTTGAAAAACGCACCTGCTCTATATTTACCGTTATATCTGGATAAGCTCTTTTGTAGGCTTCTTCCGCCGCTTTCACTATCTCTTCGGAGGAAAGTTTTTCCCCTTCCCTGGTCACCGTAACGTCGTTAATAACGCGGGCGTTTATGCCGGAGCGGCGGAGATAGTTTTCTATCGCCTCTTTCGGGAATGACCTGGACTCTCCCGGCGCGAAACCGCAGGTAACTTTCGTGTGAGGAATGGACGGAGCCGTCAGCTCGTCCAGATACACGCATTCTTCCGCTATCGTTATTTCTTTCTGGGCGTAGGCGGAACCGCAGACGCACAGTAATGCGAAAGCCGCCGCAAGAAAAGTCCGTTTCATATTATAATCCTCCGCCGTTATCTTTTAAGCGACGATACGGTCTGGAGCATTTCGTCGCTGGCCTGTATGGATTTTGAGTTCATTTCGTAAGCGCGCTGGCCGGTTATCATATTTACCATTTCTTCCACCATGTTTACGTTGCTGCTTTCCAGAAAGTTCTGTTTCAGGCTGCCGAAGCCTTCCTCGCTGGGTATTCCCACCTGAGCCGCTCCGGAGGCTCCCGTCGCGAGATAAAGGTTTTCGCCTACGGCATTAAGCCCGGCCGGGTTTATAAACCTGGCTATTTCTATCTGGCCGAGTTCCGTTTCCTCCTGATCTCCGGGAAGCACCACGGACCATATACCGTCCGTGGAGATGGAAAGCTGGGTAGCGTCTTCTGGGATGTTTATGCCTGGCTCCAGCAGATAGCCTTCCGGCGTTACCACGTCTCCGTTTGCGTCTATTTTAAAGGAGCCTGCCCTTGTATAGCCTATGTTGCCGTCCGGCAGCTGCACCTGAAAATAGCCGTCGCCGTCTATTTTCACGTCGAGGGGGTTATACGTCTGGATGTAGTTTCCGTCCGAATGTATTTTTTCTATGGATACGGCCGTCGTGCCCATGCCTATCTGTATGCCGGTGGGGTGGTTTATGCCCGCCGCCGTTACGGAACCCGCCGGTTTCAGGTCCTGATAAAGAAGGTCCTGAAAAAGTATGCGTCCCTTTTTAAAGCCGGTCGTGTTTACGTTTGCCAGGTTGTTCGCTATGTTGTCCATATTAAGCTGCTGGGCGTGCATGCCCGTGGCGGCCGTCCATAATGAGCGTACCATTTATATCTCCTTTTTCAGCCTTATGCCTGGCTGGATATTTTTGTGGCCGCCTGGCCTTCTATCTCGTCGAAGGTCTGAACGGCTTTAGAATACATTTCATAACCTCTCGAAGCCTCCACCATCTGAACCATCTCTGCAAGAGGATTCACGTTGGAGCCTTCGAGATAGCCCTGCCTTACTCCGGCGTTTTCCGCTTCCACCGGCTCTATATCAACCGCGGCGTAGTGGTTGCGGCCGACTTTCTGGAGCTTTTCAATATCGTCGAACTCCACTATCATAAGCTGCTCGCCGGGTATTCCGTCGGTATAAAGGGTGCCGGTTTCGTCCGCCTCGAAGCGCACGTTCTGGGGTATATTTATATTGGCCGTCCCTTGAGCGTTGCGGGACATTACAGGGTATCCTTCCTGAGTTACGAGGTCGCCGTCGGCGTTGCGGGTAAAAGCTCCGTCCCTCGTGTATCTTATGCCCCAGGGAGTATCTACGGCGAAAAACGCGTTTTCCTGCTCCAGAGCAAAATCAAGACGGTTATCCGTTTTGGTTATATGGCCTATCTGGTGGTCGGTGGCGATATCGTCCAGCATTACGGCCGTGTTTATGGTTTTATTATAGCTCGTTTCCCTTATAAAATTCTGGGGATACCTTTCGTCTTTGGGGCGGTATACGGAAAAAACCGCCATATCCTTTTTAAATGCGTTGGTATTCATATTGGCAAGGTTGTTCGATATGGTATCGAGCCTCGACTGCTGCATGAGCAGGCCGCTGGTGGAAACGTAGAGTCCGTTCAGCATCGCCTTATCCTCCGTTCTGCCGGGAATTATTTTCTTGCGTCCCGTCTTTCGGTTTTTTATAAGCAATCTTTATGCCAAACGTATCGGCTGATATGAAAAGCGGCGGACATAACCGTAAGCCGGGGTTTCCCGATTCGGATGACCTTTATATAATTGCAGGCGGAAAACGATGCGCCGTAAAATAATTGGCGTTATAATTCTTAAATCCGGCCTGCCTGGCATGACAAGCTGCGGGGCTGGTCTTAAAGGCGTCCGGCCGGGGAGTTCAGGGCAGAGGTTATTTACCGCTCCCTTATACAGGTACGGGCAAAGATATGGCCGCGGTTAATATTTTAGGCGGCTATCGCCCGGCGCAGATAGTTATGGCAAATGATTATAATAATGCTCCCTAGTCGTCAAAAACATTCATAATAAGACCTG
>CANTXF010000014.1 GCA_947853665.1 uncultured Deferribacterales bacterium | reverse complement strand
TGGCGAAGATAACGCCCGGGAAGATAGGTCGCCGCCAGAGCTTAATTCTTTTGCCCCCGATCATTCGGGGGCTTACCTTTTTTTATATCTCCATTTAACTTAAATTCTAACTTATAATAATGTGATTTTTACGGAAAACACATCGCTTGCATAGGTTTGAACCGGAAACGGCATAATAAAGAAGATTGCCTGCTCTTTACCTGGCTGAAAAACAGTTGCCTCACTAATGTTAATACTGCCGTTACGAACTTGCTCTAATGCTGGTGACGCCTCTATCTATACCGCTCGCTTGCTATCCACCAATTATCCCCCCCCCTCGCTTTGACTCAACACGAGACACTTAAAGCATACGCCTTATTTGTGCCTGTGTTACCGCACCCTTTGCATTTCCTCTGCCGGAATTATACTTCAACGCAGTAACTCAAAAACGGCGTATTTACTTTATAAAATCTGAACTTAAATTACGCGCGTCCAGCTTCTAATATGGACTATCTCCAAAATATCTGACTTATTTAATGTAAATTTTGGTGACATAAAAATTTGGCAACTTTCTGATGCTAATAAAAAACATACCGTAACCTACACCCGTAGCTGAGTGGCTCCGGCTTCTTCTCTCTATCGGCATTATGCAGTATTCTGTTTGATATTTTATTGAATAACTGCTTTTTTAACTATCATCTAGAATATCGGAGATTATTTATGGCTGGCATAAGCAGGCTAACGGGTACTTCTTGGCATGTAGAAAGATATAAAAAAGCTGATGGGGATAGCAGACGGCATCGCAGCAGATGTGTTTATTACCGAAAATCGGACGCATATTGCAGTGAAGTAGTTGGAAAATGCAGGGGATCCGCTCATTGCTCATTTTATAAAGAGCATTCTTCAGGAGAGGCAAAGGATTCATAGCAAGTATTAAAATAAACTTATGGAAAATCTTTATAATACAGCGACTTTTGTAGGCAATGAGCAATCGGAACAAAGCATTCTGTAAGTTATTACCCGATGGAGCGCCGTAACGTCCAGCGGGGGCCTGTTTGGTATGAATCTGGAATATTGCCTTTATAGAGATGCATCATCCGCTTTTGCAAGGCGTTAAGCAGGGCGCCGACAGAAAACGCGGGCATGGGAGAAATCCAGACTTTTGGCCTATAATAATAGGCTATCGCCCTGATTGCGCTTCTTATGTTTTTTACGTACGCGCATACGTAAAAGCTATCCCGCCACTTTCCTCATAATATGCTTTGCCTTTCTCAATATTCTGAAAAGCAATGGCATTTTGATTTTAACGTATTTTTTCAAAGTATTCCGGATTGACATAGTTTGATATTCCGCCATGTTTAAAATCTCATTCCTTGCCACGAATCTGGAATGGTTAACCGGCTGCGAGAGTATTTCCTCTATAAATTTTTCCGTTTCTTCGGTAATTTCGTCGTAGGTACGCAAGGGAGTATCAGTCGGCGGTGTTATTTTTAAATCGTAAGTTTCTATAATTTTTTTGATTTCATCGAATGTGTCGAAGTATATAAAATTATCCTTTTGCTCAGGGTGCAGTTCTTCAAGCTCTTTATTGACTTCCGTCCTGCTTATTATCACTTTTTTGCCGAGTCCTGCCGCCTGGACTACCGGCAGGCCGAAGCCTTCGTATTCGCTGGGGTATATAAGCGCGGAGCAGTTTTTGTAAAGAGCGTTTATGAATTCGTAACTCAATCCGCCTGAACCGTAGCATTTAATATTATGATATTTTTTCTTTAATTCGTATCCGACTACTACAAAATTTTTGTTTATTGACGGAAGCTTTCTGCATACGTTAATCATAGATTTATGTTTAAACGTGTTCCCGAAAACGAGTATATACCTGTCGAATGGCAGGATTACCCGTTCGGCCGCCTGTTCGGATTTATCCGCGGTATCGGGGGCTGCGATGGGTATGGCCCGGATTGGAGGCATAGAGGCGATATCAGGGAAGGCCGCCGTCAGGTCGTTTTTTGAGAAACGGCTTATAGTCATAATACCGTCGCTGTATTCCACAGATTTTTTAAAAACAAACGCATCGGTATGAACTGAGAAATAATCGCAACGGAAGGAAATCATATCCAGTACGGTAGGTATAATCTTTAGGCAGTGCCTGTTCAAGAGAGTCAGTAATTCCGTAAAATATATCTGGATGAAGGTAATTCCCGCATGATAAACGCCTGAAAGCTCGTCAGGATAAACGATATTGTCAAATTTTTCATTTGCTTTGAAAAAAACGGCATTTTCCTTCGTTATCAGTACATGGATTTCATATTTATCTGAGAATTTTTTTACTAAACGCTCCGCTATACCAAAAGTATGCTCTGATGTGCCATTGTATACCGGTATAAGATTATAAAGACTTAAAAGTAAGCGAGGTTTTTTGTAATAGTATGGTGATATAACCGGCACAAATTTTTCGTAGAGAGGAGTAAAATAAGTGTAATATTCTTTAAGAATCTTTTTTAAATAAGGGTAGCTTTTGATATGCGCGTTTAAAGAGACAGTTTTGTGCACTCTGTTGTTTATATATATATGGTTGGCGGCTACGGATGAATAACCGTATTGGTTTATTTCGAGACACCATGAAATAATGGCATCCTCTATATTGGCGGAGAAGTTTTTTTTGAGAAACCCGAATTTTCTGATAAGCTTTCCATTAATAAGTACGCATACGGACGAGGGATAGGGTATTAAATGATATTTCGGAAGCTTGTTTTTTATAGCATCGTAGCATTGGCGGCTTCGCTCCTGGCTGCTATTTTCACCGTCTCGCAAAATTTCATTTCGCGGTAATGATAATAGTTCCATATTCGTTCCCCTGGGGGAAACTGCTGCGTGTCGCTCCGCTGAATGCAGCACTTCATGCATTTCATAAAAACATTCTTTCGAAAAACCTGTGCCGCTTATGATCAGCAAATCTCCCTGCATATCGCTGCAAATCTTATTCAGCAATTCCACAGTATCATGGTGGGAGGCGCAGAAAAAACAGTCTGGCAACGGCTCTACCGGCTTATCGGAAATCATAAAAACATTCTTGGTTATTTTGTTAGCTTCTTCCAGAATGTTTTTAAACTCGCTGTTATTAATGGAAGTATTCTGATTTAAAACGATTACCGTGGTAGAAATATCCATTTTTTCCCATACAAAATTATATAGTCAAGAAATATTGTATTTTAGTGGTTTTGTAAAGGTCAATATATTACCCAAGTTGTTCGCATTTTTTAAGTGAAGGCAGCTGAAACCAGTTGTCATATCGTTTACTTGAAAGTTGTAATTATATTAATAAGCAGGTTGACTTTTTCGGGGGGGGGATAAGATATTATTCTCGGTGCATAAAACTGTTTTTACGGCTTTTTAGATTGCTTTTGCGCCGATATTTATATACACTACACAATTCATAAACAGGGTAAAATCAAATGCAGACATCCGTAGTTATAATGGCGGGCGGAAAAGGCGAGCGTTTTTGGCCAAAAAGCAGGCTGAATATGCCGAAGCAGTTCCTGTCCCTTACCGGAGATGGAAAAACTATGCTTCAGCTTACGGCGGAACGTGCTTTAGAGCTGGCTGATATCGATAAGATTTTTATCGTTACTAACCGGATGTATAAGGATCTTGTTTTATCTCAGCTGCCTGATTTGCCGCCAGATAACGTGCTGTGCGAACCTTACGCCAGAAACACCGCTCCCTGTGCGGCGTTTGCAGCAAGCATTGCGGAAAAGAAAATTGGCGAATCGGTAATGACGGTCATGCCGTCAGACCATCTTGTAAAGGATACGCAAAGATTTACTGATATCATGAAAAATGCGGCGTCAGCAGCTCTGCCGGGAGTAAATATCGTAACTGTGGGTATAGTGCCCGAATACCCTGAGACCGGCTATGGGTACATAAATTTTGAGAAAGATGCTCTTTTTAACGGATGTCATAAAGTTATAAGATTTGTTGAAAAACCCGACGCCGCATCTGCGGAGGAATATATCCGCGACGGACGCTATCTGTGGAACAGCGGAATATTCGTATGGAAAACATCTTTAATACTGGATAAATTCAGAGAGCTCATGCCTGATGTTTACGGCAGGTGTGTCCGCATAGGGGAAGCCTACGGTTCGGACGCTTTCGACGGTATTCTTGCAAGAGAGTTCGAGGCTATGCCGTCGGAATCAATTGACTATGGCATTATGGAAAAGACGGAGAACATACTTACCATTCCGGCGGATTTCGGCTGGAACGACGTGGGAAGCTGGCTGGCTCTTGAAAAAGTCAACAAATGCGACGGACACAACAATATGATACAGGGAAACTGCGTCGGCATAGATATTTCGAACTGCACCATCGTAGGAAGTGACAGGCTTATAGCCGCCGTAGGCCTCAGGAATGTGGTGATTGTGGATACGGACGACGCGCTGCTGATTTGTGATAAAAATCATACTCAGGATGTGAAAAAGATTGTTTCCGAACTGAAAAAAAATAATAAAAAACAATATTTGTGAGGGACTGATGAAACGCGCTCTTATAACCGGAATTAACGGCCAGGACGGTTCTTATCTTGCGGAGCTGCTCCTTGAAAAGGGTTATGAAGTATACGGCATTATCAGGCGCAAAAGCGTCGTTGATTTAGATAATATTGAGAATATCAAGGACAGGCTTCATCTTATTTATGCGGATATGACAGATATTGTTTCTCTTATCAACGCGATGCATGCTTCCGATGCGGACGAGGTATATAATCTCGCGGCCCAGTCTTTTGTAGGTACAAGCTGGGAACAGCCTGTCGCCACGGCGGAAATAGACGGGTTAGGGGTTACCAATATGCTTGAAGCTATAAGATGCGTAAAGCCCGGCGCCCGTTTTTATCAGGCCTCTACATCGGAAATGTTCGGCCTTGTTCAGGAGATACCGCAAACGGAAAAGACACCTTTTTATCCCAGAAGCCCGTATGGCGTAGCAAAGCTTTACGGCCACTGGATAACAAAAAACTATCGTGAAAGCTATGGGATGTACGCCTGTTCCGGTATATTGTTCAACCATGAATCGGAGCGCAGGGGCAAAGAGTTCGTCACGAGAAAAATAACTGATGCGGTGGCGCGTATCAAACTGGGAGTGCAGGATACGCTTGAGCTTGGCAACCTGGACGCTAAAAGGGACTGGGGACACTCGCAGGATTATGTGGAAGCTATGTGGAAGATGCTCCAGCAGGACGAGGCCGACGATTACGTCATTGCTACAAACGAAACAAGAACTGTCCGCGAGTTCGTGGAAAAAGCCTTTTCCGCCGCCGGTATCAAGCTGGAATGGCATGGGAAGAACGAATCGGAAACAGCCCGCGACGCATCGTCTGGAAAAACCGTAGTAAAGGTAAACCCTAAATTTTACAGGCCAGCGGAGGTGGAGCTTTTGATAGGAAACCCTGAAAAAGCGGAAAAAGGCCTGGGCTGGAAGCGTAAAATAGGCTTTGAAGAACTTGTGGAGAGAATGGTCAGAAACGATCTTTTCCTTGTACAAAACGAGTTGGAGTGCGGCGATTCGGCGGTAAAAAAATGAATGCTTTGATTGTAGGAGGCGCCGGATTTGTAGGCGGTTACCTTGCTGAGCATCTGAAAAAAAACGCGCATTATAACGTTGCCGTTACTAAAATGAAAGGCACGGATTTCAGGCACGGCGATTATAAGATATATGATATGGATCTGCTTGGTACGGAAGAAATAAACAGCGTATTAAGCGACTTTAATCCGGATATCATATTTAATCTTGCTGCCCAAAGTTCCGTTGCGTTGTCTTGGAGCAATCCCAACCTTACTGTAGATGTAAATATTAACGGTTGCATAAATCTCCTTGAGTCGGCAAAAAAGTTGAAAAAACGGCCAAAGATCATTCTTATTGGCTCCGGGGAAGAATACGGGTCAGTAGGGGATAATATTCCTATTGCTGAAAATACTCCTTTAAAGCCTATGAATATATACGCTGCCAGCAAAGCTTGTCAAGCTATGATGGGGAGCATATACGCGCAGGCATACGGTATGGATATTATAATTACACGCTCTTTTAACCATACCGGCCCGGGCCAGCCCCCTCATTTTGTTGTATCCGATTTTTGCAAACAGGCGGTTGAAATAGAAAAGGGACTTAAACCAGCGGTGATAAGTGTTGGTAATCTTTCAGCCAAAAGAGATTTTACAGATGTCCGCGATATTGTAAAGGCTTATACCTTGCTGGCTCTTAAAGGTAAGCCCGGCCAGGTTTATAACGTGGGCAGCGGTAGGGCTGTGGCGATAATAGATATACTTTACAAGATAATAGCTTCGGCGCGTGCCGATATAAAGATAAAAACAGATAAGAATAAGCTGCGTCCTGTAGATGTGCCGGTTATTGAGGCGGATATAACCAAACTAAAGGAAGATACCGGATGGTCTCCGATTATTTCAATTGATAGAACGATTAAGGACATTTTAGATTATTGGAGAGCGGAACTATGAAAATTATTGTTCTGGCCGGAGGAACTGGTACGGGACTGTGGCCTATAAGCAGGATATTTAATCCAAAGCAGTTCATAAAGCTTAACGATATGTCGAAATCATCTTTTCAGAATACTATTGAAAAATGTGCCGCATCTGTATTACTCGAAGATATTATTATCGTTACCAACGAGGAATATAAATATTTTGTTTTTGGCCAGTTGAATGAAATAGGATTGCAGATACCGGAACGTAATATTCTTTTTGAGCCTTCTTTTAAAAATACGCTTCACGCGGTATCTATGGGAGTATTTGAGCTTATAAACCGGGAATATTCCGACGTATCCGATATTCTTATGATTCCTTCAAACAGTATGGCATTGGACTACGGAAAGATTTTTAAGGGCATAAAAGCTTTTTCCGGCGGATGTTTGCCTGTATTGCTGGCTTTTGGTATAAAAGCATCAGGCGCATATACCGGATACGGTTATTTGAATGCCGGTAGAAATTGCGGGGACTATTTTGCCGTTGATAAATTTATCGAAAAACCGGATCAGGATGAGGCAGAAGATCTCATAAGAAACGGGTTTATGTATAATAGCGGCGTTCTGTATTTTGATAAAAATATTTTCTTAAGCGAGCTTGAAAGGTATGAACCCGAGCTTTATGGTTATTTTTCTGAAAACGACCTTAAAGGCGCTTATTCCATACCTGTGCATACAACGGTAGAGCATAGCATTTTATGCAATTCGGATAGGCTGGGGGTAATTCCTTTGAATGAGCAATGGGATAATATTAATGAGTTTTCCAATTTTTATAAACAATATAATAAAAAGTGCGATAGAGACGGCAACATAGCATTCAATGAAAATGTTTTTATTGAGGCTGAAAATAATCTGGTATATGCCGAGGGCGATAAAATTGTAAGTATAGTGGGATGCAGCGATCTTATTGTCATAGATCAGCCAGATGCGCTGCTTGTCTGCAAAAGCTCCGATACATCGAAAGTTAGGGATGTGGCGCAGATACTGAAAAAACGCAACGATCCAAGAGCCGACTATCATACGACATGTTACAGGCCGTGGGGCAGTTACACTGTTCTGGAGGAAGGTTCCTGGTATAAAATTAAACGTATAACGGTGCTTCCGGGTAAAAAGCTCAGCTACCAAATGCATTATCACAGGAGTGAGCATTGGATTGTGGTAAAGGGTACTGCTAACGTTATGAAGAACGACCATGAATATGTTGTGCGTTCGGGCGAAAGTATATTTTTAAGCATAGGTGAAAAGCATAGGCTTGAAAATCCGGGGAAGACATTGCTTGAAGTTATTGAAGTCCAGATCGGCTCATACCTTGAAGAAGACGATATCGTAAGATTTGAAGATGATTACGGGCGGGGATAATTTGAATATAATCCTTGATATAAAAGAAATTTTTAAATACAGAGCGATGATTAAAAGCATCGTGAACAAGGACTTGCGAACGAGATATCGGGGATCGTTCCTGGGTTTTTTATGGACGTTTCTGAATCCTTTGATGCAGCTTGTTATTTATTCTCTTATTTTCCCGTATTTATTGAGATTTCAGATAGAAAATTATGCGATGTTCATGTTCGTATGCCTTGTTCCGTGGATATATTTCAATACGGCAGCAGTAGGAAGCTGCTCTCTTATAATCAATAATTCTAATCTTGTTACGAAGATATATTTCCCAAGAATAATTTTACCCATATCTTTTACGATGAGTGCATTTATAAATATGCTGCTGTCTTATCTGATCGTTATCCCTATGCTTTTGCTGTTCGGTATATCTATTACGTGGAATATATTATGGCTTATCCCTGTTTTCCTTATAGAGACGCTAATATGTTTAGGTTTTTCTATGTTTTTCTCGGCTGTAAATGTTTATTTCAGGGATGTGGAGCACGTATTAGGCATATTGATTATGGGACTTTATTTTTTTACGCCTATTTTATATTCTTTGGATATTTTCGGTCAGAATATGCTTCCGTATTTTGAAATGAATCCTCTAACTAATATAATGCTTGCAATAAGAGACGCTGCCCTATATGGAAAAGCGCCTGATATTATTTCTTTAAGGTATCCGCTTATATTCGGTATTGCCGCTCTTGCTGTCGGATATGTTACATTTCAGCGCCTCCAGCGTAAATTTGCGGAGGTTATATAGTTATGAGCGAGATAGCCATCAGAGTCAGAAACGTATCTAAATCTTTTCGAGTGTATTACGATAAGCCAGCGACGTTAAAAGATTATATAATACGTTTCGGAAGAGGGGATTATAAAGAGTTTAAGGCCCTATCGGATGTGTCTTTCGAGATAAAGAAAGGGGAGACCCTTGGTATTGTCGGAAAAAATGGAAGCGGTAAAAGCACCCTGTTGAAAATTTTGAACAAAACGCTGTATCCAGATAAAGGATTTATTGAAATTTACGGGAAAGTTGCCAGTCTCATTGAGCTGGGAGCGGGTTTTCATCCTGATATGACGGGGCGTGAGAATATCTATAACAACGCATCTATTTTCGGGCTTACGAAGCAGCAGATAGAGCGTAGAATTCCCAGCATAGTGGAATTTTCAGAGCTTCATGATTTTATTGATAATCCCGTAAGGACTTATTCTTCCGGGATGTACGCTAGGCTGGCGTTTTCTGTGGCTATCCATGTTGATGCGGACGTTTTGCTGGTAGATGAAATCTTATCTGTTGGTGATATGAATTTCCAGGCAAAGTGTAATAATCATATTCTGGAGCTTCAAAAAGCCGGAGTGACGATAATCATTGTAACACATGATATGGGAAGCATGGAACGTATATGTGACAGGGCCATTCTCTTAGAGCATGGCCGCTTGGTTGGTCAAGGTGGTGCAAGGGACGTTAGGCTCACTTATATGGAGCACATGGCTTCTGAGTTTGACGGGTCAGATATCTGTACCGCTTTTGAGATAGAGCAGCCTGACGTTATTCCTAACGAGCCTCTTACTGATTTACCGGCAGAGCCTGCACCGGGTCTTAAACACTGGGGCAATCAGTATATTGTACTGCGCGGTGTCAAAATGCTTGATGCTAAAGGGAACGACAAAAGAGTCTTTATTACCGGCGAAGATATTATCATTAAATATAATTATTTCTGTACCGTTGATCCGGAGCTGCTTGCTCCTAATTTCGGATTTGGCATATCCAAAACCGACGGTACGCATATTTACGGCACGAATACGATGATAGAAAACTTGCCCCCATTGAAGCTGAAAAAGACAGGCACCATGGAGATTCGGATGAAAAAAGTCGCATTGCTTCCGGGTGATTATTCTTTGCAGATCGCCGTTGTGGGAATGGACAATACACAGTATGATTTTATAAATGATATTGCCCGGTTTCGTATGATGTCATCGTCTGACGACGTGGGAATTACCCGTGTGGACCATACGTTTATTCTCGACGGTAAACGTTTTTGACATATTTTGGAGCTATACATGGATAACTATTTCGATATTTTGCGCTATGTAACGAATAAAGTAAGCAAAATAAAAGTTTGCTTGAATATGTTTTCCTGCAGCAGCGGTGATGTAAGGGACGATGCTGTTGTAATAAACGTTGGCGGTGTGATGTTTGGACCGTATATTTCCCTAGGAAGGGGGCGTTATACGGTAAATTTTACCGGCAGGAACCTCGCTGACGTTTCTTTTGACGTGTTTGCCAGAGATAGGTTATTTGATCTAGCTGAATCAACTCAAAGTGAAAATTTAATAAGTTTTAGTGTTGAGATACCTGGTTATACTGATAATATTGAATTTCGTATTCATAATAACGGCACTGAGACGGCGGTTATAGATAAATTCGATGTAGCTCCGTATTTTTCTTCAGAAAAACATAATATTAGATCTGCAGGCTTGCTTTCCGTACCGAATTTTGGCCCGGATCCTATAATAAGCTATTACCGTCCTCTTGCCGGAAGGTTTGTTTTTGTTAAAAGGGTTATAAGGAAATTAGGAAAATTTCTATTAGAGCCTGCTTTCAATGAAATTTCACAATTTAACGCGAATATTAAGAAAATATCAGCAGATAATACTGAGGCGAATAAAATTCTTGCCGATAAGATTGAAAGCCTTACCGCTCGTTTAGATGCTATTGAGAATGCATATATGGAGCTGGCGAGAAAGAATGAGCAGAGTTATGAGAAAGTTTCCGAAGCTGTGCGCGAGGTTACGCTGATAAAGGGTGAATACGGATTTTTAGAAAAACAGAATGAGTATCTGAAAAACAATTTCGGGGGGGGGATTCGCACCCTTTCCGAAGACATCGAAACCCTGAAGAAGGACGGTCAGGA
>CANTXF010000013.1 GCA_947853665.1 uncultured Deferribacterales bacterium | reverse complement strand
TTCGCTTTCGACATTCCCATGCCCGACGGAATGAAGCTCAATATGTACGGACAGGTGCGTATGGCCGCCTTCTACCAAGGGATAAACCAATCGAACGGCAATGTCAATAGCACATCCGGCGACTACCGTATGCAGTGGCAGGGAAACTCGAGGCTGGGTTTCAACTTCAGCGTGGGCAATTTTTTCTCCACCATGGAGCTTAACGTTCAGCCGGACCAGCTGGGTTCGGTAGGCTTCCGTGAGTTTTACGGCGGCTATAATTTCGAAAACGGCATTACTTTCCTCGCCGGTAATAAAACCACCATCGCGGGCAACGACGGCGTTTTCGGCGACGTATATTTCGGCGACAACAACCTTTCGGGCTTCGGCGCGATAGACGATACCCGCAGACCTATGGTAATGCTGGGCTACGCCGGTTTCAACCTGGCGCTCGTGACCAACGAGGGCGACGCAAACGTCGTAAGCACCAATGCGGGAAACACTACGAAAGCGGAATTTTATATGCCCCGCTTCGAGCTGGCGTACAATCTCAAAATAAACAACATTACCGGTAAAATAGCTGCGGCTTACGGCCTTTTTGCGGAAAATATGCCCGATAACGGGGAATATCAGAGCATTAACGCCTTCCACGTGGCATTTAACGTAAAGCCCCAGTTCGGTAATTTTTACTTTGCAGTAGGCGCTTTCTATTCCATGAACGGCGGTATGTATAACGCGGTAAAAATGCTTAATAATGCCGGAACGGGCGTAGACAGCCTCCGCCCCACCATAACGAGAGACGTTGACGGAAAAGCCTCCATAAACGACGTGAGCACCTGGGGCGTGGCTCTCGCTTTAGGCTATAAAATCAGCGATATGTTCTCGGCAGAGCTTGGCGGAGGTTATCAGGATTCCACCTCCGACGGTTTCCTCAGCGCAAACGGCGATAAAGAAAATATAGCCGGATACGCTGTATATTTGAACGCTCCCGTAAGGTTCAATCAGTATTTCATGCTTGTTCCCCAGATAGGGTATTACGGCCGCTCCACCGACGCAGTCATAAACGGCGTGACCAGCGTGGAGACCCTTATGGCAGGAGCTCAATTAAGAGTGCTTTTCTGATATATTTCTCATATATTTCTCAACGCATAGCATAAAAAACCCGCCGTAAAGGCGGGTTTTTTATGCGGCGGAGCCGTTATTTATATTCTGTCCGCGCTCCGGAGCAAAGCGGCAAAGGCCAGAAAGCCTATTTCACGTCCGCGGCTATAATCCTCATGCCGCTGCCGGAGCCGGAGAAAAAGCCGTTTTTAAAATTTTTAAGTATAAGCACATAGGTTTTATCGCCGGAAAAAGCCGCGTCCATCTCAGCAATAGCGGGCGAAACGGAGGGAACGTCCCAGAAAGGCTCGGGCTGGCCGCCGAAAAGGATATATATTCCGTAAAAGGAGCTTTTATACTCGTCCTCTCCCAAAGCCTTGCGTTCAACAGGCACGTTTCCGGCCAGGAGGAACTTGCCTCTGGCTATCTCGATTATCCTCTGATAAACGGACACGGCCACAAGGCGGTTTTCAACGTTGTTGATTTCGGCCCCGTCCTTATCGGTGGTCACGCCTTTTAGTATCTGTCTCGTATATCGCAGTTTATGGGGCGTGTCGCCGAAATACCTGCCGTATACGGAGGTCTCTCCCGCAGGGTTTTTCACGGTAAGGCCGCCGTTGGAGTTAAATGAAACCTCCCCGGCGGAAGTTTCCCCGAAACCGTAAAGACGCGAGCCAAGCGCCCTGCCATAAGCCGGCCCGGCGGAATAAACGCCGTCCTTAAATATATAGGGCGCCACGGGGCCGGTAAAATCCCCCTCGGCAAAACGCTGGCATATCACGTTTTTTTTACCGCCGGAGTAAAAGGTTCTGAAAAGATAATCGGTTTTCGGCACAAGGAGCCTGAAAGCGCCGTTTTTATATTCGTAAACCTTCGATTCCACAATGCCTGCGCCCGTCATATCCGATACGAAAAGCTCGTCCGTGCCGTCGCCGTTAAGGTCTGCAAGCTCCACATTTATTATGCCCCGGAAATCACCGTCTATAAGGGCGGCTTCCTCAAACCCCGAACTTTCGGAATATGTAAAAACAGTAACGGCCCTTTCTTCCGCCGCCGCCACTGTAAGCCCCGCCTCCCGGCCGAAGGCGAACCCCGCCGCCGCGGAAAGGAACCTTTCGCCGAAAATACGCGCGCCGTCCTTATAATTTTCCGAACCGCTTTTTTTTACCGTGTTGGACGCGGTAGTTATCACGACGGACGACACGGGAACCTCCGCCGAAACTATCCTGATCCCGTCCTTAAAAACAAGGGCGCAGGAAGCCTCGGATATTTCAGGAGACTTTTTCACGCACGAAACGGTGTAGTCGCTTTCCGCCGCCTCGATAAATTTCTTGCTTTTAAGCACAGCGTAGGAGGCTTCCGCCTTTTCCCCGTCCGTAAGGCCGCTGAAAACGAGCTTTACCGGAACGGGAGAAGGAAACACGGCCGCATCTCCCGGAATAAGCTTTTCTTCTCCGTCGTAAGAGGCGGAGGAATAGTTATCGTAAACCCCGTTTACCGTAAGCCTGCCCAAAGTAAGCGTCTTTCTGCCGAGAGAGGCACCCGTTACCGGGTGGATAAGCTCTTCGCCCGGTCTCGTAACGTCAAATACCATGCCTTTTACGACGAGAGCGTTTTTGCCAAGGTCCGTATCGGCGCTTTTGCCGGAAACGGAAACCACGACGCCTTTAAGCCCGTCGGCCCATGAATCGAGCCTGGCCGCGAAAGTGCCGAAAGTCTCCTCGCCGGAAGCCCGGGCGGAAAAGGATACGCACGTTAAAGCGATAATAAGAACGGCTTTAAAATATTTCATCATGGAAACCGCCTTAAAGTATATACCTACTTAAATCCACGTCGGAGGATATTCTGCCCAGACGTTCTTCAACGTAAGCCTCGTCCACAAGCACTTCCCCGGAGGCTTCCTCCGGAGCGTCGTAGGATATTTCTTCAAGCAGCTTTTCCATTATGGTGTGAAGACGCCTGGCTCCGATATTCTCGTTGGATGAGTTGACCTCGCAGGCAATCCTAGCTATCGCCTCGATACCTCCGTCGGTATATCTCACGGCGGCGCCGTCCGCCCCCAGAAGGGCAACGTACTGCTTCGTAAGGGCGTTTTCCGGCTCTTTGAGTATTCTGATAAAATCGTCTTTAGTCAGCGAATCCAGCTCTACCCTAATGGGAAAGCGCCCCTGAAGCTCCGGGATAAGGTCCGACGGCTTGGCCATGGAAAAAGCCCCGGCGGCGATAAAAAGGATATGGTCGGTTTTTATCATGCCGTATTTAGTCATAACGGTGCTTCCCTCCACTATGGGAAGCAGATCCCTCTGTACCCCTTCGCGGGAAACGTCCGCCCCCCTTCCCTGGCCTCCGGAGGAACAGACCTTGTCTATCTCGTCCAGAAATATTATGCCGGACTGCTCCGCCCGTTTAAGCGCCACGGATTTAACGTCGTCCATATCTATGAGCCTGTTCATTTCCTGGGCTTCCAGCACGCTCCTGGCTTCGCTTATTTTCATTTTGCGCTTTTTCTTTTTTGCGGGGAACATATTTTTGACCATGTCCTGAAGGTCCATCCCCATATCCTGCAAACCTACGTTGGAAAGGACTTCCACATGAGGGGCGGGCTCGTCCACGTCTATCTCCACCATGCGGTCCTCCAGCCTGCCGTCTTTGAGCATGGCCCGGAATTTTTCCCTGGTGTCGCTTTCCTCCTGAGAGCCGGAAGCGGCGTAAGGGGCCTTGGGGGGCAGGAGAATATCGAGAAGGCGCTCCTCGGCCGCCGCCGCGGCTTTATCCGCCACCAGCTCACGCTGCTCGGAGCGCACCATATTGACGGAAATTTCCGCCAGGTCCCTCACCATGGATTCCACGTCCCTGCCGACGTAACCCACTTCCGTAAATTTGCTGGCCTCCACTTTAAGAAAAGGCGAGCGGGTAAGCCTGGCAAGGCGGCGGGCTATCTCAGTTTTGCCCACGCCGGTGGCGCCTATCATTATTATGTTTTTGGGCGTTATCTCGTCCCGCAGGCCTTCCGGAAGCTGAAGCCGGCGCCAGCGGTTGCGCAGGGCGACGGCCACGGCTTTTTTGGCGTCTCTCTGGCCTACGATGTATTTATCCAGTTCGTTTACTATTTCTCTAGGCGTAAGGCTTTCGCTCATGCTCAAAGTTCCTCTACGATTATATTCTGGTTTGTATAGATGCATATATCCCCGGCTATGCGCAGGGCTTTTTCGGCTATCTCCCCGGCGGAAAGGCCGGTATTCCCCGCAAGGGCCCTGGCGGCCGCAAGAGCGTACGGGCCTCCGGAGCCTATGGCGGTTATGCCGTCCGTAGGCTCTATTACGTCCCCGTTGCCGGAGAGGAGGAACATGTCGTTTTTATCGGCCGCTATCATCATCGCCTCCAGCTTTCTGAGATACCTGTCCGTCCGCCAGTCCTTCGCAAGCTCCACGGCGGCCCTTGGCAGCTTGTTGGAATGGTCCTTGAGCTTCGCCTCGAACCTTTCCATAAGGGTAAAGGCGTCCGCAGCGGACCCGGCGAATCCGCACAGTATATTGCCGTCGCCGAGGCGGCGTACCTTGCGGGCGTTCTCTTTCATGATCATGGAGCCGAAAGTGACCTGCCCGTCTCCGGCGAAAGCCACGCCTCCGCCTGCTCTTACGGCTACCACAGTGGTGGCGTATATCGTTCCGTCGCGATGCATTTTTATAATATTCCTCCGCAGTAAAATGTTAATTATATCAGAGACAGGCGTATTAGGCCAGAAGTTTTATAGAACGCCATCCCCGCTGACAAAAACTGTTGCCAATATAAGTACAGATTGTATAATAAAAAGATTATGAAATTTAAAGACAGGATATTGTTTTTTATCATATATTGGGCCGTTACCCTGTACGCCCGCACATGGCGCTACGAAACAGTAAACCGGCAGGCCTACGACCGCCTTATAAAAGAAGGCAAAAAGGTCGTAATGGCCATCTGGCACGACCAGCTCCTTCCCTGCGCCTTTTTCCACAGAAACGAAGGCATGGTAACCGTCGCCTCCGACTCGAAAGACGGCGAGCTTATAACCTACGCGCTCAACAGATGGGGGTTCCGCACGGCAAGGGGCTCCTCCACGAGGGGCGGGGCAAAGGCGGCCCTTAAAGCGGTAAAATTAAGCGCCGCAAACAACGCCCCCTGCGCCGTAACCGTGGACGGGCCGAAAGGCCCCAGGCACAAGGTTAAGCCGGGAGCCGTGTTCATAGCCAAAAAGCTGGACGGAGCGATACTTATCGGCCTTATATCCTGCCGGCGCTATAAACGGTTCGCCAGCTGGGACAGGTTCGTACTGCCCATGCCCTTTTCCAGAATAACCATTACATATTCCGAGCCGGTGTTCGTTTCCGGAAACACGGACGAAAAAGAAATGGAAAAAGACACGGAAAACCTTCAGAAACTGATGACGGAGCTTACCGGTGAAGCCAGTCCTTTTTTTGTATAACATACTGCTGGCGCTATCCGCCCCTTTAGCCTTCGCCGCAGGCTACGCCGTTACAAAGCGCAGAGGCGGGGAAAAAGGCTTCGGCGAAAGGTTCGGCCTTATACGCCTAAAAGGGGGGCCGAGAAGCAAATCCGTATGGTTCCACTGCGCCAGCGTAGGGGAAGTGCGCAGCATAAAGGGCCTTACGGAAAGCCTGCGGGAAAAATACCCTGACACAGGCATAATAGTATCCACCATGACGGTTACGGGCAGGCGGGAGGCCGAGGAATTCATTAAGGCGGACGAGGCTTTCCTGCTGCCGGTAGAAAACGCCGCGGCCATAAGTTACCTTATAAAGCTCCTTGGCGTGAAAGTCTTTTTCATAGTGGACACGGAAATATGGCCCAACCTTATATACACCGCCGGAACAAACTCCCGCCTTATAATGATAAACGGAAAAATATCGGAAAAGACCTTCGGAACGTATTACCGTTTCCGGCTGTTTTTCAGGCCGCTCTTTAAGAAATTCAGCGCGATTCTGGCAAAAAGCCCGGAAGATTTCCGCCGTTTCGTCAAAATAACCGGCACGGAAAAGGGAGTGGCGGAGCTGGGCAATATAAAATTCCGGGAAAGGAAAAAAATATCCGACACCGAGCCTGTAAAAGAGCTTGAGGGCTTAAAATACGCCCTTGCGGCAAGCACCCACGCGCCGGAGGAGGATATCGTACTCGACGGCTTTAAAGCCGGGGGAGCGTCGTTCGACAGGCTAGTGATAGCCCCGCGGCATACAGAAAGGGCTGCCGGTATAAAAAAACTCGCCGCGGCAAAAGGTATGGACGCGGCTCTCCTTTCCGAAAAAAAAGACGCCAGGGTAATAATAACAGACTGCTTCGGGATGTTAGAAAGGCTTTACGCCCGGGCGGATAAAATATTTGTCGGCGGCTCCATCGCCCCGATAGGCGGCCACAACATATACGAGGCTCTCCAGTTTGAAAAAAAGGTGGCCGTAGGGCCGAATATGGAAGAATTTGAAGAAATATACCTTCCCGCCTCGGAAGCGGGCCTTATCCATACCGTAAAAAACTCCGGCGACGTGGCCTCCTGGCTCGCGGCGGAGGAAACCGCCGGAGACTTTGCGGGCTTTTTCAGCCGGATTGACGAAAAAAACAAAGAAACCGTAAACAAAATAGAGGATCTTATAAATGACTTACTGGCTCCTGAAACCGATAGTATGGCTTCTTAGCAGGCTGCCCCTGGGCGTTCTGCACGGGATAGGCCGCTTTATGGCGGCGGTAACGTGGCACGCCTCCAAAGAGCGCAGGCGCATAGCCACGATAAACGCCAAAATAGTTGGAGCCGAAAACCCGGAAAAAACGGCCCGGAAATCATTCGACTATACGTTTATGGCATACATGGAAAACTTCTACGCCCATAATATAAACGACAAATTCATAAAAGAAATGGTAACCGTCTCCGGCATGGAAAATTACACGGACATGAAAAAAAACAATCCGAAGGCCCTTATGGCGGGGGCGCATTTCGGCACGTGGGCCATGCTGGGCTATATGTTTACCCTCGTAACGGACAGCAAGCTCGTAACCATAGGCAGAGCCTCCCGTAACAAGGCTCTCGACAGGATAATGGCCGACCTGCGCACTTTCGACACCGTGGCCTATATTACCCACAGAGGAGCAATAGAGCAGCTTCCCCGGTTTATAGAGGAAGGCTATATGCCGGGAGTGTACCTTGACCACACGGCCACGCCTAAGGACTGCGTAAACGTCCCCTTTTTCGGCTTTAAAACTCCCACGATAGCGGGAATGTACGCCCTTGCCGCCCGCAAAAATTTTCCGGTGCTGCCGGTGTTCGGCAGGTTTAAGGAAGAAGGCGGTTACGAAATAATGATACTGCCGCCTATATATCCCGACAAAGGCCTTAAACCGAAAGAAAGGATAGAAAAGCTGGCGGCCGATATGAATAAAGTATACGAAAAGGTATTTTCAAAATATCCCGAGCAGTGGTATCTGCTGCACAGAAGATTCAAAAGAGTGGAGGAACCCGATGGAACTTTATCCGACCGTGTTTATAGACCGTGACGGAACGATAAACATAGACGCCGGATATATAAACCATCCGGACAGTTTCGTAATGTACCCTTACGCGCCGCAGGCGGTGCGCATGCTCAACGAGGCGGGGTTCCTCGCCGTGGTGATAACTAACCAGTCCGGCCTTGCCCGCGGCTTTTTTACTATTGACATAATGAATAAAGTACACGATAAAATGAATCGTCTTTTAAAGCGGGGCGGAGCCAGAATAGACGGCCTTTATTACTGCCCTCACGACCCTAACGCCAAGGTAGAGGAATTCAGGGCCGAGTGCGGATGCAGGAAACCGAAAACCGGCATGATAGAAGCGGCGCTTAAAGACCTGCCGGTAGATAAAAGCCGTATGTATTTTATCGGCGATAAATATTCCGATATGCGGACAGGCTTCGCATCCGGCTGTAAAACCGTAATGGTGGAAACGGGCTACGGAAAGGGAGAGCTGCTTTTCAAATCCTCCGGCTGGGAGCGCAGGCCGGACAAAACGGCCGCCAACCTGCTTGAAGCCGTGCGGCTTATCTTAAAAAAAGAAGTTTAGATCCCGGTTTAGGCTTTCCGGCTCTATAAATACGCGCCGGTATAAACGCGCGCACCTTTATTGTGAGGAGCTCTTAATTGGCCACGGTAAAAAGGATTCCTGCGGACGAGATAAAAGGCGGAGCCGTCGTTCTCCGGTTCGACAGAAGCGGGGTTCCATACGACTATTACGCCAGGGATCTTCCTGCCGGCATGGTTCAGAGCGTTAAAAAAATCCTGGCGGAAAATCATGTAAAATTCGCTTTCGTCAGAGAAACGGCGCAGAAAGAAAAAGAAGAAGAGAAAAACAGAGCCACCAGAGTGCAGGCTCTTCTCGAACACATGAACCAGCCCATCGCCCAGGCCCCCGGAAAAACCGCGCCGGAAGACGTGGTTACCGCCAGGGAAATGCACGACCGGGCTAGACAGATAACGAAAGATATCATGTCCCAAGTGCGGATGGGAAACGCGGTTGATACGGACGCTTCCAGAGAAGTCGTGTCCGGCCTTGTGGAAAGCTGCTTTAAAAACCCGGAAACCTTCGTAAATTTAAGCCGTCTTAAAAACTTTGACGATTACACCTTTACCCACTCGGTAAACGTGGCGGTCATCGCCATATCCATAGGCCGCAAGCTCGGCATGAGCTACGGCGAGCTGCGCAGCCTGGGGCTTGCCGGCCTGCTCCACGACGTGGGCAAAATGAAAGTGCCGGAAAGGATAATAAATAAGCCGGGCAAGCTGACCGACGAAGAATTCCTGCTGATGAAAATGCACCCCGTGTACGGATACGAGCTTCTGCGCACGGATTCGGGAGTGCCGCCGGAAACGGTCAAGGCGGTTCTCCAGCACCACGAAAAATCTGACGGCACCGGCTATCCCTACGGCCTGAAAGAGCGGGAAATATCAAAATACGCAAAAATCATCGCCATAGCGGACGTATATGACGCAATAACCAGCGAAAGAGTATATCATAAGGGAATAGGCCCCGCCGACGCCCTTAAAATGCTTTTCGCCTGGTCCGGCAAGCATTTCAACGAAGTGTTGGTAAAATTTTTTATAAGTCTTATAGGCATTTACCCGGCGGGAACGGCTGTAATGCTGGATACGGGAGAAATAGCCGTGGTATTGGATTCCAACGGGGGCCCCAAGCCCAAAGTTCTGCTTGTAACGGACGAAAAAAGAAACCGGCTTATCAGCCCGGTTCTTTTCGACCTGGCCTCAAGAAACGCCGTTACGGGGCGGCCGTACAAAACCATACTCTCCCCCGTGGATACGGATGAAATATCGATAAACGGCAGCGAAATAATATCCCGGTATATGCTTACCCCCCCCCGATAAATAATAACGAGCGAAGGTGCGTGTATGAAAAATTTTTTCCGTTTTTTCTTTCTTCCTTTTACGGTTTTTGTATTTTTACAGGGCTGCTTCTCGCAGGCGTCCGGGGATATAACCCCGGAACAGGCTGAAAGTATGCTCTCCTCCGGCAAAAATATCACGGCGCTGGACGTGAGAACGCCGGGAGAATTCGCCGCGGGCCATATTCCGGGAGCCATAAACATCGACATAGGAAACCCTAAATTCGCTTCGCTTATCAATTCTCTTGATAAAAACGGCGAATACGTCGTATACTGCCGTTCGGGCATAAGAAGCGCCAAAGCTGCCGGTATAATGAAAGAGGCGGGCTTTAAGAAAGCGCACAACATGAAAGGCGGGATATCCGCCTGGGGCGGCCCGTTGGAGTAACAGGGAAAACGCCGTTTTTTTAATAGGCGCCGTTTATGCCGCAGGGCATAGCCCAGGGCGCCGCGCCGCAAGCGCAGGATAAATTATGATATCAGACAATCCGCTGTCCCGCCTGAGCGTACTGTACGCCGAGGATGAGGACGAAATGAGAGACTCGATGGCCACCATATTAAGAAGGCGGGTCAAAAAGGTAGTGCCTGTTTCAAACGGGAAGGAAGCCTTCGACCGCTTTATGGACGGCGATACGGATATGGTAATAACGGATTTTCAGATGCCCGCCATGAACGGAGCGGAGCTTTCCCGCAAAATAAGGGAGATCGCTCCCGGTTTTCCCATAGTGGTTATGTCCGCCTTTACGGACGAAAGCCGCGCGATACCGGAAGCGGACGCAGTTGTAGCCAAGCCCGTGTTAAAGGACGATCTCTTACGCGTTCTGACCGAGTGCGCGGAAAAACTGAGGCAAAACGGTCAGATATAGGATTTAAGCTCCTTTTCTACCGGGTTTTCTCCGGCGATGTTGCTGAAAATATTTAAAATCCGGCGGTTTTCAGCAACGTTTTCACCGTTTTTGATATTTTTCAGAGCTTTTTCTATAACGTTGTCGATATAGCTTTTAGTAGGCATATTAAGGTTTCTGCTTCTGGACGAAAGAACGTCGGCGGACGGCTCGAACCTGTCGCCTTTAACCTCCGCCATACCGGCGGCTTCATCCCGCTGCCTGTTCTGCATAAAGCTCATTACCGAGCACACGCCGTAAGATTCGCTTTCCGATTTTACAACCATATCAGCACGCTCCTGACAGTTTATGAAGGCTTAATATCAAAGAACGTGCCAAAAACGGCGGGAAAAGTTTTCCCTCCGGAATATTTTTAAAGCGGCCGCGCTATTGCGCATAATAACCTAAAAGGCGGCTCTCTCCCCCGGCGCGGATAATAAAGAAAAATGCGGGGGCTATCTCCTAAGGCGGACAGTTATGGCAAATATTTATAACACGGCAGCCTGCGGCGGCAATGAATAATAAGACTAAAAAGTGTTTGGCGAGGCGCTGTTTGAATGGGCTGCCCCATGAGTTTGCCTTGCCTGAGCAGATCTTATTATGAATGTTTTCCATAATCTTACTTTAATCTGTGTAAGGGTATAGTTACGAATAATCATAATAATGCTCTTTTAGCCATCAAAAAAATTATAATCAGCCCACTGCGGCAAGGCAAATCCAGCGGGCAAAAGCTCTTTGAGAGAGAGCATTGCCAAAGGCTTCGGGTAAGATCATTCATTGCCCCGGAGCAAGCCTCCCGTATTAACATTAATCCATATAAGGGGATAACAGCCAAGAAAATATCGCCGGTACCGGCTCCGCCGAACCAGAAGCGGAATACCGGCGGGCGGAAAACGCCGGGCCTGGTTACGGATATTTACATTAAAGGATATTTTTTAAAAAAACTTTTTGCGCTTGAAAAATACAAGCATACCGAAAGACATAAGGGTCATGGCTCCCACGGCGGCGGCAAAGCCGAACTTCCATGAAAGGCCGGGCATTTCCGAAAAATTCATCCCGAAGATACCGGCTACTACCATGGGAGGAAGCAGAAGAACGGAAAAGCTGGTAAGGATATTTATTACTCTGTTAGTCTGCATCTGTATGCGGGACATATTTTCATCATAAAGGGCGTTTATGGCTTCTTTGGAGGACTGTATGCTGTCGCTCAGCCTTACCGCCTGGTCCGCCAGATCACGCAGATATTTCGCGGCGCTTTTTTTTACCACCGGTATCTCTCCGGCGGCAGGCTTCATCAGCTTTTCCACAATTTCATAAGTGGGCCTTGTGCTCCTGTGGAGAATATTGACCCGTCTTTTCAGATTGAAAAGGCCTTCCGCGTCTCCGGGGCCGTCGGAAGAAAGCACGGCGTCCTCCATATCCTCTATCTCCGTCTCTATGGCGTCAAGGCAGCAAAGGTAACTGTCCACAAGAATATCCAGCAGCGCGTAGGCAAGGTAACCGGAACCTCTGGCGAAAAAAGCGCCGCCTCCGGCGTAAACCCGCTTTTCAAGAATATCAAGCTCCTTTGTGGTTTCTTCTTCAAAGGTAATCATATAATTTGCGCCGATAAGGGTGCTGAGCTGGTTTATTACCGTTTCGGAGGTACCCAGGCCGCTTTTTATCTGCTTCATTATTATAAAGATACAATCGGCCAGCCCTTCGTATTTGGGCCTCTGGGAAGTTTCAAGTATATCTTCCAGTATCAGCGAATCTATTCCGAAATTACTTCCGACGGAAGAAATAAGACCTATATCTGCAAGGCCCGTTATGCGTATCCATAAAAGCGAGTCGGCGGAAAGAGCGGGCCTGCCGTCTCCCCTATGCTCTTCCTTTACTGCGGAATTTTCCGTAATGCGGATATATTTTACCGACGTGGGGCGCGGCTCAGTATCGCCCTCATATATAAGAGTGCCGGGAGCAAGACCCGTTTTCGCGCCGGAAAGGAGCTTTTCTGACATTATTTTCTGCCTCTTTTGGGAGTGTAATGCTGGCAGGGCATGCCGGAGGTTCTGAAAACCTCCAGCGAAGGCATTATTCTGGATTTAAAGCCCATGGCGCCGCAGGCGTATGGATGGGCGCTTTCCCACGTTATACGGTGGTAAACGCAGGAAAAACAATCTATACGTTTATTTTTCTTATCCGCTCCGTTATTTTTGTCCATTATGTTTTATATTGTTTATAAAGCCGTCAGTCAAGTTTCTTTACGCCGTAAGAAAAAGCCTTCGGCGGGTTTATATACCGGATATTAAGCCGGGCAGTTATTACCGGAACGGGTAGTTACGGAAAATAATTATAATATTAATTCCGCAGCGTCGGAATATACGCGCGCGTAACCGGCGGACGGAAACCAAGCGGACAGAAGGCGGTCGCTCTCCCGGCTTTGAGACCGTCCGTCTTTATTCCCGCTCGTTCCAAACTTGTCCAGAGCAGAAAAACTTATGGAGTGCGCATTATTTGTGGATAGAAAATAAACCGCAATGATGATAGCGGCTCCCGTTTTGGTGGATAGAAATCGAGCCGCATTAATTGAGGCGGCTCCCGATTT
>CANTXF010000012.1 GCA_947853665.1 uncultured Deferribacterales bacterium | reverse complement strand
CTTATTATTCGTTGCAGCGAGCAAGCCGCCGTATTATAAATATTTCCCATAACTTTATTTATCTGCGTAAGGGTATAGCCGCGATATTATATATATGCTTATCCGTGGAGCCGCCTGGCGTGGTTCCGCAGGGAGTGGCTTAGTCCAGCAGGCCCCTGTCTTTGCCTATCTTTATAAATTTTTCCTCCGAAGCCAGGTTTAGCGCCGCCACGTTGCCGAAACGGCCGGAGACGAAACTGTCTATATCTTTTTCCTTAAACAGCTTTATGGCCTGCACCGTTGCGTCCCCGGGAAAATAAGCGGTTTTTTCCGCAAATTCCTTCGGTATGAAACCCAGGTCGAACATAAGGTTTATAAGATTTTCGTGGTTTGAGGCAGTATAGAATATAAGCCCCGCCACGCGGCCTATGCGCTCTATAGTAAACCGTATTACCGTAATAATGTAGTCCCTTATTTCCGCCAGGGCGTAAAGGTCGTTCTGGGAAAGCGACAGTTCCGCGAACCTGTCTCTGAACATATAAAACCCGGCGCGGCCGTCCTTCGCCGTTACTCTTACGGTCAGCTCCAGAGGCACGCCGAGCCTTGCCAGCTCCGTTCCCGGTTTTATGGTAAAGCTGTTGTCTATAACGCCTTTTTTGTGCATGAGCTTGACCAGCTTAAGCAGGGCCGATAAAGTAACTCCGTCGGGAGGTGAGCCTTTTTTTTCCACAGAGCGCACGTTCAGCTCGTCGTCAAAATCCGTTACAGGGTTTTTGCCGCGGGGATGTATGGAGAGTATATTGGAGGCCGTAAGGCCGCCGAAGCGCATATCAGTTATGAGTTTATCCGTCAGGTAGTGGACCCTGTCCAGCATATCCAGCGAAAAAACCAGCTTGTGGCCTCTGTCTGCTCCCAGCAGGCGGAAGAAGCGCACCACGTCGTGATTTTCCCCGTAGGGCATTATCACTTCGCAGAGAAGCGTGCCCACGTCGAATTTAAAATAACTGATCATATCCAGTATGTTTTTCGTTTCGTAATCGCCGCCTTTTTCCGTAAGCATGAGAACTCGGTCTATATCCCTTATTTTAAGCACGTTGTGGATAAAGTCCGGCACAAGGTTGCTGTCTATTACGTCCCTCAAGGGTTCGTCGGTTTCCGCCGTGCCTTCGGATACTATGTTGTCAAGAGCGGCGGAATAACAGAAATATCTTACCCCGCCTCTTTGCTGTATCATAAATATGCCGTCGGAGGGGCCTTCGTCGTCCCTGCTTTCCGGCGGCCTTTCCCTTGAGGCCATAGGCTTGAATTCGTTTATTGATATCGGTTCGTCCGCTTCCGGTCTTTCCCCGCGTTCCTCCGGAGCCGGTTCTTCCGCCGTGAAAACGGGTTCCTCCGTTTCGCCCTCCGGCTCCCGCTCCCCGCCGCGCTTTTTTTCCGCCGGGTCTTTCAGGGCCTTCGGGTAATCCGCCTTAGGCATGAAAAACGAGGACGACGCGGGTATTTCGCTGGTGTCTATCTCTATGTCTTTTTTTACTGTATGCTGGCATGCCAGCCTGTAACCGGCTTCTATATTAACCTTTGCGAGTATCAGGGATTCCTTGTAAGTGGGTCTCGGTATATTGGCGCCGGTAAAGCGTATTTTGCATTTGCCGCACTGGCCGGAGCCGTCGCACAGGGTGGGCTGTATTATTTTCTCGTTTATCAGAAACCTGTACAGGTTGACGCCGGATTTTGTTTCTATTACCAGTTTTTTATCCCGCACGGATATGCGGATGTTCTTTTTCGGAAAAAACAGCATTGTCTTACTCCTGATATAGGGACAGCCGCGGCTGCGCTTCTATACCGGCCGGTCTGATATTATGGGAAATGCCTGTAATACTGACGGCCGCGCGGCGGCGGGTCATGCCGGGGCGGGGCTTCTCTCAAGGCGCGGTCCTTAATGATGCCTCCATTTGCCGGGGAACAGCCGCCGCAACAATTATCTCAAAATTGGCGGCTTTGGCAAGGAATAATTTGGCGGCCGTTTTTTCCTTAAAAAAGGTATGAAGGGAGCCGGAGAGCCTCCTGCGGGCTTCCGGCCTTTATGTTATGCGAATATTCTGTAATCCAGACCCTGAAATATGGAGTTTTTGCTTTCCAGCTTTTCCAGATATCCGAAGTCCACCTTATCGTCCTCCAGCATACCGTAGAGCTTCATAAAATTGTGTATGTGCTCTTTCGTTCTCGCGGTGGCGTATTCCGTCGCTGTGCCGGTGGTTACGAGAAAAGCCCAGTCGCTGGACTGGCAGAGGAAAAGCTCCCTTGCCATCTGGTTGAGGCAGCGGGTTTTTACGCTGTCCGCGCCGTGGAGATATTTTCCGGCCAGCTTTACCATGCTGTCCTGCATAAAGTGCAGGTGCCTGTATATCCAGTCGTTGCCCGCGTTGAGCCACACCTTGTAGTACCCCTCGTCTCCCCAGGAGGACGGGTTTACTTCCACCACCTGGTTTGTGGGGTATTCCATAAGGTATTCCGGGGGAGTTACGGCCTTTATTTCTCCGGATTTTGCAAGTTCCCTGAATACGTTCATAAGAAAATCCGGCCCTTCGAACCACCAGTGGCCGTACAGCTCTGCGTCGTAAGGCGATACCATGAGGGGGAGCCTGTCCATAAGCGCGCCCGCTTCCGAGGCTTGCTCTATACGCTGCTCCACAAAATGGCGGGCGTGTTCCTCCGTCTTGCCGTAAGCAACTCCCGGCTGATAGGCTTCCTTAAACTCGGAGTCGCCGGTAATCCTGTGGTATTTGAGCCCGGTAAAGACCCTGGCCCCGTCCGGGCTGATGTAGGGTTTTATATAGTCGTAATCAAGGTCGTAGCCTATATCTCTGTAAAAATCCCTGTAATATGCATCGCCGGGGTAGCCTTCCTTGGAGCTCCATACCTGCTTGGAGGAAAAATAATCTCTGCCGAAGGCGGCCACTCCGTTTTCCGTATATACGGGGGCGTAGGTGCCGTAGCGTGGCCTCGGCTTCGAATAAAGCACGCCGTGGGAATCCACGAAAAAGAACTTTATCCCGGCGTCTCCCAGTATTTTCTCAAGCCCGGCGTAATAGGCGCATTCTGGCAGCCATATTCCCCTGGGCCTTACCCCGAAATGCTTTTCGTGGGTCCGCGCGGCTATTTCTATCTGGGCGCGGACGGCTTTTTCGTTGTTCATCAGCGGCAGATACCCGTGGGTGGCTCCGCAGGTTATTATTTCGAGCTTGCCCGTATCCTGAAAATGCCTGTATCCGTTCAGCACCGAGCCTTGAAGGTCGTTCAGGTAGTAATTTTTCAGTTTTTCGAACCGCTCCCGGTACATTTTTGCCAGAGGCCCGAAATAGGGGTCGTCTTTAGTGCGCGCTATTTCCTTATCGGCAAGCTCTAAAGTTCTGTCCAGAAATTCCCTGTATTTTCCGTTAAGCACTCCGTCCGCTAGCATTTCCGCAAGAGGCGGCGTTACTGACGACGTCAGGCGGAAATCCGTGCCCTCTTTCTCCAGAGTTTTAAGGTTCATCAGCAGAGGAAGGTATGTTTCCGATATGGCCTCGAAAAGCCAGTGCTCTTCCAGAAAATAGCCGTAATCAGGATGCTTCACGAAGGGGAGATGGGCGTGGAGCACCAGAGACCAGTAGCCCTTCATGTCACTGCCCCTTGAGCGTGCCGGAGGACGCTATATGCTGGGATATGCGCTGGGCAAGCTCCCGGTGTATGCCAAGGCTTGAAAGGTTCTCCCTCATGCCAGCTCCGGAAAGCTCGTACAGCTTTTCCAGGTCCGCTCCCACTGTGAGCCAGGTCTCTTTGTCTACCACGTCGGAAACTTTGTCGGCGGGCATTTTTACCCGGTTCGATTTAAGTATGGCGTGGAAAGCCCCGTTAGAATCCATAAGCCCTATTTCCGACCACATTTCCGCGTCGGGAGCGTATATGTTGAAATACCAGCTGCCTATCCTGTCCACGGAAACGGAGGCCGCTTCCGCGGTTCCCGAGCCGCCGTTCATAAATACCTTTAAAATAAGGCCGGAGTGGGAAAGACGCAGCTCGCTCTTTATCCTGTTGAAGGTATAATCGCTTATTTCCCAGTAAGCGAATTCTTTTGACGGGTCCACCGGCATAAAATTGAGGGTGTCCGCGTTATAGTAGTCCGGTATGGGGTATTCGTCCTTTTTGGGCGGTTTCGGGGCCGGTTCCGGCTCTTTAACGGCATATCCCGCCTGGGCGCCGGTACTGCTTTCTTCGGCTTTTCCGGAGGAATAAAAAGGCTCCACGGCCTCTATCAGTTCCGTTTTGGTCATTTTGGTTCTGCCCGGTATCTTCTTTTTTGCCGCGATGTCCAGCAGCTCTTTTTTGCTGAGTCTGGCAAGGTTCATATTAATCCTCCGCTGAAAGCGTTTTGTATAATTCGGTGTACTGTTTTGCCGCTCCGGTCCAGGAGTTGTCGAAGCCCATCAGCTTTTTTACAGCTTCCTCCCGCTTTTCCGAACGGCACAGGGCTATGGCCTTTTTCACCGCGTCCATCATGGCCTGCACGCTGAAATCTTCGAAAACGAAGCCCACTCCGTTTTTTAGGGCTTCCTGCACGCCGTCGTGGAGGCCCCCCGTATCCCTTACCACTGGTATGGCGCCGTAGCGCATACCGATAAACTGGCTTATCCCGCACGGCTCGTACAGGGAGGGGACAAGCACTATATCCGCCGCTCCGTAGGCCTTATGGCTTGACTGCCTGTAATCGCCCAGAATGACCCTTACGTTGGGTGTGTTTTTGGCTTCCGCCAGGGGGCTGTTGTACTCCGTGCCGCTGTGCCCCATTATAACAAGGTTCGCTCCCGTTCCGGGAAATTCTTTTACCGCTTCCAGTATAAGCTCCACGCCCCTTGCGGGTATGAGCTTGGTTATAAAGCATAACAGCGGCTTTTCGTCGTCCAGCTCCAGCTCCCGGCAGAATTCTTTTTTACATTCGCTTTTGCCGCTTATATCGGCCGCGGAATAATTTGCCGGAAGCAGCCCGTCTTTTTCCGGGTTCCACCTCAGATAGCTTATGCCGTTGAGCACTCCTTTTATTTTAAAGGCGTTCGCCTTGAAAAAGCTGTCGTAAGGCGTTTCTTCCGAAATAAGCTCGCCGGCGAAGGTGGGGCTTATGGTGGTGCACAGGTCGCAGGCCGCGAGGCCGCCTTTAAGGAAGCTGATATTGTCGTAATATTCGATATAGTCGATATTATATATATCCCAGGGCAGGTTTAAAGTCTCCATGCTGAATTTGTTGAAAACGCCCATAGGGTCCGTGGAGTGTATCGTAAGGACGGTCCCGCAGCGCAGGTCCCCGTGGTAGAGCTTTTTATATACGGGCACGAGGGCCGTCTGCCAGTTGTGGGAGTGTATTATATCCGCCGGGATATTGTGGTATTTTATATAGTTCATGGAAGCCTGGCAGAAGGTGCCGAACCGTATGTCGTTATCCTCGTAGTCGAAGGCTCCCGTGCCGTAAAGGCCGCTTCTTCCGAAAAGATCGTCGTTTTTGAAAAACACGTATTTAACGCCCATGTATTCCGTGGTGAAAAGCTCGTATTCGTACACGGTAAAACCGGCGTCGACCCATGTTTTAAGCCCTGTGCTTTTAATATTGTGCGCTTCCGTGTCCACATGGGCGTAAAGGGGCGAGAACACGGTAACGCAGTGTCCCTGCCTGCTTTGCTCCGTAGGCAGGTTTCCGGCTGATTCGGCCAGGCTCGAATAGCCGGAGAAAGGGTGCACTTCCGATACTGTGTGTATTATGTTCATTTAACGGCCACCTCCCTTAAATATAAGGCCGCTTCTTCCGGCTGTACCGGGTTTGCCGTCATTCCGGACGCCCATTCGAAACAGGACGCTCCGGTTATCACCGGCCGTATGTCCATGCGCCAGTGGAAAGAGCTTTCCACATAAGAAAGCTCTCCTTTCAAATCGGGCCTACCGTCCTTTAAGGGAGCGGTGGAGACCGCCGTCATCACGGCGGGCGAATTTAAAAGGGAAGCAAGCCTCGAATATATTTCCTTTGTAATATCTGCCAGTTGTTTTAAGCTGCCGTCGCCGCACAGGGCGAAGGAATGCCCGTGTTTTTTGGGATATACGGACACCTGAAAAGGATAGGCGGCCCCGTAAGGGCATAAGGCCGCAAAGTCGTAATTTTCAAAGACTATTCTGGAGCGGCTTTTTATTTCCTCCTCCAGCAGATCGCAGGACAGGCAGCGTTCTTTCTCCGCGTAATAGGCGGCGGACGCTTCAAGCTCCTTTTTCACTGAGGGCGGTATCACGGGCAGGGCCACTATCTGGGAGTGAGGGTGGTCTATAACTGCCCCCGCTTCCTCCCCTATGCTTTTGAAGGCCGCTATGTATCTGAAGCGCATATCTTTGGCAAGATCCTCCATGCGCGCCTTAAAAGCCCTGAAAAGGTTAAGAAGCTCTTTTTCCGTATAGTCGGCGGCTTTCAGGCCGTGGCGGGGGGAGTCTATTATTATTTCGTTGGCTCCTATCCCCGTTATCCTGTCGCAGAGGCCGTGCCCCGATCTTTCGAGACTGCCTTCTATCCCCAGCACCGGGTACCTGTTAGGCACGGTCTTAAGCTCCCAGCCTTCCGGGCCGTCTATTTTGTATATTTCATAAAGCCCGTTCCCTCCGCCGCAGAAAGGGCACCGGGAGCGTTTTTCGCCTTTTGCCGAAAACGCGTCCCTCCGCCTGCTGCGTTCTGGGGCTATTATCGTCCATTTTCCCGTAAGGGGTTCCCGTCTTAATTCCGACATTTAAAGTTTCCGCCTTTCATATTACGTTCAGAGAACCTTTAAAGATCATGCCGCCCGCAAAATCCGCGCCCGCCAGAAAAGTTACTCCCTGGGCCGTAAGGTCGGCTCCCGATTCCGACTGGGACACGGTATATATTACGTACCATCCGAAACGGACGTTTTTATCGAATTCGAATATTATATCTTTTTTCAGGTAAGGGTCTTTCAGGATAAATTTCCTGCCTTCCGCCCGGCCTTTTTCCGCAAGGGGTTCGCCGTTGAGCGAAACAGCCTTCCAGTCGGCGAAGTGGAGGTTGTTTTCCATAACGTAAACGCAGGAAAAGCCGTTTTCCGCTTCCGCCTTTACCGAGAAAGCCACGCCTTTTTCCGTGACCCGGTACGTTTTTTCCAGAAACGCGCCGGTTCTGCCTCCGTCAGAGTAAAGCCCGCCAGCTTTGGAAAAGCGTAAGCCGCCGTCTTTTTCCACCAGTTCCGCGGGCTGGTTCACAAAATCCCCGTATTCTCTGAAAGAGCATTTTTCAAAGGCGTCTACGGACCAGACGTCGGTAAAATGGTCTATAAAGCAGTTTTTGTTATACCAGTCGTAAGCTATGCGGCTTTTCATCTCTTCCGGCAGGGTAAGGCTTTTTTCGTGTATGGAGGCGGAGCTTTCCCCCGACGGGCTTTCCTCCGGCTTTTTTTCCTCCGTGAATTCCGCGTGGTAGCCTTCTTTCCTGCGGGCGATAACGCCCAGCAGGTTCCAGCCGCTTTCCTTAAGCTCGAGAGAGGCCATCTGGCCCCCGTCTCTGGATACGAAAAGGGCGTTGAATTTTTCCGTGCGCACGTAGGCTTCGTCGTAGCCGTCCCAGTCCGTGTCCCTTATTTCCGTAACGGGCAGTTTCAGCCCGGCTGATTTTTCGTATATGGATTCTGCCTCTATCAAGGGCTTCCATGCGTTATCCCGCAGGTTGGGCAGGTACAGCCCGCCGAATATGCCGTGCCACAGGGAATCGTTGCACTGGCTTCTGTAAAGCGCGTCCGTAAATTTTTTATCTTTCTTGAAAGGCCTGCCCCTTATGGAAAGGTCAAGAGTACGCTTATGGAGCCTGTTGCTTTCGGGATATTTTATCAGAAAGTTTTTCCATATACTTCCTTTCAAAAACTGTTCCGCGTCGTTTTTATATGGGGATTTTTTAAGGTATTCCTTCATCTCCTCGAAGCGGGCGTATCTGTCTGCAAAGAGGGACCATTCGCCCATCTCCACATAGCTCGTTATGGGTAGATAGGCCGTGCCGGACGGTTTTATCGTTTTTGCGGCTTCGCAATAGTGGGTGAATTCTATTTCGCCGTCGTCTTTCACCGCTTCAAGAAATCTTCCCAGCCAGCCTTTTTCGTATACCCACTGGTAGGTGGAGGGCCATACGCCGAATTTCTCCCCGTCGTCGAAGCAGGTTACGAGTTTTACGTTTCTGTTTCTGAGAGACCTGATATACGCCGTAACGTCTCCCTCCGGCTTAAACGGGGTAAGATAGCGCAGCATCCTGTCTATGGGGAAAAGGTTTACCCCGCGGCCGTCCTGCTCGGTGGTGAAATACCCCGTAAGGCTTTCTTCTGGAAAGCCTGCGGCTATCAGGTGGTAGTCGTCAACTATTACGTTTTTGACCCCCGTTTCCGCCGCGTCCGGTATTACCGCAGGGTCCCACACTCTTTCGGTAAGCCACATCCCTTCCGGCGTCTGTCCGAAATGCTTTTTAATATAGGCCGAAAGCATATTTATCTGCCCGCGCCTGTCGTCCGACGGAATGGCGGAAAGCACAGGTTCGTAAAAGCCCCCGGTGAAAAATTCTATATTTCCTTTCGACGAAAGCGTCTTAAGGTCCTTAAAAACGTCTTTGTGATACTGCCTTATATATTCCAGCAGCCATCCGCTGTAATGGACGGCGAATTTAAAATGCTCGTGCTTAAGGGCTTCCTTAAGAAACGGCCCGTAGCTTACGTTTACTGCCCAGTCCACGATATGGCGGAAATTGTCCGCCGGCTGGTGGCAGTGTATCCCGAATAAAAACGGTATTTTCATGTTATCCTATCTCCGTCCGCCTGCTTTCCGCGGGGCTCATATTATCCATTCCTCTCCGAAATCGCGGGAAATGTCTATTTCCACGGCGTTGTAAAGGGGCGCTTTTTCTATTATCGTGTTTCCCCGTTTCAGCCGCAGGGAAAGGCACAGGCTTTTCCATGACCGCCACTCGTCCTTTATGGGTATGGCCGCTTCGAATACCGGCCCCGCTGCCGCTTTCATCCCGTCCGGCTCCGTTTTTCCATCGAAGCGGGCTTTAAAGATTGCCGGTTTCTCTCCTGAGGCGGAAAGTATTTCTATTTCCAGCTCCTTGTCGCCGGCTTCTCTGAAATCAGCGTCCAGGGCGATATACAGGTTTTTTTCGTCGAACCCGTAAAAAAGCTTCTTAAGGTCTCCGCCTCCTGCGTGCATGGAGCCCGCGTCCGCTTTCAAATCGAAAAGGCCGCCGCTCTGCCATTCGTAGAAATCCGTGATCCTGCCGTCTATGGCGGGCCTTATGAAATCTACCGGCTTGCGCAGTATTCCCGTTCTCGCGGAGCGCTTTATGGGCCTGAAAAGCTCCGGCGGCACTTCCAGCTTCAGCAGCCTGCGTATATTTATCAGATGGGCCCTGAAAAGCCTGTCGAACACGTCCGCCTGGGCGGAAAAATGGTCGTCCCCGAACCACCAGAACCAGTCGCTGCCTTCCGCCGCGTGAAGCTCCTTATACGCTTTTTCCTTTACGTCGCCGGGCGCCGCGTCTATATGCTTCATCATAGCCCGGCGCGTTTTTGAAAGCATTTCCCACGCTTTGTTTTTTTCCTCGTGGCCTATCCATATTCTGAAATTGCCCATTATCCATGAGCCTGCTACGAGATCGGGCATTATCTCTTCCGGCACGGCGCAGTTTTCCGCCGCTTCTGAAAAGGTCTGGGTAACGAGCCATTCCGTAGAGCCCAAAGCCCTGTAAAGCTCTCTGAAAAATTCAAAAGCGTTGTCGGGGTAGTATTCCCATGCGTTCTCCCCGTCCAGGATCACGCTTACGTGGGGAGAAAAATCCACGGAATCGTATATGCGCTTTAACTGCCCCATAAAATCGTTTACCGCGTCTTTAGGGTTCCAGGAGGAATAGGTGAAGCCTATAAGGTCGGAAAGCTCCTTATCTCTGAAAAAGATATTCAGCTTTCTCCCCTCGTGAAGCTGGAAATGGCGTTTATAGAGAATATGCCTGTTAGCCTTGTCTTTCATGTTAAGGCGCAGGCTGTTTCCGAGAACCTCCTCGTCGGAGGCTATCCATCTTATACCCGCGGCCGCGTATTTTTTTGCCGTTTTCTGGCTTACGCTGCCCTCGGCGGGCCACATTCCGGCGGCCTTTACGCCGAACTGCCTTTCAAACTCTTTAAGCCCTTCCGTCAGGTGCCAGTCCGCGTCGGGGCTTAAGTCGCCCTCCACGTCCGGCATGGCCATATCCCCGCACGCTTCCCTTGCGGAGCTTATATCCGTGAGCAGGGGCAGTATGGGGTGGAAATAGGGAGTGCAGGAAAGCTCCGCCGTTCCCTTTTCCGCAAGCCTCAGGTGTATTTCCCTTATCTTTTTTATCCACTGGCAGGCGTTTTCGAGAAGCCTGCGCTTTTCGTCCTCCGAGAAGCCCGCGCCTTTTTCCAGAAGGTAGGAAACGTGAGGGTCCTCGCGGCGCATAAACTGCCCGCACCATGAAAGTATATACATTATTTCAAGGTCAAGAAGCTCCTGGTCGGAAAAGACGGAAGTATCTCCCGATGCTCCCGACATTTTGTCGTAAAGCTCGGAAAACCTGCGCAGAGGCCGTATCATGTTCTGAGTATTAGCCATGAAGCACTGGCCCGCCACAAAGCGCCTTTCTTCCGCCGTAAGGGCTTTAACGTCCTTCCTTAAGGCGGAGAGGAACGCGTCCGGCACGTTTATATCGGTATAGTCCTCAAGCTGTATCAGCAGGGACGGAACGTAGTTGAACACGGCCTTGACGTTCCCCGCTTCCTCCAGGTGGCGGGCCATTTCGTAATAATCCTTAACGGCGTGCAGATACGCCCAGGGCATGTGGTAGATTCCGTCCCCGTCGTCCTTGTAATAGGGCTGATGCTGGTGCCACAGGATCGTAAGATACAGCTTTTTCATGGACTTATTCGTGCTCCCCTATCCAGCCGTTTATCTTTTCTATATATTCCCTGTGCAGCTTCGAGCCGGCTTCTTCTCCGGCCCCTTCGACGTAAAGGTGGACGTTGGGGGAGTATTGGTCCGGCACCATGTGGGCCCAGCCGTCTTTAAATATTATTTTTATGCCGTCGAGAAAGGATGCGTCCCTGTCTCTTGCTTCCTCGCTCATTTTCCTCATAAGGAAGCCTTTTATCTCTACGGGGCAGTTTATTACGGAATGGTAAAACCTGTATTCCGGTATTTCTTCCGCTATTTCCGAAAGGGGCCTGCCTATTTTATTGACCATCTCCACTATTTTTACAGAGGCGAACATGGCGTCAGGGTTTGTGGAATGTTCTATAAAGCGGAAATATTCGCCCGTTGTGCCCATAAAATAGAAATCCCTCAGAAACTGGCTTTTTATGCCCGCCGTTTTTCCGTGGACTATTTCCACGTTTTTCAGCTTTCCGTCCAGCACGGACGGGGCGAAAGCAGGAAGATACGCCTTTACTTTCCTTTCCACGGTTTTATCTATGAGCAGCAGCATAAGCATAAGGAGCCTGTCTCCGTTGAGCAGGCCGCCCTTGTCGTCTATAACGGCAAGGCGCTCTCCGGACGGGTAGAGGATAAAGCCGGCGTCTGCTTTAAGAACCTTTACGATGCCAGACACCTGCCCGAAAATATGCTCCGCCTGATGCTGGGAGCGGGAGAGCTTCATTTCGTCGTGGTTGGCGTTGAGGACGACCGCGTCCACCCCCGCTTTGTTTAAAATATCGGGCAGAATGGAGTCCGTAAGGCCGTTGAGCAGGTCAAGCACTATTTTGGAGCCTTTCGCCCGCAGGCACACGGTGTCCAGATTTTTCAGGAACCCTTCCTTATAGAATTCCTCCACCATCTGTTTTTCCGTAATGTCGCCTATGTCCGTATGGGTGACGCGGCGGAAATTTTCCCGGAAAAAGGTGCGCTCCAGGTTTTTTTCCACTCCGGAATCTATATTGTCGCCCGATTCGTCGAAAAACAGTATTTCCGTGTGGGTAGGGTCGCCGGGGGACTGGCGGAAATGGACTCCGCCCACTTCGCCGAAAGTGGATAATTTATACCTCATGGCGGGCAGCGCTTCCGTATGCAGGTCCACGGCGTTTATGCCGGTGGAGAGCAGCCCTCCCAGAAAGGACCTTTTAAGCATGCGGGAGGCCCTGTGGTAATCTCTTGATGTGAGTATCCTTGCGCCTCTGGGCAGCATGCTGCCGAAAGCCGCGCCAAGTTTTGCCGCCATTTCAGATGAAAGCTCCACGTTGGTCCTTGCAGATACCTTGCCGCCTTCGAATATGGAGTTTTTCCACTTGTCTCCCCATATAAGGTTGGAGGATATTATGGAGCCTTCCTCTATCTGTTTGTCCGGCCATACCATTATGTCTTTTTCAAATACGACGCCTTTGCCTACTTTCGTGTTTTCGGCTATTATCGCCCCGTTTTCGCATTTTACCCTGTCGCCTACGAAAACGTTGTCGCAGAGCACGGCGTTTTTAAGCACGCTTTTTTCGCCTATTTTTACGTTGTCCCAGAGGATGGATTTCTCTATCAGGGTTTTTTCGCCTATTTTGCAGCCGTCGCCCAGGCAGCAGTCGGAAAGCTCCGCGTCCTCGCCTATTTTGCAGCCGTCGCCCGCCACCACGAGACCGGTTATTTTCGCCGATTTATCCAGCTTTAAGTCTTTGCCGTGGTAAAGGATGCCGCCGGGAAATTCCTTTTTTTCGCCGGGAAGCGGCAGTTTTACCTTGCCTTCCGCGATCTCGAGCAGGGAAGTCCGGTAGGAGTCCGGGTTGCCCACGTCCCGCCAGTAGCCTTTCGCGTTGTAGCCGTATATGGGCGTTCCAGTGGCCATTATGCCGGGGAAAAGGTCTTTTGAGAAATCGAAAGGCCTGTTTTCCGGTATGTAGCTTAATATTTCCGGCTCGAAAACGTATATCCCCGTGTTTATCGTGTCGCTGAACACGTCTCCCCAGCCGGGCTTTTCAAGAAAGCGCAGTATTTTTCCCTCGCCGTCGGTTATCACCACGCCGAACTGGAGCGGGTCGCTTACGGAGGTAAGGGTTATGGTGGCTTTAGACTGCTTCGCCTCGTGATAGCCTATTATTTCCGGTATGTCGAAATCCGTCACAAGGTCGCCGCTTACCACTATGAAGCGTTCGTCCAGAAAGGCTTCGGCCTTTTTGACCGCTCCGGCCGTGCCGTAGTCGTCGTCGGGGATCACGTAATGGAGTTTGACGCCGAGAGAGGAGCCGTCGCCGAAATAGTTTTTTATAACGTCCGGCTTAAAGTAGAGAAGAACGGCTATTTCCGTTATCCCGGCCTCTTTAAGGGAAGATATGATGTACTCCATCATGGGCCTGTTGAACACCGGTATCATAGGCTTCGGCACGCTCGTCGTCAAAGGTTGGATACGTGTGCCGAATCCTCCGGCCATTACTACCGCTTTCATAAACCGCCTCTTAAAAATAATATGAATTTTATATTAAAACTTTTAACCTGCCGCGGGGCGCGTGCTCCGCGGCGCAAGGCCCTTTAAGGCCCGCCGTCACGCCTTTTTGGCGAGCACCTTTTTCACTTCGTCCTTAAGGGCCTCCATATCCTGGGATTTTATCCAGTAGCCGTCCGCCGACCAAGTGGAAACGTCGTCCTGATAGGCGGAGTAGGCCGTGGCCAGCAGGGTCTTTACGTCTTTGTATTCTTTTACTATGCGCTGGAGAATATCTATGCCGCTTTCGCCCTTCAGCTTAATATCGAGGAGGCATAAATCCACTTTTTCCTTTTCAAGTATCTCGAAACATTCTTTGGAGCCGGACGCTTCGAAAACCCTGTATCCCGCGTCCTGCAGCTCGGTTGAAAAGAGGAAGCGTATATCGGCTTCGTCGTCCACAACGAGGATTGTATAAGTCATTATTACCTCCCGATATTTTAATTTTACTCAATCAGTATAGCAAATTTTGCAATATATTGCCAATGAAATCGCTACAAAATTAATCCTAAAAACTGTTTCCGGTATAATTTTTAACACACAGTTTCTGATATATAGCGGTTTTTGCTTATACGGATCAGGCCGCAATATATTTTTTCCCTTTTGCGCCGGTCAGTTACAGGGATTTAAGGTATTTTACCGGTTTTTCGTAATTTTCCGCGCCGAAAATATAGCTTCCCGCGACCAGCGCACCGGCTCCCGCCTCCGCCAGGCGGGATGCGGTTTTTTCGTTGACTCCGCCGTCCGTCTCTATTATTAATCCGGGATTTACTTTATCCGCCAGGGCTTTAAGCTTTGCCACCTTATCAAACGACGTTTCTATGAGCTTCTGCGCTGGGAATCCGGGGTTTACCGACATTATCAGGGCCATATCAGCGAAGGGCAGTATTTCTTCGAGAACGGACACGGGCGTGGCCGGGTTTACGGACACTCCCGCTTTAAGGCCTTTTTCCTTTATGCGGCAGAGGGTCCTGTGGGCGTGAACGTCCGCCTCGAAATGTATGGTTATCATATCCGCTCCCGCTTCCGCGAAAGCGTCTATATAGGCCGACGGGTTTTCTATCATAAGGTGGGCGTCGAAAACCATGCGGGTATGGGGCCGTATCGCCTTTACCACAAGGGGCCCGAAGGTTATGTTGGGGACGAAGCGCCCGTCCATGATATCCAGATGGAGCCAGTCCGCCCCCGCTTTTTCCACCGCTTTCACTTCTTTTTCAAGGTTTGAGAAATCCGCGCTTAAAAGAGATGCGGAAACTATCATAAATGCACGCTCCCCGCGGGGCCGTCTTTCCCGGCGGCTCCCGTCTGCAAGTTACGGAAATTGTATATAAATCGCGGGCAAATAGCAAGGGGACGGCCTTTTACAGGCGCAAGTTCTTTTTGCCAAAGGGGATAAAATATGTTATACGGGGGTCATGCCAGTGTTTGTGAAAATAGCGGCAGCCCTTGTCTCTCTGTTCGTCGTTTCGGCCGCTCCGGCGGACGACAGATTCCTTAAAGAGCCGGCGGTCTCCGCTTTTATAGATAAAATGTCAAAAAATCACGGCTTTGACAAAAAGGCCCTGCGGGAGCTTTTCGGAAAGGCCCAGTATGTGGAAAGGGCCGTCATGCTTATGGATCGCCCGGCCGAGGCTCTTGACTGGGGCACTTATATGGCCCGGGTGATTACGGACCTCAGAACCGCGGACGGGGTAAGATTTTATAAGAAATACCGCAGAACCCTGCTGAACGCTCAGAAAAAATACGGCGTTCCTTCCTATATAATAACGGCCATCCTCGGCATAGAAACGAGCTACGGCCAGATAACCCTGCGTTACAGGGCTTTCGACGCACTTGCCACTTTAGGTTTTTTCTACCCCCGCCGGGCGGCTTATTTTCAGGGGGAGCTTGAAGCCCTGCTCCTTTTTTCCAGAAAGACTAAGACCGACCCTTTTTCGTATATGAGCTCCTACGCCGGGGCCGTCGGCATACCTCAGTTTATGCCCTCCAATATATCCAGATACGCGGTTGACGGGAGCAAGAACGGCAAAATAGATATTATAAGGGACAGGGCCGACGCCATATACAGCGTTGCCAATTACCTTAAGCAGTTCGGGTGGAAAAAGGACCAGCCGGTGTCGGTAAAGGTACGCCTTGCGGGCTCCGGGTACAGGCGTATGCTCCAGGCTTCCCCATGCTCCGGCAAAAAGTCCACAGTGGGGGCTTTGCGGAAGGCGGGGATAATTTTTCCCATGAGGTTCGACAGCAGGCTTCCCGCCGTGCTTTTCCCCGTTGATTCCGGCGACGGCAAAACGGAATATCACGTGGCTTTCAGCAACTTCTGCGTAATAAGCAAATACAATAACAGCGCGCGCTACGTTCTTGCCGTTAATTTTCTTGGCAACAGGATAGGCAAGCGTGTAGGGGCCGTCAAAGCGAGAAGGTGATATTTTTCAGCCCGCAGGAAAGGGCGTTTTCCGCCGCCTGCGCGGGCAAATCAAGGAGCCTCGCGGGCGTTTTCCCGGCGGCTTAACCTTAGGGAGCCTGCCTTGCCGCGCGGGGCTTATTATAAATTTCTGCGGCCGCACAGCAGGTGATGTAATTATTAGCCGTAACTGCGGGCGTTAAGGGGGCGGCCGCCTTTTTATACCGTTCCGGGTATCTTGAATTTATCCGCTTCGGCGCTCAGGCGTATGCCGGCTATTCCCGCGAAACCCCGGCCCAGCAGAAGGCCGTAATTGCGGGAGTTTATGCCTCCGAGGGCGTAAACGTTGGGCGCTGGAGCCTTTATAAGGCCCAGAGGCCTGGGGCCGTCCGGCTTGCTGGAGTCGAAAATGGGGCTGATGGTAGTATAATCCGCCCGGGACTCCGCGCATTCCTTTTCCGAATGGGCGGAATAGCCCGTCAGAAGGCCGGGGAAAAGCCGCTTTACCGTTTCCGGCTTCATGGACGAGGCGTTCAGATGCACCCCGTCGAAACCGGCTGCAAGGGCAACGTCGGCCCGCTCGCTCAATATAAGCCTGGAATGGGGGAGCAGGCCGCGCATTCTCAAGGCCAGCTCCAGCATTTTGCCAGCGCCGGTTTTTTTTATCCTGAACCATATCATCTCGGCGTAGGGAGCGGCTTTATTGGCCGCTTCGAGGTAATTTTCGCCGAAGGTTTCGTAATCTATTACCGCAAGTATTTTCATAGCGGGCCTATAATATATCAAAAACCTTTTTTAGTACACGGCAATTTTGCCGGTGCGCTTACGCCTTTTCGTTTTTAATAGGGTGTATTAGTTTATTTACTGGCGCGATAAAATATGGTATAAAATCAATCGTTTCCTTTGATGCCCGGCAGGAGGCCGCGATAAATGAAAAAATCCGCGATAACGAATATCGTTTCATTATGGCCGGCGCTGTTTTTTTTGCTGGCGCCCGCATTTTCCTACGGCGGAGAGATGAGCTTTTCCTCGGCCTTGGCAAGGCTTTACGACTCGAACGAGACCATAGCCGCCTCCAACGAGGATATAAATCAGCGCCGCATGGAAAAAAAGGCGGCCTTCGGCCTTTTTTTCCCGACTCTTTCGCTTAACGCCGGTTACGTCCACTTTAACGACGATTTGAAGATGGACGTGGATTTAAGCTCCATGAAAGGCGCCCTGGCCCCTCTGGGGCAGATTAATCCTAATATCGGCGCCGTTCTCCAGGGTTTTCCGTCCTCCATGAGCCAGACCATACAGAAGGAAAACCTTTTCATGCTGACGGCTTCCGCCGTGTGGCCCGTGTTTACCGGTGGCAAGATACTGGCCGCCAACAGGGCCGCCTCTATCCAGATAGAAAGGGCTGAGGCCGCCGGGAATTCCGCCAAATCGAAGCTGGTGTCCCAGCTTGCGGCTCTCTATTTCGGCGTAAGGCTGGCTGACGACGTGGCGGCCGTAAAGAAGGAAGTCTACGACGCCATGAAGGACCATTACGAAAAAGCCGTTAAAATGGAAAAGGCCGGAGTTCTTGCCCGGGTAGAGCGTATGCACGCGGAGATGGCCCTTTCCGAGGCCGAGCGCGGTTATAAGCAGGCTTTAAGAGACGCGGAGCTTTCCGCTGCGGCTCTTAAGTCCATCCTTAACGCCGATGAGGATATTACGCCGTCGACGCCGCTTTTTATCGTTCCGGCTGATTCTTTCCAGCCTCTTTCATATTTTCAGGAGCAGGCCATGGCCTCCAACCCGGATATAAAGCAGCTTGAGGCGGGGCAGAGGCTTACGGATACGGCGGTGTCGGCCAAATACGCCACGTTTCTGCCGTCCGTGTTCCTTTTCGGCAACGCCGATCTCTATTCTCACGATAAGTCCGACTTAATGCCGGACTGGATGGTGGGGATAGGGCTTACTTACACAATTTTTGAAGGCTTCGGGGGCTATAACTCGGTGCGCGCGGCGAAAGCGGCGCAAAAATCTTTTCAGCTTACTAAAATCAGGGCGGAAAAGGATATAAAGACCCTTGTGGAGCAGCAGTATATAACCATAGAAAACGCCCGGGCAGATTACGAGGCCGTCCGGTCGTCGCTGGCTTTTACGGAGGAATACCTGCGGGCCCGCACCAGGGCTTTCGACCAGGGTATGGCCACCTCCCTCGACGTGGTGGATGCGGAGCTTGCCCTTTCCGGGGCTAAGATGTCCGCAATAGCGGCGGCCTATAAGTTCGATATAGCTATGGCAAAGCTGCTTGAGACGTCCGGCCTTTTCGATTATTTTGAAGATTACCGCTCGAAAGCGACGGTGGAGTTAGGCTTATGAGATACGTTTATTACGCCGGGGCGCTGGCCCTTATAGGTATAATCGCCGGAGCCTGCGTCTGGTTTGCCTCGAGGCCTGTGCCTCTCGTGCTTCAGGGCGAGGCCGTTGCCCGCCAGATACAGGTGTCGCCCAGGGTCGTGGGCAAGGTGGAGGCCGTTTATGTGGACGAAGGCCAGCAGGTAAAAAAAGGCGACATACTGGCAAGGCTTGACGCGCCCTCCATAAAAGCCAAAGCCTATCAGGCGGAAGCCGCCCTTAAAGCCGCCGACGCTCAGAAAAACAAGGTGTTCGCCGGAGCCAGGGTGGAGGAGATCACGGCCCTTCTCAACGTTTATGAAAAAGCCGTCGTCGCGGAAAAGCTGGCTAAAAAAACTTACGACCGTGTGGATTCTCTTTATAAGGACGGCGTTGTGCCCGCCCAGCAGCTTGACGAAGCCCGCACGAAATGGCGGGCCTCCGTAAACGACGCCAGAGCCGCCAAAGCCCAGTACGAAATGGCGAAATCGGGAGCCAGGCAGGAGGATAAAAACGCCGCCGTTGCCCTGACGGAGCAGGCCAGCGGAGCCGTTCAGGAGGTTATGAGCTTTCTTGACGATACGGTGCTTACCGCCCCTATCGACGCGGAAGTGATGACGGTGGTGGTCGATACGGGCGAGCTTGTTACAGCGGGCTTTCCCATCCTTACCCTTGTGGATATGTCGGATATATGGGTCACTTTCAATATCAGGGAGGACCTGCTGAAGGATATCCGCATGGGAACGGTTATAAACGTAATGTTCCCGGCGATTTCCGAAAGCGAGGTATTTCCCGTTGAGGTGCGCTATATTTCCAAGGTGGGCGATTTCGCCGTTTGGAGCGCCACGAAAACCAGCGGCCAGTTCGACCTTAAGACCTTCGAGATAAAGGCGTATCCTTTAAAGCCCGTGGAGGGGCTGCGCTCTGGAATGTCCGCCATATTTTATATGCCGGGCGAATAAAGGGCGCGTCCTGATATTATGGGAGAAGGTTATTTCGGTATCTTTAAAAAGGTCGTCCGGCGGGAGTGGGATTTTCTGTGGAACGTGCGGCGCAAGCTCCTTTTTTTCTGCCTGATTTCGTCCGCCCTCTCTTTCGGGATAATGCTCGCCGTGTTTTACAGCCCCGTAGTGAGGAAAGCGCCCATTGCCGTTATTGATAACGACCGCTCTAACATATCGCGGGAGCTTATTATCACCCTTAACGCCTCCCCGGATCTGCGGGTCGCTTTTGAGCTTACCGGCGTAAAGGAGGCAAAACGGCTGCTTGCGGATACGTCCGTTTACGGGGTGGTGATAATACCGGAGGATTTTTCAAAGAAAGTGCTGGGCTATAAGGGAGCGGAGGTGCCTTTCTATTATAACAACCAGCTCCTTCTGGTAGGCGGCATAGCAAACAGGGGCGTGGTTTCCGCCGTTCAGGATTTTGCGGGCAAATATAACAAGATATTCGAGGAGAGCGAGGGCGTTCCCGTTTACGCTTCCGCGGCTAAAGCCGCGCCCATAATTTTCGATAATAAGATACTTTTTAACCCCTACCTTAATTATCAGTATTTTATGCTTATGGGGCTTTTGCCCGCCATGTTTCAGATTTTCGTTGTAGGCTCTTTTGTATACAGTTTCGGCTTCGAGCTTAAAACCGGCAGGGCTGAATCCCTTGCTGAATCCATAAAAAAGGCTCCGTTTACCACGGTGGCGGCAAAGAGCTTCCCCTATTGGATTATATTTACGGCAAACGGCGTGGTAATGCTTTATTTTCTGTTCGTTTACGTGGGGGCGCCCATAGAGGGAAGCAGAACGGCCATATTGCTTGCCACGTTTCTTTTCATAATGGCTTCCACCTCCGTGTGTATGGTTATATTGTTTCTGGGCTTCGGCAGCCTTAGGATGGGCCTGAGCGTGACTGCCGTATACGCCGCCCCGGCTTTCGCGTACGCCGGGGTAACGTTCCCCGATATAGGCATGCCGGAGGCCGCGAGGCTGTGGTCCGAATTTCTGCCGATAACCCACTACCACAGAATACTCATAAACGACGCTATGCGCGGGGCTTCCCACTCCGGCACGCCGTGGGATATGCTGTATCTCTTTTTGTTTTTTTCCCTGTGCTTCGTTATAGGCACTATTATGTACAGGTTTCTCGTAATCCGGCCCGGCATGTGGGGTAAGGAATGAAAATTTTCAGCGTTTTCGCCGCCGAGTACAAAAAGATATTCCGGGACGCGGGAGCCTTGCTTATACTGGGGTTCGCTCCTGTTTTCTATTCTTTTTTCTATCCGTATCCCTATGAATTGGAGGTTGTAAGAAAAATACCCGTGGCCGTTGTGGACGAGGATAAATCGGACCTGAGCCGCAAAATAACAAGAATGCTCAACGCTACGGAATTTATGGCGGTAACTTCGGAGTATCCCTCCCTTGCCGACGCTAAAAACGCCTTTTACGAAAGGAAAATAAACGGAATAGTGTATATCCCCGATAATTTTTACGGCGACGTGGTGCTTGGCAAGCAGCCCGCCGTAACGCTTTTTTCTGACGGCTCCTATATGCTTTTTTATTCCGAAACCTTTTCCACCGCTATGAAGGTGGTGCTTACCACGGCTGCGGGCGTAAAGATCCAGCAGATGACTATGGCGGGCATACCGCCGGGAGCGGCCCTTAAACTCCAATCCGCGGCGGGCGTGATACAGAAGCCCCTTTATAACGTTATGGGCGGATACGCCACCTTTGTCGTGCCCGGCGTTCTGGCCCTTATTTTACAGCAGCTTATTTTAGTAGCGATGCTTCTCGTGCAGGGGAGGGACTGCGAAAAAGGCGGGGGCTTCGTTTCCGGAGCGGGCGAGGTGGGGACGCTCTTCGGCAAGACGCTTGCTTATCTGTCCTTTTTTATGGTGATAGCCTATTATTTTTTTGAAGTGAGCGTAAGGTTTTTCCACATACCGGATTTCGGCAGTCCGGGGCAGCTATTTCTTTTTATGCTGCCTTACGGCCTTTCCGTGGTGTTTTTGGGCATTGCCGCGGGCTTTTTCGCCAGAGAACGGGAGGGCGGCGTGTTCGTTATTATAATGACCTCCATACCTCTGCTTTTTTTAACCGGGTTTTCCTGGCCGGTATGGGAGATGCCCGAATGGGTGCGCTGGCTGCGCGTCGTTTTCCCCTCCAGCCCCGGCGTTATGGGCGTTATAATGATACGCCAGATGGGGGCGTCCATAGGCGATATACTGCCGCTTTATATCAACCTGTGGATTCTTGCCGCGGTATATATGATTCCGGCCCTTTTTTCCCTGCGCTATCAGATGGCGCGGGCAAAGGGCGCAGGCGGGATAACGTAGGCTTTTGCCTTTCCCGTCAGAGCCTTATCTCAAGGTGCCTTTCCATAGGCGTAAAGCCCAGCTTTTTATAAAGGGGCAGGCCTGAGTCCGTGTAGAAAAGGAACATCTTTTCCGCCCCGGCCTTTTTTGATTCCTCCATAAGCATCATCAGCAGCTTTTCCGCGTGGCCCTGCCGCCTGTATTCCTCTTTCGTGTAAACGTTCAGAAGCTCCGCCGTTTTTCCGGAAAGTAAAAAGGGCAGGGGCGCCGTTTCAAAAAGGCACGCCATGCAGGAGGCGGCTATCACTTCGCCGTCCATGGCAAGCATTATGATAAGGTCGTCCTTATCTATATGCTCGTTAAGGTATTTTGCCGTAGCGGCTTTAAAGGCTTCCGGATTTTCCGGCTTCCTTACGGACGAGGCAAATTCCAGCCTGTTTTCGGTAAACGCTTTAATATCGCCCCTGTTTGCTTTTCTGTATTCCATAGCGCCGCCCCCTGCTTTTTTTATTTATATCGCCGCGGCAGCTTCCGCCGCCTGCCTTTATTAATTAACGATATTTGCGGGGGCGGGTTTGTTCTTAAAAATATAGTAAGCGGAAGATCTTTTAAAAAACAGGGCGGCTGCCCCCGCATAATAAGACCTGCGCGGCAAGGCAGGCTTGGGCGTTTGCCCCTTTAGACTGCGCCTTGCCGAAGGCTTTTAGTTTTATTATTCGTTACCGTGAGCAAGCCGCCGGATAATAAATATTTTCTGTAACTTTACGCCGGTATCGCCCTGCGAAAAATAAAAAAGGAGGCTTTTTAAGCCTCCTTTTTGCGTAATCGTTTATTTATATTTGTCGCAGGTCAGCTTGGATGTGGCCGCGACCCTGTCCTGCTGGCTCATGGCCGCAAGCTCTTTTACCTTGTCGATATCCAGCTCCAGCAGCCTGGCTATCCTTGTACCGTAATCCTCGTGGGCTTTATAGAATATGGCCGCTTGGCGGTACTGGATGTTGCGTTTGGCGCCTTTCATGTGGCCTGCGATATTGCGCGTGAGATGGTCTTTCTGGGTATCGTTTAACACGCGGGAATAAAGCTCGCCCGCCTGCACGAAGTCCACGTCCTCCGTTGCTCTTTCGTGATGGCCTATCGACGCCTGTATGTCGATAACGGGCGGCATGAAAGATTTATCCGGCTCTATACCGAAATCCGAATTTGGATAATAGTTTACGCCTTTGCCGCCGTTGCCGTCCACCGTCATATAGCCGTCCCTCTGGAAAGTGTGGGCTTTCGCGTTTTTGGGAGAGTTTACGGGTATCTGGTGATGGTTGGCGCCCAGACGGTACCTGTGGGCGTCCTCATAAGCGAAAAGACGGCCCTGAAGCAGCTTGTCCGGAGAAGGCCCTATGCCGGGAACAAAGGCGCTGGGCGCGAAGGAGGACTGCTCCACTTCCGCAAAGTAGTTTTCCGGGTTGCGGTTAAGCACCATTTTGCCGAGGGGTATCAGGGGGAAATCCGCGTGATACCATACTTTGGTAACGTCGAAGGGGTCGAATTTATAGTTTTTGGCCTGTTCCGGCGTCATTATCTGCACATACACCGTCCAGGAAGGGTACTGGCCTTTTTCTATGGCTTCGAAAAGGTCGCGGGTGGCGTGGTCCGGGTCGGAGCCTGCAAGGGCTTCCGCTTCCTGGGCCGTAAGGGTTTCGTTGCCCTGGTCGGTTTTAAAGTGATATTTTATCCATACGTATTCGTTTTTATCGTTATACCACATATAGGTGTGGCTGGAGTGGCCGTCCATGTGGCGGTAGTCTTTAGGCGTGCCCCTGTCGGAAAAGAGTATGGTCGTCTGGTGAACGGCTTCCGGCGTAAGGGAGAGAAAATCCCAGAAAGCGGTCGCGTCGTGGGTGTTGGTCTGCGGGTTGCGTTTTTGAGTGTGTATAAAATCGGGAAATTTCATAGCGTCCCGTATAAAGAATACGGGAGTATTGTTTCCCACCATGTCGTAGTTGCCTTCTTCCGTGTAGAATTTTACTGCGAAACCTCTCGGGTCCCTGGCCGAATCGGCGGAGCCGCGCTCGCCGCCGACGGTGGAAAGCCTGACGAAAACCTCCGTCTTTTTGCCGACTTTTGAAAGGAAAGCGGCTCTCGTGTATTTTGAAAGGTCGTTTGTAACTTCAAAATAACCGCCCGCTCCAGCGCCCTTGGCGTGAACCACGCGCTCGGGGATACGCTCCCTGTTGAAGTGGGCCAGCTTTTCCAGAAGATGAACGTCCTGAAGCATTGTATATCCGGCGTCTCTCACGCCGGCCGTAATCGAGGCCTGGTCGTCCGCCACGGGCCTGCCGTAGACTGTCGTAAGCAATTCTTTTTTCTTATCCATATTAACCTCCGTTAAATTTTTCGGGGCGGTTTTCCGCTTCCCGCAAGAAACTTCATCTATTTACAGCGCGAACATTCGCCCATAAATACGGTTTGGTGGCCGTAGAGCCGGAACCCTGTGGCTTTTTCCGCCGCCTTGTCAAGAGCGGCCATATAATCCATACGCACGTCGAATACCCCGCCGCATTTAGCGCATTTCATGTGATAATGAGGCTCCGTAATATAATCGAACCTGTCGGCCGTGCCCGGTACGGATAGCTTTTTTATCCTGCCTTCTAAGGCCAGGTCGTTCAGGTTCCTGTATACGGTGCCCATGCTTATATCGGGATATTCCTCTTTTATCTTGTTATATATCTCTTCCGCCGTAGGGTGGTTTTTTAAGGCCGTAACAGAATCCAGCACCAGTTTCCGCTGGATAGTGTTTCGCTTCATTATCAATACCTCTTATTTAATAGTAATAATTCTTAATAAGAAGACTATACTATTAATTTGTATAATGCAAGATATTTTTTTATTTTCCACGTATATTTTTACGGTTTGTATTAAAGTTCTTTTATTATCAGCATATTATGGCGCAGGCTGCGGCGGGAGGACGGATTGCCAGCCCGTTTTTCGGGAGAGTGAAATCTTTATGCCGCTTATTGACGGGCGGTTTCAGGAAGCGTGTAACTGCCGTTTTCAGAGCGGCCATACATTAAAGCGGATATGGAGCTGGCCTATAAACCGGGGAAAAAGAATAGTTAGCGAATAAAGCCTTATTATTAAGGCCGTTTTATGAGATAGCAAATAATCTGACACGCCGTCGGCTGCAGTTTTCCGTGGGCTGCCCCGGGCGGGGAAACATGGATACCGGCTGAAAAAGGACCTGCTATGCGCCAATGAGCAAGGCGGGGCTGATAGGTCATCCGGAACGGAATCCCCAAACAGGTTTAAATAACCGTTACGGCCTCAGCGGCCAGGCTTCGACGCGCGGCGGGTTTCCCTCCGTGCGCAGTATCTGTATCTGCTCCGGGTGTCTGCTTAATACCTTATTGTGTTTCGATACGAGAACCGTTTGTATGTTTTTTTCTTTGCGCGCCGTTTCTATCGCGTCAAGGATATTGTTTATCTCCGCCGTATAAATGTTGTTTTCAAAATCGTCAATAAATACCGTCGAATTATTTTCGGCGGTTTTATATATCATGTGTATCACGCAGAGGGCTTTCATGCCTTTTGAAAAACTGTCGTAGGGCAGCAGGAAGCTTCCCGCTTCCGTGTCCTCAATTTCCGCAAACAGTTCCAGCTCCGTATAATATCCCTTTATTATAAATCTTACAAATCCGGGTATAAACCTTTTGTATATCTGAAACAGCTCCGAAATTTCCCCGACGCGCCTTTTTATTGCCCCGTCGTACCAGGCTCCGAAGTTGGAAGCGTCCGCGCAGGGCATATTGCAGTTTATGGAATACGGGCTGACTTTTTCAAAATGGTTTATCGACACGGCGTATATTCCGTTGGCGATTATCTTGAAAAACTCCCTGATTTTCGCGTTGTATCTTAATGTCTGGGGTATGGAGCTTATGTTCCAGTCTACGGCCGTTTTCATTTTTTCATCGTAATCGGTGATGATGGAGACCTGCCCCTGCCTTTCCACCGTAAGCACCGTTTCGCCGTTTACGGCAAGGGAGCCGGAATCTACCCTGTGTATGCGGCGCATGGAATCGATGAAAACTCCAAGAGAATATACGTAGGAATTGCCGCCGTGCTCAAGAGTTATTGAGAAATCGGCAAAATGCTTGTGTGAAAGGCTGCGCTCCCATGCGGGGACGTCCTCTCTGGCGTATAAATCTGACACGCGCATTTCCCCGGCGGTTTTTGTGTTTTTGTTTAAGATAAAGTCCCGCAGTTTTGCCGCTAACTCCACAAGGGACGTTTTGCCGGAGCCGTTTGTGCCGCAGATTATGGTATTTTCGGTAAAATTGATTTTAAAGTCTGCGAAGTGGCGGTATCCGTTTATTGCTAATTCTTTAAGCATATTAAAGTATTATTTGGTGTTCTTTAATATTTTGACTACTTCTTGATTTAACAGCGGCAGTACCGTTTCTATATATTTATCTTTGTCGAATTGGTCCTCATCTTTGGTAAATAGCTGATAAGGCTCTATATCGAAGTATTCTATCAGCTTGCTCAACGTTTTTCTGGACGGGAACTGCTTGCAGGTTTCCAGCCTGCTGACCGTTCCCAAGTCCACCCCGATTTTTTCCGCCAATTCTTCCTGGGACAGATTGAGCATATTTCTGTATTTTCTCACGTTATTTGCCAGAATCATGCTTATATTTTTCATTTCATCAATTTATATTGAATACGATACGGTTTAACAACCCGCATAAACGCCAATATTTTTAGGCGTTAAACGTCTTATTGACAGCGTATGTATTTGTAAAATTTGAATATTATTGAGCTGATGACCGAAAAATAAATTTTGTTTATATCGGCGTAATGTTGTGGAGAATGATTATAATGGCAGCATTGCCCGTAAGCAAACCGTTCCGCTATAAATATTTTCTATAATTGTATGCGTTAAGCGGCAGACGCCTTATTTTTATATATTTTGCCGGCTTATATTCCAGATACCCGTAATTGTATTACGGTTTTTTCATGTATTTTCGTTACATTCAAATAGACGGCGTAGTATGATAAAAATATAAACTATGGATGATATAGGTATGATTTTGGCAAGTAATATTAAAAAGTATCGCGCGTTATTCAATCTGTCGCAGGATAAACTTGCCGCAAAAATCGGAGTGGATTTGGGAACGATAAATAAAATAGAAACCTGCAAGCAGTTTCCCTCATATAAAACTTTATCTAAAATGATTGAGTTTTTTGCGATAGAGCCTTACCAACTGTTTTTGAGCGACGGGGCCGCAGAGTTTGAAAGAGAAAAGTATATTGAAACCGTCTATCCCCTTATAATCAAAGATATTCAAAGCCGTATGAAAAATACGAAAATACCGTGAGCCGCACGCGCTGCGCGCGTTGTTTTATATTACGCGCGTAAATCGTGTTTAAAAATGCTCCTGCGCGGGGCTGGCCCGGCGTGGTCAGTTGCTGCGCGTTAGCAGCCTAAACTATTCGGACTTGCGGCGCTTTTACAGCGTCGTTCTTGTGTCGTCTATAAGAAAAATTATTAAATTGACCATATTTTCAAGCTCCTGTTCGGATGTTATTTCGATACCGTGTTCACTGCATACGCTGCTTACCTCGCTTTTAATTTCCTCGCGGGTTTTATGATATTGTTTGCGGCCAATTCTTACGGAATATAATGTGCTCATACAGCACCTCCTGGTTTTTGATGGCCGGGCTGCCCCGCAGATAAAATATATCAAAATATTTTACTTAAAGTATATAATAGAGTATATAAAATAAAATAATTTAAAAATGGTATTATTTATTGATAATATTAACATTTTTGCAAAGGCCGCAGAGCGCCGCTTTTTTACCTGTGGGAGCGAGCGGCGCTTTGCCGCGTTTGCCGGTAGATTTGGCATGCGTGAATTGATATTCCCGCCGGAAAAAGCGTTTATATATATTTTTTTAAGGGATAAGCTCCGGGCGGATTTTGGAATTGTTTTAGTAAAAACGATATATTAATGAAACCGCCGCTTAAATACGGGTAAGCGGCCCCGGATAACCGCCGCGGATTAAAAAAAGCCCCGTTTCCGGGGCGTTATTTTTATTCTTTGGGCATGGTTACAGCTATTATGTGGGCTTTGGGCAAGGCGGTTATTTTTATATCTTCGTCCGTTATTTCGGCGGCGTCCCGCTCGCTTATTTCCGCGCCGTTTATTTCCGCCGCGCCTTCTATTACCACTATATATGCCTGCCTGTTTTTTTCCAGCGGCAGGCTTAGCTCTCTGCCTCCTGCAAGCTCCGTAACGTAAATATCCGCGTCCTGATGTATCTTTATGGGCGCGGTACCGGTTTCTGGCGACACTATGTGCAGCCATTTGCCAATGCGTTCGTCCCAGGGGAGCCGCTTATCTCCGTAGCGCGGCCGGTAGCCCTGCCCGTCTGGTATTATCCATATCTGCAAAAACCGCAGAGGGCCGCCGGCGTTGTTCATTTCGCTGTGGGTTATTCCCGTGCCCGCGCTCATATACTGCACGTCGCCCCTGCCGAGGGTGCGCTTATTGCCCATGTTGTCTCCGTGAGTCAGCTCGCCTGAAATTACGTAGCTTATTATCTCCATATCCCTGTGCGGATGCGTGTCGAAGCCGGAGCGGGGCTGCACCGTGTCGTCGTTAAGCACGCGGAGCACGCCGAAATTTATATTATCAGGGTTTCTGTATTCCGCGAACGAAAAGTGAAAAATGCTTTTGAGCCAGCCCCTGTCGCCGCTTCCCATTTTTTTATGGTCTATTTTTTTTATCATGCCTTATTCTCCTTAAATAGCGATATATTTTCATTATACACGGTTTATCCGCCGCGTCAGTTTTATTTGCGCTCTATGGTTCTTTAAAACCATTTATATGTTGCGAAATTTACGGGAAGGAAATATACTGCTGAATTAATCTATCGGGCGTTGGCCCGAGTTTGCGGACGGGTGATCAATGGGATTCAGCTGCGGTATCGTCGGGCTGCCGAACGTAGGCAAATCGACTATTTTCAACGCTCTCTCCAAGGCTCAGAACGCCGAGAGCGCAAATTATCCTTTCTGTACCATAGACCCTAACAGGGGCGTGGTTCCAGTGCCTGACGACAGGATGGATTTCATAGTGGAGCACGTCAAGCCAAGGTCGATAGTTCCCACTACCGTCGAGTTCGTGGATATTGCGGGGCTGGTAAAAGGCGCCAGCAAGGGCGAGGGCAGGGGAAACCAGTTCCTTACCCATATACGCCAGGTAGAGGCCGTGGCCCATGTGGTGCGCTGTTTTGAAAGCACGGAGATCGTCCATGTGGAAAACGGCGTAAACCCGGCCAGAGATATAGATATAATCAACACCGAGCTTTTAATATCCGATATGGATATACTGGAGCGGGCCCTTATAAAGACCCAGAAGGCTTCAAAAAGCGGCGATAAGGCCTTGAAGCGCAAAGCCGAGATAATGGAAGCCATGCTCAGGCACGCTGGGGAGGGCAGGCCCGTCCGCAGGCTTATAGAGGAAAACCCCGAATACGAGGAAGAAGTGCGGGAGTTTCAGCTTATTACGGCGAAGCCCGTCCTTTATGTGGCCAATGTGGACGAGGACGGCCTTGCGGAAGATAACGATCACGTAAAGGCCGTTCGTAAAATCGCCGCGGAGGAAGGCGCTCTCGTGGTAAAAATCTGCGGGAAAACCGAGTGCGAGCTTCAGGAGCTTTCCCAGGAGGACGCGGCGGAATACCTGCAAAGCCTGGGCATGGAGCGCAGCGGCCTTGAAAACCTTATACGCAGCGGTTACGACCTGCTCGGCCTCATAACGTTTTTTACCGCCGGGGAAAAGGAAGTCCGCGCCTGGACGGTGGAAAAAGGCACGTCCGCCCAGAAGGCCGCAGGCAAGATCCATTCCGACATAGAGAGGGGCTTTATCCGGGCGGAGGTCTGCTCCTACTCCGATTTTGAAAACCTAAAATCTCTTGCCGCCGCCAAGGAAAAGGGCCGTCTGCGGCTCGAAGGCAAGGAATACGTCGTCCAGGACGGCGATATAATGTATTTCAGATTCAATGTTTAGGCTGATAATCTGCTTGTTTATTACCCTTGCCGTATCGTTTGAGGCCGCGGCCCAAACGGATATGGACGACCCGGACGAATCCGGCCCGGCCATGCCGAACGTGGGCATAATGGCCGATAAACCCATAACCGAGGTTGTGGAAGGCTCCGGCACGGTCCGTCATTCCGGAGTTTCCGTAAGGGAGAGGCCGGATATAAATTCGAAAGTCCTGCGCACCGCCTCCCAGTCGGAAAAAGTGCTTATAATAGGCGAAAGCGGCGACTGGCTTAAAGTAAAAATGTATAACAACCAGGAAGGCTGGATAAGCCGCAGATACGTCCGCACGGAGCGCATTTTCAGGGACGAGAGCACGACGACAAACTCTATGGACAAAAAAACGTCTTTCGAGATAGAGGACCTTATCGTCCGGTTTAACGAGACTCTTAAAGAATCTCCCTTTGCCGCGAAATACCAGATAATACCCATGCTGAGGCTTGCCGACGCCAGAAAGTCCGGCGGGGTGATGACGCTTACTTTTATATATTCCTGCGTCGACCTTGAAGGCAGAATGCTGCCCTCCTATAAGAAAAACCAGCTCCGCCCTCAGATGAAGCGGCTTCTGGAGCTGATTTTCGCCAAGCTCATGCTTACCGATACGGAAGTTTTCAGGATAGTTATAAACGTTCCCGATTTCAGCCCGGAGGGCCGCGTGCTCGACACGGCTAAACCCTACGCTGAAATACGGATAAACCACGCCGACGTGGCTATGGACGAAATAAAGGACGACGGAGGCCGCATTTGGAAGTACGCGGAATCCACCGTTCCCGTGGACGAGCTTTTTTCCGCCTTTCCGGTGGGATAAGCGGGCCGCTTTTCAATTCGGAGGTGATACGGTTATGGATTTTACTCATTTCGACGAAAAAGGCGCAAGCCGCATGGTGGACGTTACGGAAAAATCCCCCACCAGGCGCGTTGCTACCGCCAGCGGCAAAATAACGATGAAGCCGGAAACCCTTTCGGCAATTCTCCAGATGAAGATCAAAAAAGGAAACGTTTTCGAGGTGGCCCGCCTGGCGGCTATACTGGGAGTAAAACAGACGCCTCACCTTATACCGCTATGCCACCCCCTGCTTATAAGCGGCGTGGAGGTGGATTTCAGAACCAACGAGGAGCTTGGCGAGGTGGAGATAGACGTAACCGCGCGCCTTGCCGGGCAGACCGGGGTGGAGATGGAGGCTCTGACGGGAGTTTCTATCGCCGCCCTTACCATTTACGATATGTGCAAGGCCGTGGATAAGACCATGGTAATATCCGACATAAGGCTTATGAAAAAATCGGGCGGCAAAAGCGGCGATTTCGTAAGGCCGGAGGAATAAGGGGCTTTATGGATACGGACCGCTCCTCCGTTATTTTCGCCCGGCTGTGCTCCTCCCTGAAAAGGGCTTTCGCTGCCACTGGGGCGGAAAAGGCCGTTCTGGGAGTTTCCGGCGGCGTGGATTCCGCCCTTGCCGCCGCGGCGGCTGCAAAAGCCATCGGCACGGAAAGGCTGCTGCTTTATTTCCTGCCTTATAAAACGTCCGGCGCAAGGTCCAGGAAGGACGCGGAGCTTCTCTGCGAAAGCCTTGGCGCGAAGCTGGAGATCGTGGATATATCCCCCGCCGCGGACGCTTTCTTCTCCCTGGGAGGCGACCCGGACCGGCTCCGCAGGGGCAACGCGCTTGCCCGCATACGCATGACATTTCTTTTCGACAGGGCGAAGGCCAATAACGCCGTTGTTCTTGGAGCCTCCAACAAAAGCGAGGCCCTGCTTGGCTACGGCACATGGTACGGAGACATGGCTTCGTCCGTGAACGTTCTGGGCGAGCTTTATAAAAAAGACGTGCTGGCGGCCGCGAAAGCCGCCGGAGTGCCGGATTCCATAATAACGAAACCGCCTACCGCCGATTTGTGGCCCGGCCAGACGGACGAGGACGAGCTTGGCTTTACCTACGGCCGGGCGGATAGTTTTTTTTACGCGGCGCTGGAGCTTGGTATGGGTAAGGAAGAGCTTTACGCCGTTTTCGGGGAGGATTTTTCAAAAGAGGTGGCGTTCAGGGTGCTGAAAAATTCTTTCAAGCGCAGGCCGCCCGCCGTGTGCCGGGTTTTCGCTTCCCCCGTAAATCCGGAAGAAACGGACGCTGTGTTTAAAAAATTGGTCTGACAGATTTTATATATTCTTTTGGAGGAGCAGATGAAGTTTGACAAGCATTATGAAAGGAAACTGGTGGGCGAGGCGCTTACGTTCGACGACGTTCTCGTGGTTCCGGCCTATTCGCAGGTTCTGCCGTCGGAAGTGATAACGAAAACACGCCTTACGAATAAGCTGGAGCTTAATATCCCGCTGGTTTCGGCCGCCATGGACACGGTTACGGAGGCGCGCCTTGCCATAGCCATAGCCCAGGAGGGCGGTTTGGGCTTCATCCACAAGAATATGAGCATAGAAAACCAGGCCGACGAGGTGGATAAGGTAAAGCGCTCCGAAAGCGGCATGATAGTGGACCCTATCACCATAGAACCGGATAAGACCGTCGCCGACGCTCTGGACCTTATGACAAAGTATAAAATATCGGGGATTCCCGTTACGAAGGGCGGCAAGCTGGTAGGGATACTGACAAACCGGGATCTGCGCTTCGTCAAGAACAACTCCGCCAGAGTTTCGGAATACATGACGGCGGAAAACCTCGTGACCGCTTCCGTAGGCACCTCCTTTGAGGACGCCGTGGAACTCCTCCACCGCTACCGTATAGAAAAGCTCCTAGTCGTAGACGACAAATACAATCTGAAAGGCCTTATAACCATTAAAGACATCAATAAGCGCATAAAATATCCCCTGGCCTCCAAGGATTCCATGGGCAGGCTTCTTGCAGGCGCCGCCGTGGGCATAGCCCCGGATACCCTTGAAAGGGTGGGCGAGCTTGTCGGCAAGCATGTTGATATAATAGCCATAGACACGGCCCACGGTCATTCCGCAAAGGTTATCGAGACGGTGAAAAACGTTAAGAAAAGGTTTGCGGGCCTTCAGGTGGTGGCAGGCAACGTGGCCACGGCCGAAGCCGTGAAAGCCCTTGCGGACGTAGGGGCGGACTGCGTTAAAGTAGGCATCGGGCCTGGCTCTATATGCACTACCAGAATCGTGGCCGGCGTAGGCGTGCCTCAGGTAACGGCGATCATGGACTGCGCCGAAGCCGCCGATAAGGCGGGCGTTCCCATAATAGCCGACGGCGGCATAAAATATTCCGGCGACGTGGTAAAGGCCATAGCGGCGGGGGCCAACGTCGTTATGATAGGCTCCCTTCTAGCAGGCACTATGGAAGCACCCGGCGAAATAGAGCTTTATCAGGGCCGCAGCTATAAGGTATACAGGGGCATGGGCTCCGTAGGGGCCATGAAGGAAGGCAGCAAGGACAGGTATTTTCAGGACGGCACCGTTTCCGACGCCAAATTCGTACCGGAAGGCATAGAAGGCCGCGTGCATTTCAGGGGAGACGTGAGCCAGACGGTCTATCAGCTTATCGGAGGCCTTAAATCGGGAATGGGTTACGCCGGCTGCCAGACTGTGGACGAGCTGAGGGAAAGGGCCAGGTTCGTGCGCATAACAAGCTCCGGCCTTGCGGAAAGCCACGTTCACGACGTGCAGATAACTAAAGAAGCCCCCAACTACTGGGTAAAATAACTTCGCCGGAGCAAAAGTGAAGCCAGAGAACCTGTTAGCCGTAAGATACCTCAGAAGCAGGAAAAGGACGCGGCTTTTGTCCTTCCTGTCCGTAACCTCCGTTATCGGGATAATGCTTGGCGTGGCCGCTCTCATAATAGTGGTAAGCGTAATGTCGGGCTTTTCAGACAATCTGAAAAGCAAGCTGATAGGGGCGAACTCCGATATAATAATAACCCGCTTCGACAATCAGCCCATAGATAATTACTCCGCCCTGCGGGAAAAGATAATATCGTCCGGCGGCGTGGCGGCGGCTTCGCCTTTTATAATGGGGCAGGTTTTGCTTACTTCCGATAAATCCGTTACGGGAGTTGTGATAAAGGGCATAGACCCGGCTTTTGAAAAGGACGTTTCCCGCCTGGCCTCCTTTATGGCGTCCGGCTCGCTTTCGGACCTTGATAAAAGCTTCGGGCCGGATAAAAATATTCCGGGCATACTGCTCGGCAGGGATCTGGCGGTCACCCTGGCCGTTGGAGACGGGGACGAGATAACCGTCGTAAGCCCTTACGGCTCGCGGGGGCCTTTCGGCATAACTCCCAAGATGAAAAAGTTTATCGTCGCGGGCCTTTTCGACACCGGCATCTACGAATATAACGCAACAATGGCCTATATATCCGTTCCGGCCGCCCAGGATTTCCTTAATATGAAAGGCTCCGTTTCCGGGTTCGGCGTGGCCTCTTCCGATAAGGAAAACCTGCTGCCCGTCGTGGAGGCTCTTTCTAAGGAGCTTGCGTTCCCTTACTGGGTGAGGGACTGGCTCAGCATGAACGCCAGCCTTTTTTCCGCCCTGAAGCTGGAGCAGTTTGCCATGTTCGTTATTCTTACCCTTATTATAATAGTGGCGTCTTTCAATATAGTGAGCATGATAGCCATTACCGTAAAGGATAAGCTGAAGGATATAGCCATATTAAGGGCTTCGGGAGCGGGCAGCGGCTTCGTTACCCGCGTGTTCATGCGCCAGGGCCTTATAGTGGGCCTTACGGGCACCGTGCTGGGCGATGCTCTGGCCCTCGTTATCTCCCTTTGCCTTAAAAATTTTAAAATAATAGAGCTTCCGCGGGACGTATATTTTATGGATAAAATACCGGTTAATATCGACTGGCAGGTTTACCTGCTCGTTACCGTATGCTCCATAGCGATAACGTTCCTGGCCGCTGTGTTTCCCGCCAGACAGGCTGCCAGAATGTCTCCCATAGAAGCCCTGCGCAACGATTAGGAGCCGCCCGTAACCATGCTGGAACTTAAAGACATATCTAAAAGCTACACGATAGGGGAAAATACCCTTACCGTTCTGGACGGTTTCAACGAAACCATAAACGAGGGGGAGCTTATAGCCCTCGTCGGCCCCTCCGGCGCCGGAAAATCGACTCTGCTCCATATCGCGGGCGGGCTTGACGCGCCTTCCGGGGGGCAGGTCCTTTTTGAGGGGCGCAGCATATACTCCCTTAAAGAAGCGGAGCTTAACAGATACAGGGGAAGCCATGTGGGGTTCGTGTTTCAGTCCCACTACCTGCTGGACGATTTTACGGCCCTCGAAAATATCATGCTTCCCAGGCTGATACTGGGCGGGGATAAAAAAAACGCGGAAAAAGACGCTAAGGCTTTAATAGAGAGCGTGGGCCTTTCCGACAGGGCCGGTCATTTTCCTTCCGAGCTTTCCGGAGGGGAGCAGCAGCGCGTAGCCGTGGCCAGAGCGCTTGTAAACGGGCCTAAAATACTGCTTGCCGACGAGCCTACGGGCAATCTCGACAGAGGCAACAGCGACGCCGTTATGGATATACTGGCCTCATTAAGCGAAAAAGGGGTCAGCGTGGTGATAGTTACCCACGACGAGGCTCTGGCCTCCCGCTGCCGAAGGCGGATACGTCTGGAAAAAATATGAGCTTCCTGTATATATTCGATCTTGTGGGGACTTTCGCTTTCGCCGTTTCCGGCGCGCTTATGGGGGCCGGCAAAAAGATGGATATATACGGCATATTCATACTTGCCCTCGTTACGGGAGTAGGCGGCGGCACGCTCAGGGATATAATGCTGGGCCGGGTGCCGCCTTTCGTTTTTAAGGACGCGGCTTACCTGGCGGACGTGCTTTTTGCCTCGCTGCTGGTATTTTTCCTTTATAAGCGGGTCCTTAAAAATATGAAGCTGCTTAACGCGGCCGACGCCGTGGGCCTGGGCGTTTTTACCTGCATAGGCGCCACCGTGGCGGACGGGGCGGGCTGCTCCTGGTACGGGGTGGTGCTTTTCGGCGTTATGACGGCTACTGTCGGCGGCATGATAAGGGACGTTCTGGCAAGGGAGGTGCCTTTCGTGCTTCAAAAGGAGGTTTACGCTTCGGCAAGTACGGCGGGCGGCTTTCTTTTTATATTTCTCCAGCGTATGGACGTTAATATAGACGTAAACGTCCTTATTACCTCCGTTTCCGTAACGGCCGTAAGGATGGTGTCTCTGCGCAGGGGCTGGAATCTTCCCAAAATATTTATCAGGTGACGCTTTATGATAAAAGTGGGCATAATAGGCGGCAGCGGCCTTGAGAGCATCGACGGTATGGTTTTCGACGGGGAGACGGCCCTCGATACTCCCTTCGGCGCGCCGTCGTCGCCTTACAGGGCCTACGGTCTGGGGGATTGTCTTTTTTACGTTATCAGCCGCCACGGGGACAGGCACGTTATACCGCCCCATTCCGTAAATTACAGGGCCAATATATACGGGTTCAAACTTCTGGGAGTTACCCGCATAGTTACTTTTTCCGCCGTGGGCGGCATAAACCCGGCTTACGGAACGGGAAGCCTTGTTCTTGCAGGCAACGCCATAGATTTTACCGGCGGCAGGGCGAACAGCTTTTACGACGAAGGAAGCTGCGTCCACGTGGACCTTACCTGCCCGTTCTGCCCGGACCTGCGGGAGGACGTTAAAAAAGCCGCCGGCCTTAAAGGCGCGGAGCTTATTGACGGCGGCGTTTACGTATGCACCAACGGGCCCCGTTTCGAAACGGCGGCGGAGATAAAAATGTTCGCCGCCATGGGGGCGGATATGGTTGGCATGACCATGTTTCCGGAAGTCTCTCTCGCCAGAGAGGCGGAGATATGCTACGCTTCCGTAAACGTCGTTACTAACCCGGCGGCGGGAGTCGCGGCGGAAAGAGCCCTTACGGCGGACGAAGTAACCGAGGCCGGAGCCGGGGCTGCGGAGGGGGCGCGCAATATAATAAGCGGCCTTTCCGAAATTCTTAAAGAGGAGCGGGGGTGCCGCTGTAAGGACGCCCTTAAAGGCTCTTTCGCGGATAAATAAACGTGCTTATAAGAAAAGACGTGTCCCTGAGGGACAAATGCCACTATAAAACCGGCGGCCCGGCCGCCTGGTATGCGGAGCCTTCGCGCGGCGGTGAATTGCGGCGCGTCCTTGAGTGGGCCTCCGAAAAAAATATTCCTTTTGAAATAATAGGCTGCGGAGCAAATCTGCTTATAAGCGACGAAGGCTGCCGGGAGCTTGTTATCTGCCTTTCTTCTTTCGGGCGCTGGGCGGCGCGGGACGGCGCATTGTCCGTTTCCTGCGGCGCTGGCTTAAGGCTTTCGGAGCTTGTGGATTTTACCGTTCGCCGGGGCCTTAAGGGGCTGGAAAAGCTGTCTGGCATACCGGGCAGCGTAGGCGGCGCTCTTGCGATGAACGCCGGGGCCTACGGCGCGGAGATAAAGGACGCTGTAAGCTCCGTTTCCGTAATGGACGCTTCCGGGGCGGAAAGGGAGCTTTCTCCGGGGGAGATAGGCTTTTGCTACCGCGGTTCGCCAGGCCTGCGGGGGCTTATAGTTACCGGAGCGTCCTTCATTCTTGAAAAAGGCTCGAGCGAAGCCCTTGAAAATGACAGGGCCGAAATACTTAAAAAACGCAGGGAAAAGCAGCCCCTGGACAGACCCTCCTGCGGCTCCGTGTTTAAAAGGCCGCCTTCCGGCTACGCCGGGGAGTTTATAGAAAAATGCGGCCTTAAGGGGCTGAGAAAGGGCGGGGCGGTAATATCCGAAAAGCATGCCAATTTCATACTGAACGACGCCGGGGCGTCCTCCGCCGATATAAAATGGCTTATGGACGAAGCCGCAAGGCGCGTCAGGGAGGAATACGGAGTGGAGCTTGAGCCGGAAGTCCGCCTGCTTGGTTTCGGCTGATTTTTATTGACAGTATCCGGTATTCTATATATTATTATTCCGCCAAATCATTACACGGGAGGGGGAGCATGAAGTTCCGGGCCGGGCTCCTGTCGCTGATATTTATCTCAATGTTCGTCCAGGCCTGCGCCGACGGCAACGCCCTAGAATGGATGACGGACAAGAACACGTCCGACGCCAGGCAGGATAAGATCGACTTTGCCTTTATCGAAGGCAACTGCGCTTATGTGATACAGATGCTTGCTCCCCACGAAGGCTATCTTTCCGGCACGGAGCTGTATCAATACAACAACGCTCTCCTTGCCTGCTCCGGTTTCAGCCTTGTAAACAGCCTCGGCGTTATTCTAGATAAAAACGGCGGCTCCAGCGACCCTTTTGAAATAATACAAAGCCTTATGGGCACGGATAACCTTACCTCTTCCAAAATATCGGAGCTTCAGGCTTCCTATGGAAAGATCCTCGGCAGCTGCACCGGCAGTCTTGACGCCGGCATGAAAACCGTATGCGGCATGGCGGCGGCCGCCGATACCGTGCTTGCGGTTTCCGACGTGGCGCTTAGGCTTTCCGGCGCGGAATCCTTAAACGCCACGAAAGAAGGCATTACCCAGGCCATAGGGGGCAAAACCGCTCAGGAGATACAGGAAGCGGTAGACGCTTCTCTGAACGACGGGGCTTTAAGCCTCGACAGGCTTAACAGCGACCTTAACTCCGTTATGGACGCTTCCTCCGCCATAGCGGATATGGCCGAAAGCAGCGTGGATTTTTCCGAGGATCTGGATAAGCTGGCAAACGATATAAAGGACCAGGCCAGCGGCGTTATTACTTCCTCCTCCCTTTCCGACTATATTTATTCGCAGTTTGCCGGCGGCGGAGGTTCTTTGTGACGAAAGTTATTAAGTGTCTTGCCGTTTTGGCCGTCCTTGCGGCGCCGGTTTTTGCGTCCGCCGCGTCAAAATCCCCGCTTACGAGAGAATTTCCCTCCATAATGAAATCCGTGGAGGCCATGGGGATGGGCAACGCCTATTACGGCCTGAGCGACGGCAAATACGCCTCCTTTTATAACCCTGCCGGTCTTAAATACGTGGACCACTACACTGTGGACATAATACCCCTTACCCTGGGAGTAAACGATACCATTCTGAATAAGGGCAAAAAAGCCTGGGACATATATAACGACAACAAAGACAATATGGACGACCCCAACGTCATATCGGAGCTGATAGATATATTTATGGGGAAGTACGCCAACGTCGGGCCGGTCAATTTTTTCCCCGCCTATACGAAGAAAAACCTTACCATCGGCATATTCAGCTCCAACGAAGCCAATATTCTGGCGTATAATCAGGTTCTCCCGGAGCTTGCTTTCCGGGTAAAGAGCGATAACGGCGCCGCCGTAAGCTACGCCATGCAGTTTCTCGAAGACGACGCTCTTTCCGTAGGCTTTACTCTGAAAGGGCTTTACAGGATAAATTTTGCCAAGGCGTATAACGCCGTGGAGCTGGCGGCTCTTTTTGCGGACAACAGCCAGGCCTGGCGGGACCTGAAAAAAGAGATACAGAACGAGGGCATGGGCTGGGCCGTTCTCGGAAGCGTAGGGGTGATGTACGACGTGCCTTCCTTCGGCCTGGGTTTTCTCGATTTATTGAAGCCGAGAGTGGGAGCGTCGTTTAACGATTTCGGATATACCAGCTTCGGCAAGCTGATGGAGGATATAGACCCTACGCTTAACCTTTCCCTTGCCGTATCGCCTAAATTTTTCTCCTTTATCACCACCGATCTTGTGGTCGACTTTAACGACGTTATAATGACCGCCGGGGATGATAAATCTTTTTCCAAACGCTTTAACGTGGGACTTCAGGTAGGTTTCTGGGAGCATTTGTTTCTGCGGGCCGGTCTCCATCAGGGGTATTCGACTTTCGGGGCGGGCTTCGACGCCGTTTTTGTCCGCATGAATTACGCCTATTATACGGAGGAGCTGGGAGCTTACGCCGGTCAGTATAAAGATACGCGCCACGTTCTGGAGCTTGTGCTGGGGTTCTAGCTTTTCTTTTTCAAAGATGTTCGGCGCTCCCTCTTTACGCCGTTTTTCTTCTTTGACCTTGCGGCGCTTTATGCTAAATTCGTTTTATGAAAAAAACAGCCGCTATCCTTATGGCTTTGGCTCTTACCGCCTGCGCCGCTAAAAAAGCCCCGGAGCCCAATACCGGCCTCATAAAAGCCGCCGAACCGGAAACGCCCGCCGAAGCTGGGCCGGAAGATTTTGAAAAAACCATGCCTTCCTCCTCCATTATAAGGCAGTCCCTTATAATTTTTGAGAATACTTACAGCCGCGTCTATTCTGACGACGGAGTTATAAACGCCGCCGCGGGAGACAGTATGGCGGCCGTTCTTAAGCCGGGGGAAATAGGCTTTACCATGCCGATGTGCTCCGCCCTTGTTCTCGACGGGGATTTTACCGATATATGGGTTTCCGGGTACGATGCTCTCGTTTACGGCTCGTCCCGGCTGGATTATTATTCCGCTTACGACTGCGTAAGGTACTCGTCCCTGAAAAAAGCCCTCAGGGGGCCTGCCGTCCTTGCCGGAGGGTTCCTTATGGAATGGGAGGGCTCCAAGGCCGTGATGAGGGACGCCCGCACCGGCGGCATAATTTTTAACGGAGATATGGGTTCTCCCGTGGCGTCCGCCGGAAAGATCGGCGAAAAGCCTGTTTTTATCCAGAGCGGCGGGTATATAATGGCGTATAACGAAAGCGCCGGGGCATTTGCCATAGAAGGGACCTTCCCGCTTGATTTCGCATCCCTCGCCTATGCGGGCGGTGTTTTTTACGGCACTCTCAAAACCGGCGAATTTTTTACGATAGGCGACAGCGAAAGCAATATAACCCCTTATAAGGGCTGCGTTTTAAGCCGGTCGTCCCCGTACGCCATGTGCGGGGGCCTTCTGACGGGCGGCGGGGAGGAATACGCCGGGCTGCCGCAGGCCGCCGCGTTTTCTTCCGGCGCGGGCCTTTATCTTACGGTAAAGGACGGCAATCTGAATATTTATTCCCTTAAAAATTCGTGGCAGCGTTTCGTCTCCTTTGGCTACGAAATGCCTTCGGCCTGCCGCGACGGTTCGGGAGCAGTGTATTTTAAAGGGTTTTCCGGAAAAGCCTATAAGATTTTCAAAGCGTCCGAAACCGCCGTCGATAAAATACCGGAAAAATGCTCCGCTAAAGGCGTTTCCCTTGAAAACGGCCGGTTTATATGCGGCGGAAAGGAATGTGGCCTGTTCGCGGAGAAAATCAATTCCGACGACGCCGGAACCATGTACCGCCGTATCGAGGACGGCAAAAGGTACTATTATTTCGGCGGAGCCGGAGAAGCCCCCGCCCCGGCGGAAGCTCCCCGGTAAGAGGGGGTTAAAGCATATCAGCCGCGTCTGTTAAAAAGCGTGGCGGAGCGCTGGGCCGTCGGCGTTACGAGCAGGCTCTGTATATTTATATGCTCCGGCAGGGCGGTTACGAAATATATTATCTCCGCAATATCTTCTCCCGTAAGGGGTTTTATGCCTTTATAAACGTTTTTAGCCCGTTCTTCGTCCCCTGCGAACCTTACGTATGAAAATTCCGTTTCCACAGCGCCCGGCTCTATGGCGCATACCCTTATGCCGGTGTTTACAAGGTCGAGGTTCATGGCCTGGGAAAGCGCGTTGACGGCGAATTTAGTCGCGTTATATACGTTTCCGCCCGGATATACCTGCCTTCCCGCTATGCTGCCAAGATTTATTATGCTGCCCTTATTCTTTTTCATCATCAGCGGAATGACCGCCCGCGCCGAATAGAGAAAGCCCTTTACGTTAGTGTCTATCATAACGTCCCAGTCGTCCGTGTTTCCTTCGTACAGAGGCTCCTGACCTTTGGCGAGGCCCGCGTTGTTTATAAATATGTCCGGTATGCGGCTTGATGCTTCCAGGTCTTTGCCGAAATCCTCCGCGGCCTTTTTATCCCTTACGTCGAAGGCGCAGTCGTAAACCTTTATTTTATACTTATCCTCCAGGCTTACGGCGAGACTTTTAAGCTTTTCGGCCTGGCGTGCCGTTAAGATAAGGTTTGCTCCGTTTTTAGCGTATATTTCGGCGCACGCTTTGCCTATGCCGCTGGACGCTCCAGTTATAAGCACGGTTTTTTCTTTCATATCCATCCGGGTGCCTCCCCTTGATTTTTTAAAAGTCATGTTGTTTCAGCCATTAAGATATGTCAAGGAAAAGATTTGCGGCCGATGTTGGTAAACTGTTGAAAAAAATATGCTCAAAAATCTCTTAAATTTATGGAAAAATAATACCGGATTTTTATATAAATTATAATTATCAGATAGTTATATGCTAATAAGCCCGTTTTTCAAATAATATGAAAGGATATTAAAAGTATTATTCTCTGTTGTTGATAACCTGTGGATTATTTGCTTCCCGCCGGTGTCCGGCGGCTTATCGGCGGCAAAAAACAAGCCGCCCCGAAGGGCGGCCGGTTAAGAGGAGAGGATGAGAGGGGGTAAGAAATATGCGTCGCTATTGCTTCAGGGAGTTCAGCCTGTCTTGAGTTTTCGTATTGATGTAAGACGCGCTTTCGTTTATTTTATTTATCTGCTTGTTAAGTATTTTCCCGCGTTCCGCCGCCAGGTCTTTAAGCTGGGCGTTGCTGAGCTTCATCACTTCCGCCCCGTAAACTTCTGCCGAAAGGGTTACTACGGCGTTTACTGCGTCTGAATATTCCTTTTTGGCTTTTTCAAATTCCGGCCCGGAGGTTATGCCGGCCATCCATAAGCCGCGGTACTTGTTGTAAGCGCTGCGAAAATTATTCTGGACCTCGGCTATCCGGCTTCCGTACTGGGCCATTATCTGCTTTTTGGAGGGAATCTGTATTCCGGCTTCTTCAAACAGGTCGTAAACGTCTTCAACTCCGTCGGATGTGAATATTTCATTATAAAAGTCGTCCGCGTCGTCGTCTCCGGCTTTCTCTCTTTCAAACTTGCCGGAAAAGGAGCCGGCCTTTTTGGACAGCTCCGCGTAAGCCGCCCTGGTTTTGTCCCCCAGAGCTACTACTTCGTTGGTAAAATCCCGTATAATGGCAGACTTTTTAGCCGCGTCCGCCTTGTTTTCTATGGCTTTTGCCAGGTCGTCGCCGGTGCGGGCTATCTTAATGCGCGTTTTAACCGCGCTCTGATGCATATCGTTATAAAGCCTGGCGATCTCGGCTTTTGTCCCGTCGGAAAGGCCCCTCAGCTCTCTTTCGAACCAGTCTTCTGCAAACGCCGCCTGCGCCGCGAATAAAACGCTTACTGCCAGTATGATAATCTTTTTCATTTGTTCCCCGTTCAGTTTCTTTGATAAACCTTTTTACACCATACAAAGAAAAAAATCTTAATATTGTGACGGTCTATTATTATTTTCCTTTAAATCGTAGTATGTTATGGCGTTATCGGCGCGAGTTTCGGAAAAATGCGCCATTCTTTCCCCGTGTCTGGCGTTTCCCGCCGCAAGGGCAAGGGCCAGAATAATGGCCGAAAGGGAGGCCGAGGCCGCGGCCGCTTTCGAGGGTATCCAGCCTTCTTTGTTCCGCTTTATATAGTTTATTATGGGCTTAATGTTTATTATACCGTGCAGAGCCGCAAGGCCCAGCATTATATAGCCGAAAACGCTGTGCATGCTTTTCATGCCTCCCATGTTTACGCCGAAAAGGGTCCATTCCGCCGCTTCCGCCCGGTATCCGCGGCCGATATCAAGCCCCAGGGATGAAAACGCCACGAATATAAAGCAGAATACAAGGAGCAGGGAGGTTATTTTCCTTAATTTTATCATTTTATTTCTCCGTACATTTTATCGTACTGTTACATAAATAGACGGAGACCGCCGCTTACCGGTTACGGAAAAATAAAACGGCCGCAGGTAAAATTAACTGCGCAAATCCCTTTTTAGTTGGTGGTAAACCTGGGAGCCAGAAAGGTGCCTCCGAGGCGGAAATTCATATCCATCCCCATAAGGCCCGCCTTTCCCGTTATATCCATTACGGAATGTTCTATTTTTTTGTTGTTCAGCGTAACGGTGCCTTTGGCGTCAAGAGTGGTTTTTCCCTTAGCCTGGGCTTTTGAAACGCTTATTATGTTCCCTTTGACGGAGGCTTCCGCTTCCACTCCGTCGGCCTCTATTTTCATCATCGGGTGGGCGAAGGACACGGCCCCTCCTTTAAGCAGGGCGTTTCCCTCCCCGGAGGACATATCGTAGGAAAGCTCCGCGTCCACGCTGCCGGAGCCGTCGAAGCCGGCCATTTTCGCAAGGCCCGCGACGGAGCCTTTGACGTCGGCGGTAAGGCGGCTGCCGGAAAGCTTCCCGTCAGCAGAGAAAACGGGGGAGTCCGCGTTAAAGGACAGCTTTCTGAAAAGCAGGCCTATCGGGTTGTATTTTACCGTCAGCTTGTCTATTACGAGAGAGCCGGTGGCAAGTTTCGTTATTTCCGCCCCGAAGAGGCCCACGTCCAGAGTGTCGTACCGGATATCTATGCGCCTCTGGTTTACGATGTCGTCTATTATCTTGGAGGCGATCTGGGTATAAGGCATAAAAATTACCGCCGAAACCGCAAACACTCCCAGAAACACCGCAGCCGATAAGATTATCTTTTTTGCCATAATGCCGAAGGCTCTCCCTTTTTTTAGGATTTAACTATTTCAAACACCGCGTCTATCATATTGGGATTGTCGTAGCGCCGTGTAAAAGACACGGATTTTATGCGCAGGTTGTCGAAAGATTCTATTTTCGCTATAAATTTTATAAATTCGTCGTAATAAAGGTTTTCAAGGCGCATGGATATATGCTCCAGACTGGCGGAGGATGTTACCGGCCGCAGGTTTACCAGCTTGCTTCCCATATTCAGGTCGCCGCAGGTCTTCTGTATGAAGGAAAGAAGCCCGTCCCTCATGGCGTTTCTGGTGGATTCGGCCTGCCTTACCTGTACGGCCAGATTGGCGGCTTTTTCAAGACGCTCGTAAGTGGCTCTCGCGCCGGCTTCGTATTCTTCGGCCTTTGACGTGAGGATCCTGTCCGTCCAGTAAAAAAGAAAAAACACTCCCGCGCAGGCTATGAAAGCCATAAGCAGCTTCTGGCGGTTTCTGTCGTAAAAATCTCTCATGCTTACTGCTCGTAGCGCATTACGAATGTAACGCCCTTATCCGTTTTTTTCGTGTCGTCCATGGAGACGGACGTCCGCAGCTTTTCTTCCGCGGTTTTTTTCAGGCTTTCGGCTTTGGCGAAATCGTCCGTAAGGCCGTCCACCCGCACGGCTTTATCCCTTACGCTGAAAGTGTTTAGCTCCGCGTTTTCCCCGGCCACGTTTTTTAAATCGGAGATAATCGTAATCACCCTTTTGCCGTCGAAGCCCTTGCCCGCCTGGCCCGCTTTATAAAGCAGCACGCCGTAAGGGTCGCTGCTGTTATCCACGCCTGCGGCCTTATATACGTTTTGCAGAGTGTCCTCGTAATATTCTTCCACCTTTGATATGGAGCTTAACGATATTATGCGCCCTATAAGAAATATTACGTAGCAGGCCGCAAGTATCGCGGCGGGCATTATATAAGGCGTTTTGGAAAAGCGGGACCTGTTTACGCCCGGAAGCTGTATAGAGGTTCTGGCGGATTCCATTTCGGAAAACAAGTCGGAAACGGTTATGCCGCTTTCCTCCGGAGCCGCCGCGGTTATTTCCGGGCCGCTTTTTTTATAGAGCCTCGTTCCGTCGGAAAAGATAAAATCCTCATACCTTGAGGCAAGCTCGATAAAGGGGGTCGTTATTTTTTTCGCCGCGGAAAAAAGCTCGGGATATTCCTTTATTATTTCGGAAAGCTCGTCCGATATGACGAATATCAGCGTAAACCCCTTTCCCTGATACACCCCGTAATTTTTTACCATATCGCCGGGAAATATTATGCTCAGATAGTTGCCCGCGACGGAGCGCAGCTTTTTTCCCGTAACGGAAACGTTGTCCATTCCCACGTAGAAAAAATATCCGTCGTCTATAATGAGAGCCGTCTTTTCCTTGCCGGAGATCATTTCTTCCGGCGAAAGGGGGCGCGTAACGCCGTTTGCCACGGAGAAAAGCCCGCCGTCTTTAAGATAGCATATCCTTTCAGTAGTACTCAATGTTGCCGCCTTCTATGTACTTGACCGGCTTGGCGCTTTTGCCCGAACGCCTGAAAAGTATGTGGTAATATTTGTTGTCCTCGCCTACGTTCAGCTCTATCTTGACATAAAACATGGAACTTTTCACGTCAAAATAAGGAAGTATCGCGTTATATTCTTCCTGAGCGCTGCTTCCCATTATTTCGTATATGTCCGAAACGTCCTTAAAATCTTCCTCTTCCCTGGCGGAAAGAATATCCGATATATACGGCTCCAGCTCCGGCAGGACGGCCAGTATAACTTCCTCCGGGGCCAGGTTGATATTTATTTTGTAGCCGCTTTCGCCTATGGACAGATATTTTGAAAGCTCTTTGTAATTGTTTTCGAAGGCCGGTATGTACGCAAGCTCCGCCAGGGTGTTCAGGGCCGCTCCCTTCGTGCTGTAAGGCGTGTTGTTTTCGTCGAAGCGCTCGCTTGAAACGTTGCCCGTGCCAAGCCAGTCTTCAAGGTCCCTGAAGTCGGCGTTTTCGAATTCCAGCAGGGTCATGAGCTTTTCGAACCCGGTTTCGTAGCGTTCCCGCAAAGTTTCGTTGTCCTGGGAAAGGGCGTTTACCGGAAATCTGGCGTTAAGGGGAGCTATATGCACCGTAAGGAACCCTTTGTCTACCGGTATGGGCGGTATGGAGTTCCAGAGGTCCTCTCTGCCGTCGGATTTGGCGTCGTCGTAAGAAAACACGCTTTCTATGGCGGCGACGGCGGTCATGGCGTATATGGCTCCCTGGTATTCGTCCTGAAGGTCCGCCACAGCTCCGTAAGAGCCTGTGGATTTTTCGTGTATGAAAAGGGCCAAACTCGTGCAGAGAGATATTACCACAAGGGCCGTAATAAGTATGGAGCCTTTTTTTACTTTTACGCGGTTCATTTTTATGCGTTGTCCACCGTTCTTGCCGCCAGAATCCTTATGGGAGAGCCGTTTATGGTAAGGGTTATCCTGAATATCCTGGCGTCGGGCACTACCTCTTCCTTATATTCGCTGCCGTTGTAAAATTCCAGCTCCATGTCAGTTACTCCCGGCAGGAGCTTCATTTCCATATCGTATAAAAGCTCCGTGTTCGTTTCCCGCCGTACCAGCCAGCCGTCCTCCACGTAATATATGACGTCCGCCGGAACGGCTTTGTTAAACCGGAGGCTGTTCTGCGTTGTAAGCTCCAGCTTTCTTATATCCTCCGTGCCGTCCACGCCGAGGGAGCCTGAGGTCATCATTCTTGCGTCCCTGTTCAGCAGCTTCGTAATAGCCTGTATTACAAGGGTATTGTCGCTTTGCGTAACGCTGGAATCCCTTATCCCCGCCACTGCGGAAAACATACTGAAAAGACCGGAAGCCACAAGGGCCGACACGGCCAGGGCTATCAGAAGCTCAAAAAGCGTAAATGCCTTTGCGTTCATCAGAAACCGCCCGACTGCTCATAATAAACGAATACCACCTGGGCCTTATCCGTCGCCACTGTCATGCGCACTTCCTGCACTGTGGGTATTTCCGTGGCTTCCCGCTCGAAGGTGTATTTTACTTCCACGCCGTCGTATTCCTCCCTGTCCTCGTATATCTTGGAAGGGTAGTTAAGCTGTCTCGATATTCTGTCGTAGCCCCGTTCTATGACGAAATATTTGTCTCTCGCGTATATGTTCGTATCAAGAGACATCTTTAAAAGGGAATACACCCCCAGCATGCTTATGCTCAGCACCGCAAGGGCTATCAGCACTTCCAGAAGGGTAAAGCCGCCTTTATTTTTCGTCTTCTTCGGCATCTTTATAGCGCGTCCTCATAAGTAGCGGTATAACTTCTATCACGGCGCCGTCCTTCGTGGTGATCTCGAAATAATCGCACAGCCCGTCGGGATATACCCTTACGGCGTATTCCTCGCCCTTAGTTTCGTATTCGTTCACCTTGGCTTCCTGTACGGAGGACGTGTCGGGTATTTCCTCATGCTCTCCGTCGTGGGTGATTATGTTCGCCGAGCCTTTGAATCCCGTAAAGGATATGGGCCTTCCCAGCTCTTTCGCTCTTTCCAGATGGTCTTTAAGCAGCCTGTCGAAAAATTCGAGCCTGTCGTCGCCGCCTACGGATTTCTGCGCGAGCCTGGGGGTCACGGTCATAAGGCCTATGCCTATTATAAGCATAACTATCATAAGCTCCAGCAGAGTGAAGCCTGAAAGGAACGGGTGTTTAAACATCTTGGTATGGGATAGGCCCGGGCGGCGGCGGAAACGGTAAATTACAAACCGTCTGCCGCCTTTCGCGCCGCGCCGGTTTATCTCAGCTCGTAGCTTTTTATATCCGCGTTGTAGTTGTCTCCGCCTTCCTTGCCGTCGGCGCCTAAGGATATTATCTCATATTCCCTGTCGTCGGCTTCGCCGGGGGAGCGGTATATGTAATCGTTATTCCAGGGGTCCTTTGGTACGGATGACGTGTCGAGATAGCCTCCCGGCTTCCAGCCGTTGGGCACCGGGTCCGTTTCCGGTTTCTCGATAAGAGCTTTCAGGCCCTGCTCCGTGGTGGGGTATACTCCCGTGTCGAGTTTATACATTTTCAGGGCGGATTCTATTGCCTGCATATCGTTTACCGCCTTGGACACTCTTGCGTCGTCCGGCCTGCTGAGTATTTTGGGGCCGATAAATGTGGCCAGAAGGCCCAGTATCACAAGCACCACCATAAGCTCGATAAGGGTAAAGCCCGCTCTAACGCTCTTTTTCTTCATAAATATCCTCGTTTTATAAAAATATAGACCTTATTATAAAAGCAACCGTTTCCAAACTCAACACTAATATTCAGACACGCCGGAGCCTCCGATGTTCATTTGCCGGAGCCGCTAAAAAACTTCCGGCGGCTGTCCAGAGCCGTATATGGTTATGGAAAATATCCGTAATATCAGCGCCTTGCAGGACGCTTCGGCCTTATTACACACTGTTTTTGAGCAAGCCGCCGTATTATAACTTTACGCTGATTTATGTAACGGTACAGCCGCGTTGATCCATGCGGGAATACGGCTGCGAAACGTTTTTTTATTCTTAAATGTTGCCCCTTTCCGTTTTACGGTTTAAGATCCGCCTTATGGACAGAAAAGCGCTTGTCTGCGCGGCGGTTCCCTCCGCCGCCGCTGTTGTTTTTTTCGCCGGTATCCTTTTATCTGGTTTGGGGGATTTAAGGCCCGTAACGGCGCGGGTTTTCTTTTATTACGTCGTTATTTCCCCCGTTTTAGAGGAGTTTTTGTTCCGGGCGGGGCTCCAGCGTTTTCTCGTCTGCCGGGGCCTGCCGCTTTTTGCGGCCGTGGCTGTTTCGTCCGCAGTTTTTTCCTGCGCCCATTTATTTTTTTCCTCCACCGCCCATTCCGCCGCAGTATTTCTTCCGTCCCTCGTTTTCGGCTTCGTATACGGCCGCACCGGTTCTCTGGCGGCTTCCGCCTTCGTTCATGCCGTTTTTAATATGAACGTTTTTATTAATTATCAGTCCGGTATATTGGGAAAAATATTTTAAGCCGTGGTAATAGGATTTGATTTTTTAACGGTGTTTATGATATGCCCTTATGATGAATAATATAAAAATCCCGTATTTGATATATCCGGTAATACTGGGACTTATGGCCGGGTGGCTGGCGTCGGCCGCAGCCGGCAGCGTATTTGCGCGCCCGCGGCCCCTGCCTGCCGTAAAGGCCCGCCAGGCGGCCAAGCCCGTATCTACTCCCCAGCTTACGGAAACCGTTATTGCGGATAATATATTTGCGCTTGAGCTTTCGCCGGTGCCGGCAGGCGCGGCAGCAGGCCCCGGCGGAACCGTATATAACCCGGACGGCACGCCGGTTTCAGGCGGTCAGCCGGGGGTGCCTCCCCCGCCGCCTTTTACGGCTAAGCTGCTGGGCGTTCTGAAAGATTCAGCAGGGGAAAACAGCATCGCCATAGTAAGCACCGATAACGGCACGGTAAGCATAAGGCTGGGCGGCGAGAAAAACGGCCTTAAAGTGGCCTCGCTGGACGATTTCAGCGCCGTGGTGGAAAAGGAACGCAGAAAATATACGCTGACTCTGGAAAAGGGGGAATCCGTCCTGCCTGCTCCGGGAGCGAAACCGGCGGAAAAGGACGCCCCGAAGGCGGAGGCCCAGCAGACGGGAACAAATATCAACATCGGCCTTAAAAGGGACGAAGTGCGCACGGAGCTTAAAGACCTTAATAAGATCCTCCAGAGCGCCCTCGTGTCGCCTTTTTACCAGGAAGGGGAATTTCAGGGATACAGGGTTACCAGAATGAGGGAGGACTCCCCGCTGCGCAAGCTTGGCCTGCAGCCCGGCGACACCATTACGAGAATAAACGGAAACGAGCTTAAAAGCCCCGAGCTGCTTTTTAACATGCTCTCTCAGATCGACGACATATCCGCCATATCTATAGATATGATAAGGAATACAGAGAAAAAAACCATATTCGTGGAAATACAATGAAAAAACACACCGTTCTTTTCTTTTTTCTGGCAGTCCTGCTGTCGGCGTCGGCGGTTTTCGGAGCCGGCAATAAGTATAACGTGAATTTCAAAAACGTTCCCATGAAGGATTTTATTACCTTCGTCTCCGAATTTACCGGCAAAAACGTTATCTTCAACGAGGCCGACATAAGGGGCAACGTTACCGTAAACTCCCAGAAGGAAATGGACGAAAAGGAAATACTGGATATATTTTACTCCGTTATGAAAATGAACGGGTATATCCCTGTGGTTTCCGGCGACAATATACAGATAGTGCCCGAAAAGGACGTTCCCACCTTCGACGAAAACATAGTCGTAAACGGCAGAGGCCCCGCCCAGTCCTACGTTACGTCCGTCATAACGTTAGACCATTACAACGCTCCCACGCTCCTGCCCATATTAAACAGGATGAAATCACGCTCAGGGTATGTGGAAGCCGTAAGAGGGCTTAACATAATAGTCGTTAAGGACCAGACCTCCCGCATAAATAAAATGACGGCCCTTATCAGAAAGCTCGATACGGAAGCCAACGGATATAAATTTTACAGCCTTCCCCTTAAATACGCCGTGGCAAGCAAAGTGGAGCAGCAGATAATAAAGCTATACGGCGAAATGGGCAAAAACGCTCTTACGACGACGGTTCCCGTCGTTGTGTCCGACGATATATCGAACTCTCTGATAATAGCCGCCACGGAAAAGGAATACGGCAGGATAAAATACCTTGTGGAAAATTTCGACTCCAAAAGCACGGTGGAAAATACCGCGCCTAAGGTGTTTTATCTGAGGAACGCCAAAGCCGAGGACGTGGAAAAGGTGCTTACCAAACTGGTAAACTCCATCGCTCCCGCTCCCCAGGGGGGCCAGGCCCAGGCGGCGGGGGCGGTAAAGGCCAACATATCCTCCGACAAGGCCACAAACTCAATAATAGCCATAGGCGACCAGGAGCTTTATTCCAACCTGGCCACGCTGATAGAAAAAATGGACATACCGCGCCGCCAGGTATATGTGGAATCCCTTGTTCTTGAAACCTCCCTCGATAAGACAAGCTCTTTCGGCGTGGACTGGTACGGCGGCAAGGACGTGGGAAGCGGGGCCGTAATAGGCGGCCTTAATAACGCGGCCGGTTTAAGCGGCCTTGTGGGAGCCGCAACGGGCAGCGGCACGGCTTCTTTCCCATCGGGATTCAGCCTGGGCGTAATAGGGGACATAATACTTTACAACGGCATGAAGTTTCCTTCCATCGGGGCTTTTATGAGCGCTTTAAGCGGCGTTTCCGGCGTAAGCATCGTGTCGAACCCGCAGATACTTACTCTCGATAACGAGGAGGCGGAGGTTTTCGTAGGCGAAAACAGGCCCTATCTTACAAGCGAAAAGCAGGACTCCAACAACAACCCCATCCAGACTTTCGATTACCGCAACGTTGGTATCAGGCTCAAAATAACGCCGCAGATATCCTCCAGCGACAGCATAGTGCTGGCTATCGAGCAGGAAGTCAACAAAATGGCCGAGTCCTCCATAAACACCGCGTCCCCCGTTACGCTGAACCGTACTACTAAAACCGTGGTAAAACTGCCGAACAAATCGGTAATGGTAATATCCGGCCTTATAAAAAACGATACGACTGTAAGCGACTCCGGTATTCCTTTCCTTTCCAAAATTCCCGTGCTGGGCTGGCTTTTTAAAAGCCGCTCGTCGCAGAATGAGAAAACAAACCTTATGGTTTTTATAAGCGCTTCCATAATAGACACGGTGGAGGACGCAAGAGCCCTTATGAAAGTAAGGGAGGATTCTCTCAACCAGTTTAACAAAGAGGCGGATAAAGCCCTGGGCAGCAAAATTTTCGACGGTATGCAGAACGAGATAAATATGCTGAACACGGGAAAAGATAACGAAACCGTGCCTGCAGGCGGAGGCAAAGACGGCCCGGCGGAGCCGGAAGCAGCCCCTGAAAGCGGTGCGGCAGAAGAACCTGACGCAGCGGCGCCTGCGGAAGAAGTTACCGCCCCGGGCGGCGGCGAAACAGATTCGCCGGAAAACGCCGCCGTAGAGCCGCCCTCTGATGAGGAGCTTCCCGCTGACGAAGCGGGGCCGGATACTGGCGGCGGCGCTGATACGGAAACCCCTTCGCAGGAAAATGGGGCCGCTGAAACCGGCGGCTCGCCGGATAACGTTACCGAAGGGGAAGCGCGGTAATATATGGGCGATTTTGAAACTCTCAAAGCCAGCTATCTTAAATTTCCCGACAAAAGCGATTTCGTGCCCCTTGAGGAGGACGGAAAGGTAGTTTTCCTCTACGCGGACGAAACGGGGCTGCAAAAATCCCGCTTTATGAGCTTTTCCATGGGGATAACGCCGGAATACCGCCGGGCGGACAAGCACCGGGTAATGGAGATACTGGAGAGCTTCGGCGGCGAGGTGGGAGACGTGGAAGGCGGCGACGCGGAGGACATAACCGAGGACGAAGCCAACATCCTTACCGCATCCTACGACGACGCGCCGGTTATAAAGCTCGTTAATCAGATAATCATCCACGCGGTAAAAAGCGGGGCCAGCGATATACATTTTGAGGGCAGGGACGGGGCCTTCCTTATACGCATCCGGGTGGACGGCAGTCTCAACACTATAAAGCGCTATCCTAAAAGCGTCCACGACCCCATACTTGCCCGTATCAAGGTCGTGGGCCAGCTCGACGTGGCCGAGACACGCCGCGCCCAGGACGGCCGCATAAACCTGAAAATAGGCAACAGGGTAATAGATATAAGGGTTTCCACAATGCCGTCCATAAACGGGGAGAAGGCGGTTTTAAGGATACTCGAAAGATCGTCGGATTTTACCTCTTTAAAGCAGATAGGCCTTGACGGGGAGCTTTACGGCAGATTCCGCCCCTATCTCGACAGGCCAAACGGCATAATACTCGTTACCGGCCCTACGGGAAGCGGTAAAACCACCACGCTTTACGCCTCTCTCCTTGCCATGAACAGGGAAAATAAAAACGTGGTCACGATAGAGGACCCGGTGGAATACCATATAGACAACGTTACCCAGGTGCAGATGAACGCCGCCGTGAACCTTACTTTCGCCTCCGCCATAAAGACCTTTCTCCGGCAGGACCCGGACATAATACTCGTAGGCGAAATAAGGGACAACGAAACGGCCGAAGCCGCCATACAGGCCTCCCTTACCGGCCACCTGGTTTTATCCACCCTCCACACCAACGACTCTCCCACAGCCATAGCCAGGCTTATCGAAATGGAAGTGGAGCCTTTTCTCATATCGTCGTCCCTGCTTATCGTAATAGGCCAGAGGCTTGTGCGCAAGGTATGCCCTCACTGCGGTGAAATGACGGCTGCCGACGACATTATAAGGGAAACCTTTAAAAAAGCCGGCGTGGAAATAACGGAATATAAAAAGGGCCGCGGGTGCGAGCACTGCTTTAACACGGGTTACAGGGGCAGGGTAGGCGTTTTTGAAATGCTTGAGATAACGGACGACCTCAGAAGGCTTATAAATAAACGGGCCTCCGCTTTTGAAATACGGGAAGCCGCCAGGAAAAACGGTTTCAGGACAATGTTCGAATACGGCGCGGAGCTTGTGTTTAAAGGCGTTACTACGCCGGAAGAAGTCCTTTCCGTCACCCGTGTGGAATAATTTATGGCCACGTTCAGCTATAAAGGCGTATCTAAAAAAGGAAAGGACGTTAAAGGCATAAGGGAATCGGCTTCCCGCCAGTCCCTTACCGGCGAGCTGCTGGCGGAGGGCATCTTCGTTACGGAAGTATCCGACGTGCGTCTGAAGCGCAGCCGGTTTGAAAATATCGAGGCCCTTTTTTCCCACAAAAAAAACCTTGCGGACACGTTTTTCCAGCTTTCGCTTCTTCTGCGCAGCGGCATACCCCTTGTGGAAGCCCTCAAGATAATAGCAAAAAGCACGAAACAGCCTAAGCTCAAAAACGCCCTGCTGGAATCGGCCGCCCGGGTGTCGGAGGGTATGCGTTTCTCCGAGGCTCTTTCGAGATATCCCAATATTTTCGACGCCATGTACGTAAACCTTATAAAAGCCTCCGAGCAGGTGGGCAGGCTTTCTTCCGTGCTTGCGGATATCGCAGTCTACGAGGAGGACAAGCGTAAAAATTCCGACAAGCTCAGCTCCGCCATGATTTATCCCATGACGATACTCGTTCTCGGTATGGGCGTGCTGGGCTTTTTGCTTACTTTCGTAGTGCCTAAGATGGAATCCATATTCGCTTCCATGAAGCAGGATATACCGGCGGCCACGCAGTTTTTGCTTAGCCTTTCCAGGTTCATGGGCAAATACGGCCTTTTCCTGCTTGTTTTCGTACTGCTCGTAATATTTTTCATACGCTATATGTATAAAAATAATAAAAAATTTCGCCTTATCGTGGATAAGAGGCTTTACCGGATGAACATCGTAGCCGACGTATCCGTGGCGAAGTTCGCCCACGTGCTTGCCTTTCAGCTTAAAGAGGGCCTGCCTCTTACTGACGCCATACACTTTGCCGGTGAAACGATAAACAACCGCTACCTCAGGGAAGTGGTTGCGGAGGTGCGCACGTCGGTACAGTCCGGCACAAGGTTTTCTGTGGCTGTGCGGAACGGGGCCATGTTTCCGGAGCTTTTTCCCGCCGCCGTTTCCACCGGCGAATCCTCCGGCAATATGCCGGAGCTTCTCGAAAGGGTAAACGAATTTTACTCCAAGCAGGTGGATAAGTTCCTCTCCTCCTTCGTTTCGATAATAGAGCCTCTTTTCATAGTGTTTATAGGCGTTCTTGTAGGGTTTATCGTGGTTTCAATCATGGAGCCTCTTTTCCAGATGAATACTCTTGTAAAATAAACGGCGGCTATCCCCTTAACTCGTACAGTTAAGGAACGTATCTGTTAATATCATCTTCGCATCGTCAAAAACATTCGTGATCAAGACCCGCGCAGGCAGGGCAAACTCCGGGGTAAAAGCCTGTTCAGACGGCGCCTTGCCGGACGTTTAGGACGATATTATCCGTTGATACGAGCAGGCCGCCGTGTTATAAATATTTCCCGTAACTTTATTAATCTGCGTAAGGGTATAATCGCCGGATAAATTTATCCGCGGCAGATCAGGGAGATGCCCCTGTGGGTTTTTTAAAAAGAATTTTACCCGCCGTCTTTCTTGTTTTTACGGCGCCTCTTACGGCGGAATACCTGCTTGCCAGTATGCCGCTTACGGATATATTTCCCGCTTTTATTTTCGTTACCCCCATATACGGCTTCGGAGCCTTGCTTATCAGGGAGACCGTAAGGCGCTTCGGCGGAGGCTATCCGGCTATGGCCGCGCTTGCTTTTTCTTACGCCGCCGTAGAGGAGGGCTTATCCACCTGCACTTTGTTTAATCCGGACTGGATGGGCCTGCGCCTGCTCGATTACGGGTATATTCCCGCCCTGGGCGTCAGCGCCGTGCAGATGACTTTTATTTTGAGCCTTCACGTAATATGGAGTATTCTTGTTCCCGTGGCCTTATCGGAGCTTGTTTTTTACCGCCGCCGCAGGGAGCCGTGGCTGGGCTTGCCGGGTCTTGCGGTCTCGGCCGTATTATACGCGGCGGGAGCGGCTCTTATTGCTTTGGGCACTTATCATACGGAAAGATTTATCCCGGCCGCTTTTCAGTACGTTATCGCGGCGGTTTTTATCGCAGCGGGGATAGGGCTGTTTTTCAGGTTCCGCCGGAACCGGCCCGTTTCCCCTTCAAAAAGACGCGCGCCCGGCCCCCTGTGGACGGGGATTTTTTCTTTCTCGGTTACGGGCGTTATGATGCTTTTCTGGATTTTCGGCGGCAGAGCCTGGCACGTTCCCGCTTTTGTTACCGTATTTGTGATCCTTGCGGCGGATATCTGCGCGGCGGTTTATATATCCGCCGCGTCAAAAAGCCTCATCTGGTCGGCCGCCCACCGTTTAGCCCTTGTTTCCGGGGCCGTGGGCACTTACTGCTGGGCGGGCGTTTTTTTAAGCACCCGCTTTCCCGGCCCTTACGCCGTTCCTCTCCAGATATGCCTGGCCGCGGCTTTTATAGTTATGCTCGTCTTTGTGGGGTTCAGGCTTAAAAATACGTCCGGAGCCGGGCTCTAGCGGCTTCTTTCGGCGTCTTTTCTTTCCGCAGCCAGCGGCCCTGCGGCTTTTACGGCGGATAAGGTTTTGCCCCCGCCGTGCGCCGGATTATTACTTTTCTGTTTATTTCTTTATTTTCCCGCCGGATTGGTATATAAACTTAATCTGATTTAATTTTTCGGAGAAAGACAAGGTGCGTAATCCTTTTTCAATGGATTTCCATGAGATGATAGAAAAGGCCGACGCCGTAAGGCGGGGCAAATGGGGCCTGAAAACGTTTTTTGTGCGCAATATTCATCTCAATTATACGAATATCTGCGTAAACCACTGTAAATTCTGCGCTTTTGCAAAAAATAAAGGCGAGGACGGCGCTTATTCCATGTCCGTTGAGGGCGCTGTGAAATACGTTGCGGAAAAAGGCGGGGACGCTTCCGAGATACACGTGGTAGGCGGCCTTCATCCTGATTTCGGCCTGGATTACGCCGTGGAAATGGTTTCGGAGCTTAAAAAAGCCTTTCCGGAGAAAACCGTAAAAGGCTTTACCGCCGTGGAGATAGACTATTTTTCGTCCGTTTCAGGTCTTTCCGCAGGCGGCGTGCTGGAAAGGCTGAAAAAAGCCGGCCTTGAAATGATGCCTGGCGGCGGCGCGGAAATATTCGCCCCATCCGTGCGCGGCAGTATATGCCCTGAAAAAATACCCGCCGAAAGGTGGCTCGAAATACACGAAACGGCCCACAAAACTGGGATAACCACTAACGCCACCATGCTTTACGGTCACCTTGAAAATGACGACGATAAATTCCGCCACCTTGTCAGAATAAGGGAGCTTCAGGAAAAGACGGGAGGGTTCACGGCTTTTATCCCCCTGTCCTTTCAGCCGGACGGCACCTTTTTAAGCGGCAGGCGCCGCGCGACTGGTATCGACGATATAAAAGCCGTCGCCGCCGCCAGAATAGTCCTCGATAACGTTCCCCACATAAAGGCCTACTGGGTAATGCTGGGAGAAAAAACGGCCCAGATAGCCCTCCGGACGGGGGCGGACGACCTTGACGGCACGATAGTGAAGGAAAATATAGCCCGCGCCGCCGGAGGCCGCACGAAGGAAGCCATGACGGCTGAAAATATCGTTTACATGGTAAAATCCGCCGGGCTTATTCCCGTGGAGCGGGATTCGTTTTACAAGGAAATAAAAGTTTATGGCTGATATAGTTATTATTAACCCTTCCTCCAATATGAGGACGGTGGCCAGGGAGCTTTCCGCCTACGGAAAACATGTGGAGCTGGTGTCCGTTTCCGGCCTGCCTTACGTTACACCCAAAAGGGTATTTTATTTTTTTGCCGGATATAACGTCTGCTTTACGGGAGAGGCTCAGGGCGAGGCGGAAAAAGAGGACAGGGTGTTTATGTTTAAGAGGGGCATTATATCCCGCTTCCGTATGTGGGGAGTTTCCAAGGCCCTGGGTATGCTTAGCCCCGAGCTTGCCGGAGGCTCCTTTACGGACCTGATAATGTTCCGCAGGGGAATGCTGCGCTGCGATTCCCATAATAACGCCTTGAAAGAGTTTTCCTCCGCCGTGGAGGTGCGCCGCTCCTATCCCGACGCGAAAATAATCTCGTCGGCCGCCGCGGGCGGCGGAAGCCTGAAGCTGTGCCGCTGGGAAACTGATTTCGACCTGGCGGAAACGTTCGGCTCCGATTATTTCGTCTTTTTCGGCTCCGGTTCCAGGCTTGAAGCCTTCTGCTCCGGCGGGGAGCTTTTTACCCTGTCCAAAGAGAAGGACCATGCGGGTCAGTTTGCGAAAATAATTCCTTCCGCGGCTAAATTCGCCTTTAAGCAGACCGACGAAAAGAGCGTGATGAAAAACCCTTATCCGTGGATTATAAACAGCCAGTCTCCTAAAATGACCCTTGTAAACGATTACAGCTTTTTCGGCACGTCTGTTGATATGCCTTCTTCCTGGTACGGCAGGCTTGCCGCGGCGCTTAATTACGAAAAATCTAAATAGGGGATTTTATGATAAGAAAAGCCGCCGTGGCCGGATATTTTTATCCTGACGGAAAAGAAGAGCTTGCTTCCTTTATGGAGGCCCATAAATGGACGGGGGAAAAGACGGAGGCTTCCTTTGTGCTGATTCCCCACGCGGGCTATGTATATTCCGGCGCCACGGCGGTCAAGACCCTGTCGAAAGCCGCCCTGTCGGATACTGTAATACTTCTGGGAGTAAACCACACGGGTTTCGGAGAGCCCCTTGCCGTATGGGATAAGGGGGCGTGGGAAACCCCTTTCGGAGACGTGCCTGTGGACGAAGCCCTTTCTTCCGCCGTAATACGCTGCAGCGCTGCGGTTTCTGATATTGTGGCCCACGTCAGAGAACATTCTGTTGAAACGGCTGTCCCTATATTAAAATACTTCAACCCGAAGATAAAAATAGTCCCGATTACGGTCATGGGCATGAGTATGTCCGCTATAAGGGCTTTCGGAACGGATTTGAGCGGGTTTGCCGGGCGGGAAGGCTGCTCCTTAATAGTAAGCTCCGACATGAATCATTATGAAAACGAGGAAATTACTAATAAAAAAGACTTTTTAGCAATAGAGCAAATCTTGGCCGTTGACGGGGAAGCCCTTTATGACACAGTAATGGAGAAGGACGTCAGCATGTGCGGGGTTTATCCCGCCGCCGCGGGCCTTATAGCGGCCGCTAAAGCCGGAGCCTCCGAAGGAGAGCTTGTGGAGCATACCACAAGCGGCGCCGTTTCCGGCGATTATGATAAAGTTGTCGGTTACGCCGGCATAATAATAAAATAACCGGGGCGGAGGTATAAGGCTGTGAAAATAAGGAAAGCGGTGTTTCCCGTAGCGGGATTCGGCACGAGGATGCTTCCGGCCACTAAGGCCATACCAAAGGAGATGATAACTCTCATCGATAAGCCTCTTATCCAGTACGCGGTGGAGGAAGCCGTAAATTCCGGCATAGAGCAGATGATTTTTATCACGGGGCGCACGAAAAAGGCTCTTGAGGACCATTTCGATATAAACGTGGAGCTGGGCCTGGAGCTTGAGAAAAGCGGCAAGCTGGAGCTGCTTGAAGATATGCGGCGTATAAGCGAAATGGTGGACGTTACCTATGTGCGCCAGAAAAAGATGCTGGGCCTTGGCAACGCCATACTGTGCGCCAGGGATATAGTAAGGGACGAGCCTTTCGCCGTAATACTGCCCGACGATATCATACTTTCGGAAAAACCTGTTACGGCCCAGCTTATAGACGAGTACGCGAAAGTGAAAAAGCCGGTTGTGTCTCTTATGAGGGTTAAGCCGGAAGATTCGTATAAATACGGTATAGTGGAAGTCAAGGAAACGGTGGACGACAGGTTTTACAGGCTTGGCTCCATGGTGGAAAAGCCCAGGGAAAACCCGCCGTCCGACCTGGCGATAATAGGGCGGTATATAATAACTCCGGAGGTCATGGACGCTCTGGAAAACGTGACGCCTGGCGCGGGGGGCGAGATACAGCTTACCGACGCGCTAAAGCATGTCGCCAAATATAACGACGTATACGGCTACGGCTTTACAGGAAAACGGTTTGACTGCGGAACGAAGGCGGGCCTTCTCGAAGCTACCGTCAATTTTGCGGCCGCCAACCCGGAACTGAGGGAAGAACTTAAGAGCATCGTTGCGGATCTGGGCTTTTAGCGGCTCCGATCCCGGCGTTTTTCCCTCATGCTTTCGCATCGGCGGCCATGGGGGACTTATGTCTGATTTTTTAGCTATAATAAGCAACGTCAAAATAATAAAATGCGTTCAGGGCAACTCTCCGGAGCTTGCCAGAAGCGCGGCTTACGATAAGCTGGCCGACGCTTTCCCTCCCGTGGACGTTATAATAAGGAACGGAGTGGCGCATATATTCGCCGACGTTCCGGGTATGTCGCCGGAGGATATTTCCGTTTACGTTTACGACTGTTTCGTCGTTATAGAGGGTTTGAAGCGCGGAAGGAACATTTACCGCGGCTACGAGCTTATCCGCCTTGAAAGGCATTTCCCGTCTTTTAAAAGAGTATTCAGACTACCTTTCGACGCCTACCGGTACGAAGCGCTCCTCGACGGAGGGGTGCTCCATATCGCTTTGGCCGAAAATTAGAATTATGGAGGCTGGTGTTGGAAAATATTGATAGAGAAGTAAAAATTCAGGAAAGCATACCTATGCTGCCGGTAAGGGATATCGTTGTGTTTCCCTATATGGTGATCCCTCTCATAATAGGCAGGCAGTCGAGCAAGGCCGCCGTAGACGAGGCTTTGAACGCGGACCATATACTTTTTCTCGCGTGCCAGAAAAACCCGGCGGACGAAGACCCGAGACCCGGGGAAATATACGGGGTGGGCACTATCGCCACGATACTCAGGATGATGAAGCTGCCCGACGGCAAGGTAAAGATATTAGTTCAGGGCCTGCGCCGCGGCAAGATAGAGGAATACAGGCAGGAAACGCCCTGCTATAAGGTAAAAGTGGCGGAATTCGGCGACGGCGCCTCCGACGAAAACGACCTTACGACGGAAGCCCGCGTGCGCCATGTAAAGGAACAGCTTGCCCACGCTGTAAACCTGGGAAAACCCATATTGCCCGATCTGCTGGCAGTGCTCGAAACCATAGGGGACGCCGGCAAGCTGGCCGATATAATAGCCGCCAACCTGGGGCTTAAACTGGAGGAGGCTCAAGGCATACTGGAGCTTGATTCTCCCGGCAAACGGCTGGATAAGGTAAGCGAATTTCTCAACAGGGAAATATCCATACTGGAAGTCCAGCAGAAAATATTTACGGACGCGAAAGGCGAGATAGACAAGGGCCAGAGGGAGTATTTCCTCAGAGAACAGCTTAAAGCCATAAAAAGGGAGCTGGGAGAGGACGATCTGGCCGACAGGGAAACGGAGGAATTCTCCAAAAAGATAAAGCGGGCCAAAATGCCCAAAGACGTTAAGGCCGAAGCGGAAAAACAGCTTGCCAGGCTTTCCCGCATGCATCAGGACAGCGCCGAAGCCAACGTGGTGCGCACTTATCTGGACTGGCTTACTGATATGCCCTGGAAAAAGGCCACGGCGGATAACCTTGACATAAAGCACGCCATGAAAGTCCTTAACGAGGACCATTACGGCCTTGAGGAAGTAAAGGACAGGATTCTGGACTTTCTCGCCCTCAGGAAGCTTAACGCGGAAATGAAAAGCCCCATATTGTGCCTTGTTGGCCCTCCCGGGGTGGGTAAAACTTCTCTGGGCCGCTCCATAGCCAGGGCCATGGGCAGGCAGTTTGTGCGCATGAGCATGGGCGGAGTGCGTGACGAGGCGGAAATAAGGGGCCACAGGCGCACTTATATAGGCGCCATGCCGGGAAAAATAGCCCAGGGCATAAAAAACGCCGGCACCAACAACCCTGTGTTCGTTTTGGACGAGATAGACAAACTCGGCAGCGATTTCAGGGGAGACCCGGCCTCGGCCCTGCTTGAGGTGCTGGACCCGGTGCAGAATTCGGCCTTTACCGACCATTATCTGGCCGTGCCCTTTGATTTGAGCAACGTGCTTTTTATTACGACCGCCAATTTCCTCGACCCCATACCGGCTCCCCTTAAAGACCGTATGGAGATAATAACCATACCCGGCTATACGGAGGAAGAGAAGCTGGCGATAGCCGAGAAATATATAATTCCCCGGCAGATAAAGGAAAACGGCCTTAAAAGCGGCAACGTCAGGTTCGAGCGCCAGGCCGTCCTTGCCATGATAGAGGGCTACACGAGGGAAAGCGGCTTAAGGAAGCTGGAGCAGACCGCGGGCAAGGTGTGCCGTAAAATCGGGCGTCTTATCGTGGAAGGCAAGGGGACTTCTTTTAAGGTAACGCCCCGCAGCCTGACGAAATATCTTGGCCCCGCGCCTTTCAGAGGCGAGGACGAGCTTAAAAGCAACGACGTGGGTATCGTTACGGGCCTTGCCTGGACTCCTGTGGGCGGGGAGGTCCTTTTTGTGGAATGTACCAGATTCGGGGGCAAAGGCGGCCTTATACTTACCGGTATGCTGGGGGACGTGATGAAGGAGTCGTCCCAGGCGGCTTTTACCTTCGTAAAAACCATATCGGGAAAATACGGGATAGACCCGGAGGATTTCCGGAAATACGATTTCCATCTGCACGTTCCCGCGGGAGCCATACCTAAGGACGGCCCCTCGGCAGGCATAACCATGGCCACCGCCCTGCTTTCGGTTCTGACAGGCAAGCCGGTGCGCAAGGACGTGGCGATGACTGGCGAAATTACCATTACCGGCAAAGTCCTTCCCATAGGCGGGTTAAAGGAAAAGCTGCTGGCCGCCAAAAGAATAGGCGTGAAAACGGTAATAATACCCAAAAAAAACGAAAGCGATTTGATTAAACTGCCGAAATATGTTAAATCTGCCCTTAAAATAATTCCCGTCGAAAATTATGAGGAGGTCTCGAGCATCGCCATAATGTTCGGCGGGGAATAAAAACAGGCAGGCCGATGCCTTTCGTCGATAAGCTGCGCGAAAAATTCAAAATGATGTTTACCCTGGACCGCCCGCCTTCGGTTATAGCCTGGGCGGCGGCCCTCGGTATGCTTATAGGCATTTCTCCCTACGTGGGCCTTCAGACCTATATGGCCCTTCTTGTTTCCGGCTGGTTCAATCTGCCGGTTTACCCGCTGCTTATCGGCGTCTATATAACGAACCCGGTAACTATCCCTTTTATTTTCGGCCTTACTACGAAATTCGGCATGTTCCTTCTGGGCAGGGAAAGCGCCGCGGGTTTCGACTGGGATAACATCACCCTGAGCGGCCTTGCGGAAACGGGCCGGGCGCTGCTTCTGCCTTTTTTTGTTGGGACCCACGCCGCGGGCCTTATTTTAAGCGTGTTCACATATTTTGCTGTTTATTTTCTGGCAAAGGCTTTCAGGCGGGGCGGATAGCTTTTCCTTCCGGGAGAGCGGCATGGGTTTTAAAGTCTCCTGCTATTATAGATATTTACAAATAGGGAAATATGCTTTATTATGTGAAGAAAAATAAGCCGCCGGCGTCTGCCGCGGCGTTTGTTTGCGTTTGATAATACTAACTTTACGAAAGGCGGTTCATGGCAAAGCTCATATCCATTGCAAGCGGAAAAGGCGGCGTAGGTAAAAGTTTCTGTTCCTCCAGCCTTGCCATTTCTCTTAACGCCGCCGGGCATAAGGTTCTCCTCGTTGACGCGGACCTGGGCGGGGCCAATCTTCACAATTTCGTCGGGCTCAAGGTTCCGGGCGTGGGCCTTTACAATTATATAAGGGAGCGCTCCGAGCTTTCGGACGTTATAGTAAGATCCCCCGCCGGGGTGGATTTCATAGGCGGTTCCGGCGACGTTCTCGGCATGGCCCATATTACCAAATTTGAAAAGATAAAAATACTTACCGGCCTTAAAAACGAGGATTACGAGTACGTTATACTCGACCTTGGAGCAGGCACCAGCTTTAATATGGTCGATATGTTCAACGTGGCCGATATAAAGATAGTCGTCATGAGCGGCGAGCCTACCTCCATAGAAAACGCCTACGGTTTTTTAAAGGTCGCCATATACAGGCACATAGAGCGTTTTTTGTCTAAACGGTGGGATTTTGCCGAAATCAATAAAAAGCTCCGCAGCAAAAGCATGAATTTCCCAAGCGTCCAGTCTATAATAGATGCGGCCGCGGCGGTGGATAAAGCGGCGGCGGCGGCGATAAAATCTTTCGTTTCGGCTTTCAGGCCGGGCATGATTCTGAACCAGGTAAAATTCAAAAGGGAGCTTAATGTATTCTACGGCTTTGAAAACGTAGTTAATAAATATTTGAGTATTACCATTGAAAAACTTGGCTTTTTACCTTATGATGAAAAAGTAAGCGAGTGTATCAAACTGCTTAAACCTTATTACGTCCGGTTTCCGGACAGCGAGACTGTAGGCTGCGTGGACGATATACGCGACCAGATGATAGCTAAACTTCAGGGGTCAGGAAATGAATGAAATTCATGAAAAAGAAGACGTCGAAATATTGAGCGACGAAGCCGAGGTCGTCCAGCTTGTTGGAATGAAGCTGGGGGACGAGGAATACGCCATAGACGTTCTTAAAATTCAGGAAATAATCCGTACCGTGGAAATTACCGTGGTGCCCAGAATGGATTCTTTTATTTTGGGCGTTATGAACCTTCGCGGCAAGGTTATCCCCGTTATAGACCTTAGGGTGCGCTTCAGTCTGGATAAATGCGATTTCGACAAATCCACAAGGATTATCGTCGTGCGTTTTGAAAGGCAGTATATAGGCTTCGTGGTGGACGAAGTTACGGAAGTTATAAGAATACGCAAATCCATGGTGGAGCCTACGCCTCCCCTTGTAGGCTCCATAGGCCAGGAATATATCCTCGGTATATGCAAATACGACTCCCGCCTTATAATGCTTCTGGACATTGACCGGGTGCTTAACGAAAGCGGGGAGCATATAGAAAGCGAGCTGCGCAAGAAAATGCTCGGTTCCTCCGCTAAAAATCAGCAGCTTCCCGCTCCTGCTCCGGCGGTTCAGCCCCAGGAGGAGATTCCCGCAATATCCGTGCACGACGAGCCGGAGGAGGAAATCTCCGCCCATGAAACTCCCGTTAAGGACGACCTTCCCAGGCCGGATGAGGTCCCTTCTCCCGTAATATCGGAGATAAAGGAAGAAGCTCCCGTTTCCGCAGCCCCGGTGGAAGAAGCCGCCGCATCCGCCGACGCGGAGGTAGAGGGGGATATCGACGCCCTTATCGCGAAAGAGCTTGCCAAAAGGGAAGCCGAGACTGAAGAACTGAATAAAAAAAAAAGAACGGGCTCTCAGCCAAGCAGTGAAGAAGTTTTAGCCGACGCTCTTGCCCAAAGCTCCGCCATTTTTAAAACGGCGGAAGATAACGACCAGCATATAGACCAGGGAGACCTGGATTCTCTCATAGCTCAGGAGCTTGCCAAAAGGGAAGCCGAAACGGACGAGCTTAACCGCCGCCACCGGGAAGAAAGGGGCGAAACGGAAAAAAAAAATGACGGGGAACCGTCCGTATCCGTCTCTCCCGACAATGTCGTAGACGGGCCGGTTATTTCGGAAGCCGAAGCGAAAACCGATTCCGAATCCGTCAGGGTATCCATAAAAGAGTTAAAGCGCATAGCCGACAAGATCATTTCCGGCGAGGAGCCTGCAAGCCTTAACCTTGATATAAAAGGGGAGATCGGCGAGCTGCTCCGGCTTATCATAGATACTAAAACCAAGGTCGACGAAATAAATCCGTTTATAAAAGCGTCTCAGGAGGCTATCCCCAATGTGGCTTCCGTGCTGGAGGACGTAAACGACACTACGGAAAAAGCCGCCTTTAATCTTATGGACGCTTCAGACAGTATGTCCGGTTTTTACAAGGATTTCATAGAAGATATTAAAAAGCTCAAAAGCCTGGCGGATAAAGAGCACGAGGCGGAGTTCAACGAGCTTTACGCCAAAACCTGCGGCAACCTTTCCAAAGCGGAGGAGCTTGGCTTTAAGATACTGGAAGCTCTTGAATTTCAGGATATTACGGAACAAAAGCTGCGCAAGGTCATCAAATCCATAGAGGATATGGGCGCGAGAATAGGCGCTATCGTGGGCTTTTTGCAGGTGCAGCAGCCTAAAAGCGATAAACGGGCGGAAAAACTGCTTGAAGATTACGGGTTAGCCTGAAATTTTCGGCGGCGGATATTTTCCGCGCAGGGGTATTCTTTTTGCGTAATGTGATATTTATGCCCATTTCCTTGTGAAATGGGTTTTTTATTATGCTGCCGCGTAAAAGAGCTTTTATGGCGAAGAAAAGGCGGCGCGCCCGGATTATCGGTGCAGTGAGGATATATTATATTTTTTCGCAAGCCATGCCCCCTGCATAGATCAGCGCAAAACGGCGGGAAATGTTTATAGTACGGCGGCTTGCCCGCGGCAATGAATAATAAGACTAAAAGTGCTTGGCCAGGCGCTGTCTAAAGGGGCTTTCGCATAAGTTTGCCGTGCAGCGCTGGTCTTATTATGAATGTTTTTGACGGTGCGCAGCATTATTATGATCATTTGCCATAACTATCTGCGTTAGGGGATAGCCGCCTATTTTTTTTGCAAGCCATACTCTTTACATAGATCAATGCAAAGCGGCGGGAAATGTTTATAATACGGAGGCTTGCACGGCGATATGAATAACCGCAGCAAAAGCGTTTTCATAAGGCGCATTCTGGCGGCCTGGCCTTGATTGTGCCTTGTATGGAGCGGGTCTTATTATAAATGCTTGCCGCGCATGATGAGCCGGCAGTATAGTTATTTTCCATAACTATCTTTGTCGGCAGATGAGCCGCCCGATCATTTACAATAACTATCTTCGTCAGGGGATAGCTGATTTATATTTTATTTCAAGGAGAATGTTATGAAAAGTTTTTACGAAGCCGTTAAAGATAGAAGATCCAGATACTCCATATCCGGTGAAAGCACTGTTTCTGACGACAGGATAATAGAAATAGTAAATAACGCCGTGCTGGAAGCTCCTTCGTCCTTTAACAGCCAAAGCGCCAGAGTGGCCGTTCTGTTCGGGGAAAACCATAAGAAACTGTGGGATATAGTAATGGAGACTTTAAGGCTGCGGGTTCCCGCCGATAAATTCGGCCCTACGGAAAAGAAGGTTAAATCCTTCGCCGCCGGGTACGGCACCGTGCTTTTTTTCGAGGACCAGTCCGTCGTGAGAAAGCTGGAAGAGCAGTTCCCTTCCTATAAGGATAATTTTTCGTTATGGTCTTATCAGTCAAGCGGTATGCTCCAATACATGGTATGGACATGGCTTGCGGCCGAAGGCATGGGCGCTTCCCTCCAGCATTATAATCCCATTATAGACGATAAAGTGCGGGAGGCCTTTTCAATCCCCGATGATTGGAAGCTGATCTCCCAGATGCCTTTCGGCAGGCCGACGGCTCCGGCTCCGGAAAAAAGGTCTCTACCGTTAGAAGGCAGGGTAAAAATTTTTAAGTAAGCGCCGGCTTTCGGCTTATTGATAAAAAGAGGAAATATGGAAGAAGTATATAAATTTCTGTCGGAAAATACTGTGCAGTATCTTGCCACGGTGGACGAAAACGGCCGGCCCCGGGTAAGGCCCTTTATGATGCTGGCTATTGTGGACGGGCGGTTCTATTTTGCGGTAGGTTCCGGGAAAAGCGTTTATAAGGAGCTTTTGAATAATCCCTGGCTTGAAATATCAGCTTCCAGCCCTACGTTCGACTGGGTGAGAATTTCCGGCAGGGCCGTGTTTGTGAAAGACCCGGCATTTAAAGAAAAGATAGTGGAGCAAAGCGATGTTTCCGGCTCCATATACAAAAAAGGCGATGACCCGAATTTCGAGATATTTTATATGGACGAAGTAACCGCCGTCATATCGGATATTTATGGAGGGTCTCCAAAGATTTTTAAGCCTTGAGAATGTGAAAAGGCGTATATACCTTAACGCAGGCAGTTATGGCAAATAATTATAATAATGCTCTTAAGGTATCAAAAATAAGACCCGCTCCGGCAAGGTAAACTTATGCGCAAGCCCCTTTCAGACGCGCCTTGCCGGAGGCTTTTAGTCTTATTGTTTATTGATATATTATAAATATTTTCCATAACTTTATATTGATCCGCATAAGGGTAATAAAGTATGAAAATACAGGGGAGGGCGCCTCCCCTTTTTTTAATTTTTTGCCGTTAGGGGGTTTTGAGTTTTTATAAATATCCTTCCGGCCTTGTTTCCGCTATATAGCGCGCCAGATCGTCCACAGATACCACCGGCAGGCTGTATTTACCGGAATATTCTATAATTTCCTGCAGCCTTGCCATAGTTCCGTCCGGGTTTGTAAGCTCGCACAGAACGCCGGAAGGCTCAAGACCCGCCAGCTTCATAAAATCCACGGTGGCTTCCGTGTGGCCCCGCCTTTCAAGAACCCCTTTTCCGCAGGCTTTAAGGGGGAACACGTGCCCGGGGCTTACTATATCGCAGGGCTTCGCGCCGGGAGCGCTGGCGGCTTTTACGGTCGTCAGCCTGTCCGCGGCGGACACTCCGGTGGTAACGCCTTGTGCCGCCTCTATCGACACGGTAAAATTCGTATGGTTTTTGCTTTTGTTGTTTTCCGTCATCATAGGCAGTTTCAGGCTTGCGATTTTTTCTTCCGTAAGGCACAGGCATATTATTCCGCTGCAGTCTCTTATCTGCATGGCTACCTGCTCTTTAGTCAGATACCGGGTCGAAAAAATCAGATCGCCTTCGTTTTCCCTGTTTTCGTCGTCGGTTACCAGTATTCCGTTTCCGGCTTTCAGGGAGGCGACAGCGTTTTCCACTCTGGTTTTTGGGGAACCGTAATTTTCGAGAGAATGCCGATTCATGATAAACTCCTTATTTAAAAAATAGTTACATGAATCAGGGCGTAAAGACGGGCGTAACCGGGAAAGCTCCCGGCTCGTATCGTTCTCTTCCGTCCGGACTTTAACCGTTGGCCCCGGAATCTCACCGGATCGGCCGCCCTTAAAGGGGCGGTTCGCGGGCTCTCCATAAGAGGATTACCGCCAGTGGGGAATTTCACCCCGCCCTGAGAATTTTCTGCGGATAAGGTCTTTCCCGGAGGGTCGGAAAATATCCGCTTTTTTTAATATACCGCTTTATTTTCTTATGTCAATAGGGTATAGTCGCCTTTACTTTTTAGAATGGGCGTGCTATTTTTTCTGGTTTCCTGCATTTGCCGGTTTTTGGAGGGTTTTATGGCCTGGCTTTACGTTTTTGCCGGGGGTCTCCTTGAGATACCCTGGGTAATGGGGCTTAAATACGCCGATAGTTTCTGGACCTACGCCCTTGTTGCGGCGGTTATATCTTTGAGCTTTTTTCTTATTATGAAGGCTTACGACAGCCTGCCCGTCGGCGTTGTCTACGCCGTTTTTACCGGCGTGGGAACTGTGGGTATAGTTTTGACAGAGGCCGTGATAAACGGCGGGATAGCCTTAAAGCAGGTTTTTTTTATCGCGATGATAGCTTTAGGGGTCATCGGCCTTAAAATCACGGGAAAGGGGCGCTGATATGGCCTGGATATGTATGATAATAGCCGGTTTATGCGAGATAGCAGGCGTTATTAATATGAAAAAATACTCGGAAACCAAAAGAAAAATATTCGTGTTCGGCTGCGTCTGCACTTTCGCCGTCAGCTTTTCCCTCCTTTCCTACGCTATGAAAACCATACCTATGGCTACTGCTTACGCCGTCTGGACGGGTATCGGCACAGCGGGCAGCGCTCTTACCGGGTTTATCCTGTTCGGTGAAAAGGCCACGGCCTTTAACGTGTTCTTTATCGCCATGATAGCCTGCGGAGCCGTGGGGCTGAAGCTGGTCTCGTAAAAATGTTGCGGTATACCGGCTTATCATACGCCGGAGCGCTTAAAACATATATTTCCTTATAAAGCGGCAATATAGGGCCTAGCCGCAGAGCCTGCCCTCTTATGATTCCTGATATCAAAGTATCGGGAATTTAAATAAAAAGCGCTGTCTTATTTTTATATGCCGGGCGGCGGAATTAAAATCAGGAAAACGGCGGGAAGCGCCTTAACTGCGGAAAAGATGGGAGAGGCTTAATATTACTTTAAAAAACCGCCCGCTTTTTTTGCGGATTATCGGGACGTTTTTCACGGAAGCCGCCTGCAAGGCCGCTTTTTACGGGCCTTTTATATATTTTCCTGCCGGTATTGCCGGTTATTGCCGTGAAAACCGTTCGCCTGAACCGGCTCTTTTTAGCGTTTTATAATTTTTCGCAAGCTATACCCCTAAGCAGACCAATATAAAGTTATGGGAAATATTTATAATGCGGCGGCTTGCTCATATCAATTAATAATAAGGCTAAAATCCTCCGGCAAGGCGCCGTCTAAAAGGGCGAGGCCTCCGAGAGTTTGCCTTAACTATCTGCGTTAAGTGGCTAGCCGCCTAATTTTTTTGCGAAGCATATTACTCTGTTTACTTCCGCAAATCCGCACCGCAGATGAAAGTTAAGGCTCTCCCCGTTTTCTATGCCGCAGTCGCTTGCAAACTCTATGGCGCCTTCCGATTTCGCCCATTTTTCACATTCTTTAAGCAGGGCCGCTCCCAGTCCCTTTTTCCTGTGCTTTTCTTTTACGAATATCCCTTCGAGATAACCTACGGGGCAGGAGGACGTCCCCTCCACATAGTCGCTCCGCATGGAGCATTGCGCAAACCCTGCTGGCTCGTTGTTTTCTTCCGCTATAAAGAAGGCGTTTCCCGGTCTGTCCATAACGCTTTTAAATTCTTTTTCCAGCTCGTGCGCCGAATGTTTTATCCACATAGCCGCGGCAAGCCGGGCCAGGTTTTCCGCGTCCTTTATCGAGGCTTTATATATCATGGCCGCTTCTCCGTTTCGATCGTAAATAATACCATAACCTGCGGCTCAATGTAAAAGTAAAAGTCAGGTTTGGCCGCCGCAGGTCAAGGCCTTGCGGAAAATACTTGAAAAAGGATGGGAATATCCGGCCGCGCTTTTCTAAAAAGTTACTGGCCGCAGTTTCCGCCGCTGGCGGAGTGATATTTTTGTTCTTGGTTTATCGTTGCCGATATTTATTATTTTTTAAAAAATTACTGACAAAAACCTTATTTTATGAAATATTAATCGTTTAAAAACAAGTAGTCTCATTTTCGGGGGTTCGGATGGTTAAGCCGGATATTGAGAAGGCGAAGGAGCTGGCGCGGGAGTATTCCGTTATTCCCGTCAGCAGGGAGATATTTGCCGATATGATAACGCCGATACAGGCGCTCAGGGCAGTAAGGTCCATAAGCAGCCGCTGTTATCTTCTTGAAAGCGTGGAAGGCGGCGAAAAATGGGGCAGGTATTCCTTTATCGGGTTCGACCCTATATGTGAAGTAATATGCAAGGACGGAGTCCTTAACATAAATAACGGCGCTTCCGTCACTATGGAAACGAAAGACCCGGCTTCCGCCGTGAGGAAAATACTGGGCGAATACAAAAGCCCGCGCCTTTCTTTCCTGCCGCCTTTTACCGGCGGGTTCGTGGGGTATTTCGCCTATGATTACGTTAAATATACGGAGCCGGGGCTTAAATTCTCCTCGGCGGACGATACGGGCTTTGCCGATATGGACCTTATGCTTTTCGACAAAGTTATAGCTTTCAACCATCTGCGGCAGAAAATAACGGTTATAATAAACGTTAAAAGCTCCGAGCTTGAAACCGCTTACAATAAAGCCGCCATTGATATAGACGGCCTTATAAGAACCATGAAAAGCGCCGCCCCGGCGTCTTTGGTGCCGGGAAAGCTCCTGTCTCCTTTCCGGGCGGAGATGACCGAATCAGAATACGCAGAAACTGTGGAAAAGACCAAGGGCTTCATAAGGGAGGGCGATATTTTCCAGGCGGTTCCGTCAAACCGTCTCGAGGCGGATTTTGAAGGCAGCCTTTTCAACACTTACCGGGTGTTGAGGACGACTAACCCGTCTCCCTATATGTTTTATCTTAAATTCGGCGATATGGAGATAACGGGGGCTTCCCCCGAAACCCTTATAAAGCTCAAGGACGGGGAGCTCTCCACATACCCTATCGCCGGAACGAAGCCAAGAGGCCGCACCGACGAGGAGGACAGGCGTATCGAAGAAGCCCTCCTGAAGGACGAAAAGGAGCTTGCCGAGCACAACATGCTTGTGGACCTGGGCCGCAACGATTTGGGCAAGATAAGCGAATTCGGCTCCGTAAAGGTCAAGGACTATATGCTTGTGCAGAAGTATTCCTACGTTATGCACATAACTTCCGTCGTAACGGGCAGGATAAGGGCCGGGCTGGACGCTTTTGACGCGATAAAGGCCACTCTGCCCGCCGGTACTTTATCCGGCGCCCCGAAAATAAGGGCCATGGAAATAATAGACTCCCTCGAGAAATCCCGCAGGGGAGTTTACGGCGGAGCCATAGGCTATATAGATTTTACCGGCAATATGGACGCCTGCATAGCCATACGCATGTGCGTTAAAAAAGGCGGTAAAATTTATATAAGATCCGGCGGCGGAGTGGTCGCGGGCAGCGACCCTGTTTCCGAATACAGGGAGTCGGCGGATAAGGCCAGGGCCGTTGTGGAGGCGGTAGAGCTTTCTCAGGAGGTTTCCGACTGATGCTTATACTGATAGATAATTACGACAGCTTTTCGTATAACCTTTACCAGCTTATAGGCTGCGTAAACCCGGATATAAAGGTCGTGAGGAACGACGAAAAAACCGTGGACGAGCTTGAAGCCATGAAGCCGGACCATATAGTGATCTCCCCCGGCCCCGGAAGGCCCTCCGACGCAGGCGTTTCCGGGGAGGCCATAAAGCGTTTCAAAGGCAAATGCCCCATTCTGGGGGTATGCCTGGGGCATCAGGCTATATGCGAGGTTTTCGGGGGCAAGGTCGGATACGCGGCCGAGCTTATGCACGGCAAAAGCAGCAGCGTTCATATAGCCAACGGCAGCGGGCTTTTCCGCGGGCTGCCTCCGATAATACGCGCCGCCAGGTATCATTCCCTTGCGGCGGAGCGGGCCAGCCTTCCCGACGAGCTGCTTATAATAGCCGAGGACGACGGGGACGAGATAATGGGCGTTAAGCACCGGGATTACGATATTTACGGAGTACAGTTTCATCCTGAATCCATACTTACGCCCATGGGGGAAACCATAATACGCAATTTCCTCTCGATGGGAGGAAGCAGATAATATGATACGCGATGCCATTTATAAAATAATGAACGGCGGCGATCTCGACCTTGAGACCGCCAAAACAGTAATGAACGGCATAATGGAGGGGGAGGCCACGAACGCCCAGATAGGCTCCTTCCTTACCGCCATGCGCATGAAAGGGGAGACGATAGAGGAAATAACCGCGTGCGCCATGGTCATGCGGGAAAAATGCCTTAAACTGACGCCGGAAATGGACGTTCTGGATATTGTGGGCACGGGGGGCGACGAGGCGAACACCTTTAATATTTCCACCGTGTCCTCTTTCGTTGTTTCCTCCGGCGGCGTGCCTGTGGCCAAGCACGGCAACAGGAGCGTTTCCAGCAAATGCGGCAGCGCCGACGTGCTGGAGGCTCTTGGGGCGAAGATAGACCTTACCGCCGGGCAGAGCGAAAAGATGCTCAACGCCGTAAAAATGTGCTTTATGTTCGCTCCCGCCTATCACGCTTCCATGAAATACGCGGCTCCCGTAAGAAAGGAGCTGGGGGTAAGGACCATATTTAATATCCTTGGCCCTCTCGCGAACCCTGCCGGGGCCAATATGCAGCTTCTGGGTGTCTATGACGAAAACCTTGTGGAGCCTCTTGCAAGGGTCCTGCATAATCTGGGCGTAAAGAGGGGGGCCGTCGTACACGGTCACGACGGTCTTGACGAAGTTACTTTGTGCGATACCACTACGGTATGCGAAATAAACGGGGACGTTATAAACAGTTTTTTCCTCTCCCCGGAGCAGCTTGGCCTTAAAAGATGTCTTCCCGGCGATTTAACGGGAGGAAGCCCGGAGGAAAACGCCGCCATAGCCCTCCGTATCCTTAACGGGGAGGAAAAGGGGCCGAAAAGGGACGTGGTAGTCCTTAACTCCGCCCTGTGCCTCTACATGACGCATAACGACAGGACTCTGCGCGAATGCGTAAAAATGGCGGAAAACCTTATAGACAGCGGCCGCGCGCGCAGGCAGCTTGAGGAATTCGTGGAGCTTTCCAACGAAGTAAAATGAACATACTTGAAAAAATAGCCTCGTCATCGAGGGAGCGGGTTGAAAAACTTAAAAAAATCAAACCCCAGGAAGCCGTAGTGGAAGAAGCCGCCGCCCTTGGCCGCAAAGACCCGTTCGCTTTTGAAAAAGCGCTGAAAGGGCCGGATGTTTCTTTTATATGCGAGGTAAAAAAGGCGTCCCCGTCCAGGGGCGTGATAGCGGAGGATTTTCCTTATCTGGAAATAGCCGCCGGTTACGAGGCCGCGGGGGCTTCGGCTTTGTCCGTCCTTACGGAGCCCGAGTATTTTCTCGGGGCGGACGCGTATCTGGAGGAAATCGCCGGGGCGGTGAAAATCCCCGTGCTGAGAAAAGATTTTACGGTGGACCCGTATCAGATATACGAGGCGAAAGTATTGGGCGCTTCCGCCGTTTTGCTTATATGCTCCCTTCTTGATACGGAGGTTTTGCGGGAATATATCCTTACCGCCGATTCGCTGGGCCTTTCCTGCCTTGTCGAAACCCACGACGAAAGGGAAATGGAATCGGCTCTCCGCGCGGGGGCGAGAGTTGTCGGCGTAAATAACAGGAACCTTAAAACCTTTGCCGTTGATATGGATAATTCCGTCAGGCTGAGGCCTTTAGCGCCGGATAACGTTATATTCGTGTCGGAAAGCGGGATAAAGACGCCGGAGGATATAGAGGTTTTAAGGCGTATAAAGGCGGACGCTGCATTAATAGGGGAGACCTTTATGCGCAGGCCCGATAAGGCCGCGGCTCTGGCGGAGCTGAGAGGCCCCGGTTGGCGCGGGTAAAGATATGCGGCCTTTCAAGGCCGGAGGATATAGATTATGCCAACGCCGCGTCTCCCGATTATATAGGCTTCGTCTTTGCGGAAAGCAGGCGTAAAGTAACTGCGGAAGCGGCCTCCGCCATGAAAAAGCGCCTTTCTCCAACTATAAAGGCCGCGGGTGTTTTTGTGGACGCGGAGCAGTCCTTTATCGCGGAAATCTGTAAAAAAGGGATCATAGATATTATCCAGCTTCACGGAGCGGAGGACGGGGAGTATATAGCCGCCGTGAAAGCCCTTACGGGGAAGCCGGTTATAAAGGCGTTCCGCGTGAAAGGGGCGAAAGAGGCGGCGGAAGCGGAAAATTCTCCGGCGGACTGGGTTCTTTTCGACGCTTATTCGCCGAAAGCGGCCGGAGGCACGGGCGTGACTTTCGACTGGAGCGCCGTGGAAGGCGTCCGCAGGCCGTTTTTTCTTGCGGGAGGGCTTGACGTTTCCAATATAGAGTCCGCTTTCGGGCGGCTTGATCCCTTTTGCTTCGACGTAAGCGGCGGGGCGGAAACGTGCGGCTTTAAGGACGGGAAAAAAATGGCGGACATCGTAAAACTTGTAAGGAGCTTGAAATAAATGTCAAAAGGCAGATTCGGAGCCCACGGCGGCCAATACGTACCTGAAACCCTGATGAACGCGGTTATCGAGCTTGAAGAAAGCTATCTTAAATATAAGGACGACCCGGAATTTAAAGGCGAGCTGGAGGCTCTGCTCAGAGATTATGCCGGGCGGCCGTCTATCCTGTATTACGCGGAAAAGATGACCAAGGACCTGGGCGGCGCTAAAATATACCTTAAACGGGAGGACCTTAACCACACCGGCTCCCATAAGATAAACAACGTTTTGGGCCAGGCGCTTCTGGCTAAAAAGATGGGCAAGACCCGCCTTATCGCGGAGACGGGCGCGGGCCAGCACGGCGTGGCGACGGCGACTGCCGCCGCCCTTATGGGCCTTGAGTGCGAGGTCTTTATGGGGGAGGAGGACACTAAACGGCAGGCCCTTAACGTTTTTCGCATGGAGCTTCTCGGGGCGAAGGTTCACGCCGTATCTAGCGGCACAAGAACATTAAAGGACGCTGTAAACGAAACCATGAGGGAATGGACCCGCCGGGTGGAGGATACCCATTACGTATTGGGCTCCGTTATGGGGCCTCATCCCTTTCCCACAATAGTCAGGGATTTTCAGAGCGTTATAAGCAGGGAGGCAAGGAGCCAGATACTCGCAAGGGAGGGGCGGCTTCCGTCGGCGGTTCTTGCCTGCGTGGGAGGCGGCAGCAACGCCATAGGCGCTTTTTATAATTTTATAAACGATAAGGACGTGCGGCTCATAGGCTGCGAGGCGGCGGGCCGCGGGGCGGATACTCCCGACACGGCCGCCACCGTGGCCACCGGCCGGGAGGGGATATTCCACGGTATGAAATCTTATTTCTGCCAGGATAAGGACGGCCAGATAGCGCCGGTGTATTCTATTTCCGCAGGGCTGGATTATCCGGGAATAGGGCCTGAACACGCCTGGCTCCACGA
>CANTXF010000011.1 GCA_947853665.1 uncultured Deferribacterales bacterium | reverse complement strand
GCCGCCTCTATGGCAGCGTTAAGGGCCAGAAGGTTCGTCTGGTCGGCTATATCGTTTATAACGGTAAGTATCTCGCTTATCTGAACGGAGCTTGCCGAAAGCTCCTTGATAGTTTCCGCCAGAGAATCCGTCTGCCTGTTTATATCCATGACCTGGGTCTTGACATGGTCGAGAGATTCCTGGCCGCTGGTTGTTTTGCCGGAGGTTTCCGTCATGATGTCAAGGCAGCTCTGCAATTCCACGGAAGATTTTTCAGAAACGGATTTTATATGGTCCATATCGGAAACTATGCCCGTAACCTGCTCCGTCTGGGAATTGAAGGTGGAGGAAAGCTCCTCCATAGTGGCGGCCAGCTGGTTGTTTCCCGAAGCCAGATCCTCGGAGGCAAGCTTTACCTCCACCACTATCTGCTGGATGTTTTCTATGAACTTATTAAAGTTGGAAGCCAGAACGCCCAGCTCGTCGCCGCGGCTTGAGTCTATACGCTTGGTAAGGTCCCCGTCGCCGCTGGAAAGCCCTCCAACAAGGCCAACAAACCTGTTGAGGGGGTTTATTACGCTGAGCCTCATAACTATTATGGCGGCAACGCCAAGAGCGGCCATAAGAACCATAAGAACGACAGAAGCGCCCGCGGCTTTCTGAAGCTCAGAGGAAGCGGTAGAAAGAATGTTCCTCATATTATTTTTAGTGGCGGTGTTCATTTCCAGAGACATTTTATTCATATTTTCAAGAATAGACACCCGCTCGGCTTTGAGGGAATCTATCTCCTGGGATATGGAAAGTATCGAGGAAAGCACCTTTTCCGCCTCTCCGTGAACGGACGAGGACTGGGTTATAATTTTAAGGGCATTTTCACCCTGAGCCGTGCCTCTGATCTCTTTATATATGGCGCCCAGCTCCTCCATAAGCCCGGAGGCCTTTTTAAAATATTCCGTGTTGCCGGACTCGATGCCGGAGTTAAAGGCGTCTATCGTGTTCATTAAGGTCTCGCTGGCTTTTACCACCCTTTCGTAAGTGGCGAAGGCCGTTTTTACCCTTTCCGTATCCCCGGCGTTAAGCCTTTCGTTAATAAGGGATGATATCATCGGCAGAAGGGACTGCACATAACTGCGCAGCGCGTTTATCTTATTGCGGAAAACGGCGGCCTGACTGGCGGTAAGCTGGGAATCCTCCGCGGCTTTCAGGGCTATGCCCAGATAGGAAGTTACCGCGGCGGAATAATCGGGAAGCAGTTTGCCGGTAACGGGCATAAGCTCCGCGTTGCCCGGGTCCTCGTTAAAGAATTTATTGAGGGCTTCCAGATCCGCCGACGCTTTCGCGGCCGTATCCGTGCCCTGCTTATAAAGCTCCTCGCCCCCGCTCCTAAGATACTCGGCGAAAATCCTCTGAACGCTCAGCATATTTTCCGAAACGGAAGTTACGGACTCGGAAGCGAACAAGAGCTTCTTCTCTATCCGCTCGGCGTTTACCGCGGCCCGGCTCATGGAAACGGCGGCGTAGATGCCCATGACGCTCGCCATCGCCAAAAGGGCCACGACGGAAGCGATTACTTTGAAAGAAATGGTGAAACGCATGAAAATGTTACCCCCCCCCACGTACAATTACGCAGGGCGACACTGAATTAATTTATTATAACCGTATTTTAAAATTTGAATTTATATTGATATTATATGCAATCACATTTTTAGTATAAATACCAATATATTAAAAAGTCAACCCATTTCTTGTAAAAAATAAAACGGGCGCTTTTAATTTATAACAAATAAAAATAAACAAAAGATTAAAACTCGTCTGCCCGCGTTTTAATCTTTCAAAGGAGCCTGAAAACAAATCACATGCCCGCCTTTTCCTTAAATCCAGCAGGCGGCTCTCCGTTCAGCACCCAGTTTATAACGTCCGCCGCTCCGTAAGGCCCGAACCCGGCAAGGCTTCCGGCGGTATCGCCCAAAGTGACAAGGGGCTTTTCGCGGCTTCCGTCCGCGCAGGGCAAAGGCAGTCCGGCAGCCGCCATAAGGCCGTTGCAGAGGCATTTCCTGCCTTCCGTATCACGGCGCAGACCGCCTTTGGCCTCGTAAGCGGCCGCAGGCTCCGCCGGGCATCTGTATCCCAGAGAGGAATCCTCCCTTTTATACGGCTGCAAAAGATACCCGAGGTTGCACGCCCGCCTGCGCTTTTCATAAACTTCATTTTCAGAAAGGGTGCCGCTCAGAGCGGCCACTTTAAAGGGAAACCCGGTGGGAGAGGCAAAAGGGTCCGTCCTTACGGATACCGGGTTTTCAAGAACCGCCATTTTAATATCGTCCGTAAAGCCGGATTCACGGCAGCAGGCGAAAGCCGTGCCTATCTGGACGCCGCTTGCGCCTTTTGAAAGAGCCTCCTCCAGAGACTCTTTGGAGCAGCTCGAACCGGCGAGCCAGAAAGGGGCTCCCAGGTCCTTTATCTTTTCTATATCCACCGCGTCCTTTTCTCCGTAAACCGGTTCACCGGATTCCGAAAAAACTCCCTGAGCCCTGGGCGGCGCGTTGTGGCCCCCGGCGGACGGGGCTTCTATTATAAAGCCGTCCGGCTTTACCGCGGATTTTTTCATAAGGGTGGCGGCAAGTATGTTCGACGACACTATGGCGAGAAATTTCGGCTTTTTCAGCTTCAGAAAAGAAAGGCCGTAGCGGGCCGGGTCGAATGAAAATCGGAAATCGTCCCCAGAGGAAGCGCCCTCCGCGTTCAGACGGCAGCTTACAGGTTCGTGCCTAACCAGTTTTTCGATAACGGCGGGTATATCCCTCGGTATCCCCGCGCCCATTATTATATAATCCACTCCTGCAAGAAGGGCTCCATAAATACTCGCGAGATTGGGTATCTGTATTTTTTCAAGCAGGTTCAGGCCTACTATGCCCCTGTGGCCCTCCTTCGCGAGAAAAACTTCGGAAAAATTAGCCGCGACTATTTCCTCCTCTTTTTCGGAAGAAAGAGGGACGGAAAGCTTTTCCAGCTTAACGGGGCCTTTCCCGGCTCCTTCGGGAAGGAAAAATTTTTCAACGATTCTCCTGCCTACCTCCTTTATAGGGAAGTTTTTAAGAGCGCGGCGCATTTCCCCGCATTTATCTCCAGCCCTAAGGCGCAGAGCCATAACGGCGTCGAGAGCCGTGCCGGAAACAACGCCAAGCTGCCCGGCGGACGAAACCGCCCCGGCAAGCCGCCAGCCGCTTACGGCAACGCCCATACCGCCCTGAATGATCTTCGGATAATCCATAAAACAATACCTCGTAACAAAAAATCTTGCGAAAATAACCGTGTATATTTGGCCATACAAAATAAGAAATGATAATAAATATTTCTTACTAAATAAGACAAATTACAAAAAAACCGATATTTCCTTAAGGGTTATACATGAAAAAGAAATATATAGAAATATATTTTTTGCAAGTTACGCCGTTAAGGGGACGGAAGTAAGGGCATGAAAGATATTTATAACGAAGCGGCCTGCTCCGAAAGGAGGCTTAAAAAAAGAAGCCGCCTGTTTTTTATACCCGTCAGGGCTTTAAGCGGGCCGCAGGCGCCCGCATAAAAGGAAACTGGTATATACTACATAAGGGCCGGGATAAATAAAATTCACAAAAGGCGGCCTTATAAATAATAGCCGCCGAGTGGCGTTTACCGACCCAGGTTTCCCGTAAAATACCCTACCCCGGCCCGAAATATTTTCTGGTCGAAGCTGCCGTAAGCCCTGTTTATATGCACGAAATCGCCTATACGCTCCGAATGGGCCATTTTGCCCAGAACTCTCCCGCATGGAGAGCATATACCCTCTACGGCGCGTTCGGAGCCGTTAGGATTGAATGGAGGTTCCAGAGTAGGCTCTCCGTCGGGCCCGGCGTATTGGAAAAGCACCTGGCCTCCGGCAAAAAGGGCGTCCAGAACCTTCTCCGACGCGGTAAAGCGCCCTTCCCCGTGGGAAACGGGCACTATATCCACATCCCCTATATTTTTTAAGGCCATCCAGGGAGAATTTACGGAAGAAACCCGTATATTTACCATCTGGGAAACGTGGCGGCCTATGGAGTTGAATGACAGGGTCGCGTCGGCCTTCGTAAGGTCACATATTGCGCCGCGGGTAAGAAGGCCAGTTTTAAGCAGAGCCTGAAAGCCGTTGCATATACCTATTGCCAGGCCGTCCCTCCTTTCAAGCAGGTTGGACACGGCGTCCCTTATATAGCCGTTTTTAAACACGGAAACAAAAAACTTGCCGGAGCCTTCCGGTTCGTCCCCCGCGCTGAAACCGCCGGGCAAAGCCAGTATCTGGGATTTTTCTATTAAAGCGGCGAAAAGGCGGCATGATTCCTCCGCCTCCTCCACGGTTCCGTTCCTGAATATAAAGGGTTCCACTTCCCGGCTTCCGGCTGTTTCAAAGGCACGCTTCATGTCGTATTCGCAGTTGGTGCCGGGCAGGGCCAGCAGAGCCACGGACGGCCCGGCATGGATACCGGAATATTTAAGAGAACTGCGGCTGGAATAATCCGCTTTAAAAGCCCGGCCGCTGGGAGAAGGCCCTCTGGAGGGAAAAACGCTTTCCAGCGGCTCGCTCCATATTTTAAGAAGGCTGTCCAGGGGTATCCGCTCGTCATTATACTCAACTACGCTTCCTTCTATGGTTTCGCCTATCAGCACTGCGTTTTTAACGCCTTTAAGGTCGAAAAGCCCTCCGGCGGCCACGATAAAGCTGCCGTAAAGAGGCGCGGCAAGCTCCCCGGCCTCCACGTTCTCAAGACGAAAAGCCACCATGTTTCCGAAAGCCATTTTAGAAAGGGCTTCCACTATACCGCCTTTTTTTACCGTATATATGGAATCGGCAACGCCGTCCTCCGCCATTTTATAAATTGAGGCGGCGTTTTCAGCAAAGGCTTTGAAATCTGGAATAAAGCCCTCTCCTATACCGGTTTTTATAAGATATATCTTTCTCCCCGGCCCTTTAAACTCCGGCGAAACGACTCTTAAGGCGGAGGAAGGAGCCACGGCAAAAGAGATAAGCGTGGGGGGCACGTTAATATCCGCTCCCGTTTTTTTATCCCGGAATGTGCCGGACATACTGTCTTTGCCCCCTATGGCTGCAAGGCCCAGTCCGTCCTGAGCCGTTACAGCGCCGAGAAGGGCGGCGGCAGGTTTGCCCCATTTGGCAGGGTCGCTGCCCAAACGCTCGAAATATTCCTGAAGGGAAAGCCGCACGTCGGAAAGCCTGGCTCCCGCGGCCACGACCTTCGCGGCAGATTCAAGCACGGCGTACATGCCTCCGTGGAAAGGGCTCCAGGAGCTTATATAAGGGTCGTAGCCGGAAGCCATTACGGATATGGTGGATGTGCCGGAGCCTTCCACCGGGAATTTCGCCGCCATATACTCCGCCGGCGTATTGCCCGTTCCGCCGCCGAAAGGCATAAGAACGCTCGAAGCGCCTATAGTGGAATCGAACATTTCCACAAGCCCTTTCTGGGAGCATACGGAAAGGTCGGCAAGTATATTTCCGGCCGCCTCCATAAAAGAGGAGTACCTGACGTACCCTCCAAGAGGGCCCGGCCCGGAAGGGCTTTCAAGCAGCGCTTCCTGATAACGTCCAGCTCCCGCCGTGTCGAGAAAATCCCTTGAAATATCGGCTATCGTACGCCCGTCGTGTATCATGCGGAGCCTGCGGTCTCCCGTTACCCGGGCCACGACGGTGGCTTCCAGGTTTTCCGCGCCGCATTCGGCTATAAATTTATCCGCGTTTTCCGGGGAAACCACTACCGCCATCCTTTCCTGAGATTCGGAGATGGCTATCTCCGTGCCGGAAAGGCCGTCGTATTTTTTAGGCACCGCGTTCAAATCTATAAGCAGGCCGTCGGCAAGCTCGCCTATGGCCACGCCTACGCCGCCGGCGCCGAAATCGTTGCATTTTTTTATCATAAGAGACACTTGTTTTTTTCGGAAAAGCCTCTGGATTTTGTGTTCTTCCGGGGCGTTGCCCTTCTGGACCTCCGCTCCGCACACCTCTATGGAAGAAAGGTCGTGCTCTTTGGACGAGCCTGTGGCTCCGCCTATGCCGTCACGTCCCGTTCTGCCGCCGACAAGAATAACAGCATCTCCCGGAGCCGGCTCCCGCCTTATAACCCGGTCCTTCTTAACCGCGCCTATGACGGCCCCGGCTTCGAGCCTTTTGGCCTTAAAACCCTCGTGATAAAATTCCTGAACGTATCCCGTGGCGAGCCCTATCTGGTTGCCGTAAGAGGAAAAGCCCCTGGCGGCCTCTCTGGTTATCTTACGCTGGGCCAGCTTTCCCTCCATTGTTTCCGAAACCGGCTCTCTCGGGTCTCCGGAGCCGGTTATCCTCATGGCCTGATAAACGTAGGCCCTGCCGGAAAGCGGGTCTCTTATGGCTCCCCCCAGGCAGGTGGCGGCCCCGCCGTAAGGCTCTATTTCCGTAGGGTGGTTGTGGGTCTCGTTCTTAAACTGAAGCAGCCAGCGCTCCGTGCCGGAATCCGTTTCCACGTCCACTTCCACTGAGCAGGCGTTATTCTCGCTGCTTATTTCCAGATTATCCAGAAAACCGTGCTTCCTGGCGTATTTAGCGTTTATTACCGCCATATCCATAAGGGTTACAGGCTTACCGGCGCTTTTTTCGCCGTAAACGTCCTTTCTCATTTCGAGATACCGGGCCAGAGCCCTGTCGAATATTTCCCTGTAAGGGCCATCCGCGGCTTTTACCGCGGTAAGGACGGTATTGAACGTGGTATGGCGGCAATGGTCGGACCAGTATGTGTCGAGCAGCCTTATTTCCGTTTCCGTAGGGTCGCGCTTTTCCCCGTCGCGGAAGTAGGAGCGGACGGTTTTCAAATCGTCCCGGCTCATGGCAAGGCCCCATTTTGCGATAAAAGCGTCCAGCTCTCCGTCCTCAAGGCGGCAAAAGCCATCTATATAAGGCACGGGAGCCGGAACGGGGGATTTTATTTCCAGAGTGGCCGGCTTCTCCATAGACGCTTCTCTCTGGTCTATGCGGTTTATTATATAGTTTTTCACGGTTTCAAGAGCGCCCTCCGGCAGGCCGCCTTTAAGAACGTACACTTTGGCGCTGCGCACACGCACGTTTCCCACGCCGGTCATTACCATGGCGCACTGCTCAGCGCTGTCGGAGCGCTGGTCGTACTGGCCGGGCAGATATTCCACGGCGAAATACGAGCCTTCTGAAAAAGGATAATCCTCAATATAAAGGTCGTCCACCATAGGCTCTGCGAAAACGGTGTTTAAAAGAGGCTCCAGCTCCTTTTCGGAAAGGCCCTCTATATCGTATCTGTTTAATATTTCAAGATCCTCAAGGCCGTCTATGCCAAGATTTTCCCGCAGGGCCGTAAGAAGGCCGCCCGCTTCCACAGCGTGCTCTTTTCTCTTTACAACGTAAACGCGCCGGACAGACATTGAAAACTCCTTATATATTTTTGCGGCTATCCGCAGATACGGATAATTTCAGGCAGAAAGTACCGGTTAAGACAGGCTCCGCGCCTAAAAAAATGGAGCCGCCTTATTAACGCCGCCGCCCGGCTTCAGGACCGCGGCGAAAAAATCAGATTACTATAAAAACTCTTTCCTTACAAGCCCGCTTGACCGGAAAGGACATATTAATTATATTGCGTAAAAAGGAGCCTGTAAAATGAACGAAAAAATAAGCGGTCTCATAGAAAGCTGTTTCAAGGAGCAAACGGCCTTCACGGCCAATCTGATAAGGATAAAATCCGTGTGCGGAAAAAAGGACCCCGGCCCGGAATATCCTCTGGGAAAGGGCCCCGCCGAATGTCTTAAAGCGTTTCTCTCCAAAGCGGAGTCTTTCGGCTTCCGCACTAAAAATATCGATAATATGATAGGATGGGCGGAAATTGGCTCCGGGGAAAAGCTCTACGGCGTACTGGCCCATCTTGACACAGTGCCCGAAGGCGACCCGGAAAAATGGACGACTCCCCCCTTCGGCGGAGAAATAAAAGACGGGGCCATTTACGGCAGAGGCTCGGAGGACGACAAAGGCCCGGCGGCAGCGGCCCTTTACGCCATGAAAGCCCTTAAGGATTCCGGCGAAAAGCTGAACGCCAGATTCAGGCTTATAGCCGGGCTGGATGAGGAAACGTCCTTCCGGTGCGTAAACAGATACCTGGAAACGGAAGAGACGCCCTCTTTCTCCTTTTCTCCCGACGCTTCCTTTCCCCTTATAAACGGGGAAAAAGGCATACTGCAGTTTTCTCTCAAGCGCTCTTTCGCCCAGTCCGCACCGGGGCCGGTTAAGCTTTTGGGGCTGAAGGGCGGCTCAAGATTCAACGTGGTGCCCGACTCCGCCTGGGCGTATTTTTCCGGCAATACCGCAAAGGTGGAAATAGCCCTTGAAAAAATAAACGACCCGCGTATTCATACGTCGTATAAAGACGGATTTCTTGAAGTGAAGGCGTCGGGCCTTTCGGCCCACGCAATGCACCCGGAAAAAGGTAAAAACGCTATACAGGCGCTTCTTGAAATTCTCTCCGAAATAGATTTCGTGCCGAACGAACTGATGCGCTGGATACGCTCCGCCTCCGGCTTCCTTAAAAACGAAACGGACGGCCGCTCTCTGGGCATAGCCCTGTCGGACGAAATATCCGGGCCTCTTACCCTGAACGCCGCCATGATAAATTCGGACGGCAAGGATTTGATAATACGCTTCGATATGCGCTACCCCGTTACGGCGAACCCGGACGAAATGGAAGAAGCAGCCCGGCTGACGGCGAAAAAGCTGGGCATGCTGCTTCAGGTAAACTCACATAAAAAAGCCTTTTACATACCGGCCGATACGGCCGAGATAAAAGCCCTTCTGGACGCTTACGAAAGCGTTTCGGGAGAAAAGGGAAAAGCCTTTACCATAGGCGGAGGAACGTACTGCAAGGCTTTCCCCAACGCGGTAACCTACGGGGCCCTTATGCCGGGAAGCCCGGAGCTGGCTCACGGCGAAAACGAGCATATAAGCCTTGAAACCTTAAAAACGGCGGCTAAAATATACGGCGAAGCCCTTTACAGGCTAAACGGCCTTTAAAATACGCAAAAAGCCCGGCTTAAAGCCGGGCGGCGATTTTTTAAAGAAACGTTTAAGGCCGGGCGGAGCCGTTTTGACGGCCTTAAAAAAGCCTGCGCCTTTACTTGTATTTTTCTATTAATCTGTCCAGAAGGCCCAAAAGCTCGTTTACCGTGTTCTCAAGCCTGCGCATATCTTCCGAGCACCTGCCCTCGCCGCAGCTTTCGGAGGCGATAGCGCTCATAACCTTTAAGCCCAGCTCATGCACCATTTTATGGGGCTGCTCTATTGCCATATAATCCGGGTCGTTTTTATAGGCGTTCATGCCGTCGCCGTAAAAAAACAGGCCGAAATTACATTTGGTGTGATCCGGCAGCGAAACGGGAGTCCCGGTACTGTAAGCCGTGAGAACCTTGCGCATAAAGGCCAGGTGGGCGACCTTGGCGGAAATAAAAACCGCGTTGGCGTTGCTGTACCTGCTCTGCACGTATTTAGTTTCCAGCTCGCCCATCACGGACATCATGGCGGATAAATTTTCCCTCAGGGACTGTACCCTGTCGAATATTATGCCGGATTCTTCATTGATAATGCTTATGCTCTCGCTTATGGTCTGGCTTACGGAATTCTGCTCCTCCGTGGCCACGAGTATTTCGTTTATGCTGGAATCCAGCTCTTTTACCGAGTCGGTTATATCGTCGAAGCTTTTATAAGAGTCCTCTATGGCGACCCGCTGCTCCGAAAGGACGTCCGTTACCCTGCCTGCCATAACGGACACCTCGTTGATACTGTCGCGCATACCCTTTACCGTATCCACTATTTCGGAAGTGGATTTCATCGTTTTTTCCGCCAGCTTTCTCACCTCGTCTGCCACAACGGCAAAGCCTCTGCCAGCCTCCCCGGCCCTTGCCGCCTCTATGGCAGCGTTAAGGGCCAGTAAGTTCGTCTGGTCGGAAATTTCGCCGATAACGCCTATAACCTGCCCTATCTGCTGGGCGCTTTCGTTGAGCGAGCCTATCCTTGTGTTAAGGGAGGCGATTTCTGCGCGCATGGATTCGCTGAAATCCCTGGCGGTGGACATCAAATCCATACCTTTAGAGGTAATATCCACGGTCTCCTTGGCTTTGACGCTTATGTTGGACGTATTCTGGGCGATATTGGCTATGGCGGAGATCATTTCCTTCTCCACCTGAGCAATGGAGACATTAAGCTCCTTGTTCTTAAATGCGGCGTTTTTTACGTCCACTACGGCGTTGGTAAGAAAAAGACCTTTTTCCCCGGCCTCCACGACTATCTTTAAAGTCTGGAAGGAATTGTCGTTCACATAATCCAAACATCTATCAATACTGCCCAGCAGACTTCCCAGCCTGCCACCAGCGTCGGAGCATATCCTTCTGGTTACATCCAAGCCACCGGAACCATTAGATATAAAAGAAACAACGTCATCGGCCCGTTTGATTCTGGAAACGTAAAGCCGCAATACAAACATATTTACGGCAACGGCGGCAAGCCCCATAAGGCATTTGGCCCATACGGGAAACCACGGGCAGAAAATAACGGCCGCAAAAGCTGCAAAGGAGGCAGCGAAAGATATAAGGCAGACTGTTTTGTCTGAAAGAGACATAGCAAAACCTCACCATTATTTGATAAAATAACCCTGAGGCCACCGCGCAAACGCATAAACGTATTGTTACACAAATATCCTATATATTAATTTGATAAAAGTAAAGTAAAATATTCGTAAATGGTTACGCTTATAATGGCGTTATACGATTGGCCGGCATATTTAAACATATCCTAAACGGCTCATGGATAACACCGTAAGCGCTCAGGCGGATACCGGAGACGTTTTTCACAATTTATCTTGAAGTTGTTATATTTAATTGATAAAGTGGCCTTATGCTTAAACGCCGCGCGTCCATTATCGTTACTGTACTGGCATCGTTTTTTCTGATACAGGCCTGCAAAGACCTTTCCAGGCCGGGAAGCTACCGCCCCAGAGTAACGGCCACGACGGAAATAATAGCAGACGCCGCCTCCAGCGTGGGAAACGATTTCGTAACCGTCTCCATGATGACCCGCGGAGGAAGCGGCCCCCATGCCTACGGAGCCAACGAACACGATATAATACGTCTGGCAGATTCCGATATCATCTTTTATAACGGCCTTTACCTTGAAGGAAGGCTTCAGGACGTGCTGAAAAAAATAGACGGCAGCATACCGGCCGTCATGGTCTCCTCCGGCCTGGAAAAAAGCGACCTTATGCCGGACGGCTCACTGCGCGGCGGCTTCAACCCTCACTTCTGGACGGACGTAAGGCTGTGGATAAAGGCCGTTTCCCACATTACCGATACTCTCGTAAAAATAAGCCCGGTAAACGAACGCATATACAGGCAGAACGAAGAATTATACCTTATGAAGCTCCAGGATCTGGACAGATATATAAGGGAAAGCGCCGAAAAAATCCCGGAAGAAAAAAGAGTGCTCATAACGGTACACGACGCTTTCGACTATTTCGGCCGGGCTTACGGCTTCCGCACGGCCGCCCTCCAGGGAGCGGACGCGGATTACGAAATATCCCAGGCGGACGTCTCCAGGCTTTCCGACTATATTATAAAAAACAACGTGAAGGTCGTGTTTACAGAAGCGTCCGTCCCGCCCAGGAACATGCTTACCCTGCAGGCGGCCTTAAGGGCTTCCGGATACGACGTGAAAATAGGCGGAACCCTCTATACTGACGTTCTGATTAACCGCTCCGGGGAAACGCCCGGATACATAGAAACAATGACGCACAATATAGACACCATCGTCAAAGCGCTTGCAGGCGCCGCAGACGCAAAAGGAAAATAAATGAAGCGCGCAGGTTCTCATAAGGAACATCTAGACCGCCTGGATCTGGCCATACAGGCCGAAAACGTAACGGTGGCCTACGACGGGCAGCCAGTATTGTGGGATATAAATCTGGAAATCCCGGCAGGCTCCGTAACCGCAGTTATCGGCCCCAATAAAGCGGGCAAGACCACGCTCCTTAAAACCATGCTGGGCCTTGTAAAACCCAGCGCAGGCAGGGTATACGTTTTTTCAAGGCCCACCATGACACTGAAAAACGATATAGGCTGGGTGCCGGAAAGGTCCTCCGTGGACTGGACTTTTCCCACGACCGTGCAGGACGTGGCCCTTATGGGCTCCTATAACAGGCTCCGCACGGGCGGCAGGCCAAAAAAAACGGACAGGGAGCTGGCGGAAGAAGCCCTTGAAAAAACCGGGCTTCTGGAGCTGCGCAAAAAGCCAGTAAGCGACATATCAAGAGGACAGCAGCAAAGGGCCCTTATAGCGAGAGCACTGGTTCAGGATCCGCGCATATACATAATGGACGAGCCCTTTTTCTCCGCCGACGAAGAAAGCGAAGAAATAATCCTTAACGTGCTGGAAAGCGTTAAAAAAGCCGGAAAGACCGCCATAATAGCCCACCACGATATACTTACGACGCCAAGATATTTCGACGAAGCGGCGTTCATAAACGTGCGCAAAATCGCTTCCGGCCCCGTGTCGGAAGTTTTTAACGAAGAAACGCTTAAAGCTACCTACGGCAGTAAAATAAGCTTTATAAAAATCCTGTCCCCGGAAAACGGCGATGCTGAATGATATACTTTACGGATACGCCTTCCACACCATATTAAAAGGCTCCGCCGCCCTGGGGTTCACGGCGGGAATTCTGGGCGTATTCATAATAACGAAAAAAAGCAGCCTTATGGCTGGAGCCTCCGCCAGCGCAGCCCTTGCCGGAATGCTTATTTCGGCGGCTTTCACAGGCACCAGAAACGGCTCCGTTATAATGACGGCTGCAGGCGTTATGTGCCTTCTTTCGTTCTTTCTTGCGAAATTCATAGCCGACACGTTAAAAATCAACAAATTTATGGTTCACGGTCTTATAGCGTCGGTAAACTTCGGCCTGTGCATGGTGCTTTTCACTTATTTGCGTCAGGAAAAAAACGCGCTTGCCGCCGGCATGGAAAAATTTATTCTTGGCGAAGCCTCCACACTTATGAAAAGCGAAGCGGACGCGGCCCTCTATGTGTGCGCCGCGTCGGTTTTAATAACGGCCCTGTGCATAAAGCGTTTCAAAGCTGTGCTTTTCAGCCCGGAACTGGCCCGCACGGCCCATATACCGTCTGCCTTCTACGAAACCCTTATGTTCCTTATGACGGCCGCGGTAACAATCGTAGGAATACAGACGGTGGGCATACTTTTTATGGGGGCGCTTTTCGTTATCCCGGCGGTAACGGCCGGGCTCTGGACAAGAGCTTTCATACCGGCGGCTCTTATATCCGGCCTTGCGGGAGGCATATCCGGAGCCGCAGGCGGGTTCCTGTCGGCATTGCAGAGCAATATCTCCTCCGGGCCCTCCGTAATAATATTCGCCGGGCTTTTACTGCTTATATCCGCTTTGCTGGCTCCGGGAAAGGGCCTGCTGATTAAAAAGCGGGCCGGATATTTTTACAGGCCCTCGGGGAGGCAAACTAAATGACCTCCTTCATAGAGCTGGAAATAATAGCGATAACCATACTGGCGGCTCTGGCCTGCGCTGTGCCGGGAACGATAATCGCTCTTAGAGGCAGCCCTTTCATTACGGACACGTCGGCAAAATCGTCGGTTTTCGGGTTCGCGGCCGGGTTCGCCTCAGCCTGGTGGCTGCCGTCCGCGGCGCTTATACCCCTTGGCACGGCGGCGGCCCTTTTCGGAATATGGGCGGCCAATAAAATACGGGCCGCAAAGCTCATGGAAAAAAACAGCGCGGCCTCGTCCGTCTCCTCGGTGCTGCTTGCGGCAGGAATACTTATAATAAACGGCTTTACCGGCGTTTCCGGCGCGGATATAAGCACGGTTACGGCGGGAGATCTGGCCTTCGTCCCCTTCGACAGGATAAAAGCGGGAGGATACGATATGGGCCCGGCGGCCGTTTACATACTGGGAGCCGTGCTGTTTTTTAACCTGATGTGCGTTCTGGTATTCTATAAGGAAATAAAACTCTCCTCCATGGACGAAGGCTATGCCAGAAGCTCCCAGCTTAAAGTGGACGCGGTAAACATCCTTATATCCTTTATGACGGCCCTTACGGCCGCATCCGCTTTCAGGGTTACGGGAGCGTTTATGGCGGCGGCCTTTATTCTGGCCCCTTCTCTCACGGCCAGATTTTATGCAAAAAGGCTCTCCGCCCTGATAATAACTTCCGCCCTTATATGCGTTACGGCCTGTCTTACCGGCTTCGGCCTGGCTTACAGGGCTAACGTGCTGATAGCGGGCACCATCGTGTGCGTAATGGGAGCCTTTTTTATAATAAGCGCGGCGGCGGCTCCTGAAACGGGAATAATACCCATGCTTTCGGAAAAAAAGAAAAAGCGCTTCCGCACCGGTATGCTCATAGCTTCCGCACATCTTTATCTGCGCGAAAAAGAAAGCCCGGAGGGGAAGAGCGTCGAAGCCGCCCGCCTGCATACGGCTATGGCCTGGAGCGGGAGCTTTACCGGTAAAATCATCCTGGCCCTTGAAAGGGAGGGCCTTGCGGAAGAGAGAAACGGCCTTCTTGCCCTTACGGAAAAAGGGCGCGAAAAGGCGGAAGAAGCCCTGGGCATAAAAATGCGGCGCGGGCTTGAAACTAAAAGCCCGTAAGCGAGTCCGCATAATTATACGGATTAATTAAAATAAAAGGCGGCTATCCCCTAACGCAGATAGTTACGGCAAATAATTATAATAATGCTCCGCTGCGTCAAAAGCGTTTATAATAAAGCCCCGCGGCAAGGCAAACTCTTGGCCCCGGCCTTTTAGACGGCGCCTTGCCAAAGCTTCGGCCTTAATTATTCATTGCCGCAGCAAGCCGCTTTATTATAAATATTTCCCATAACTTTACGTTAATCTATGTAAGGGAATGGTCGTGAAAAACTTTAAGGAGATAATAATGGCTGAAATAAGGCTTGCAAAAACGGTTACCGGCGACATAGTGATAGGAGCCGACGACAAGGAAAAAAACGGAATAAAGGACGTGGCCGCCGTGCAGATAGTGCCCTCCGCCTCCGGAAGCATATCCATAGCCCTGCTTCCCTTCGGATTTCCCTTTGAGGACGAAATAGGCGGCTTTCTGCCCAACGACAGGCTTATATACGAAATAAGCAAAATACCAGAAGAGCTTAAAAACAAATATACGGAGGCTAAGTCGAATATCCGCATAGCCCAGACCGGCGCCGCCGACGGGAAGATAATACTTTGACTGGCAAATGGCGCAAGCTGGGCGAGAAAAATGTATTCAGAAACGGCATAGTAAATATAATCCAGAAGGATTTTTATTATGAGGATGCGTCGGATTCCATGCCCTTTACCGTGGTGGAGATGAATAACTGGGCCACGATAGTGCCGGTAACTGCGGATAACGAGTTTATAATCGTGCGCCAGTTCAGAGCCGGGCCGGAGTCGGACACCCTGGAATTTCCGGGCGGGGGCGTAAATCCGGGCGAAACGCCCGTTCAGGCTGCGGTAAGGGAGCTGGCGGAGGAAACGGGGGCCTCTGCGGAGGAATTCGTACCCCTTGGGATAATGGACCCCAACCCGGCTTTCATGTCGAACAAATGCCACGTGTTTCTTGCCAGAAACGCGCACATAACGGGCAAACAGCGCCTGGACAAATTCGAGGATGCCGAAGCGGTAACCGTCCCCTACGAAAAAATGATGGAAATGGCTAAAAACGGCTCGTTCCGCCAGAGCCTGTCTCTGGCGGCCCTGGGCCTTTACCTTATAAACGGCGGGAAATAGCAGTTATGCGCGGACTTTACGTCCACCTGCCCTTCTGCCGCTCCAAATGCCCCTACTGCGGGTTTTATTCGGAAACGGAGGCGGAGGACCTTATGGAGCCATACTTGGAAGCCTGCCTTGAAAGCGCCCGCGCTCTGGAAAATAAAACCTTCGACACCCTCTATATAGGCGGCGGCACCCCTTCGTCCATACCCGGCGTAACGCTCGAAAGGTTTACGGAGAGGCTTTTATCCGCCATGGATTTCAGGGGCACCGAATTTTCCGTTGAAGCCAACCCGGAAAGCGTTACGGAGGATTTCGCCGCCTTTGTGAAAAACTGCCCCGTAACGAGAGTGTCTCTCGGAGTTCAGAGCCTGGACGACAAAACCCTTAAAAAACTGGGCCGTATTCACGACGGCGCCGAAGCCTTAAAAGCCGCCGTCAGGCTCCTTGAAACGGGGGTATCCCTTAACGCCGATATAATATTCGATATTCCCGGAGTAAGCCGCAAAACCGTGTTCGACACGGCGGAAAGGCTATCCGCCCTGGGGCCGGACCATATATCCGCCTACTCCTACTCTCCGGAGGACACAGGCTATCTGCCCGGTTTCGACACGGATGAAAGCCAGTATGATGATATGGAAGCCTTTTTAAGCGGAAAGGGATACGAAAAATATGAAATATCAAACTTCGCCCGGCCGGGAAAGGAATGTATGCACAACATGGTCTACTGGACGGGCGGCGAATACGCAGGCATAGGTGCCGGAGCCCATTCGATGCTTTACTCCGGCGGCTGCCGCGTAAGGTATTCCTACCCGCCTGATATCGAAAGATATATAAAAGAGCCTCTGGCCGCATTTCAGGCGGAAAAGCTGGACGCGGAAACCGCCTTTAAGGAAACGGTCGTTTTCGGCCTCAGGATGAAAAAAGGCGTGCTGATGGACGAAGCGGAAAAAAGGTTTGGCAAAATACCTTCAAATTTGCTAAACAATATAAACAAATACACAGAGCAGGGGTTGCTTGAATGGCATTCGGGATATTTGAGAACCACAAAAAGAGGAGCTTCCGTTTTGGATTACCTTTCGTCCTGTTTATGGGCGTAGCGGTTTTTCTGTCCTTTGAAACGGCGGCTCTGCCGGGCTGCGCCGGAGACTGTATGACGTGCCATCCCAAGCTTGAAAAAAGCCCGGAACACAGCTCGCTTAAAACCTGCGTAACGTGCCACGACCCGGCTAAACCCAGGCTGAAACTTTTTTCAAACAACGACGGCTGCGGCGACAGATGCTTCATGTGCCATTCACAGTGGCCGAAAGACGGAGCCCACGCAAGCCTGGACACGTGCCTTGAGTGCCACGAAAAATAACGCCGCCTTAAAACGCGGGGGCGCGGCGCGCCCTTTATAAATTCGAAGAAAAAGTTAAGAGGTGCATCATTTTAAAGAAATTGTGGGTGTATTTCGCACCGTATAAAGGGCTTATGGCATTCGCCGTGCTGTCGTCAATACTCACCGCCGGAACGGACGGTGCTCTGGCCTACATAGTAAAGCCGGTAATGGATAATATCTTTATCGAAAAAAACAGCGGCCTGCTGGTTTTCCTGCCGGTTCTCGTAATAATCATATATTTCGCCAAGGGGCTTTTCCGGTTTACCCAGAACTATATTATGCGCTACGTGGGCCAGAAAGTGATAGAAGCCTTAAGAAATGCCATGTTCACAAAAATGGTGTACCTGCCGGTAAAATTCTTTTCCGACCAGCCTACGGGCGTTCTCATGTCCCGCATTACGAACGATATAAACCTGGTTCAGTCCTCCATACCAACCATGATAAATATGTTCCGGGCAATAATAACCGTAATAAGCCTCGTAGGCGTAGTGTTTTACATGAACTGGAAGCTGGCGCTTCTGGCTATCGTGTGCTATCCCCTTTTCATACACCCGCTTTTCGTAATAAGCAAAAAAATACGCAATTACAGCCGCAAGGGTCAGGAAAGGATGGGCGGGCTTAACTCCACCCTTCAGGAAGCCTTTTCGGGCATACGGGTAGTCAAAGCGTTCGTAAACGAAAATCAGGAAATCAACAAATTTAAAAAAGCCAATTCCGAAGCCATAAATTTTGAGATAAAAACCATACTGGCCGGAGAGATAACGTCGCCGCTCATGGAATTTATAGGCGCTTTCGGCATAGCCGCCATAGTCTATGTCGGAGGCACCCAGGTAATAAACGGCAGCATAACTCCCGGCGCCTTTTTCTCCTTTCTGGCGGCCCTTACCATGGTATATCAGCCGGTAAAGGACATAGGCAACGCCAACAACGTGATACAATCCGCCATAGCGGCCTCTCAGCGGGTATTTTCCATGCTGGATGAAAAAAACGACATTCTGGACAGCGACGGCACTTTGCCCTGCGACGCCAAAAACAAGGACATAGAATTTAAAAACGTATGCTTCAGATACGCGGACGGCGAGCCTTATGTGCTGAACAATATAAACATCAAAGTAAAAAGCGGCTCCACGGTGGCTTTCGTAGGCCAGTCCGGCGCGGGCAAATCCACTATGGCAAACCTTATCCCCAGGTTTTACGACGTAACCTCGGGAGAAATATTAATAGGCGGAGTAAACATAAAGGATTATCAGGTGCACTCCCTGCGCAGGAATATCGGCGTAGTGTCTCAGGAGCCTTTTCTTTTCGACGACACAATAAGAAACAACATCGCCTACGCCAACGAATCCATAAAAGAGGAAGAAATACTGGCGGCGGCCAGGGCGGCCTACGCGGACGAATTTATAAAAAACCTGCCCGAAGGCTACGACACTATGACGGGCGAGCGGGGAGTAAGGCTTTCCGGCGGCCAGAAACAGAGGCTGACGATAGCGAGAGCCCTTATTAAAAACCCGCCGGTGCTTATTCTGGACGAAGCGACCAGCTCTCTGGACACGGAATCCGAGCGCGTAGTGCAGAAAGCCCTGGACAACCTTATGGCTGGGCGCACATCCTTCGTTATAGCCCACAGGCTCAGCACCGTGCTGGGAGCCGATATGATAGTAGTGCTAAACGACGGAAAGGTGGAAGCCATGGGACGCCACAACGAGCTTTTAGAGTCCTCGGCCACTTATAAAAAGCTCTATGAAATGCAGTTCGGAGAGGCGCAGGAGTGAGCCTTTTCCTCCCATCATTTAAGGACGTGCCGGATAAACCGGGGATAATAATATCCCGGGCCGATAAAATAGGCGACCTGATACTGTCCATACCGTCTTTCAACATGGCCCGCAGGATGTACCCGGAGGGCCGCATAGCGGTGCTTGTAAGGAGCTACAACGCGGGGATAGTGAAAAACCTGCCTTTTATAGACGAAACCTGGATAATCGACGGGGATTTTTCCGATTTGAAAAAACGCATGAAGGCTTTCCGGGCGGACGTTTTCGCCGCCCTTTATTCCGATGGGGCCACCTTGAAGGCGGCCGCGGCCTCAGGCGCTCCTTTCAGAACCGGGCCGCTGTCCAAGCCCCTTTCATGGCTGGTTTATAACAAGGGGATAATACAGAAGCGCTCGCGCTCCGTAAAAAACGAAGCCGAATATAATCTGGACATAATAAAAACCCTGAACCCGGAGCTTTTCGGAAAAAGGTATGAAATAGGCGGCAGAATAACCTGCTCCGCGGAAAACGTAAGGCGGGCGGAAGCCTACCTTGAGAAAAACGGCGTTAAAGGCCCGTATATAATTATTCACCCTTTTGCCGGAGGCTCGGCGAAAAACCTTACGGAAGCCCAATACGCCGCCATTGCGGATAGAACGGCCGCCATGACGCCGGATTCGTTTATTATAATGACGGCTTCCGAAAGCGATTTCCCCAGGCTTGAAGCCATAAAAAGCTCCGTACCGGCCAAAAACGTGCTGATATATAAAAACGGCCCGGATATACTTGACCTGGCCGCCCTTATAGAAAGGGCGGAAGTTTACGCGGGAGGCTCCACCGGCCCAAGCCACATAGCAGGGAACATGAGAAAAAAGGCCGTGCTTATATATCCGGCGAAAAAGAGCCAGTCCCCCCTCCGCTGGGGGCTTTTCGGAGACGATCTGGCCCAGTACGTAATACCCGACGAAAACAACCCCGGCGAGGATTATTCGAAAAAAACCTTCGACTGCATAACGGAGGACACACTGAACGGCATAGCCTTAAAGATTTTCGACAAATTTAAAACGCGGCATGAAGGAAATTAAAAAAATGGCGCGGCCTGCCCTTTCAGTATCTCTGATATCCCTTAACGAAGCGGACAGAATAAGGCATACTCTAGAAAGCGTGAAGGACATAGCGGGAGAAATAGTGCTGGTGGATTCCGGCTCTGCCGACGAAACCAGGGAAATCGCCCTCTCCTACGGGGCGAAAGTCTATGAAGAAGCGTGGAAAGGCTTTGCCGCCCAGAAAAACTCCTCCCTTGAAAAATGTTCGGGAGAGTGGATACTCTGCCTCGACTGCGACGAGGAGCTGACCCCTGAGCTGGCGGAAGAAATAAAAGCGGCCATTAAAAGCCCGCAGGCGGACGGCTATATAATAAACAGGCGCACAAGATACCTGGGCCGCACGCTTAAACGCTCCTGGCAGCCGGACAACAGGCTCAGGCTCGCAAAACGCTCCGCCTCGCCCAGATGGGAGGGCGAGCTGGTTCACGAAGCCCTTAAAGTAAAAGGCAAGGTAAAACGGTTTAAAAACCCCATGATACACAGATCTTACAGGGGAATTGCAGACCACATGGCAAAAACCGTAAAATACGCGGAGCTTTCCGCCGCCGATTATTACAGACGGGGCAAAAAGCCGTCCCTGATAAAAATGATATTTTCCCCCTGCTTCGCTTTTTTTAAGCTGTATGTGCTTAATCTGGCCGTGCTGGACGGAGTGCCCGGCCTTGTGGCCGCTTCAAGCGCGTATATGTATTCCTTCCTCAAATACGCGTTTTTATGGGATATGCGGAGGCGCGAAGATGAAAAAGAAAGCTAAAGTAATATCCGTGGGCAACATCGCTCTCGGAGGCGCCGGGAAAACGCCCCACACAATAGAAATAACCGGGGAATACCTGAAACGTGGAGAGAAGCCCGTTATCCTCTCCCTTGGCTATAAAGGAAAGCTGGGGTACGGCATGAACGTTATCTCCGACGGAAAGAGCGTTCTTCAAAAGCCCCCCATGGCGGCGGACGAACCCTATATGATGGCCCTTAACTGCCCGGGAGCCGCGGTAATCACGGGGAAAAACAGGGGCGAATCCCTGCTTTACGCTCAGGAAAATTTCGGCTCCACTCTGGCCGTCCTAGACGACGGCTTTCAGCACAGGGCCCTCAAAAGAGACGCGGACGTGCTTCTTCTGGATTACGAAAACCCGGTTTCCACGGGCCTGCCCTTTCCTTTCGGCTATATCAGGGAAACGCCCTCCGCCATAAGCCGGGCGGATATAATAGTCTTTACCAGGGCTTCCGGCAGCAGAATACCCGAAAGGGCAAAGAAATACGCGGATAGCAAACCGGTTTTTTTCAGCAGAACGGTAACGGACAAAGTAGTGTTTCCCCAGGGAACCGTAAAGATTGAAGATTTGAAGGGAACGGCGGCGGGAGCCTTTTCCGCAGTGGCTTCCAATAACGCTTTCCGCAACGGCCTTTCCTCGGCAGGGATAAAAATAACGGCCTTCAAAGGTTTCAGAGACCATTACGCCCCGGCGGAAAAAACGCTTGAAGCGCTTATAAAAAAGGCTTCGGCCGGAGGGGCGGATTTTTTTCTGACAACGGAAAAAGATTTCGTAAAGCTGCCGGAAAAATATAGGGAAATATTCGGATACGTTAAAATGGAAATAGAAATATCGGAAAAGGATGCCTTTTTCCGGGCCATAGACGGTCTGCTGGGCGTAAACCCCGGCCCCGTTTCATAAAATAACTCCCCGCTTGTGTTTTAAACCCGTATCAAGTATTATACAAAGCTACGATAATTGTTTAAGGTGAAAAATATGAACCCATTGGCAAAAACCCTTAACGAGCAGATTGCCGGCGTCAATCTGTCGGTGCTGGATATGCTTTCGAACCTCGGCAGGGAACTCTATATGCCGAAAGGCATACTCACCCAGGGAGCCGAAGCCAAAGAAAAAGCCCGGAAGTATAACGCGACCATAGGCATAGCCACTACGGACGCCGGGCCGATGTATCTGGACTGTATGTATGAAAGCCTTAAAGACTTCAAGCCTTCGGAGCTTTTTCCCTACGCTCCTTCCTCCGGCCTGCCGGATTTAAGAAAAGCGTGGAAAGAAAAAATGATAAAGGACAACCCGCTTCTGGAAAGCAGGCAGACAAGCCTGCCCATCGTTACGAACGCCCTTACCCACGGACTTAGCATAACGGCGGATATGTTCGTTGATACGGACGATTACGTCGTAATGCCGGATAAATTCTGGGGCAACTACCGCATGACTTTCGCCCTGCGCAGAGGGGCGGAGATAGTTACATATTCCACCTTTACGCCGGAAGGCGGCTTTAACGCCGGGGGCCTGCTCGAAAAGGTAAGGGAATGCGGAAAAGCCCATAACAAAGTAATAGTCGTGCTCAACTTTCCCAATAATCCCACGGGATACACTCCCACGCCGGAGGAAATGAACGCCATAGCTAACGGCCTTACGGAAATTGCCGAAAGCGGCGTAAAAATAGTGGCCGTGGCGGACGACGCCTATTTCGGCCTCTTTTTCGGGGATGAATGTTTTAAGGAATCGGCCTTTACCATGCTTACGGGGCGCAGCGCCAACCTGCTTGCCGTAAAGCTGGACGGAGCCACTAAAGAGGAATTTGCCTGGGGCTTCCGCGTAGGGTTCATAACTTTCGGCGCTACCGGGCCGGGGGATCAGTCCGCGATGTTTTCCGCCCTCGAAACGAAAGTTGCGGGCATTATAAGGGCCACCATATCCAACGGGCCCCACGTTTCCCAATCCGCAGTTTTAAAGAGCCTCCGCAATCCGGACTTTTACGCCCAGAGAGCGGCCTGCAACGAAGTTATAAAAAAACGCTGCGAAAAAGTAAAAGCGGTCCTCTCCTCCGGCCGCTATAACGACGAGTTTACGGCCTATCCCTTTAACTCGGGATATTTTATGTGCATAAGGCTCGCCAGAGTGGAATCCGAAAAGCTGCGCCTGCACCTTCTGGATAAATACGGGGTGGGCGTAATAAGCACCAACGGCACGGACATCCGGGTGGCGTTCTCCTCCGTGGAGGAAAAGGACATCGAGGATATGTTCGGGCTTATATATAAAGGATGCAAAGACCTGTGATAAAACTGACCCAATATTCCCGCTCCGCGGGGTGAGCCGCAAAGGCAAGCCCGGGAGACTTGCAGGAAGCCCTTTCTAAAGTGCGCGTGCCTCCCTGCCGGAACCTTATCGTGGGTTTTGAGACGGGAGACGATGCCGCTGTATTCAGGCACGGCGATACGCTGCTGGTGCAGACGGTGGACGTTATAGGCCCCATAGTGGACGATCCGGAAACCTTCGGCAGGATAGCGGCGCTGAACGCCGTAAGCGACGTTTACGCCATGGGCGGCAGGCCGCTGACAGCCCTTTCCGTGATGATGTATCCCTGCGCCATAGGAAGCGAGGCCGCAGGCCTTATGATACAGGGAGCGGCCGACGAACTGTCGTCATACGGGTGCGTGCTGTGCGGCGGGCATACGCTTTCGGGCGACGAGGTGCGCCTGGGCTTTGCGGTTACGGGCGTTATAGAGGGAGAAAGGATATATAAAAACTCCCTCCTGAGGCCGAAAGACAGGCTCATACTCACAAAGCCCGTAGGAACCGGCATAATATCCACGGCTATAAAGGCAGCTTTCGCTTCGGAGAGCGAAACTCGCTCCATGACGGAATCACTGCTTACATCAAACGGCAAAGCCTCCGCAATAATGAAAAAATACGACGTGTCCTCCTGCACGGACGTTACCGGGTTCGGTCTCGGCGGGCACGGTCTGGAAATGGCTAAGGCTTCCGGCACGGATATAACGATAAATTTTTCTGAAATTCCCCTTTTGCCCGGCTCTCTGGAGTATTCAAAAATGGGGCTGGTTCCGGCGGGAGCGTATAATAATCTGCAATTTGCTGGAGACGGCTATGAAAGCCGCGTATCAAAGGAAGAAACGAGCCTTGTTTTCGATCCCCAGACCTGCGGCGGCCTTCTTATAGGCGTGTCCGCCGAAGACGCGGACGCCCTGCTTTCAGAGCTTAAAGAATCAGGATACCCGGCGGCCCGGATAATAGGAGAAGCGGCCGCAGGAAAGGGCCGCCTTACCGCGGACAAATAGCTTGTCTAAAATTCGTTAATTTACTATATTTAAAACCATGTACGATAAAAATACCCTGAATACATTAAGCGAAAGCGTAAAAACAACCCTTTACGTTTACGAACGCCAATCGGGCCGCTTATCCTATTTCAGCGGCGGGGAAGAAAAGGAGACGGCGGCTCCCGCATGGATAGTCTCCATGGCGGAAAACGGCCCTGTGCGCAAGCTATTTCAGAAGGATGGAAAAGCCTCTGCCTATTACTGCTTCGACACGGGCGGCGGAAAATATATTATCTTTCAGGACAACCCGGAAGGGGAAAAGCTGGGGCTCTTTATAAAGGCTCTGTCAAATAGCGGCGGCGTTGAAAAAGCTCCGGCGGAAAGCCAGGAAGCCCCAAACATAAAGAAAGAGCTTATAAGGGTAAAATCGGAACAGGCCAGGCTCGCCGTAGAATCGAAGCAAAAGGATTCCTTGATATCTGAGCTTAAAGCCAGGCTTGAATCCTCCCGCGCCTCTGATACTGAATCCATGCGCAGAACGATAAACGAGCTTAAAGAGGTAAACGCCTCCCAGCTTTCCCAGATACGCCGCATGAAGGCGGACACGGACCACACTAATTTTCAGAAGCTCAAGCAGGTAAACGCGGAACTGCGGGAAGAAATAAGCGGCATAACCTACAAAGCGGCCGAAGCGGAAGAACGCTCCGGCAAAATACGCAAAATACTGCAAAATACTGTAACGGAGCTTACCAGACTTCTGGAAGCCTCTCAGATAGATAAAAACGACATAAAAAGACTTATGTCTAAAATACCATCGGCGGAGCTGGGGGAAACCGGGCCGTCGCTTACGGGCGTTAAGGCGGATATCGGCAGGCAGCAGCCCTCCGCCCCGTCCAAAGGGCGTCAGCCTGATATAACCGATATTATAAACACATTAAACGCAGTCATAGCGAAAAACGACGTTTCCGGCATAAATATCGACAAGCTGGCGTCCGTAGTTCCCATAAGCGATAAGGAAGGGATAAAGCGGAACCCGGCCGCGGCCCTGAAATCCGTAATAGGAACGCTTATAGGCATGTCCAAAGCATCAAGGCTATCGCCTTTGCAGATAAACACCCTCTGTGACGCTCTCGGAATAAGATAAAAAGCCTTACGGCCGCTGCCCTTAATATCTATATTAAGCCGGCTGTATTTTATGTGATACATAGATCCCGCCCCGTCCGATACCGGAAAAAAGCAGCGTTAAACGCTTCGGGATCTCCCAAAAAAGTTTTAAGCCGCGGGCGTGTTCATCCCGCCTTAAAGGACGCTCCGCCCTGCTTCTTACTGGCGGGCCCAAGCCGCCCTGTTATAAAATTTCCCATAATTTTTAAGTTAATATAAGAAAAAGCTCGGGGCTGCTTTATCGAAAGCCGCCCCGTAAAGACCCGTTAAAAGACAAAAGGCGGATAAGCTAATCCGCCGTATCTTTCATGGATTCGTTTACGGCCACCTGAAGGGCAAAAGGAAGCTGGCTTGAAAATTTCGTAAATATTTCCAGCTCCTTTTTCATATTTTTTTCAAGAAGGTACCCGGTAACGTAAGCGGGAGACACGTCGCTTATCACCTTGCACAGAGCGCCGAGCATACCCCAATAGTGGCAGGCCGACGGCTCCGCGTCCAGGCCCAGTATTTCCGGGTTTAATATTATGCCGTCGCTGTCGTTTCCAAAAATTCCGTCGAAATCGAGGGTTATGCCGTTATACGTCTTTTTCGAGCTGCCGGTAAGAAGCACGCTGCGCAGACTGGGCGATGCGGGCGACAAACCGGCGCGGCCGCGCACGCTGATAATATAATCGGATTCTTTTGCGCTGTATATAAGCAGCTTAACGCATGTATCAAAGGTTTTGAACCTGTATCCGCCCGTCATAATACGGTAATTCATGATATAGCTCCGAAAGGGCACGCGGTTTTGCAGGCAAGGCACCCTGTGCACATATTGCCGTCTATGGCCGCTACGTCGTTTTTAACGTATATGGCCGGGCATTTTACGGCTTCAGCGCAGGCGGGAGGCACTCCGTCCTTTATGCAGCGGCATTTTTTAGGATTTATCCTGACTTTGGAATAGCTTTTAATATTTCCGCAGCCGTAGGGAAAGAGAGCGTTCTTTTCTCCCGTGATTTTTTTGGGATGCTTTACGGAAGCGCATATATTGATTCCCGAAAGGCCGCAGTCGTTTAAAAATATAACGCGGCCGTTTTTAAGAAGGCCGTCGTAACAGGGCTTATAGCCGGAAGCGCGGCCTATGAACACGGTTTTCACGTTAAGGCTTTCCGACAGCAGCCCCATATAGGATTCGATAGAAACCCGGTTCAGAGGGAAGAAATTAAGTGCGCCTTCACATTCTATATCGGTAAAAAACACCGCCTCCTTATCCCTGATCCTCGCAAAAATATTTACAAAAGGGCACCCCGGGCAAAGAAAATCCGCAGTCTCCGGCCATTTTTCTTCCCCGGCGCTTTCCGGGGAGACAGCCAGAGCGTAGCTGTTATTAAGCATGGAAACTACGGCCAGCGCCTCGCCGGCAGGGATCTTAATAGTTTTCCCTTTTAAATTTTCCGCGTTTTCCGGAAGGATGCCGGGCAGAAGATAAGGGAAAAAGGGCAGATCGTTATCAGAAAAGGAAAGGACGCCGCCCTCCGTTTCACCGCTGCCGAGAGCGGATGAGAAGGCGCTTTCCGCAACGGCGGCGCAGGAAGCGAAAGAGGCCCCGTCGAAAAGGTTTTTAAAGGTATCCGGATGAAGGTAAGGCGAAGTACGGGCAAGGTCGCATACGGTTTTCACCGGGTCCGCGTAATTATTTAAAGCGTCGTCGGATATAACGACGGATACGGGCAGCTTGCAGTCGGCCGCAGTTTTGAGGGCGAGAACCAGATAAGAAGCGATATCGCCGGACCTGCGGCAGAACAGAGTGGGAACGTCTATTTTTTCAGGCAGCCTGCGGCTTACGAAAATACACTCTCCTCTTAAGGAGCGTTTTACGGAAACCGCCGGGAGCCTGTCAAAAAAGCCGATGACCTTGCTGCCCGTAAGAGCCGAGGAAAGCAGAAACTCCACAGCCTCCCCGGCGCTTAAGCGAAGAGGGGCCGCCTCTTTTCCCAAAGGCAGCCCGCTGTCAGTAAAAATGTGAGAAAAATTATACCGCTCGACAAACCCGGCGATAATCTCTTTACTGTTTTTTATATCCATAGGGAAATTTATAATAGTTTATAAGTTTATTTTCAATAAGTATTTTAGGCGGTAATGGAGCGGAGCGTCCCCCTTTCGGAGCGAAGGCGTATAAAAGCTGCGGATAAAATCGAATAAAGCCCGCGGCCCCTTTTTTACAATCTTAAAAATTGCTTTTTTACCGATTCTGGTTTATAAAATTTATTTTAGCGGTATCCGCATATATTGTCAGGGAGGCAGCCCATGCCGTCGTTGATGGACACCTACTCAAGGTTTCAGATAGCCTTCGTCAGGGGAGAAGGCTCCACGCTGTGGGACGACAGCGGAAAATCGTATCTTGATTTCGGCTCCGGCATATCGGTTACGAATCTGGGCCACTGCAACCCGGCCGTTACGGAAGCAATAAGGCGCCAGGCCGGCCTGCTGCTGCATACCTCCAACCTTTTTATAGTAAAGGAGCAGGAGGAGCTGGCGGACCTTATAACGGAAAACAGCTTCCCGGGAAAGGTATTTTTCTGCAACTCCGGGGCAGAAGCCAACGAAGGGGCCATAAAGCTGGCCCGCCTTTACGGAAACGTAAAATACTCAGGCGCCAGATACAAAATAATATCCATGTATAATTCCTTCCACGGAAGGACGTACGCCACCCTGTCCGCCACGGGCCAGGCCAAGGTCCAGAAGGGCTTTACGCCCGCTGCGGGCTATAACGTCTACGTTCCCTTCAACGATATGGAGGAGCTTGAAAAAGCCGCCTCTCTTGGCGATACGGCGGCCGTGATACTGGAGCTCTTCCAGGGCGAAGGCGGCGTGCTCTCCGCGGATAAGCAATACGTAAAGCGGCTGCGGGACTACTGCACGGCCAACGACATAATGCTTATAATAGACGAGGTTCAGACGGGCTACGGCAGAACGGGAAAAATGTTCGCCTTCGAGCATTACGGCATAGAGCCGGACGTTATGACTATGGCCAAGGCTATGGCCAACGGCCTTCCTATGGGAGCCTTTCTGGCGAAGGACAGATTCGCCCGGTACATGACTCCGGGAACCCACGGCTCCACCTTCGGAGGCACGCCGATAGTATGCGCTGCGGCAAAGGCTGTTATAAAGGAAATGACAAGGCCCGGCTTCCTCGATAAGGTAACGGAAAAAGGAAATCTCCTGGCCTCCGTTATAAAGGAAGCCCTGGGAGACGCCTGCGAAATAAGGGGAAAGGGCCTGCTCATCGGAGCGGGCACCAAACACGACCCTAAGGTGCTGGCGGAAGAATGTCTTAAAAACGGGCTTGTAGTGATAACCGCGGGAAACGGCTCCGTGCGTCTCTACCCTCCTCTTACCGTGTCGGAGGAGGAGATAAAAGACGGCGCCTCAAGATTTATAAAATCGGTAAAAAATCTGGAAGAAAAAACGAAATGAAAAAAGATTTCCTCACACTTATGCAAAGAACGCCGCAGGAGCTTAAAGCCCTTATCGAAACGGCGCTGAAACTGAAGGAAGAACGCAAAAAAGGCGTTCCGCATAAATATCTGGACGGCAAAAGCGTGGCCATGATATTTGAAAAATCGTCCACAAGAACCCGTATGTCCTTCGAAATAGGCATAAGGGAGCTTGGGGCAAACCCTCTGTTTTTAAGCGGCAGGGATATACAGCTGGGCCGGGGGGAAACGATAAAAGACACTGCGAGGGTAATGTCCCGCTACGTTCACGGCATAATGATACGCACCTTCGCCCATGAACGCGCCGGAGAGCTGGCGGAGTACGCCTCCGTACCGGTGATAAACGGCCTTACGGACACCTACCACCCCTGCCAGATAATGGCCGATATAATGACAATATACGAAAAAACAGGCCGGTACGAAGGGATAAAAGTAGCCTATATAGGCGACGGAAACAATATGGCCAACTCCTGGATGAACGGCTGCGCCCAGTTCGGCATGGATCTGGCAGTAGCCTCCCCGGCCGCGTACCGCGTCGATAAATCCATATATGAAAAAGCCCTTGAAACGGCCGGAAGGCACGGCTCCTCCATAACTCTTACGGAAAGCCCGGAAGAAGCCGTTAAAAACGCCGACGTGGTATATACCGACGTATGGGCCAGCATGGGGCAGGAAGACGAGGCCCGGAAGCGCATAAAGGATTTCGCCGGATTTCAGGTAAATTCCCGCCTTATGTCGCTGGCCGGAAAAAACGCCCTTTTTATGCACTGCCTGCCCGCCCACAGGGGGGAGGAAGTGTCGGAAGATGTGCTTGAAAGCCAGGCCTCGGTAATATTCGACGAAGCGGAAAACAGATTACATATACAGAAAGCAATCATGCTCGATTGTTTGGGAGGCAATTAACATGGCACGGGAGAAAGTAGTTCTGGCTTATTCGGGGGGCCTCGACACCTCCGTTATATTAAAATGGCTCGACCTTAAAGGCTACGACGTGGTGGCCTTCGTCGCGGACGTGGGTCAGGAGGGCGACTGGAAGGCCGTGGAAGAAAAGGCCATGAAATCGGGAGCCAAGGAATTTTACGTGGCGGATCTTAAAGAGGAGTTCGTAAGGGATTTCGTCTTTACAGCCGTAAAATTCAACGCCCTTTACGAAGGCCGCTACTATCTGGGAACGTCCCTGGCAAGGCCGATAATAGCCAAAGGCATAATAGAAACCGCAAAAAAAACGGGGGCGAAATATTTTGCCCACGGAGCCACCGGCAAAGGCAACGACCAGGTGCGTTTCGAGCTTACGGCAGCCGCGCTGGCGCCGGAGCTTAAAGCCATAGTCCCCTGGAGAATACCGGAGTTTTACAACGTGATAAAGGGCAGGAAAGAAGCCATGGAGTTTGCCGCGGAACACGGCATCCCCGTAAAAGCGACCGTTTCAAAACCATGGTCCAGCGACGACAACGTAATGCACATCAGCTTCGAAGCGGGTATTCTGGAAGATCCGGCGGCTACGCCTCCCGCCGATATGTTCGAATATACCGTAAGCCCTAAAAACGCTCCCGACAAGGGAACAGTAATAGAGCTTGAATTTGATAAGGGAGTGGCCGTAAAGCTTAACGGCAAAGCCCTCTCCCCCTATGAAATGCTTAAAGGAACCAACCGCCTCGGAGCCGAAAACGGCATAGGCAGGGTGGATATGGTGGAAAGCCGGTATGTGGGCATGAAATCAAGAGGCGTGTACGAAACTCCGGGAGCCACCATACTTATGGCCGCCCACAGAGATCTTGAAGGGCTGACTCTCGACGGAAGCGTCATAAATCTGAAAGAAACCCTTATGCCAAGATTCGCCGGTCTGGTATATAACGGATACTGGTATTCCGGGGAAATGGACTGCCTGAGGGCGCTCCTTGAAGAATCTCAGAGATACGTAACCGGCAAGGTAAAGCTGGAGCTTTATAAGGGTAATATAACCTGCATGGGGCGGGAAAGCGACTACTCCCTGTACGATATGATGGTCGTATCCATGGACGACGACCACGGGGCCTACGACCAGAGCGACGCCACCGGTTTTATCAGGCTCCACTCCCTGCCTCTAAAAGCCAACGCGAAAAGAGAGAAAAAATAAACATGTATTTTCAAGACGTTATAATGACCCTGCAGCGTTACTGGGCCGATCAGGGCTGTATCGTTTACCAGCCCTACGACAACGAGGTTGGGGCAGGCACTTTTAACCCCGCCACCTTCCTCATGTGCCTGGGGCCGGAACCGTGGAAAGCGGCCTACGTGCAGAACAGCCGCCGCCCTACCGACGGACGGTACGGGGAAAACCCCAACAGGCTGCAGCATTATTATCAGTTTCAGGTAATACTTAAGCCTTCTCCGGACGATATTCAGGAGCTTTACCTTTCCAGCCTTAAAGCCATAGGCATAAACCCTCTCGAACACGATATACGCTTCGTGGAGGACGACTGGGAATCCCCCACTCTGGGGGCATGGGGCCTGGGCTGGGAAGTATGGCTGGACGGCATGGAAATAAGCCAGTTTACCTATTTTCAGCAGGCCGGCGGGATGGATTTGAAACCCGTTTCAGGCGAGCTTACCTACGGACTCGAGCGGCTTACCATGTATCTGCAGCAGGCGGAATCCATATTCGACGTAAAATGGAACGAAAACGTTACCTACGGCCAGATATACCATGAAAACGAAGTCCAGTTCTCAAAGTTCAATTTTGAGGAAGCGGACGTGCCTACGCTTTTTATGCTTTTCGACACTTACGAAAAAGAATGCGCCAGGCTTGCCGGGCTGAATCTCCCGCTGCCGGCCTACGATTACTGCCTGAAATGCAGCCACACTTTTAACCTGCTGGACGCGAGAAGCGCCATATCCGTTACGGAAAGGACAGGCTATATAGCGAGAGTGCGGGCATTGGCTAAACTCTGCGCGGAAAAATTCGCCGCGAAACGAGAGGAGCTGGGATATCCGCTTTTAAAGAAATAAAAATCATTTTTAAGCCCTCCCATATAGGGAGGGCTTTTTCAAAACACGGCTTTGGCGGGACGGTCTTAAAATAATTTTCCGAAGCGGGATATTTTTCAACCGATTGATATCCGAGTCTTTTTCATCAAAACACGGTTCACTTTTGCGCATAGTTTTCATATTGATTGCGTTTAATAAAAATTATTAATATATATTTAATGTGCGGCGGCTTCTCTTTCGCGCAGGATCATGGCAAAAACTGCGGGAAACATCCACGTCTGCTGCGTCCCTGACGAAAATCGGCCCGATTATAGGAAATATTTATAATAAAGAGGCCCGGGGCGGCAAAAAACCGTACATAAGCCCTTTTGCAGGGCGTAAGTTTAAGGCGGGGAAGCCTTTTCCCAGCGGGATAAAATCATAAGCGCCCGGCGCCGCCCGGCCGTCGCTGCGAAGATCTGCCGTAACCTACCGCATACCGGGAGACGCTTACCACGGATATTATTACGTTAAGGAGGAAAAAAATAATGAAGAAATTTTTCTATCTTTCGCTGGCGGCCCTGTTCCTGCTGGCAGCGCCGTTATGCTGGGGCAAGGACCTGCCTAAAGTGGCAATTCTTGCTACCGGCGGCACAATAGCCGGGTCGGTGGAAAGCGGGGTAGCCACCACGGGATACACCGCTGGAGTCCTGACGGTGGAAACCCTTATAAAAGCCGTGCCGGAAATACAGAGCCTGGCCGTTATCAGCGGCAGGCAGGTGTGCAACATAGACTCCAGCAACATGACGGACGATATATGGCTGGAGCTTGCCTCTACCATAAACGACCTCCTTGCTAGAGACATTGACGGCGTGGTAATAACCCACGGTACGGATACTATGGAAGAAACGGCCTATTTCCTTAATATGGTCGTAAAAAGCGACAAGCCGGTGGTTCTTGTAGGAGCCATGCGCCCGGCCACGGCCATAAGCGCCGACGGCCCCAAAAACCTTTATAATGCCGTGGCTCTGGCCGCAAGCCCGGAGGCTAAAGGAAAAGGTGTGATGATATCTATGGACGACGCCATACTATCCGCCCGGGACGCGGCGAAAACCAACACGATGAAAACAAGCACCTTTAAGGCCCCCAATTCCGGAAGCCTGGGCGCTGTGATAGACGGCGTTCCGTACTTTTACGCCCTGCCCGCAAAGCCCCACACAACAGCCACGGAATTTGACGTAAAAGGGATGAAAACCCTGCCTAAAGTCGATATATTGTATTCCTACTCTAACGACGGTTCCGCCCCGGCGGCGGAAGCTCTTGTAAAGGCGGGAGCCAAGGGCCTCGTAATAGCCGGTTCCGGAGCTGGAAGCGTACACCGGAACCAGAAGGAAGCTCTTTTAAATCTTATGAAAAATAATAAAACGGCCGTCGTCCGCAGCAGCAGAACCGGCTCCGGCCTGGTTCTTATAGAAGGGGACGACAAAAAGAACGGCTTTATCGGAGCCGATAATCTTAACCCTCAGAAAGCACGCGTGCTTCTTATGCTGGCGCTGACTAAAACCGACGACCCTAAAAAAATACAGGAAATATTTAATAAATATTAAAAACCAAAAAAGCCCCGCTTAAGCGGGGCTTTTTAATTTTACGCGGTTATTTTTCATGTTACCGGCCACTTTATAAAAACGGGCGTTTATTCTGAAAGTCTGTTTTCAGCCTTATCCTCCGGGGCGGAAGCATCTTCCGCCCTTTCTGCGGGACCCTCGCCGGAAACGGGCCCTATCATCGCCTTTATCTCCATAAGCCTTGCCCCGTATACGGCTTTGCTCTTTTCGTCCTCCGCGCTGCGCACGGCTTCCTCCATAATCAGAGCCGCGTCCTCCGAATAGCCCATTTTAACGAAACACTCACTTTTAAGGGCGTACATTTTCCCTATGCCGGAGGAAACCCCGGCGGAGGCAGCTCTCGAAACGGCCTCGTCCAGCCTGTCAGAGGCGGCCTGATATTTTTCCATGCCGAAAAGGGCCGTTGCCATACCGTAGAGGCCGCCGGAAGCGTCGGCGTCGCTTCCCGAGGCAACGGCTTCGTTATAAAGGGCCTCCGAAGCGATATACATTTTGTCATATACGCCGGAAGCGCCGTAATATCCTGAAGCGAGCTTTAAAAGAGCGATTTTCATTTCGCTGTCTTTCAGCGGTTCAAGGCTTTTGACCGTTTCCGATATTTCGTCCCCTTTTTCGGAAAAAGAGCCTTTTTCCGGAAGCAGGGAAAGGATTTTGCCGCTTATAAGCACGACCCCGTCGAAAGCCTCGTTTTTTATGGAAAGGGATAAGGCTTCCTCGAATCTGTCCCTTGCCGCGTCAGTGCGCCCGAGAACCTCCGACACAAGAGCAAGCCCGTTAAGAGCGGCCACGGCTATATCCTGATAATTCCTGGCCCGGCCGGTATCGAGAGCCACGCCGAACATCTGCATGGATTTGGCGTAATCGCCTTTCATACGGTAAGATTCCCCGTCCACAATAACGCAGGAAAGATAAAGCTTATCCATGGAAAATTTTTTGGAGATCTCCTCAGATCTACCGCAGGCTTCAAGAGCCTCACCGTATTTGCCGGAAAGCCGGTAGCTTTCCGCAAGGCCGTAATAAAGAGCCGCCTTTTCCTTTTCTTCCGTAAGGCCGGAATTTATGGCGGTCAGATAATCTTCTAAGGATTTGGCGTAATCCCCCTGCATACGCCTTGTTTCCGCTATATAGGCGAGAATCTTTACGGCGTAAGCCTTATCGCCGGAGGAAGCGGCCAGGTTGAAAGCCTCCGTAAGCCACAGGCACGCGGCCTGATAATCCCCCGCCTCCCTGTAAGAAAGCCCGGCGTAAAGAGAAACCTTGATACGCCCTTTCACGTCGGACGGGGCGTTTTCCTTCATCATTTGGGCCGCTTCCTCGAAAAGAGGGGCGGCCTCGTCGAAACTGCCTACGGAATAAAGCTCGAAAGCGTCCTGAACGGCTTTTACTATTCCCTCCCTGCCGTAAGCCGATAAAGCGAAAAAAACGGTGAAAACCAAGGCTAAAAATTTTATCATCAAACGCTCTTTCAGGGGAAAACGAACTCCGCGTTCCCCGCTGTATTTTTCAAATAAGCGGCCCCGTCCCTGTCGGCCGAAGGAGCCATATAATAAAAAGCCTTTACGGTGCCGTCGCCGGGATAGCATATCTCCGCCCTGCGCACTCCGTAAGCGCCGCCGAAAGCTTCTTCCAGACCGTAGGTGTCGCAGCCCTCCCGGCCTTTTATAAGATGGGCGTTAAGGGAAAGAATATCTCCTTTGATCATGGCCCTATCGCCTACGGAGGAAGAAGCCACACGCTTTATCATATCCTCAAGCCCCAGTCTGCCTAAAAACGCCTCAGCCTCGCCGTATCCGCCGGAAGCCGCTTTATTTATAAGGGATAGCCCCTTTTCCTCGTCTGCTTTAACGCCCTTACCGGCAAAAAGCATATATCCCTGATAAAACTCGCCCTCCAAGCTGCCACTCTCCGCCGCGGAAACGAATATGGGGTAGGCTTCCGCGTAGCTGCCGCCATAGAGCAGAAGCCTTGCGTATTCGGCCCCGGCCTCCGCTCTGCCGCCTTCCATAGCCCGTTTCAGACAGGCCATCCCGAAATCCCTGTCGTAAGGGACGCTCCCTCCGGCAAGAAGGCGGCCGGTTTCATAAAGAATATCCGCGTCCGCTCCGTCGGCGGCTTTTTTGAGCCAGCTTATTCCGGAGGAAATATTGTTCCTTTCTATCAGCAGGGAGCCCAGCAGGAACATGGCCTGCCTGTTCCCTGTTTCCGCGGTTTTAACGAGAATATCCGCGGCCTCCTTAGCCTTGCCTTCCGAAAGAAGCCTGTTAAACTTCTCCCGCCAGACAGGGTTATGCAGACCGCCCGCAGCGCCGCGCCTTTCCGGCCTGTCGTCCGTAAGGGATGATAAGGCGGGCCCGGATAAGCCGGCGTATTCGTTCATGGTAAAGAACCCGAGGGTTTTTATATACATAGACGGAGTAGTGCCGTACTTGTTCGGAATTTCCGGGTCGGCTCCGGCTTTAAACAGCAGGGAAGCTATATATCTGTGAGAATTGGTAACGGCGGATAAAAGAGGCGTGTACCCGTACACGTTCATGGCGTTGACGGCGGCGCCTTCCTCGATGAGCAGGCGCACTATCTCCTGATAACCGCCGTCGGAGGCAAGGATAAGGGGCGTGTTGCCAAGCCTGTCCCTAGAATCTATATTGGCCCCTTTTAAAAGGGAGTCCTTCACTATCCGCGTGTCGCCCCTCGAAGAAGCGGCAAGAAGCCTGTTATCAAGATAAGCGTCGGAGGCAGAAGCCGCCCCGCACAGGCAAAAACAGAAAACGGCCCCCGCCAACGCGCGCAAAAATCCGGATGAGAACATCTTTACAGCCCCTCCCCTATCTCAGTTTAGCGCCGAACCTCTCCGCAAGCATTTCCAGGATACGCTCTATCTGAGGATTTATATCCTCCTCGCTGAGAGTTTTCGACAAATCGGAAAAAGTTATTCTGAAAGCCGCGCTTTTGCAGCCTTCCTCCACGCCTTTGCCGGAATAAACGTCGAACAGCCTTATATCGGAAATAAGCGTCGAAATTTCTCGAACCGCCTCAAGCATGGGCCCTACCTCCGCCCCAGACGGAACGACGACGGCAAGATCCCTTTCCACGGAAGGAAATCTTGAAAATTTAGCGTAGGAAAACGGGTTCCCTTCGGATATTTCGCACGCCAGAGCAAAATCTATTTCCGCCAGATAGGCGGGGGCCTTCATATCGAGCTTTTCCGCAAAATCAGGATGCAGAGCGCCTATAAAGCCCAGAACGCGGCCATTGCATGAAATCTCCGCCGATTTTCCCGGATGGAGAAAGGGGCGGTCTTCAAGTCTTTTATATTCCGCCTTTATCCGCATAAAGGAAAAGATATTGTCGAGAACGCCTTTAAGATAAAAATAAACGTCCTGATCGCCCGACTTTATCCAGGATGCGCTCATAAAGGAGCCCATAACGCCGAGAGCGAATTTCGGCCTTTCCTCCGCCAGCTTATCCGCCCCTCTGGAAACGTAGGACGCCGATATTTCAAAAAGCCTTATGTCCGTTTCACCCTGGTTCCAGTTGGTTTTAAGGTTTTTCAGGATCCCGGGGAAAACGTAAGTCCGCATCCAGGCCATGTCGGCGGAAATAGGGTTAAGTATCTTCACGAACCTTTCGTCCCCGTCGAACATGGAAAGATAATCACCGCCCATAAAGGAAAAATTTACGGCCTCGTTAAAGCCTAACGCTTCCATACGGGCTCTTACGCCCCTTGATAGCCTCAGCTCCGCAGGCAGGCGCCCGGCGTCGGCCCTGACTGGCGGAACGGTGGTCTCTATCCTGTCGTAACCGTAGATTCTGCCCACTTCCTCCGCTATATCCGCGGGCCTTTCTATATCCACACGAAAAGACGGCGCAGCGGAAACGAGCCTGTCGCCCTCAATGGATGTTACAATACCCAGGCCGTTTAAAATATCCGCCATTTCCGAAGCCTTTATATCGGTTCCCAAAAGGGCGTTTATCCCGGAAACGGAAGAAATAACCGGCCCTGTCTCATATTTTTTGAAAACTCCGCCGACGCGCCCCTTTAAAACCTCTCCGCCGCATATCCGCGCCATAAGAGCAGCCGAATAGTCGGAAAGCGCTTCCACCGCTCCCCTGTCTATACCGCGCTCGTAGCGGTAGGAGGAATCGGACGACAGGCCCAGCTTTTTAGACGTGCGGCGCACCGTATCAGGCGCGAAATAGGCGCACTCGAGAAACACCGTGTCCGTATCCCCGGCAACGCCGGAAAACTCTCCGCCCATAACGCCCGCCACGGCAAGAGCCTTTTCATCATCGGCGATAACGAGCATACCGCCGTCAAGGGTTCTTTCCTTTCCGTCCAGGGTTACTATTTTCTCCCCTTCTACGGCGGAGCGGACGGTTATTCCGTTTTTGACGCGCTTCATATCGAAAGCGTGAAGGGGCTGGCCGTATTCCATAAGAACGTAGTTGGTAACGTCCACCACGTTGTTTATCGCTCTTATGCCGGAAGCTTTCAGGCGGTTCTGCATCCACAGGGGCGAGGGGCCTATTTTTATGCCTTTTATTATCCTGCCCGTATAGACCGGGCATTTATCCGGCTCCTCCACCTTTACGAAAGCGTAAGAGGCGGCTTCCTCCGGAGATTCCGCAAGGGTAAGGGATGGAGCATTCACTTTTCTGGAAAACACCGCTCCCGCTTCTCTGGCAACGCCTACGGCCGAAAGCAGGTCCGGCCTGTTAGGAGTTACGTTCAGCTCGAAAACCGCGTCCCCAAGGCCCAGAACGTCGTTTATATCAAGCCCCAGGTCCGTGCCTTCCGGCAGAACGAGTATGCCGGAATGTTCGTCCGTAAGGCCAAGCTCCCTTTCGGAGCAAAGCATGCCGCAGGATTCAACGCCCCTTATTTTAGCGGCTTTTATGGTGATACCCGGAAGCCTGGCCCCAAGAGAGGCAAAGGCGACAATCTGCCCGGCGGCCACGTTCGGCGCGCCGCAAACCACCTTAACGGTTTCCTTTCCGTCCGTAACGGTGCAGAGGCTGAGTTTATCCGCATTGGGGTGCTTTTCCTTCTCAAGGACTTTCGCCGTTACGACGCCCGAAACCCTTTCGGAAGACTCTATGCCCTCCACCTCGAGACCGGCCAGAGTAAGGCCGTCCGCAAGCTCCTTTAACGAAATGCCATCTATATCGACGTAATTTTTAAGCCAGTTTACGCTTATCTTCATTATACCCCGCTCCTAGAACTGTTTAAGGAATTTAAGGCTGTTTTCGTAAAAAAGCCTGATATCGTCTATGCCGTATTTAAGCAGGGCTATGCGCTCTATACCCATGCCGAAAGCGAAGCCGCTGTAAACGTCGGGATCGGTACCGACGAACCTGAAAACCTCCGGGTCCACCATGCCGCAGCCCCCTATCTCCAGCCAGCCCGTGCCCTTGCACATACGGCAGCCTTTGCCCCGGCACTGAACGCAGCCCATATCCACCTCCGCCGACGGCTCGGTAAAGGGAAAAAAGCTGGGCCTGAGCCTTACGTCCAGGTCGTCTCCGAACATGCGGGATATAAAAAGCCTCAGAGCGCCTTTCATATCGCCGAAAGTAACGCCTTTATCAACAACGATGCCCTCCACCTGGTGGAACATGGGCGAGTGGGTAACGTCGTAATCGCAGCGGTACACCTTGCCCGGGGATATTATCTTTATCGGCGGCTTCTGGCTTTCCATGGTACGTATCTGAACGGGAGACGTATGGGTTCTTAAAACGATGTCCCCGTGGATATAAAAGGTATCCTGCATATCCCTTGCCGGATGGGTTTTAGGGATATTTAGCGCTTCGAAATTGTGATAGTCGTCCTCCACTTCGGGGCCGCTCTTTACCTCGTAACCCGCAATGGTGAAAATATCCACTATCTCGTCGTAAACCCGGTTCACCGGGTGCAGAGAACCGTTTACAAAAGGAAATCCCGGCATGGAAATATCTATATACTCGGAAAGTATCGCTTTTTCTCTGGCTTCCCTGCCGATTTTTTCAAGACGCTCCTGAAAAAGAGCCTCGAAGCCGTTTCTGAGGCCCTGTATTTTTTCTCCAGCAGCCGGACGCTCCTCCGGCGCCAAAGACGGAAGCTGTTTATTAAGAAGGGATATAAGCCCCTTTTTGCCAAGGTATTTTACCTTAACCTCGTTAAGCTCGCTCAATGTGGAGCTGGCGGCTATCTCGCCGGCAAATCCCGACGCCTGAGTTAAATCAAGTTGCATATTACCGACCTTTTTTAAGTTTAATATAATCCGGTTACTTTAATATAAACCGGGGCTGGTTGCAAGAGGCTAGGAAATCAGTAGCCGAAAACAAAATTAAGGGACGCGAAATATCTAAGGTCGCCCCCGGTGTTTACCGCGTATTTGGAATCGTCCGCGGTGCTTAAAAACTCCGTGGTAACGAAATAAGACACTCCAAGGTTAAGGTCCAGGCCCATATTGTTGCCGAAAATATACCTGTAACTCAGGCCGCCCTTGGCGTAAATCGTAAGCAGCTCTTTCGTGTTGCCGAAAGAGGCTCCTATGGCGCTTATATCCTCCAGCTTGAACATATCCCCGTATCCCAGATAGGCGGATATGTCGAAATTAAGCCCTTTAAGCGGCGTGTCCTTTTTCATGTCGTAGAAAATGCCGCCCGTTCTCGTAAGAGTGCTTACAAGAATATCCGGCTCGTCCGGGCTTGACCCGGGGGGAGCGGCGGTTCTGGGAAGGACCCGCTCCGAATAGAACACGCCGAAATAAGAATACTCAAAAAAGCTGGGGTTCGGAACTACTGGCGTGTTAAGATACAGCCTGAAAGTCATTTCTGAGGAAACCGCCCTGAACTTGCCGCCGCTTTCATAAATTCTGTTATTTACAAGGGCCTTGTCCTTCAGCTTTACTCCGGTTACGGAAACGGAATATCTGGCGTCCAGGGCAAGGCTCGACCTGTAATGAAAAAACGGCACAGGTATGCCTAAAGGCAGTTTAAGGTAATAGTTGTTGTAGGAAGAAGAGCCGCCGCCCTCCTTTATGCCCGAAATATCGAAATTAAAAGCGCCGGAATCCTCCGCTATTATTTCCGGGCGGAGGAACTTTCCGTCCCCAAAACGCAGATGCACGCGGCCATAGGGAATAAAATTGCCAGAAACGCCGGCCACGGATTTATCTATGAACATCTGCTCGAAAGCCATTATCCCGGGGCCCGCCGCCCCCTCTATTATGGGAGAGCGGCTCTCCGCGGCTTCCGCGCGGAAGGATACGGCGCAGAAAAAAATAAAAAACGCCGCGTATCTGAAAACGGAACGCGCCATAGAGCTAAAGAACCTGTTTCCTTACGCTTTCCACTATGGCGAAAATATCCTTTTCCACTGCCGCGTCGCTTGCCCAGATGCCGTCTATCGTTTTAAAATACCCTTTCCTTACGGCTATATCGGCGTCAGGATATTTGGCTTCCACGGCTTCTTTTACCTTTTCGATGATAAGAGGCAGCTTTTCCGGGCCTCCCGACCTGTCTACGGAAAGATTTGCCTGAATTTTTATTTTTTCCATGATTTATACCTCTTTTGATGAATTTTAACGCGTTATCGCCGTGTAGGCGGCAAACTGCTTCGCAAGGCGCCCGCTTCTGCCGCCCCTGTCTATGGCGTAGGCCTCGGCGGCCTTTTCCCAGCCGGGCACGGCCTCGACGCCGTATTTGTCAAGATACATGGCGCATATTTTAATATAATTGTCCTTATTAAGCGGATAGAACCCTATGGAAAGGCCGAAACGGGCCTGAAGGGAGGTGCGCTCGTTCATTTCGTCCCTGTCGTATATGTCGCCCGTATCGCCGCCCTTATCGGAAACAAGGTGGCGCTTGTTGGAAGTGGCCGCGAAAAGGACGTTTCCGGGCTTTTCCTCAAGGCCGCCCTCAACGGCGGATTTGAACCTTCTGTAAGAATCGTCGCTCTCATTAAAGGAAATATCGTCGAAATAAAGTATGAACTTCTTATCCGGGCAGGCCCTTATCATCCCGTAAAGGCCGTATACGCCCGCCGGTCTGTCGTCGATAAATTCCACGGTAACAAGGCCGCTGCCGCCGTATTTGGCCGCAAGCAGCCTTAAAAGGGTGGACTTGCCGCTACCCTTCTCCCCCCATAAAAGCATATTGAGAAAAGGGCCGCCGGAAATAAAGGAAACCACGTTCCTCTCCGCCAGCAGGACCTGGGAGGAAACTGCTTTAAGCTCTTCCATGGAAATATCCGACGTTATTACGGCTTCCTCAAGAGAACCGTTGATATATCTGTAAGCCGGGCGGTCAAACATAAAGTCTCCGAAATAAAACGCGCTGTAAACCCTCTTAACGAAAGCCGCTTTCTGCAAAAAGGTTTACCCGCAATATACTGAAAGAGCTATTATATATTTGTTCCCCTTAAGGTCAAGCAAATAAAAAGACAGTCCTTTTTTAAACTAAATTATTAATAAACCGATTGTATTTTAGATAAAAGTATGATTATATTGAAAAAAGGACGATATTTGTTTAGGAGCGGCCCATGCACAGGGAACATCAGAAACTTTCCGCGGAAAACGTAGCCAAGCTGAAGGGCCAGGCCCTTTTCAAGCACGTTTCGGAAGAGGACCTGTCCTCCGCCCTTACGAGGGTGGAAGATCTGCATCTTCTTAAAGACGAGCTGGCTTTCAGAAAGGGCGAGCGCTATCATAAAGGCATTTACTTCGCGCTTAACGGAAGGGTAGCCCTCACAAGGCCCAACACGAGCTTAAAGATAGTCTGCGAGAACGAAGCCGTAGGTTTATCCACCTTCCTCGGAAAAACCATGTATACCATGAACGCCGTGGCGGAAACGGACTGCGATCTGCTTTTTGTCCACGAGCTTTGCATATACAGGCTTATGGAGCTGTCGGACGAGTTCAGGCAGCAGCTCATAAAATGCATACAGACAAGGCTGAACGACCTTGAGAACGCATCAAGCACCTCCATGATGGATTCCACCTTCAAATCCGTGGGAAACTGCATGAGTTCTCCCGTAATATCCATACAGACGGGAAAATCCGTAACGGAAGCGAGCAGGCTTATGAGCGAGCACAATATAAGCAGCCTTCTCGTGGTAAACAGAAAGCAGATAGTAAAGGGCCTGCTTACCTCCAAAAACCTGGTGGTAAAATTTATGACGGATATAGAGGAAAACGCCCTTCATCCGGAAGTGGAACGCTATATGGACACAAAGCCCCTTGTATTCCCCCCGGAATTTCCCATAGTGGAGGCCCTTAACGAAATGCAGGCGGCAGGGGCCACCCACGCTCTCGTAAACAAGAACGGCAAACCGGCGGGCGTCATATCATCCCACGATATAGCAAAAATCCTCTTTGAGAACGCCAGCGTTTACTGCGCCCATATAGACAGCATCAAAACTCTGGACGAGCTGAAGCAGATATTTTCCGGAATGTATCGGGTGGCGAAAAGCCTTGCCACCTCCTCCAGAATGTCCCGGGAGGAGCTTACGGCTCTGTCATCCATACACCACGCGATACAGAAAAAGGTATTTAAAATCACTTCCGACGAATTCGCCGGAAAAGAGGGCCTTATTCTCTCCGACCACAGGTATTGCTTTTTAATACTCGGTTCCGGTGCGCGGCGCGAAATGGATTTAAGGCCCCAGATAAATTACGCCGTTATTCTGGACGACGAAACGAACGGAGAAACCTTTAAAAAGTTTCAGGAATTTCTGGCGAAGTTTACAAGCAACCTTATCGCCGTCGGCTATTATTCTTCAATATGCGACAGGCGTGCCACGGGGAGCGATTTCGTAATGCGCTATTCCGACTGGCTCAAAGAGGTGGACCAGTGGGCCTCCAAAACCTCAACGGAAATAAAGAGCTGCTTCTCCTGCGTTACTGATATGGCCGCTTTCGACGGAGACATTACCCTGGCCTGGGGCGTGCGGAACTATATGCTTAAAAAAATAGCCGATAAGCCGTCCGTGATGGCTCATCTGATAACCCTCTCCCCGCCCGTGAAAGTGCCGGTATCTCAATTCGGCAGCTTTATAGTGGAGAAGGACGGCCCCAATAAGGATATGTTCAACCTCCAGACCCAGGCCCTGCACTACCTTGTAAATACCACGAGGCTGCTTTCCGTATACGCGGGAATAAACGATATGAGCACTGTGGAAAGGATAGAGCATCTGGCGCGCAAGCGCATAATACCGGAAGATATGGCTACCCAAACAATCATCGCCTTCGATACCATAGTGGAAACGCTTATAAACGAGCAGGTGAATCAGTCCATAAACGGGCAGCCCGTAACGAACTACATAAACCCAACGTCCCTGTCGCTTTTTTATCAGGAAAAACTGAAAAGAGCGCTCCATTTTCTTACTATTTACACAAGCTTCGGCACAAATCTTTTAAAAGAATTGTAAAACTGCCGGCCGCCTTTAAGGCGGCCTTTTCCGTTTTGAACGTAAAACGGGCGGGGAGGTCTTTTTATAATAAGCGGATAATATCCTTTTAGCCCTGCGCGGGCGTTAAAAGGATTTAAGAAGTAATGAGTTATAAATGGGAAAACTGTAAATGAGCGAAGAAAGAAAAATTATCAGGCGTAATAAGGAAGCCAGCATAGCGCGGATAATAAACGCCGCTGCCGCAGTATTTGCGGATAAAGGCTACGAAGACGCCACTTACACGGAAATAGCAAGGCTGGCCAATCTTAATATTTCACTTATCAGCCGCTATTTCGGCACTAAGGAAAAGCTGCTGCAGGCCACCGTAAACGTAATGACTTCGCGGATAAACGTATCTTTCGACGATATCCCGGTAAAGGACACGCTTATCGAAGAAATGCACTCGCTGGCCGACGTGCTGATGGATACTATAATCAAATACGAAAACGAAACGAAAACCGTGGCTAATATCGCCGCCGTAAATAAGACTTTCCGCCACGAGCTTTATAAAATCACCGGCTCCAACGAAGCAATAGAAAAGCGCCTTAAACGCTTCTCCGACAGCGGGGCCATCCATAAAAGCCATAACCTGCGCTACATAGTGGATACTTTCGTCGGTATGGTCAACTCTTTTACCCTTTTTCATAAGGTTACTTTCCGTCTGCCGGAATCGAACGTAAGCAACAGGGTTCATTATTTTACGGAAATGTTCGCGAAAAGCCTGGCTCTGGAAAACGACAGCAAATACCCGGAAACCTTCGTATGCGAAAAGGAAATTTTTTAAAAGACGGTCAATCCGCCTTTTATTTCAGTGAATTTACGGATAAGGCGGGCTTTAAGCCCGCCTTATCTCTTTATAGAGGCATACTGTATGGGAAGTACAGTATTCTTAATTCATGCTGTGCAAAGCGCCGCTGGAAAGCACGGGCCTTGTTTTATGACACACTATGCAGTTTTTGGCAGGCGTGTTCTTCCAAGTTCCGT
>CANTXF010000010.1 GCA_947853665.1 uncultured Deferribacterales bacterium | reverse complement strand
CGTTGAGGGGCGTCCGTATTTCGTGGCTCATATTAGAAAGAAATATGCTTTTTGCTTTGTTGGCCCTTTTTTCCGCTTCGGCTTCCGTCATCAGGTCTCTGTTTTTCGAAGCCCTTATCCTTACCGTCATGTAAAGAAATGCGGCAAGAAGCATAAGCCCTGCGATTATGCTGGTGGATATTAATTGCTTTTTTGCCTGATTGCGGACGTTTACATAATATTTCGATACTATTTCAGCCGTTGTTTCGTCGGTGCGGTAGCTCCAGCTGTCCATTATTTTGTGATAGTCTATAAAACCGTTGAACGCTATATCCAAAAGCCCGGCTATCATGCTTCCCGTGCGGTATAAGAACATATCGGGCCACAGGGTTACTGGCGTGGACTCTATCTTTGTAAGCCAGTAGTTCCCCTTAAGTATCTGCCCGTAATAAGATTGGGCCGGAGCGGCGGCAAAGTCTATTTCCCCGTTTTTGAGACCGTCGAAAAGGTCGTTTCCTTTTGCGTAGCCTTTATAGCGTATGCCTGTCTGGTCCAGATATTTTGCGGCCTGGCTGTTTTTTATGGTGCCTACGCGGTCCGAATCCCGCCAGTATATGTTCGAGCCGTCTCTGCCGAATATGGTAAGGTCTGTGTTATAGTATCCGTTGAAACTGCTGAGAAAGGGCTTATCCGAATCGTCCGGAAAAATTCCCAGCAGTATCTCGTTTTCTTTAAGGTTTTTCTTTTTTTCCTTTGCCTGGGCTTCGCTTATAAGGCTGTATGATAACGGCATTTTCGAAAGCTTTGAAAAATTGTTCAGCATATCGGCGTAGATGCCCGTAAAATTGCCGGAGCTGTCCAGATAGATCAGCGGATAGGAGGGGTTTGGCACATACACTTTAAGCCCTTCCGGGTTTTTAAGGAATTCCCGCTGTTTGCCCGTAAGGCCGTTCAGGTTCGTAAACGCCAGAGAATAGAGTGCGTCCGTATTCCGGGCGGTAAGAATATCGAAAGGCCGTTTGCCTGTTTTATCGTAATATTCTTCGACCCCCTCTATGACCGGCAGAAATTTTTTATCCTTTACCGCGATGAGGCCGGATGAGTCTTCCGCGTCCTTGGCTTCAACAAGCCTGTTCCTTACCGCTTTTATTTCCGGGCTGAAAACCAGGTCGGCAGGTATTATGCCGAAGTCCACTTCGTTTCCTTCGTTGACTTCTCTTATCATATCGTTAAGGCTGTCGCTTTCTATAAGGCTTATGTCTATATCCAGGTCGCGCCGCAGGCTGTTTTTTACGTCCAGGCCCTTATAATAGGCTGCCGTCCTCCTGTGCAGGCCTTTTATGTTGTTTTTGCGCAGGTTTCTCGCCTGCCTTTCGGATGAAAATATATAAAGCCGCCGCGTGAACACCGGGCCTGAAAAAAATATGTCCCCGTTTTTTCCAGAGTCCTTTCTCAGGCCGAACACCATATCCGCCGAGCCGTTTTCCAGAGCTTTGCGCCCTTCCTCCTCTCCGCTCAGCTTTACTATTGAGACCGAAAGCCCGAAAACCTTTTCAAGGAGCTTTTTGAAATCGGCCGCGTTTCCTATTTCCTCTCCGTCTTTATCGGTATAGTCGTATGGCGAGAATACTCCGAGGCGCAGCTTCGCGTTTTTCAGCTTTTCCAGCTCCGACGCCGTGCCGGCGGAGAGAAAGGAGGCGGCTTCCGGGTAAGGCAGGGGGTTTTCTTCCGTAAACGCTTTTTGGGCGCTTAATATCAAAAAAGCCGCCGCCAGATGACAGGCGATAAAAAAACGATAAAACTTTATCATTCCGGTCCCGACATGAATAATTTAACAGGCAACCGTCCCAGCATTATAAACATTTTCCATAGCTTTACGTTAGTCCGCGCCAGGGCATGGTTACGATTTAATGCACATATTTTAATTTATGCAGCCTGTTTTTGCAATCCTCAAGGTTCACGTTTATAAAATAATTCTGATTTTATCGTCTATTTCCATTCCGTTTTCCCGTACAAGGCAGTCGTAAGCCAGCACTGACACGCCTTTTTCGGCGGAAAGCCTTACTGCTTCGGCAAATTCCTCGTGAGTTTCCCTATTAGGTGTAAAAAAAGATGGGTTTTTCATCTGTATCACGAATATTATGAAAGCCTTATATCCCTCGGAGACGGCTTTTATCAGCTCTTTTACATGCTTCACGCCTCTTTCTGTGGGAGCGTCGGGAAACATGGCCGCGTTGTCTTTTTCCAGGGTAACGCCTTTTACTTCAATAAATATTTTGTCGGAGGCGGTTTCCGCGTAAAAATCAAAGCGGGAGCTTCCGTATACGGTTTCCGGCTTTATGCGGGTTATCTTTCCCAGCCCCAGATCCACGGCGCCGGATTTAAGCCCCTCCAGAACCGCCGCGTTAGGGGCCTGGGAATCCATATTTATAAGACGGTTCCCTTTCATTACCGCAACGAGGGAGCACGGGGTTTTGCGCGCGGGGGAGCCGCTTTTTTCAAGAAAGACTTTTGCCCCCGGTACGAGCAGCTCCCTGCATCTGCCCGTATTTTTAACGTGTACTGTCGTTTCTCTGCCGTCTATTTCACATACCGCCGTAAATCTGTTTGGCCTTGATAGAAAACGGCCTTCCGTTATGTTTTTATATTCCATGTGAGAAGGTATACCGCTTTATTCGGCCGCCGTCCACATTATAATACTACGCATCTATATCCTTACGTAGGTTAATAAAGTTATGGGAAATATTTATAATACTACGGCTTGCTCGCGATAGTGAATAATAAGACTGAAAGCTCTTGGCTAGGCATTGTCTAAATGAGCTTTTGCTCCAGATTTGCTTTGCCTGAGCGGGTCTTATTATGAATGTTTTTGACGGTACGGAGCATTATTATAATTATTTGTCATAATTATCTATGTTAGGGGATAGTCGCCTAATACTAAGTCCGGCGGCAGCAAGGCTTTACCGGCGTACTTTTGCCAGACCTTTCGGGCGGACGTAATTTGCTCTTGATTTTAAGTTTAAAAAAACATACATATTACGTCATATTAAACATTTAGAGGCTTGCCATGTTTTTTGGAAGGAAAAAAACGCAGTCCGAAGCGAAGCTCGATAAGGGAGCGGCTATCTTTACCCTTAAACCGGGAGATTTGAATAAGCGCGAGATTTTCGATAAAATAAACGCTCTTGAGCCGCGCCTTGCCGTAGGTTTCGTGGCTCCTTCGCTTAATTTTGAAAGCGTGTGTTCCTCCGTAAAGCGCAGCCTGCCGGAAGGCGTCCGCATGCTTTTTCTTACCACGGCCGGGGAAATAGCCTCCCGCAACGGCGACAAAAAGCTGGACAAGCTCTATTTCGATACCGATTCCGGCTGGGATAACATAGTGATAGAGGTTTTCGGCAGCGATATTATTTCCGCCGTTCAGGTTTTCTCAGTGCCTCTGCATAACGAAGATATACGCCGCGGTTCTTACACCAAATCCGTGGACGAGCGTGTGCGGCAGATATACGAGGATCTCAGACGGGTAAATATAGAGCTTGACGTAAACTATAAAGACACGGTGGCTTATACTATCGTCGACGGTTATTCAAACAGCGAAAGTTTTTTTATGGAAGCCGTTTATAAATCCAACAAGTTTTTCTGCCCCTTCGTGGGTGGTTCAGCAGGCAGCTCCGGCCCAAGCGCCTATGTTTACGACGGTGAGCGTGTGCTTGAGAACCACGCTACCGTAGCCATGATAAAGCTCAAACCGGGATACCGTTACGGCGTCTTTAAAAGCCAGACCCACGTCCTTACCGGAAAAAGTCTTGATATTGTGGAGTCTAGCCCTGCCAGAAGGTCCGTGTCTAACGTTTACGACAGGGAGTCCGGCCTTATAACGAGCTTTTACGAGGGCGTTCAGAGACGTCTTGGAAAAAGGTTCGCCAACAGCCGCGAAATCGCGGACTATTCCTTCTGCACGGTTATAAACAACAAGCCTTACGCAAGGTGCATAAATCCTTTTATCGACATCGCTCCCGAGCCGGAGGAACTTTATTTTTCCTGCGACGTGGGCATAGGGGACGAGCTGCATATCGCCACCTACGGAAAGGATATTGCCGGCAAAACCCAGAGCGATTTCAACGCCTTTATGGAAGGAAAAGGCGGCGAGATAGTGGGCGGCCTGCTTACGGACTGCTGCACGAGGCGTTACAGATATACCAGGGACCTTAATAAGATAGAAGCGTTAAAAAACGTTCCCGTAGCAGGTTTTACCTCTTTCGGGGAAATTCTTGGCATACATATAAACGAAACGGCCACGGCGATCTTTTTCTTTAAGGTAGGGGAGAACGACAGGTTTTTCGACAACGTTGTGGACAAGTTTCCTTATTTTTATTCCGAATACCACGATTATTACGGATTAAGGAGCGTTAACGGCGAGCGTATAATTTCCGCTCTCAGGCAGCGTATGCTCAGCTCTCTGCTTGACTCATCCGACAAGACGGGAAACGCCATGGACAACGTGTTTAAGGTATTCGATACTTTTTATAAGTGGTCGGAGGATCTTAACGACGAAATCAGTTCCCGTATAATGCCTAATTTCAGCGATTTTCTTGAGCACACCCGCAACAGCTCCAGGGAGCTTGAACAGTTTGCGGAGGATATCAAGGCCCTTGAGGCGGGGGCCGAGAATATAAGAAATATTTTAAGCATACTTTCGGAAATAGCGGACCAGACCAACCTTCTGGCCCTGAACGCCAGCATAGAGGCGGCCAGGGCGGGAGAACACGGCAGAGGCTTCGCGGTTGTTGCCGACGAAGTGAGAAAGCTGGCGGAACGGACTCTTAAATCCCTTGGGGACACCAACTCCGCTGTTTCCGGGGTAATGTCCACCATAGACAGCGTTTTTAAAAAAAGCGGCAGCATAAGCGATACCTTTAAAAATATTTACGGCAAAGGCGGGGAGCTTTTTGAAAACATGGGAGCCATGCAGGAAAGCGTTAAAAGTATACAGAGCGAAACGGAAGAAGGCTCCAAAAATATGGACACCATCAACTCCACCATGTCGGGAGTTAAGGACACTCAAGGCAAGATAGACATAATAAAGGAAAATATCGAAAAATCTGTCTGAAATGTCCTGGCATCAATTAATGCGGCTATGCCATTACGCGGATTAGCGTAAAGCTGTGTAAGATATTTATAATACCGTGGCTTGCTTACGGAAGCGAAAAAAATCTTGCCTTAGGCGCTATCATAAGGCGCTGTTTTAAGGGCTTGCCCGCGGGTCTTATTATGAATGTTTTTTTGCGCGGCGGAACCTGTATTATGATTATTTGCAATAACTATCCGCGCGGGGAATTAATAAGACGGGATATTTTTTCGCCGTTTTTGCGTATTTTATTTTCTTGTAAAGGCCGTCCGGCTTTTACGGTAAAACAGGTTATTTTTTAAGCGGAATATTCTTGCCGCCGTCCTTTCCGGTCCGGGCGGCGGAATATCTTTTGGCGCTGCGGGCTTAAAATGATCTTTTCGGAAATGTATTTACTGCCCGGTCAGTTATCTCTATAATATAAAACGCAGCTATACCCTTACGCGGATTAACGTAAAGTTATGGGAAACATCTGTAACAGAACGGCCCGCGCCCGGCAGGGCGTATCAGGGGGTACGGTTAGTTCTCTTTGCGGCGCTGGCCCGAAGGCGGACCGCGCGGCGGGATGAAGCCGCCGCTATAATTATTTCCCCGTGATTATACGCGTTGGATAGCCGCCATATAAAATTCATTTTATTTTTGTTTTATTTCATGGTGATGTTTATGAGTATCGAAAGACACGAACAGGACAAAGACGTTAAAAAACTTCCTATTATGGCCGCCATGCTTCTTGGCGGTTTTATTTCCCTTTTAAGCGAGACGCTCCTTAACGTGGCTTTGCCGAAGTTTATGGAAGATTTCGGCATTTCCGCCAATACGGCCGGATGGCTCGTTACCGGCTATCTGCTTGTTATAGGAATATGCGTTCCAATAGCGGCGTTCCTTATGCTCAAATTCAGGGCGAGGCTTCTATTTTTCGCTTCCATGCTGTTTTTTATAGCCGGTACCCTTGTATGCCTTATGGCGCAGAATTTTACGCTGCTTCTTTCGGGCAGGCTGGTGCAGGCAGTGGGAACGGCGATACTTATGCCCCTTATGCTCAACGTCGTTCTTTTGCTGAACCCGCCTGAAAAACGGGGCGCGGCCAACGGCATAGTGATTCTCGTAATAATGCTTGCTCCCGCCGTGGGGCCTACCATATCGGGGTTCATATTGATGCATTTCAGCTGGCGGGCCCTCTTTTTCTTTACATTGCCTCTTTCCCTTGCGGCCCTTCTTATCGGGGTAATATTTATGAGGGATATTACGAGGACCACCGGGCCCAGGATAGATTTGCTCTCCATGCTTTTATCGACCGCCGGCTTCGGCCTTTTTATATACGGGCTTAGCTATATCGGGCATCTTAACGTTACGGGGGAGCTGTGCCTTGCGGCCGGAGCGGTTTTCCTCGCCGTGTTTATAGTGCGCCAGCTAAGGCTGAAGTCCCCAATGCTTGATTTGCGGGTTTTTAAAATCCCCAGGTTCGCCATAGGCATAATATATACGTCCATGGCCATGATATCGCTTTTTTCCAACCTTATGATGATGCCTATTTTTTTGCAGAAGGTGTTGATGCTTACGACTTTCGCCACCGGTCTTGTAATGATGCCTGGCGGTTTTATGAACGGCCTTATGGCCCCCGTTACCGGAAAGATATACGACAGGTTCGGCTCCAAATACCTGCTTCCCGCCGGGTTTATGATAATACTTTTTGCCATATACAGGCTTTCGTTTCTGGATGAGACGGCTTCAAAGCCCTTTATAATAGGGCTTTTGTGCCTTTTAAATTTCGGCGTGCCTTTCGTTATGACTTCCGCCCAGACGGACGCTCTAAACAGCCTGCCGGTGCAGAGCTATCCCCACGGCACGGCGATTCTGAATACCGTGCAGCAGATATCGGCGGCTCTCGGCTCCTCCTTTTTCGTTACTATTATGACGATAGGGCAGACGGGATACCTTGAGCACTCCGGGAAAACCGGCCCCGGAGCGGCGGCGGAGGCCCTTAATTACGGCATCAATCTGTCATATAAGGTGGGCTTTCTGCTGCTTGGCGCCGCTTTTGCCGTTTCTGCCGTACAGCTCGTCTTTAGGATAAAAAAAGACGGATTTAAAATTAAACCTTATGTAAAAAAGAGTTAGACTATCGTTTACCGGTAATTCAGGCCCTTTTTGTTTGAATTATATTTGACTTGGCCTTGACATAAACGGGTATCTTTGCTAGGGTTTGGCTGTGGTTGTGCATACGAACGATATAGAGGTGTGTGGATGAGTAATACTGGCACGGTAAAATGGTTTAACAACTCTAAGGGGTACGGTTTCTTAACCGATGAAAACGGCACTGATATTTTTGTGCACTATTCCGCAATAACTATGGACGGATATAAAACCCTGAAACAGGGTGATCCGGTTTCTTTTGAAATCATCACCGGCGACAAAGGGCTTCAGGCCGCTAACGTGGTAAGAGCCTAGAATTTCCCCGCGCCGCCGGTTGGGGGACAGGCGGCGCTTTTTTTCAAAACATCATCTGAAATTCGATTCCGGTTTTCGTATCTTCGCCTTCTTCCGAGGTTTTCAGCGAAATATTCGTTTTGTCAGTAGGCAGGAGCTTTATTTCCAGGCTTGACATATCTACGGCCTGCTCTCCCGACGCGTTGAATTTTACTATCAGATTTCTGACGGGGCGCAGCTGCACGCTTAAGGCGTCCTTTACGCCGGGGATAATGTTAAAGGTAAGCACGTTGCGGGTCAGCGAGCCGAAAAGAATATCCAGCAGGGCGTTGGAGGCTTTTATGCTGATGTCCGTTTCCTGCGCAGCGTTCGTATCCGCGCCTTTTGAAAAACGGCTTACTGGCGATTTGTCTCTCGAAGGCAGATCGGCTGTAAGGTAATTCTCCGGAACAAGGGATTCCAGCATACTTTTTTTGCCGCTTAAAAGTATTTTATTATTGAGATACCAGCTTTCCGTCTCCGGAACGGAGGTATTGGTAAGGTTATAGCGCAGCGCGTCGCTTTCGGCCGTTTCCTCGTTTCCGTTTACGGATATTTCGATTCCGTCATCAGGTTCCGGCAGGCTTAAACCGCACCTGAGCTCCGCCGTTTTGTCCGCGGCGCCGTATATTTCCTGCCCGGGTAAAAGAAGCGCCTTTCCGGACAGGGTTTTTTCCGCGTTTTGCGCCTCCGCTTCGCCTGTAAATACCGCAGGCGAGAAAATGAACGCGCATAATATGAAAACGCCGGTAAAAATTTTCAAAAAAGAACCTCATCTATTAAACGAATACTTGAAATTTATGATTAATTTTTTATATCCTTTTGTCAAGTCAATATTTTTTGGGCAAATTATAATATCGCTTCCCGCGGCGCGGTAACGTTTGCCGTCAGTCTTTTGAGCGGGCGTGGCAAGCTCGTGGGCCCGAGCCGTCAGAGTGAACCCTGCCGGGCTCTGAGGCGGGATTCTTCATCGCCTTATAGCAAGCCGCTTTATGTATAAATAACTTCCGCGCATTTGCGCCGCGTAGCCGTTTTCCGCAGCGGGCTTCATCAGTAAGCGCCAGCCTTTTTTATATTGAGCCCGCTTTTGCGGAAATGGTAAATATATTTGGATACCGGCAGATTATATATCCCTTCGAGTATCTCCGCGTATTTTTCCAGCTGTTCCGTATAAGCCTTTTCCTGTTCGGCTGATATTTCGCCGGTTTTATAGTCTATCAGAACGATTTTGTCACTAAATACGGAGTAAAAGTCTATGGAATAAAGAGCTCCGTCGGCGCCTGTCTTTCTTTCCCTGAAAACCGAACCTTTAAAAAGTTCTTTCCATTCCTCCGATTTGACGAGACTTTTCAGGTAACTTTCTATTTCGCTCCTTTCCTCCTCTCCTATAAGGGCCCCATCGCAGGAAAGGGCCTGTTCAAGGGCCGTTTCCGCCGCTTCGTCGGTAAATCCCTCCAGCAGAAACGCCGCCCTGTGGAAGATAGTTCCTGTAATGGCGGCCTTAAAGCTGACGGTTTCTTCTTCCGGCAGCTCTTTTTTTTCTCCTGTAACGTAAAATTCCGCCTTTACCTGGGCCGTGGCTTTTTTCCCGGCGTTCTTTTTCTCCGTATGAGGCGCTTCTATGGAACCTGCGGCGAAAGGCACTTCGGTAAGCTCCGGCAGCAGCCGCTCTATTGTGGACGGGTCTGCCCCGGCGCTTTTTGGCGCAGGAGCAAGGCCTGTTATAAGAGCTCTTTCCGCTCTGGTCATAGCCACGTACAGCCTGTTTAACGCGTCCTGGAGAACCAGGGCGTTTTCTTCTTCCAGTGCGTCCTTTCCCTCCTGCTCCAGAAAAGGTTTCGCATTTTTTTTATGTATAAATTCGAGAGTTCCTGCCGGTTCCGCCCCGCCAGGCGCCCCGCCGCGTTTTATTATGAACGGGTCTCCCTTTACGGAGGTTTCAAGCTCTATATCCAGTTTAGGCAGTATTACGAGAGGAAACTGCAGGCCCTTGGATTTGTGTATCGTCATAACAGTAACCGCGTCCTCATTTTCCGCCGTTACGGACGGGCGGGAGGATGCGGCTTTTATCACTGCTTCGAGAAACGAGGCTATATTTTTTTCATCCGGCGCGGCCTGGGCTATTACGTCCATGGTCTGGGCGAAATCCGGTTCGCCTTTAAAACGGCTCTGAAGCCCCGTATATTTCGCCGCGTTTATAAGGCGCTCGAATATGGTAAGCCCTCCGTCTCCCGCTGAAGCCTCTATCGCTTTCATAACGGCCGCTCTCATGCTTTCTTCAGCGTATTTGGCCCCTGTCAGGGCAGGCTTTTCCGTAAAAGCGTATTCGAGAAACGGAAAAGCCTCTCCCGTTTCCAGAAAAATGGCGAGAGCCTTTACCGTTCTGAAAATGCCCGTATCCGCCAGCGAACGCGAGGTTTCAAGGCGTACCGGAATCGCCTCGGAGGCCAGGGCGAATTTTATTTCCGCCCCGTCCTTGTTGGACGGCACGAGAACCGCCATATCACCGTACCGCCAGCCGTTTTCTTCCGCTCTGCGCACCTGGGAGAGTGTAAAGGCTTTATAATCTTCCCCTTCATGGAAAAAACGGATTTCCGCGCATCCCTCCGGGCAGCCGGGCCTGGGTTTCTGGTCTATATCGAATATTTCCAGTTCTTTGCGCCGGAATTTGCCTGCGGCGGTTCTGAAAACGGAGTTGACAAATTCCACGATGTTTGCGCCGCTTCTGTAATTTATGGGAAGGGTGCTTTTGAAAAGCCTGCCTTCATAGGACTCGGCCACTTCCCTGAAAAGGCCGGAGCTGCCTCCGCGGAAGCGGTAAAGGTTCTGCTTTGGGTCGCCTACGTAGAAAAAGCTGCCTTCCTTGTCCATCTGGCCGATTCCAGCCATGGCTTCCTCCGCCAGAGGCTTGAGTATCAGCCACTGAACGGAGGATGTGTCCTGAAATTCGTCTATAAGGATATGGTTTATCCTGCCGTCCAGGCGAAAATAGAGATAATCCTTATCTATATGAGGCTTATCGGTTACGAGCATCTCATAGGCCCTTTCGCCTATGTCCGAATATGTCAGTATGTTTTTATCGTTTTTCAGTTTTTTGAGATTTCCGTAAAGCAGCCTTCCTATGGACAGCGACAGGGCTTTCGCTGCTTCTCCTTTCGCTGAAAGATATTTCCTTGTCAGCTCCCTGGTTCTATCGTGATATAGTCTCTGGGTTTCGGTAAAATCGTATTTTTTAAAATAGGCGTGCTCTTCCGGCGGTCCCTGAAATATTTTCATGCCGGTTATTTTATCCGTGTCGGAAATGGCCTTGAGGTTTGCGTAAACTTTCGCTCTGTTTTTATTCGTATCATCTGGGTCGAATATTTCTCCGGCGAAGGCGAGGGCGGCTTCCACGGCTTTTTCTTTAAGCCCTGCCGCCTTATCCAGAAGGCGGCCTATTTCCTCCGGCGTAAGGACGGAGCTTTTCATCTGGTTTTTAAGCTCTATATTTTTTGCCGCGCTGAAAGCCGCGTATTTCTGCAGGGTTTCCGTAAGGGAAGAAGGCCCTATTTCAAGGGCTTCTGATACCTTCTCAAGAACAAGCCGCCATTGCCTTTCTTCAAGCAGGCGGCTTAAAGTGATATAGAAGGCTTCTTCAAGCAGCTCCTTTTCCTCGTCCTCCGTGCATATTCCGTAATCCGGGCGAAGCTCCGCCTCAAAAGGGAATATTTTGAGTATAAGATTTGAAAAAGCGTCTATGGTCTTTACCTTAAGGGAGGAAAAATCGGCCAGAAGCCTGTCTCTCGCCGCCCGCGCCGAATTTTTAAGATAATCGCCGGTATATTCCTTTTTCTGCAGCAGGGCCCTCTTTTTCATGGCGTTTTCGAGAACGGCCCGTTCGCTTTCCGGGGCGGAGCCTTCCGCCGCCGCGTCCAGAACCTTTACTATGCGCTCAAGCATTTCGTCCGTGGCTTTGTTGGTAAAGGTAAGGCACAGTATGTCCTGAGGGGGTACTCCGCTCATAAGCATGGAGGCCACCCTCATGGAAAGCTGGAAGGTTTTGCCCGTGCCTGCGGAGGCTTCGAGGGCCGCGCTGAAACGTTTGTCGAGAGCGTCCATCATTTTCTCCCGCATACGCCCGAATATTGGCACCAGACGCATTTTGACACTTTGTCCGTCTGGCGGAAAGGCACAGAGGCGTTTTCTATTTCCTCAAGGCCCGTTTCCAGAAATTCTTTGAAATTGCCGTAAAACTCCATATCGAAGGCTTTTATCAGCCGGAATTCCTTTTTAAGGTCGAAGTGGTACAGAGCCGTCGGGATTTTTTTCATGCTCAGCTCAAAAAGCAGGGCGTAAAAGGGCATCTGTACGTCGGAAATCGTTTCCGGCCTGAAACCGCTTCCGCTTTTTTCCAGGGTTTTAAATTTATAATCTATTATTTCGTAATCATTTTCCCTGCGGTCTATCCTGTCTATAAACCCTTTCAGTGTGCGGCCGGCGAAAGAGCCCTTTAGCGACTGCTCGGTAAAGGCCGGCTCCCAGCCCTCCTTCCGCCGTTTTATCTCTTCCTTTTCGAGAGCCTTTATCGCCTTTTCCGCTTCGGAGGCCCTGAACCGCTCTACCGGGCTGTATCTGAACGCGTCGTTTTTAAGCATGTTTTTCTCGTATTCCTCGCGGAATATTTTTTCAAATTCCGGCGCGCCAGGTTTTATCTTTTTTCTGTGCACCTGTTCGAGAGCCTTATGAAAGGCGTTCCCTATAACCTGGGGGGTTACTTTCTTTTCTGGCTCCGGGGCGGAGCGGACGGAGGCTATATATTTGAAATAAAAGCGCAGAGGGCAGTTTATATAATCATTGAAAGCTGTGGCGGAGTAAGAAAACCCGGAAAGCTCCTTTAATATCCCGTCGTTTTTTTCGACCGTTATTTCGCCGGTTTTGGGAAAATAAAAGCTTTTGCCCTTAAAGAGGGATATTTCCTCCGGCGCGTATGTTTCCTCCCTTATGCCTCCGTGGACGGCTATTTCCTCCGCGAAGCGGCTCCTTCTCCTTGCTCCGCCGCCGGAGGAATAGGAAATCACGCTGCATTTGGCCCTTTCCATTATCTGGAGCAGGTAATTTTTCATCAGGTTTTCCCTGTCCGTGAAAGTGGGCAGTTCCAGCTCTCTGCGTATTTCCGTGTTCAGAAACATATCTTTTTTATTTGCCGGGGGGAAAACGTCCTCGTTCATGGCGGGGATAAAAACCACGTCGAAAGCCATGTTACGGCTTTCAAGGATTCCCATTACCGGTATTTTCCCTTTAGGCGTGCGCACCCGTATCTGAGACAGCTCGTTCAGTATAAGGGAGGCGGCTTCGGAAAATCCTATTTCTTCTTTGATTCCGCCGTATACGGCAATAAGCATATCGAGGCGGCCGCAAACCAGCGAAAGCCCCTCTTTTTCCCTTTCCGTAAGAAGGGGAGAGAGGCCGGAAACAAAATCCTTCATAATAATACATACGTTTTTCGGGGCCATTTTGGCGGCGGCGCGGCGGAAAGGCGCGCAGAAGTCTTTAAAAAAAGCTCCCATCCGGATCTCCTCCGCCCCGGAATAAAGCCTGCCCTCTTTTAGGGCCTCCAGATACTTTTCCTTAAGCTCCGCCGCGCCGGGAACATTCTTTAAGAGCGGCTGGGAAAGGATTTTTATAACGTCTGCGATTTCCGCAGTTCCGTTTTCGCTCACACCGGTTTTAGAGGCCGTCATGCACATTGTTTCAAGAAGCTGGAAAAACTGAAAGGAGCCTATATTTTCGTTTGAGGTTATATCGAAAAGATTATAAGGGTCGAGCCGCAGAAAATACGATTTTACGCTTTCATCCGGTATGACGACGGCCATCCGTCTGAAGCTTACGCCGGCCCTTTCGGAAAAATCGAAGGCCAGGGCGGTTATAAGCTCAAGCTGGGCCGCCATGCCGGAACACGAATATATGCGCGTATTCCGGCCGTTAAATACCGGCGCCGGTCTGTCGTCCAGGCTTATGCCCAGGTATTTTTCATAAAGCTCGTGGTGTCTGTGCTTTTTGCCCGCGTAATTAAAAAGCAGCAGCACGTCTTTTTCCTCTCCGGCAAGCTTAAGCTGTTCCAGCTCGTATTTGGTAAGATAGCCGCCTATGAGAAACACGAAACTGTCGTAGCGCGATATAAAGCCCTTGCGGAAAGAGGGAGCGCGGTAGCTTTCCCATTCGTCTGAATATCCGGCGCGTTTTATTTCGTTCAGATAATTCTGCCACAGCCTTTCCAGCACGGTTATCTGAAGTTCGTAATCGGTGTATTTTCCCGCTTTCGCCAGGGCGTCCATATCCACCATTTCCGCGGAAAGCTCCCTGTAAAATGAAAATATGCCGGCAGATACCTGGGCGAAGGCCATAAAGTTATCGAGAAAAAGCGTTTTTTCGCTGCGGAAAACAGCTATCTTATCGTCTTTGGAAAGAGCTTCGGCGGCCTTTTTCAGATAAAAAGGCCGCAGCTGCTTTGGGATATGCACGCCTTTAAAATCAGTGGCAAGCTGGGTAAACTCCTTTATGGAAAATATCTCCACCGTTTTAAACCCGGCGTTTGCCAGCAGCCTTACCGCCCTGGACGTGGGCACAACGGCGCACACCCTGTCTCCGTCCGCTTTTTTGAGGAGCTCCGCCGCGTAGCTTAGAGGAGCCTGGCCCAGGGGTATTCTGAGGGCGCTTATCATGGTCAGAGTATTCCCAAAAGCTCCAGCAGCCTGTCTTCCTCCGGTTTGCGGCCCATAAACAGCTCGAAAAGCTCCGACATTTTGGCCGAACCGCCTTTTGAGAGTATATTTTCCATAAACGAGGCGGCAAGCTGCCCGTCGAATACTCCGGCTTTCGAAAAGGCAAGATAAGCGTCGGCGGAGAGCATTTCCGCCCATTTGTAGCTGTAATATCCGGCCGCGTATCCGCCTCCGAATATGTGGGAAAAGCCGTTTTCAAAACGCGCGTAGTCCGGCAGAGTTATTACGGCCGTTTTTTTGCGCGTTTCCTGCAGTATGGCACGCACTTCTTCCGCGGTGCAGGCTTTTTCATGTATCAGCATATCGAATATGGAAAACTCGAGCTGGCGGACGAGAAACATTCCGGACTGGAAATTTCTGTTTTTAACCAGCATCTCGGTCATTTCGTCGCTTATGGGCTCTCCCGTGTCGTAATGCCTTGCGAAAAGAGAGAGAACGCCCGGCTCGTAAGAGAAATTCTCAAGAAACTGGGACGGAAACTCCACCGCGTCCCATTCAACGCCGTTAATGCCTGAAACGTCGGCTTCCTCCACCTTGCTCATAAGGTGGTGTATGGCGTGGCCCGCTTCGTGAAAAAGGGTGTTCACGTCGTCGTGGCGCAGAAATGACGGCCCGTCTGCCGTGGAAGGAGGGAAATTGGCCGCGATGAAAGCCGTGGGCAGGCGTTTTACGCCTTTGTCATCCGTGCGGGCGGTGTGCCAGTTGTTCATCCACGCTCCGCCGCGTTTTTCCGGCCTTGCCTCAAGGTCAAGATAAAGCCTTGCGAATACGCCGCCTTTACTGTCTGAAAGGTCGTAGCACCTTACCGTTTCGTGCCATAAGGGAGTGTCTTTGACCATGCTGAAATCTATGCCGAAAAGATTATGAAGGAACTCGAACAGGCCGTTTACTACCCTTTCTTTTTCAAAATAGGGTCTGTACGCCTCTTCGTCGAATTTCAGCTTTTCCACCTTGATAAGGTTGGAAAGATAGGCGGTATCGTAGCTTTCTACCGTGGAGAGACCTTTTGCTTTCGCAAATTCCTTCATTTCTTCAAGCTCTTTTTCCGCGTAGGGCCTGCCTTTTAATGAAAGGTTGTTCAGAAAATCCAACGCCGCCCGGGCGGAAGGGCAGGACATGGTCTGATTGTTCAGCTCCGCATAGTTTTTAAAGCCCAGTATTTCCGCCTTTTCCTGACGCAGCTTAAGTATTTCCTCTATTACGGGGCCGTTATTTTCCGCCCTTGTCATATAGGCTCTGTATGTTTTTTCTCTGAGCGCCCTGTCGTCGCAGTAAGTCATAAACGCGGTATAAGACGGGGCCTGGAGAGTAAAACGCCAGCCTTCGCCGATTTTGGCGGCGGCTTTGTCGCTTTCCGGCATGCGTTTTATCGACAGGTCGTCCTTAAGTATAAGCTCGTAAGCGTTGGTGGCGTCCAGCAGGTTTTTGCCGAAGGTGTCGGAAAGCTCCGAAAGCCGCCGGTTGATTTCTTTTATTCTGCTTTTTTTATCTTCCGGCAGATGTACCCCGCCCAGGCGGAAAGCCGTGATATGATCGTCCAGAACTTTTTTCTGCGGGGCGGTAAGCCCGTTCTGGCGGGATATTTCAAGCACCGCGTCGTAAAGGGCCTTGTTCTGGCTCATATTAGTAGAATATTCCGAAAGGGCCGGAAGGCAGGACGAAAAAGCCTCTCTTGATTCCGGGCTGTCACATACGGAGTTAAGGTGAGCTATTGGCGTGAAAAACTCGTTTATCCTTTGCTCCAGCTCCATAAAAGGCCGCATGAAACCAAGGTAGCTCTTATCTTTCATTGAGGCCAGCCGCGCGGCTTCGGCCAGGTTGCCGTCTATAATCTTACGCAGATTTTCCTTGGCATTTTTAAGGCATCCTAAGGGAAAAGGCTCAAACATCTTTTTTTCAGCTCCTTCTTTTTGCGTCGATGGCGTTTATCTTTTTGACAGTGTCGTTGTAAAGCAGTTCGCTTTCGGATAGCAGTTCCCTCATCCTATGATACGAATAGGGAAGGGATAATATTAAATTCTGCTCGTTTTCATTTTTGCTGCCGGTCTGCACGCTTGATACGGTAACTTTTATCTTAAGGTTTTTCGCCGCCCTTATAAGGGCCAGATCGTTTTCCGGCATCGAGTCCAGCAGCGTTTTTATTATAACTCTGCCTTTAGGCTTAAGGTTAGGGGCAAGCACGCATACGAAAGCCTTTGTTCGGCCCAGCAGTATGTCGGAGGCGCTGTAAAATTCAGCTTCCGCCACGAGCTGCTTAAGCACGAATTCCGTTTTATTGGACACGGCGAAGCCAAGGCGCATTTTGCGCAGGTTTTTATCGGATATAAGCTCTATGTCGCTTACTATTATATCCGCGGCGTATTTTTTTGTGCTTTCGTAAGAATCAAGCAGTAGATCCAGGTTCTTTTTTATGTCAAGGTCTCTTTTTCGCACCGTTTCAAGGTTTTTCAGCAGCATGCCTTTATATATGCGTATAAGCTCGGAGGGGGTTTTGCCGTTTAATTTGCGGAATATTTCTTCCGCCGTGAAAACGTCCTCCCCGGAGGGTTTATAATCCGCGTTGGCCGCGTCCGGCAGGCCCAGAACGACAGGGCCTTTTATGGCGCCGCAGGTCTCCTCGTCAGTTTTTTTGCAGACGTCGTTTATTTCCAGCATAAATTTTTCGAAATTATCGGCGATTATGGGCCTGTCCATAATATCGCGCCTGTCGCAGCCGGACAGCAGGAGCGCGGCCGCGGCCAGAGCGAAAAGGGTTATTCTCATTTGTTCCTCTGTAGAATATGGTCGGACTTTATTTTTATATTATAAGGCGCCATAATGCAACGGTATAAAAATATGGCGTATTTTTATGGGCGTGGTTTCCGCGCATGAAAAGGGCCGCTTAAAAGCGGCCGTTAAAATTAATACGGAAGATCCTGCGGGCGTTTATTTTTTACTTGTCAGCTCCGCGGCGGCCGTAAGCATACCGGCCATATTCTGTATGTCCGAAGGGATGATTATTTTCGTGGATTGCCCGTCCGCTACCTTTTCAAAGGCTTCAAGGCTGCGTATTTTTATGACGGCATCGTCTGCTTCCACCTCTTTTATCATCCGTATGCCTTCGGCTTTAGCCCTCTGAACGGCAAGGATAGCTTCCGCTTCGCCTCTGGCTCTTTGGATGGCGGCTTCCTTTTCCGCTTCCGCTTCCAGAATCATCGACTGCTTTTTGCCTTCGGCCACAAGTATGGCGCTTTGCTTTTCGCCTTCTGCTATAAGGATAGTTTCGCGGCGTTCCCGTTCGGCTCTCATCTGCTTTTCCATGGAGTCTTTAATGGCTTCCGGCGGTATGATGTTTTTTACTTCCACCCGGTTCACTTTAATCCCCCAAGGGTCCGTCGCTTCATCCAGAATACTGCGCATTTTCCCGTTTATTATATCGCGGCTCGTAAGGGTTTCGTCCAGCTCCAGATCGCCTATTATGTTACGCAGGGTGGTCGCCGCCAGGTTCTCCACTGCGTTTAAAGGATTTTCAACGCCGTAGGTAACAAGTTTCGGGTCGGTTATCTGAAAATAAACGACGATGTCTATCATCATGGTTACGTTGTCTTTCGTTATTACGGGCTGAGGCGGGAAATCGAGTATTTTTTCCTTTAAGGATACTTTCTGTACTATCCTGTCTATAAAAGGCATTTTAACGTGTATTCCCACCTTCCAGGTCTGGGAGTAGGCACCGAGCCTTTCTATAACGTAAGCCTCGGACTGGGGTACTATGCGTATATTCCTGACGATAAGAATCGCTAAAGCGATAAGTATTCCTATTGTGATATATAGCATCATAAGCCGTTTTCTCCTTTGGGCCTGATTTTAATAGTGTTTCCTTCTATTTCCGTTATAACGCATACCGTTCCTGCGGATATTTCGCTTTCTCCGTCCGAGGACGCAGCCGACCATATAACCCCGTTTTTGCTTTTAGCCTCGCCTTTTTTAAAGCGCTCTATGGGAGTAGTTACAATTACCTCCTGACCTGGCAGGGAATTTACGTTTGTATCCTTTTTGCCCAGCTTCAGCTTTTTAACGGCGAAGGGCCTGGTAGTCAGCATAAGAAAAACCGTAATAACAAGAAACAGTATTATCTGAAATTTGATATCGATATCCGCGAAACGCGCGGCAAAAATCATGAAAAAAGCGGCTATTGCGCCCCATATCGTAGTCAGCGCCATAGTGAAGGCTTCGACAGCGAGCAGCAGTATAAAAGCGGCGAACCAGACCCACGGCATATTGGAAATTATGAAATCCATAGCGAAATATCCCCCCCCCGCTTTATTAGTGGATATATAATATCCGAAAGTTTTATTTATTCAACAGGTTTGTTCGCCGCAGTTTTCGTAATACGAAAGATGTTTCGCAAAAATCCTGCGCCGACGGCGCGTATGTCGCGCTCCGCCTTAAAAATGTCTTAGATAACTTACCGGAGCAGTCTTTTGCGTCTTCCTGCCGGAAAATTTTACAGACGACCTTATCTGAACTCTTGACAACGGAGGGATATACCGCTAAATTATCTTTAGCACTCAATAGGTGCGAGTGCTAACAACTGGGAAACGTCAGTAAAAGGCAAGGAGATAAACGTAATGGCAGGAAAAACCATGGAGTTCAAAACGGAGGTATCGAGGCTTCTCGATATCGTTATCCATTCTCTTTATTCCAATAAGGACATATTTTTGCGGGAGCTTATATCCAACGCGTCCGACGCTATAGACAAGGTGCGTTACGAGGGCCTTACGGACCCTTCCAAATACGAAGGCGGAACGGACTGGAAGATAAAGCTCACGGCCGATAAAACCGCCGGCACCCTTACCGTAAGCGACAACGGTATCGGCATGGATTACGACGAGGTGATCCGCACCCTCGGCACGATAGCCCATTCCGGCACGAAGGAATTTATGAAAATGCTGGAAGAGAAAAAAGGGCAGGACGCCGTGGAGCTTATAGGTCAGTTCGGCGTCGGTTTTTATTCCGCATTTATGGTGGCGGATAAAGTTACCGTGGTTACAAGAAAGGCGGGAACGGGCGATAACGACGCCGTAAAATGGGAATCCGCCGCCGACGGCAAATTTACCATTGAAAAAACGGAGAAGGCCGCCCGCGGTACGGACGTTATCCTCCATCTGAGAGAAGACGATAAAAAATATCTTGAGGAATGGACCCTCCGGGAGCTTGTAAGGAAATATTCCGACTATATAGAGCATCCCGTGGTCATGGATATAGAGCGTTCCAAAACGGACGCTGACGGAAAGCCTACTGATGAAAAAGAGATAAAGGAAGAAACCATAAACTCCCGCAAGGCGATATGGCTCAGGGACAAGTCTGAAATAACCAAAGAAGAGTACGACGATTTCTATAAACATATCACCCACGATTTTACCGCCCCCATGAGGACGATACATTTTAAAGTGGAGGGCACCCAGGAATTTTCCGCTCTGCTCTATATACCGGAAAGGCGGCCTTTCGATATAATCTATAAGGAATATAAATCCGGCCCGATGCTTTACGTCAAAAGGGTGCAGATAATGGAGCACTGCGAGGAGCTGCTTCCGCCTTATCTGCGTTTCGTAAAGGGCGTTGTGGAGTCGAACGACCTTCCTCTTAATATTTCAAGGGAGATTCTCCAGAACAACCGCCATATCGAGGTTATGAAAAAGGCCGTGACCAAGCGCGTGCTTGACGCTATCGCCGATATGAAGAAAAACGATTACGATTCTTTCGTAAAGTTTTCAAAAGAGTTCGGCCGCATACTGAAAGAGGGCCTTCATTACGATTTTGAGCGTAGGCAGACCATAGCTGATTTGCTTCTTTTCCAGTCCACCAAAACCGAGGACGGCAAATTTACTTCTCTGGACGATTATTTCATGCGCATGAAGCCGGAGCAGGAGGAAATATATTATATTTTAGCCGCGTCCCGCGCCGAGGCGGAAGCGTCGCCTTATCTGGAAGGGCTTAAGGAGAGAGATATTGAAGTCCTCATAATGACGGACGACATAGACGATATCGTAATATCTTCTTTAGGCGAGTTTAAAGGCAAGAAATTTAAATCCGTCGCCAAGGGAGATATAACCCTGGGCGAAGCCGACAAAGAGGAAAAGGAAAAGAAAAAGGAAGAATTCGGCAAGCTTATAGAATTCGTTAAGGACAGGCTTAAAGATAAAGTTGAGGACGTGCGCCTTTCCAGCCGCCTTAAAGACAGCGCCGTGTGCCTTGTGGCCGGAGACACGGATTTCGACCCCCATATAGAGCAGATGATGAAAGCCATGGGAGAGCCTTATATGAAAGGCAAGCGCACTATGGAGATAAATCCCGACCACATTCTTTTCAAAGAGATGAACGCCCTTTTCGAAAAGGATAAGGACGCGCCTGAACTGGCCGATTACGCCGACATCCTTTACGACCAGGCCCTTATTCTCGAAGGAGCCAAGCCGGTGGACGCCGGGGCCTTCGCAAGAAGGATATCCGCTCTTATGGCCAGGGCCATCGCAAAATAAACCGGGCTGCGAAGAGCCCTCCCTTATATACCTCCTTTAAAAAACGGACGGCTTTATGCCGTCCGTTTTTAATTTCCCTTTATCAGCGCTTCCAGTTTTTCGGGCGGTATTTTATTTACGGGCAGAAACGCTTCCGGGTCGGGAAGGCGAGGGGCTATTTCTTTGCGGAACCAGGCCACGTCGTGCCATTTTCCGCATTTGTAGCCGGCCCCGCGGCATACGCACATAAGGCCGAAGCCGGATGAAATGTGGAGCCTTTCGCTTTTTTCGTTTGGCAGGGTTACTATGCCGTAAAGCGTTTTTATATTCTGCAGCTTTGAAATTTCCGTCAGGATTCCGTACAGTCTTTTGCCCATGCCTTTTGAAACGATTTTTTCGTCGAGATACACGGAGAGCTCCGCGTTCCACCGGTAGGCCGCCCGCTCCATGTGTCTGCATGCGTAGGCGTATCCCGATACTGTTCCTTCATTTTCGCATACGAGGCAGGGATATTCTTCGGAAATTGCCGCTATACGCCTGACGAAGGCTTCTTCCGGCGGCAGCTCGTATTCGAAGGTTACTGGCGTATTCATATATTGGCCGTATATCTTTCTCATAGCTCCCGCGTCCGTTTTCCGGGCAAACCTTATCCGCATTATCTTTCCCCGCCTTCGGCCGGGCGCGCGTTTTCCTCTTTTCCTTGCTTTATGCCCGGCCGGGTGTTATAAATGTAAATTTATATATAATTTCGCGGCGGTTTATATGTCAATGATACATTTGCTGATAGTCGACCCTCAGTGCGATTTCTGCCATCCTTCCGGCAGCCTTTATGTAAAAGGCGCGGATAAGGATATGGAGCGCCTTTCGAAGCTGATAGTCAATAAGGCTGACCGTATTTCCCAGATTACCGTAACGATGGATATGCACAAAAACTACCACATAGCAAGCCCCCTTTTCTGGCAGGATTCCGCCGGGCGCAGTCCGGAGCCTTACACCATAATAACGGTAAAGGACGTTGAGGACGGCTTGTGGGAGGCGGCCAATCCGGAGCACAGGGCATGGGCCGTCAAATATGTGCGCACTCTGGAAAAAAACGGCCGCTATCAGCTTTGTATATGGCCTTATCACTGCATAATAGGCACGGAAGGCTGCAATATATACCCGGAGCTTAAGGACGCTCTTTCTTTCTTCGAGCGGAAAAAATATAAAAAGGTAGATTATATATTTAAAGGTTCCTGCTCTCTTACTGAGCATTATTCCGCGCTTTTCGCTGACGTTCCCATACCGTCCGACAGCGGCACGCTCATAAACAAAAACCTGCTCATATCAATGGCCGATTCCGATAAGGTTCTTATCGCGGGCGAAGCTTTGAGCCACTGCGTTGCAAACACGGTTACGGATATAGGCAACGGTTTGAACCGCGATCTTTCAAAATTCGTTCTGCTTGAGGACGCTTCGTCTAGCGTTACCGGTTTTGAGCGTCTTGGAGAGGATTTTATAAAGAAAGCGAAAGGTATGGGCATGAAAACCGCCATTACCGCTGATTTAACGTGGGGGGGGGTATCTAGTGCCTCGTAGCGAAAAGGAACGGCTTAACGCGCCTTTGCGGGATATTATAAGCGAAAGCGGGCTTTTCGGTGAGCTTCTGCCCTTTGACGAATACCACCTTATAATGGCCCAGACGGACGTTCTCGAAGGAATCCACGAAAAGCCTGCCGTAAAGCTGGCTTTTTACAGGAACCCGCCTTTCGGAGCGTCGTACGCCATAGGCGCGGGCATTTCCGCCTTTCTTGCCAAGCTTGATTCTTTCAGCTATAAGCGGATAGTCCCTTATCTTAAAGAAAAGGGATACAGGCGCGAATTTATAGAGTATGCGCAAAGCCGGGATAAATTAATAGCCGACGTTTATTCCGTTCCTGAAAATTCCGTGGTTTTTCCTCTCGAGCCTATAATGATCCTTGAAACCAATCTTATAGACGCAAGGCTTCTGGAGGGAATAGTCCTTTCGGAGATAAATTTCGCCACTCTCGCCGCCACAAAATGGCACAGAATAAAAAACGCCGCGTTAAAATGTCCCGTTATGGAATTCGGCAGGCGGCGGGCCCAGAATTCCCTCAAAGCGAGCCTTTATTCCTATATGGCCGGTATAGGTGCTACAAGCAACTGCGAAGCCAACGCCGTTTTCGGCATACCTTCTTCCGGTACTATGGGGCATGAGTACGTTCAATCTTTTCCTTCCGAGTTCGACGCCTTCGACCGCTGGCTGGAGCACAACCCTTTAAAACCCTGCCTGCTTATAGATACGCTCAACACCCTTGAAAGCGGCCTTATAAACGCGTGCAGGGCCTTCAAAGCCCACAGGGAGCGCCTTAAAGCCGCCGGAGGCTGGAAAAAGATAGGCTTTCGCATCGACAGCGGAGACCTGGCGTATCTTGCCGCCGTCTGCTACAACCGTATGGCCTCCGAGCTGGGCACGGAGGATATTTCCGTAGTTTTAAGCAACGACCTTGACGAAAACAGCATAGAATCCATACTTACGCAGCTTTCCATGGCGGGGGAGGGCAGGGTTATAGAGCATCTTTCCTTCGGGTTGGGGACAAAGGGCGTTACTGCGTGGGGGGAACCGGCTCTGGGCGGCGTATGCAAAATGTCAGAGATAGACGGGTCGTATATCCTTAAAATATCCAATAACAACGCCAAAACCACTATCCCCGGAAACCTGCGCAGCGCCCTTATTACGGATGAAAAAGGCGCGTACCTTACCACGCTTATATATTTTAAAAGCGAAAACCCAGTGGATATAAAAATATGCTTTCACCCTGACGACGATTCCAAATTTCTGCATATAGACAAGCCCGGATACGGAGTTATCCCGAAACAGTTTCCGCTGTATTCGTCCGACGGCGAGCAAAGCCGCTTTATAGGGGAATATTCGGGCCAGTCTCTTAACGATATCCGTTCTAATTCCGAAAGCGTGCTTAAAACTCTGGACTGGTCCTATAAACGTCTGACCAATCCCCACAGAGCCAAGGTAAGCCTTTCCCCCGCTGTTTTTGAGGTGCGCCGCAGGATGATACGCGGCAATCTTATTTCCATGCCGGAAGCCGGCTCCGAATAGCTTTTGAAACGACGATAAAAAAACGCGGGGTCCTTCCCCGCGTTCTTGTTATACGCTTTTTTATTCAGACTTAAAATTTATACTGTACCTGCACGCCTATCAGATATGAAAGGGTGTCGTATTTGTATTCTCCGTTTACGTTTACGCCCTGATAAGTGTGGTTTATGCTGGCGTTTTGCAGGAACATATGGGTATAGCCTATGTCTATCGTCCAGTTTTTATGGGGCATGGCGGATATACCGGCGCTTAGGAGTATTCTGTCGTTATCAGGGATTCTTGCCGTCCTGTGCTCGGCGTCCCTTATGGGGGTCATGTCATAGGCAAGGCCCGCCCTTAAGGTTACGGCTTCGTGGAGAAACCAGTCCACGCCTATATGGGCGGATACCGTGTCCCTCCAGTCTTCATGTATGCGGGGATTGCCGCTGCCTTGAATATCCAGCTCGTCGAAAATGCTCCACTGTATATACCTTAATGTGGCGGAAAGCCCTACGGGAGCTTTAAATTTATGATAACCGGATAAAGTAACCACATTGGGGAGATACATTACTGCCGAAGCGTCCGTATCCAGAACTCCCGCTACCGTAAGGTTGCCTTTTATTTTGTGCCTTACCTGAGACCTGTATGAAAGGCCCAGTCTGGTGGTTTCCCCGATGGAGGTTTCCCCGAAATCGTACATTATGCCCACTGTGCCGCCGGCGGACCAGTCGTCTCCGGAAAGCTCGGTGCCGAGAGTCATATAGGGCTGCTGCTGCCCGCCGGTAGGTATCATCGTATCCTGCGTCAGCTTGGCGGAGGCCCTCTGCACGTTTACCGTGGCGCCTATTGTAAGGCCGCGCCATATATTAAAGGATACGGACGGCGCCAGCTCTATTACCTGAAGGTCGCTTTTTATGGCGCTCAGCCTTACGATTGATGATTCCGGATATTCTGTGCCGAGGCCGAAGGGCACGTAAACCCCGAAGCCCACCTTTATTTTGTCCGTTACGGAATAGGCGGCGAAGAAATTGGGCACGGCCTCCTGTATCTGCACCCTGGTGGAATCAGTGCCGTTAAGGTCGCCGAAAGGCGTGGTTACGGAGCCTTTCATATTGCCGTTAAGGGTTATTACGGTAACTCCCACCTGGGCTCCCACCTTTCTGTCGAAAAGCTGCAGCCCGGCCGGATTGGAGGCTATGGCGGAAATATCGTCCCCGACAACCCCCGTTCCGGCAAACGCCCGGCCCATGGACGTTACTGAGTATTCGTTAAGCAGATAGCCGGACGCTCTTGATTCCGCCCCGTGAAAAAAAGCGGCGGCCGCAAGGGAGGCCGCGATGAGCCGTGAAAAAAACTTCATTAGAAAAACCTCTCGTATGTATATTTAAAACATTGAAACATAGCGTAATCATACATTGATGTAAACAGAAAAAACAATTATACTGTATTTGCGTTATCCATTAATATCTTTGGAGAAGATTATGCTGAAAGAATTTAAGAAATTCGCCATGCGCGGCAACGTTATCGATATGGCCGTAGGTATAATTATCGGCGCGGCCTTCAGCAAGATAGTCAATTCTCTGGTTTCCGACGTTCTTATGCCTCCTCTGGGCCTTTTGATAGGCCGGGTGGATTTTACGAACCTGTTTATAACCCTTAAAGCCGGCTCCAAACCCGGCCCTTACGAGACTCTGGCAGCCGCCAACTCCGCAGGCGCCGTAACGATAAACGTCGGGCTTTTTCTGAACGCCGTAGTTTCCTTTATAATCGTGGCGTTTGCTATTTTCATACTTATCAAGTTCATAAACAAGCTGGCCGAGTTCGATAAAAAGAAAGAAGACGAGACCCCTTCCACCAAAGTATGCCCGGAATGTGCGTCCGTGATACCGGTGCAGGCGAAAAGGTGCCCCAACTGTACATCTTGTCTTGAAAAATAGATTTGTTCCGGTATATATTTCTTTATACGGGAGACTGTTATGCCAAAATGGGCCGAGTTTTTTAAAAACCTTCGCCTCGAATATAAAGTAGTGCTGTTTTTTCTTGTAGTGCTTATGCTGTATACGCTTTACAGCCTTCTGATAAAAGACGCTCCGGAACCCGCTCCCGTGATGCGCGGAGCTGAAAGCCCGGCCGCAGGCAGACCGGTGGAAAGGGAGAAGGCGTCCTCCATAGAGGAGGCCGTGTCTTCTGAAAGGCCGGTCGTAATATCTGCGGAGGATATGCGCAGAAATCTCGACGGCATAAAAACGCTGGACAGAGGCATAAAGGGCGCGGAGCTTGCCACCGAGGTGGAAAACCCTACGGTATGGATATATATGGCAAACGACGGAGAGCGTAAGGACGATCTGGCCGAAAACTACTGCAGGTGGCTCCATGAAAACGGAGTGCCCGCTTCCGGCGTTACTATTCTGGACGAAGCCGCCAGAGCCAAAGGCCGCCTTATAGAGATAGGCGAAAGCAAGTGTATGTGACGGATGGGATTTTTTTCAAAGATTTTTTCCAGGCGCAAAAAGAGACGCACTCTTTACGAGCTTGGCTCCATAGCGGCCGACAGGGATAACTTTAAGGCCGCCTTCAAATGCTTTTTGGCGGACGCCAAGCAAAACGGCACTCCGAAATCCGAATTTCTGGTGGGTTTTTTCCTTTTTTACGGCACTGGGGTAAAAAAGGATTATCTGCTTGCCAGGCAATGGTTCCTTCGGGCCGCGGAACATGGCAGCGCCGACGCCATGTTTTATCTGGGGGAGATATTTAAAAACGGGCGGGGAATTCAAAAAAACTTTGAGGAAGCAGCCGCCTGGTATATGGACGCGGCGGCGCTTGGCCATGCGGAGGCTCAGTTTAACATAGGCTTTATGTTCAAACAGGGAAAAGGCGTGCGTAAAGATAATTACGAAGCCGTAAAATGGCTGCGTATGGCTGCGGAGCAGGGCGATATGAAAGCCCAGTACAATATGGGCATAATGTGCGCCGCCGGCAAGGGCACTCCGCGGGACGACGCCGAGGCCGCCCGGTGGTACCGTAAGTCTGCGGAGCAGGGGTATTCCATAGCCATGTATAATCTTGGCTTTATGTATCAAAGCGGCAGGGGAGTGCCGAAGGATTATAAAGAGGCGGTAAAATGGTTTAAAAAATCGGGAGAATAAGCCGCCGGGCTATTCTTCCCCTTTGGCTTTCTGCCACAGCTCCTCCATTTTTTCCGCAGACGCGCTTTCAAGGTTCTTTCCTTCCGCCGCCAGGGATTTTTCTATATAATTAAAACGGTTTCTGAATTTTTTATTAGTTTTTCTTAAGGATTCGTCGGCTTCTGTTCCCAGATGCCGGGCCAGATTGGCCGTTACGAATATAACGTCCCCCAGTTCCCCGCTTATTTTTTCTTTGTCTCCCGAAAGGGCGGCTTCTTTCAGCTCCGCTATTTCCTCCTCCAGCTTGGCGAAGATATCGTTCGTATCCGTCCAGTCGAATCCGTAGGCGGCGGCTTTTTTCTGGAGCTTTTCCGCTTTCATAAGGGTCGGCATGGAAGCGGGCAGCTTGTCGAGCACCGATTCGGGCTCCGGTTTGCCGCGTTTTTCCCGTTTTTTTATTTCTTCCCAGTTTTTAAGAACGGCCCCGGCAGTTTTAGCCTCAGCTCCGGCAAAAACGTGGGGATGGCGGCGTATAAGCTTTTCGTTTATTCCGCGGGCTACGTCCTCAATGGTGAAAAGCCCGTCTTCTTCGGCTATCCTGGCGTGCATCACTACATGCAGAAGCAGGTCCCCCAGCTCTTCGGCTATATTTTCGGCGTCTTTATTGTCTAATGCGTCCAGAAGCTCCGAGGCTTCCTCCATCATATCCGCCTTCATGCTGTAAAGCGTCTGTTCCCTGTCCCAGGGGCATCCTTCCGGGGAACGCAGTTTTTTCACAATTTCCAAAAGCCGGTCAAATTCTTTCATAATGCCTCCGCTGCGGTTTAAGAAAGATAAGATTTACACCCTGGAAAAGCCGATGGCAATATAAATTATCGCAATTCTGCCATTACGCGGATTAATGTAAAGTTATGGAAAATATTTATAATAAAGCGGCTTGCCCACGGCAATGAATAATTAAGACTAAAAGCGTTTGGTAAGGCATAGTTTTGAGGGTCTAATCTTAAGTTTGCCTTGCTGCTCGGGTCTTATTACGGATGTTTTTGACGACTGAGAAGCCGGTATTATAAATATTTTCTGCAACTATCTGCGTTATGTGGCAGCCGCCAGAATTGTTTTTGTAGGCCAAGCCTAAATTAAACGCCGGCCCCCTAGGGAAGGGCCGGCGTTTAAAATAGGTACTAGGAGGGATTTGAGCGGCGCCCGTAGAATCTGGGGGATATGCCGGGCGCCGCCCAAAAGGAGGTAACGTGAAGTTCTGCTATTGTTCTGTTTGCTCTCTTGTTAGTATAGACATTGTGGTGTAAGATTAGTTCTTAAATTTTTTTAAAAAAATTTTCGAGGGTCTGATTGGACGGCTTAACTTTCTCTAAACTTATGATAATATTAAATAAAGAGCTTGCAGGCGCAAAACTTAACAGAATAAGCGTCGCAGGCGGCTCCGTTTATTTTTCTTTTTACCGGAGCGGGTCTTTTAACCTTGAGTTTCGCTCCTCGCCTACGCCTCCGGCCCTCTTTCCGGTTTCCGAGATTTCCGGCGAAAGCAGCGGGGCGCTTGCAGCCCTTTCCGGCGCGGAGGTTTCTGAAGCAAGGCCTTACGGCTGGGAAAGAGCCGGGTTCATAGAGCTTAAAAAACGCAGACCCAGCGGAAAGCTCCTTACTTACAGGGCCGTTATCGAACCTGCGGGGAATTACGCAAATTTCCTTCTTCTTGATGAAAAGGGCGTGATTCTTTATTCTCTTTCCTCCCGCACCATAGACCCGGACAGGAATATCGGAGCCGGAGGCAGATATTCGGTGCCCAGGCCCAATAAAAAATACTCGCTTGATAATTTTGAAGGAGCTTCGTCATTTTCGGAGCTTGCGGGCTTCTATCCCGTTACGGCCCGCCACGCCGACGCTCTTGCGGAAAAGGCAGGCTTTTTGCAGGCCGTTTCCGCAGTAAGGGAAGGGATACTGACGGACCCTCTCTTTTATCTGGACGAAGCGGGCAGAATCGTGCCGTTTTATATACCGGGAGCCGTCAGAACGGCGGAGTGGCGGGAGCTTGGAAGCTTTTATCCTAAAAAGGAATCCGGAGGGGATTCAAGAGCTCTCGACAATCTGAAAAAAATGTTTTCCGCCAAAATGGACAAATACCTCCGGCTTGCGGAAAAACTTGAAAAGGAGCTGGCCCAGGCCCGCGCTTACGGTTCTGCCGCGGAGGAGGCGGAGCTTATAAAATCCAACCTCCATTTGATAAAGGGAAGCGGCGGTTATATCTTTGAGCGGTACACGGAAAACGGAGCGGAAAAGGTGCCTTACAGGGTGGAGTACGGCGAGGATATGGCCGCAAAGGCGGACAGGCTTTTTAAAAAAGCCGCCCGTCTTAAAAAATCCGTGCCAATGATCGAGGAGCGGCTTAGGGAGACTATGCAGCTGGCCCTTTCCGCCGAGGAACAGATATATTATGCGGAAAGCGGACGCGACGCGGACGACGCGGCGGAGTTCGAAAGGCTTATAACCCTGGAAGCCAAGGGAGGCGGCAAGAGAGACAAGCGTATAATGAAGAAGCCTTTTTATGAAAAGGTTTTCGACGGATACAGAATATACGCGGGCCGCAGCTCCGTGTCCAACCACGAGCTGGTGTTCCGCCACGGTATAGATTCCGATATATGGTTCCACGCCAGAAACGCGCCGTCAGCCCATGTCCTTCTTCGCCTGGACGGAGGGAGCGAGCTTACGGAGGAGCTTATAGAAAAATGCGCTTCCGTCGCCGCCGGGCTTTCCAAAATGAAAAATCAGGGGCGGGTGGAAGTGGACTACACCCTGCGCAGATACGTAAACAAGCCTAAAAACACACCCGCCGGGTTCGTCATTTACAAGCGTTTTAAAACCGTCGCCGTAAAGCCCATGGGCCAGAGGGAGCTGGACGTCCTTTTCGGCCGCAGCGACATGAACTGAATTTATTGCCCGGCGGTCGGTTATATGATATTATAAGCTCCTCAGTTTAAGGATTATTTATTTATGAAGATACTGATAACCAACGACGACGGAATAGAGGCCCGCGGCCTTAAGGTTCTGGCGGACGCGCTTTCGTCCGTGGGAGAGGTTTTTGTGTGCGCTCCCCTGCATGAAAAAAGCGGAAGCGGCCAGTCCCTTACCATACACGGCGTAATACGCGAGCCGGAAAGATTTGACATAGGCCCTTTTCCCGCCCTGGCGCTGGACGGAACTCCGGCGGACTGCGTTAAATTCGCTCTGGACAGGCTTATTAAGGAAAGGCCGGATTTCGTAGTGTCCGGTATAAACAGGGGGCCCAACAACGCGGCTAATATTCTTTATTCCGGCACGGTGGGAGGGGCTATGGAGGGCGCGGCTAACGGTATTCCTTCCGTGGCCGTGAGCCTTGCCGAATATCACTGCCAGAATTACGGCCCTGCGGCCGATTTTACCTGCGAGCTTTTATTGAGGCTTTCGGAAAAGGGCAGGCCTGAAACCGCCGTTTACAACGTGAACGTTCCTCCCCTGAGCAGGGATATGATAAAGGGGGTTAAGTTTACCAGTATGTCCGCGTGGCAGTATCTGCCTTCCTATGAAAAGCGCGAAGACCCTTTCGGCAAAGGTTATTACTGGATAGCCGGGTTCTCCAGACCGGACAGCGTTCCGGAGGGCAGCGACGACGAGGCGCTTTTAAACGGTTATATATCCGTCTCCCCCCTTAAGGTGGACCGCACGGATTACGGGATTCTTGCCGGGCTGAAAGCCATGGAGGATAAGCCGTGGCTTTAAGGCTCCTTTTAACCGGATTTTTGTTTATTTGTTTTCTTGCTGCCGCGGGAAATTCCCCCGCCCAGATATCGGTGCCGAATTATTCCTTTACCGGCCGGGAGATAACCGGGTTTACCGTAAAGCCAGGCTATACTTCCGTTGATTTCGATTTCAAACCGCCCAGCAAAATGGACGTTTACCTTCAGGACAGGAAATCTGAATTTAACGCCTCCGATTCCGACAGGCGGGATTATTCGGCGGACGAGCCCGGGTTTATGTATTCCGGCTCCGTGTCCACGTCAGTGTCGTCTCTTTTCGTAGGGGACAGGGCTTACAGGAACAATATAGTAAAAATGTTCCTGAACGGGGGATATATAGACGTTATATCGTCTTACAACAAATACGCCGAAAAACTTAAAGAAAGCGAATATCGGGACGAAGTTGCCCTGCTTTACGGGCTGAGCCTTTACGAAACCGGCAGCCAGCGCCAGGCTTTCGACGTGCTGGCTAACCTGGCCAAAGGCGGGGGCCCCTACGGAGATGTGGCTCAGGACAGCCTTTTTCGCAAGCTGTCCGATTTGAAGCGGTGGGACGTTATGGAAACGGCGGCTTCCGGCATATCTTCCTTTTCCCCTTACAGCCTTGCCCTGTGGCTTAAATATCTTAACGATACTGACAGGTACGAGGATATAATAAAGGTCCTTGATAATAACGCCGGTTTTGAAAAGCAGTATCCCGAATTTACGAACCTCAGGGTATCGGCCCTTTATTTTCTGAAAGACTATAAAAGCGCCGCTTCTTTCGAACCGGTAATGAAGGGGGCGGCGAGCCACCCTTTAACTCTGGACGCTATGATAATGACGGGAGAGGCGGCAAAAGCCGCGCCTATCGCCGCAGGCCTGCCTGATTCGGAGGTCAAGTCCGTTCTCCGGGCAAAGGCGGATATAGCTCTCGACAGGTTTAAGGCTGCTTCAGCGGAAATAAAATCCGTTAAGGACGACAAGGAAAAGCTGGCCCTGCTTTTTTACGCCGTTACCAATAAGTTCGATAAGGTCTCTCCGGAGTTTTTATCCGGTTTTTCCTTCGCAGACAAGCAGTATAACGACTACGTCAACTTTTATCTGGGTCTTAAATATATGTCGTCCGGCGATTACGGGAAAGCCTTAAACAGATTTTCCCTCGTGGCGTTTAATAAGGAGCTTGTACGGGAGTCATATTTTTACCGCGGCATGGCCGCCGTCCGCGTGGATACTTCGAGAGCCGAATGGAATTTCATGCGCTACGTCGGAGCCGGTTCCGATAAAGAGCGGGTTATGCTTTCGAAATTCATGCTCTCCCAGATATATTTTATGAAAGGCCGCTACGACGACGCCCTGATGCTCGTTGACGACTGCTCGGCCGATTACTGCCGCAGGCTCAAGGCTGACGTTTTCCTATCAAAGGGCATGTATAAGCGCTCCCTGGAGGAAGCGGCCGGTCTTAAGGACGACAGGGCGCGTCTTATAAGGGCGGGCGACTATTACAACCTTACGGATTATAAAAGCGCTTTAGGCGAGCTTGTAAAAATTAAGGAGCCAGGCCCGGATTCCGAATATCTGCTTATGATGAGCCTTTTTAAAAACAAGCGCTACGACGATGCCGTGGAGATTCTTGAAAAGAATAAAAACGACGGGCGCATCCTTTCTTCCGGTGTGGAGCAGCTTATGCTTGCCGGTTACGGCAAAAAGGCCCTTGCCTATATCGAAACCATGAAAAACCTGCCTCCGGAATACCAGGCGGAACGGGCGAAGCTGCTTCAGTCGGAAGGGCGGAACGACGAAGCGGAGAAAATATATAGGGAGCTTCTCGCTTCCGGAACGAATATTTACGACAGTCTTCAGGGGCTTTTACAGATAGCACAGATAAAGGGCGATACTAAAAAGTTTATTTCCGATTCGGCTGCTTATCTGGAAAAAAGCGGGCCGTTTGATAAAAAGGATATGTTCGCGTCCCAGTTCGCCGGATACGCTATGGATATGAACGAACCAAACCTTGCCATAAAATACGTTAATTATTTTATGGATAATTTCAGGGATTCGCCTTATCTTGCCGATGTTTACCGCACAAGGGCCCGTCTTTTCAAATTTACCGGCAGGTATGAAAACTGCGTTTCAGACGCGGAAAGCGCCGTTAAGCTGGGGGGCGATACCGGTTCCGCCGAGTTTATAAAGGCCGAGTGTATGGAAAACGTGGATAAAAATAAAGCTGTTGAGCTTTACAGGGCTATGGCGGTCGATAATGGACGGTTTTATCAGCCGGCTTCCGGCAGGCTGGCCGTTCTTTCCGACGACCCGGACGAAGTGCTCCTTGCCTCCGAGCGTATGAAAGGCGTGTCTCCCGAAATATATAAAAGCGGGATTATACGGTTTCTTGAAATATCCGACGCATCGTCTTTTATAAAGCACAAGGAGTCCGTATACAGGCTTGCTTCGGATGGCCCGGACGACGTGAGGGCGGCGGCCGTGTGGCGCATCGGCAGGGATTATTCGGAAAGGGATATGCACGAAGAAGCCGCAAGGCAGTATCTTAAAGGCTATTATCTTTTTCCGAAGGAGCCTTACGCCGTAAAAAATCTCGAAGGGGCCAAAGCTTCCTACGACGCGAGGCAGATGACGGCCCAGTCGGAAAAGGCAGCGGAGCTGCTTGCTTCCTACGGCGTGAAAAAGGACGTAAAACCGGACGCTTCCGGCAATAAGCAGGGTGGAAACAAAAAAGAAAAGAAGTAAGGTAATATTTAAAATACAATAACGAAAACGCATTATATTATGGTAAAAAATATATCATACATTATTGCAATATATAGCGGTTTGCAATAAACTGGACCGCAATATATTTAAGGAGGCTTTTTAATGCTTGAAATTTTTATCAAAGGCGGTATCGCCATGTATCCGATACTGCTGCTTTCGATTATATCGCTGGCGGTTTTTCTGGAAAGGCTTATCTCGCTCAGGAAGGAAAAGTACGTTCCCAAGGCCTTTGAGGAGCAGCTTACCTACCTTTTAAAGAAGAAGGACGTGAAGGAAGCAAAGGAGCTGTGCACCAATAACGGCTCGGCTCTGGCAAACGTTTCGCTTGCCATTATATCAAATACGGACCTGCCTCTCACGAGACTTCTCGAAGTGGCCGACGAGGCCGGAAGCCGGGAAATGGTAAAGCTTGACAAATACCAGCAGACGCTCCAGACAATAGTGGCCATAGCGCCTCTTCTGGGCCTTTTGGGCACCGTGTTCGGCATGATAACCATATTCAACGTAATAGCCCAGCAGGGAGCGGGCCACGCGCAGGACCTTTCCGCCGGTATCGCGGAAGCCCTTATTACGACGGCGGCCGGTCTTATCGTGGCTATACCTACCCAGATATTCTATCACATAGTTCACGCAAGGGCCGGTAAAATAGGCGACGAGCTGGAGAGGGCTTCCTCCGGCGTGATGAACCTTCTCTTTAAAGAGGAACAGGGATGAAATTCCGGTCGAGAAAACGCGAGGCCGAAGGCGGCATAAATATAACCCCTCTTATAGATGTGGTGTTTATACTGCTTATATTTTTTGCGGTTACCACTTCCTTTATAGCCACTTCCTCCATAAAGGTGGATTTGCCTAAAGCCAAAGGCGAGGCCGTTGAAGAGAAGAAAAACATACGCCTGGCAATTAATCAGAGCGGGGAGATTTTTCTGGACGGGCAGGCCGTTAAGGACGGCGAGCTGGAAGGCCGCCTTACCATGCTTAAGCAGACGAGCCCTGACGCCCTCGTAATTATCGAGGCGGATGAAAAGGCTCTTCACGGCAAGGTAATATTTGTTATGGACGCGGCAAAGACCGCCGATTTTACCCGCTTTGCCATAGCTACCGAGGAGAAATAGTGATTTGAGGCTTCTTTTTTCACTGCTGGTCATTTCTGCCGCCGCTCACATTCTGGCCGTTTATTTTCTGCCATCCTTCGGTTTTATGACGAAAAAGCCGGAGGAAAGGCCGCCCGCCTACGTGGAGGTGCGCCAGATAGAAATACCCAAGCCGAAACCGAAACCGCCCAGAAATGCCGCCCGGTCAAAGCCGGCCCCGCGGCCGAGAGAGAGCGCGCGTAAACCGGCGGAAAAACCCGCCGCACCGTCCGTTCCCGCTTTTGTTCCTTCGGGGTCGGATATCCCCCTTGTGCTGCCGGATATCAGCGTTCCCAAATCCTTTACGGAAGCTGAGCCGGAAATAGCCATGCCGGACGTTATAGGCACTCCGGAGAGAAAAAATCCCGAAACTCCCAAAGGCCCGTCGGTAGATAAGGAGCTTGCGTCCCTGGAGGCGGGGAGAGCGGAGCGCGGAGAAAAGGAAGGGGCATTGGAGAAAGAGATAAAATCGGCCGGCAAAGCCTCCGCTTCCGGGCAGATATATAATTTCGACGTGGCTCCCACCAACAACAGAAGCGTGAGCTACGCCCCGCCCGAGCCGGAATTTGCCCTTGAAAACGACGCTAAGATTACGCTGAAATTCAGTATAGATAAAAACGGCAATACTTCCGACATTATATTCGTTACCCCCAGCACCAACCGGGTGCAGCAAATGGCCTACGACTATGTGAGCAGAATGCGCTTCGACGCTGTTCTGCACGATGAGAAGGACACGGCCCAGATAACCATAACCTTCAGCGTAAGAAAATAGGCCTTATGACGCCGCTTTGAGCAAACTAAATCTTGTTTGTTGTCTCTTTATATACTATCATAGTTTTATATTGTTTCGGGGGTAAGCGTGAAGCAGGATTTGTCCGAAATTTTAAAACTCGATATGGTATCTTTTATATATAGAGACGGCTTTGCAGAAATCAGCCCCGGCATGTTCGACCTGCTCGGATATTCGGAAAGCGAGCTTAAAAACCGCTCTCTTGCAGACACCATAGAAAACTACGGCGAGACCGCTATCGCGAAGGCCCTTTCCGATAAAGAGTTTCTTAAGTCCGACGGCTCCGTGAGCGGGGAAGTCGTTTTTATCGACGCCGCAGGCTGCCGCGTTGGCGGGGTATTAAGGGTAAGATGGCGCGGCGGTTCCGGCAAAAGCGTTTTCGGCTATTTTTTCCCTTCCGGCAAAACGGGTCAGGACGGAAAACCCCTTGCCGCCGAAAAAATTTCCGATATGTCTATTTCCGCTTATGTCGAGATAGACGGGGATTTCCGCATAATAACGGCCGATAAGGGTTTCCGGTTTTATTTCAATCTGGAAAGCGACCCGGCCGGAACCGATATGCGTGAAATAAACGGTCTTTCGGAGCTTTGCTCCGCCCTTGAAAGGGATAAGTCTTCCTGCTGCTTTTCCGTGCGCCGCGGTTCGGACGAGCTTGTGGCTGTGGTAAACCGTTTCCCTGTCCAAACGGACATAAGGCTTTATGGCAGGGAGTTTCTCCTCTATTCCCGTTTTCCGTGCAGCCTTCCCTCCGTGCAGGCGCGCAGGCTTATATGGGACGGCGTTCCCATAGCCATGCTTATGGACCCGGCGTCAAAAACTATCGTAGAGGCCAACAGGGCGGCTTCCGCTTTTTACGGGTACAGCGTCGAGGAACTGCGGGGCATGCCTCTTTCTAATATAAATATTCTGCCTCCCGAAGTGCTTAGCCAGGAGCTGGAAATGGCCGTTTCCGGCGTTAAAAAGTTTTTCGTGTTCAGGCACCGCACGGCGGACGGCTCCATAAAAGATGTAAACGCTTCCACCACTCCTGTGGAGCTTTTCGGCAAAACCTATATTTTTAATTTTATCACCGATATAACCCGCAGGAAAAGCCTTGAAAGGATAATCGAGGAAAAGAACCGCACCCTTACGGAAATTAATATGGGGCTTTCCAAAATGGTTCAGCGGGAGGTGGATAACAGGAAGAAGCAGGCTCAGCTCCTTATGCAGCAGACCAGCCTTACCGCCATGGGCGAGATGGTGGGTGCCCTGGCCCATCGCTGGCGTCAGCCGCTTAATACCGTGGGCCTTCTGGTGCAGGATATGGAGGACGCCTGCTCTTACGGCGAGCTGGACGAAAAATATATGTCCGAAGTGGTCAAAAAGATAATGTCCACGCTGAATTCCATGTCCGCATCCATAGAGAATTTCCGCAGCCTTTTTAAGACAAGCTCCGAAAAGATACTTTTCGATATAAAGGAGGCGGTGGGCGACGTGGTGCAGCTTATGGACGCCCAGTTAAAAAACCATCGTATCGCAGTCCGCACGGACTGCGTTTTCTGCGTGGACGCGCCCGATTACTGCGTTAAAACGTCGGAGGCCGGCTGTCTTGCCGGAAAGCTGTTCGTGCTTGGCTACCGCAACGAATTCAAGCAGATGGTGCTGAACGTCCTTACCAACTCTTTCGACGCCATTAAGAAACGCAGGTCGGACGGGCTTATCTTTGACGGGGACGAAGGCTTTATATCCGTAAAAGTGGAACAAGACGGCGAATCCGTATCGGTGCTGATAGAAGATAACGGCGCCGGTTTCGGGGAGGCCCTGCCGTCCGAGTCCTTCGAGCAGTATTCCTATTCCGCCCGGGATTCTTTAAACGCCGTCCTGCACGTGGCCAAAACTTTCGTCGAATCCAATATGGGCGGCAGCGTGACCGCCGACGACGCGGACGGTGTGCGCCGCGTCAGGATAAAGGTGCCGCTCAGGGAAAAACCGCGGCTGTAAAATGTGCCGTTTCATCGCTATTTTTTAAAAAAGCCTTGAAATCGGCTTTTTGATGTGATAGCTTGACAATGAAGGTGGGTATAGACCCACCAATTTTTTTGCCAAATTTCAATCGGGCTGAATTTTTTTTTAAACCGGCGGTCCTTGCTGCCGCCGTTGCGGGTGAGATGTTTCAGAAAAATAAAGCGGCTAAAACCGTCAGGCCTGCGGCTGAGGCGGCTGCTGCGGAATACGGGTGCAGCGTCGTTTCCCTTTCTTTCGTCAGGGAGAAAGACGGCCCCGTCCTTAAACTTGTGATAGACGGGGACGATTTGAGCCTTGATACGTGCGCGGACGTAAGCTCCAAATTTTCGGAATGGCTCGACGCTCACGAAAAAGACATCCCTTTCGATGGATACGTTCTCGAAGTTTCAAGCCCCGGTCCCGAGAGACCTCTCGTTACAAGGGAAGATTTCGAAAGATTTATCGGAAAAACCGCGCTTATAATAACCAAAAACAAAGCGGCCGACGGCCGTAAACGCTATCTCGGCAGGATAAAGGCCGTCGGGGCAGAAACGGTAACGGTGTATGTGGAAAAAGAAAGCGCGGAGTTTGCGCTGGAATTTACAAACATTTCCAAAGCCCGCCTTGAGTATGAGTTCTAGGAGGAATGATGAGCAGCAGAGAAATAGTTAAATTTGTAGACGAGCTTGGCAGAGATAAGGGCATCTCCAGGGATATCCTTACCGAAGCTCTGAGAGAAGCCATATTCGCGGCGGTTACAAAACGCATTGGAAAATATCTTGAACCCGAAGTCGAGCTGGACCTCGACAGAGGCCTTATAAATATACTCATACCTAAAGAAGTTTCCGAATCCAGCGAAAGCAACTGGTACGAAATAACTATGGAAGAAGCCAGGGAATATAAGGAATCTCCCGAGTACGGTGATATTCTAATGGTTCCCACAACTCTTGAGGCTCTCGGCCGCCAGGCCGCTCTCGTAGCCAAACAAAAGCTTCTGGAAAAACTCAAAGAGGCGGAAAAACAGGTAATACTCGACGAATTCCAGAACAAAATAGGCGAAATAGTAAACGGGGCGGTTCTTAAAACTGACAGGGACAATCTGATAGTAAATATCGGCAAGACGGAAGCCATAATGCCGAAGCGGGAAATGATACCCGGCGATTTTTTTAACAGGAACGACTACGTAAGGGCCCTTCTCCTTGATATACGCATGGTAAAGGGATGGCCCCAGCTTGTTTTATCGAGAACTCACCCTAATTTCCTTAAAAAACTTTTCGAGGCGGAAATTCCGGAGGTTTTCGAAGGCATAATCACCGTTAAAGGAGCCGCCAGAGAGCCGGGGGACAGGGCCAAGGTGGCCGTTTACACGACAAATTCCAATATAGACCCGGTAGGGGCCTGCATAGGCGTAAAGGGTTCCCGTATCAACGCCATATCGTCGGAGCTGAGGGGCGAGAAAATAGACGTGGTGGAATGGTCTCCCGACTCCGTGCAGTATGTCTGCAACGCCATAAGCCCGGCGGAGGTCATCCTTACCAATATCATCGAGGACGATAAAACCCTGGAGCTCGTGGTTCCTGACGACCAGCTTTCGCTTGCCATAGGCAAAAGAGGGCAGAACGTGCGGCTTGCCGCAATCCTTACGGAATGGAGGCTGGACGTCCTTAAGGAGTCCGAATACGCTCAGATAAGGAACAGCCGTCTGGAAGAGCAGGAACACGACATGAAAATGTTCTATGAGCTTTATAATCTTGAAAATCTTAAAAATCTTGATCACGCCATGATAGGCAGGCTTATAGAATCCGGCTTGGACGACGTGGAGAAACTGTCCGGCGCCAGCGTGGACGAGGTTGCCGCGGCCCTTTCGATAGGCGACGGAGAAGCGGTGGAGGTAATAAACTCCGCCATAGATTATCTTGCGGCCAAACTTGAGGAGCTTGAGGGCGAGGCTGAGGCGGACGAAAACGACGAAGCTCCAGGCTCGGACGCTCTTTCCGGGGAAGAAAGCGGCAAAGACGGCGAGTAGTATTTTATAAATTTTTATGAGCGGTGAAAATTCATCATCCGACAGGACGCCCGGCGTAAAAGAGCCCGAAAGGACCTGCGCCGCCTGCGGAAAGAAATCCGTGAAGGACGACTTTTTAAGGTTCGTATATTCTCCCGAAGGACGTCTCATCTGCGACGTCAGGAAAAAGCTGCAAAGCAGGGGAGTTTATGTCTGCCCGGAAAAGGATTGCATAAAAAAAGCCCTTAAAAAGAAAGCGTTTTCGCGTTTTCTCAAAATAGAAGGCGCGGAGCCTTCACTGGGCGAGCTGGCGGAAAATATAGGCGAAAGCCTTGAAGGTTATCTTTTCGGGCTTATGAAAATGGCGTTTAAAAGCGGAAAGCTCAAAAGCGGCGCGTCGGCGGTTTTTGACGCGGCCGATAAAGGAAACGCGCGATTATTCATGATTTCCGGCGACGCCGGACGGAGCGTGAGAGAAAAAATCGAGTATCTGAACAGGGAGCGGGGTATAGATATGGTTCTGATACCCGATAAGCTCCTTATTGCTGAAAAGATGGGTAAAGCGGTAACCGCCGTTATGGCCGTTACCGATGGCGGGTTTGCGGAAAGCCTTAAAAAAGGCTGGCGTATGCGCGAGGAAGTGAAGACGTGGTAAACGGGGAGAACAAATGGCATTGATTAAGGTAAGCGAAGTTGCAAAAAGGGCCGAAGTCAGCGTCGGCGACGCTATTAAAAAGTTACAGCTGGCCGGTTTCAGCGTTTCCGGAGCGGACGATACGGTAAGCGAGGAAGACGCGGCCGCCGCCGGTCTCGAGGGCGGCAGACATTCCCAGCTGGACAGGCGCCAGGAAATGCTGAAAAAGGCTCTTGAGCGGCATAAACGCGGCGTAAAGATAAAAGAAGTCGTCGTCAATAAAAACTCCCCGCTGGAGCCGCAGCAAGGCCGTAAGCTGAGCAAGGAAGAGCTTATGAAAAAACGCAGCGAGCTCGACCAGCGTATCAGAAAGGTGGACGAGGAGCGCGAAAATATAAGCCGCGAGCGTGCGGAAGCTCCTGTTCAGCCGAAGGCGCAGGAAGCCGGGAAGGCGGATTCCGCCCCGGAAGCTCCCGCGGAGGCCGCCGCTTCTGCCGCGGAACAGACGGCTCCGGAGATTTCGAAAACGATGGAAAGCGCCGCGCAGAAGCCGTCCGATATACCTGCTCCCCAGGCTCAGGAAAGGCAGAAGCCGCAGCCCGCCGCAGAAAGCAGGCCCAGAACGTCCTATGAAACCTACCAGAGACCGGCGAGGAGCCAGGGTGAAAGCCGCGTTCAGAAAAACGACGGCACCCAGTTCGCCCGTCCTTACACTCCGCGCCCTCAGGGCGAACGGAACGACGGCACCCAATTTGCCCGCCCATATACTCCCCGTCCGCAGGGCGAAAGAAACGACGGCACTCAGTTTGCCCGTCCCTATTCTCCCCGTCCCCAGGGAGAGCGGCCTTACGGTCAGAGAAGCGACAGGCCCCAGGGGGAGAGACCATACGGACAGAGAGGAGGCCAGGGCGACAGGCCTTACGCTCCCAGAGCCGGACAGCAGGGCGATAAGGGCGGCTACGGCGACAGGCCGTACGGCCAGGGCGGCCGAGGAGGCGCGGGAAGGCCGGGCGGCCCGCTAGGAGGCCCCAGGATAGGCGGAGAAGGCCTTTCCCTTACGGCAGAGGAAGAACGCAAGCGTCTTATTAAAAAGAAAGAGGACGACGCGGCTAAAGAAAAAGAGGCCAAGAAGCCCAAGGCTAAAAAAGACGCCGTCAAGAAGCCTAAAAGCTGGTCCAAAACCATTACGGAAGGTCTTGACGAGCTGAATATAGAAAAAGAAGTGGAGCATAAGACCATATCTCCCAATATAGATATTTCAGACCTTGCCGACGTCGACCCGGACAGAAAGCCCAAAAACCAGACCGGCTTTAAGGGCCGCTTCGGGGGTAAGCCTAAAAAGCGCGGCGATTCGGCCAAGAGCGCCCAGAAAGTTTTTGTGCGCCCAGACAAGGTGGAAATAGGCGAAAGGATAGTAATATCCGATTTGGGCAGCCTTATCGGGGTAAAAGCCACTGAGCTTACCAAAAAACTTTTCGGCATGGGTATAATGGCCACGGTGAACCAATCCATAGACGCGGAGAGCGCGCAGCTTCTGGGTATGGAATACGGCGTTGACGTGACGGTTAAAACCGTTACGGAGGACGATCTCCTTCCCGTTTACGAGGATAAGCCGGAGGAGCTGGAAAAACGTCCGCCTATCGTTACCGTTATGGGCCACGTTGACCACGGCAAAACCTCGCTTCTGGACGCCATCCGTTCCACAAGCGTGGCCGTAGGCGAGGCCGGAGGCATTACCCAGCATATAGGCGCCTACGAGGTGGAAAGCGCCAGCGGCAAAGTAATATTTCTCGATACTCCCGGTCACGAAGCCTTTACCACTTTGCGGGCCAGGGGCGCTTTGCTTACGGATATAGTTATACTTGTCGTCGCGGCGGACGACGGCGTCAAGCCTCAGACAAAGGAGGCCATAGACCACGCCAAAGCGGCGGGCGTTCGCATAGTCGTTGCCATAAATAAAATAGACAAAGAGGGCGCCAACCCGGACAAAGTGCGCCAGCAGCTTGCAGAACACGGCATAATAGGCGACGACTGGGGCGGCGATTATCAGTTTCAGAATATTTCCGCCAAAAAGCGCATAGGCATAGACGACCTGCTTGAAAGGGTGCTTCTCGAGGCGGAGGTTCTCGACCTTAAGGGCAATCCTAACAGACCTGCGGAAGGCGTTGTGATAGAATCACGCCTTGATAAGCAGAAAGGCCCGGTGGCTACCGTTCTCGTTAAAAACGGCACTTTAAGGAAAGGCGACACCTTCATATCCGGGAGTCAGTTCGGCAAGGTGCGCGCTATGTTTAACTTTAAGGGCGCTTCCATGAAGGAGGCAGGCCTTTCCATACCGGCGGAGGTTATGGGCTTTTCCAGCCTGCCGGACGCTGGGGAAAAATTTATAGTGGCCGACGATAAGGTTATAAAGCAGGTGGCGGAACTCAGGGCGGCGGCCGACAGGGAAAGACAGCATGCCGAAAGGGGCAAGCTTTCCCTTGCGGACCTTTTCGGCAAAATACAGGACGGCGAGCTGAAAGAGCTGAACATAGTTCTCAAAGCGGACGCGCAGGGCTCCGTAGAGGCTCTGTCCGCCTCTCTGCGCAAGCTGTCCAATCAGGAAGTAAAGGTAAATATCATTCACGACGGGATAGGGGCCGTTACGGAGAGCGACGTGGCTCTTGCCGCCGCCTCCAAAGCCATAATAATAGGCTTCAACGTGCGCCCGGATAATAAAGCGAGGGCCGCCGCTGATAAGGAAAATATAAACATAGAGCTTTATTCCGTAATATATAAGGCCATAGACGACGTAAAAATGGCTCTTGAGGGCCTGCTTTCTCCGGAAATGAAGGAGAGCGTCGTAGGCCGGGTGGAAATAAGGCAGGTATTTTCCGTTCCGAAAATCGGCAAGATCGCCGGATGCTTCGTGACGGAGGGCAAGGTTCACAGAAACTCCAGCGTGCGCATAATAAGGGATTCCATCGTTATATTCGACGGCAAAATAGGCTCGCTGAAACGTTTTACCGACGACGTTAAGGAAGTCGTTGCCGGTTACGAGTGCGGCCTTTCCGTGGAAAAGTATCAGGACATCAAGGAAGGGGACGTGCTGGAAGTCTATGAGGTTACGGAGGAAAAACGTACTCTGGAGGATGTGGCGCGTTCCGAGGCCACGGAAAAGGCGAAGCAGGAAGCCGCCGGAGATAAGTAACCCATGCAGGAATCTTTAAGAACGCGCCGTGTGGCGGAACTTTTGAGAAAGGAAATATCAGGTATAATATTAAACCATGTTCACGACCCGAAGGTTCACGACGTGGTTATAACCGGCATAAAAGTTACGAGAGACATGGACCTTGCCCGCGTGTATTTTACTTCTTACGATAAAGACGGGTTAGAAGCCATAAAAGACGGTCTTGAGCGTTCCAACGGTTTTATCAGGAGGGAGCTTATAAAATCCCTACACATGAAAAAGGTGCCGAGACTGGAATTTATTATCGACGATACGGGAGAGGAAGCCGGCAGGATAGACGCTCTTATAGAAAAGCTAAGCGGCGGCGAATGAACGGAGTTGTAAATTTTTATAAAGAGCCGGGGATAACTTCTTTTAAAGCCGTGGATACGCTCCGCAGGCTTTTCGGCGCTTCAAGATGCGGCCATCTGGGAACCCTTGACCCTATGGCTGAAGGGGTTCTTCCAGTATGTCTCGGCTACGCTACAAGATTTGCCGATTATCTTTCTTCCGCAGATAAGGAGTATATAGCCCAGTTCAGGCTGGGTATTTCCACCGACAGTTTCGATACTACCGGCGCGGTACTGTCCGAAAACTCCGGCATAAAGCCCGATACGGAAACCGTAAGGGCCTGCGCTTCTGCCATGACGGGAAGTCTTGAGCTTACTGTTCCCGCGTTTTCAGCGAAAAAAATAAACGGCGTAAGAGCTTATAAGCTTGCCAGAAAGGGAGCCATAGAAGACGCGGGCGTAAAACCCATGACGGTTTATTTCTGCGGCCTTTTAAGCTACGAATATCCTTTCGGCGTTATAAGGGTCCGCTGCGGAAAAGGAACGTATATACGCAGCATTATCAACGCCATAGGAACGGAGCTAGGCTGCGGAGCGGCCATGAGCGGGCTTATACGCTCGGCCAACGGCGTTTTTTCCGCCGGGGATTCCTTTAAGCTTCATACTCTCGAAGAGCTTAAAAGAGACGGCTCTCTCAATAAGGCGGTCGTCCCGGTAACGGAGCTTTTAAACTGGGGAAAGGCCGTGGTAAAGGACGGAGCTTTAAAAAGCATCGCCAACGGAGCCTCGCCGGACAGGAGCGGTTACCTTTCTCTGCCCATAGAGGCGGAAGGGGACGATTTTTTTCTTACCGACACCGCAGGAAAACTGCTGGCGGTTGCTTCCCGCCAGGAAAATTCCGCCGTTCCGTTAAAGATAAAAATGGTTTTTATATAACGGGTTCATGGGCTTGCAGCCGAAGCAAAGAGTGCGTGGGCGGCTTTCTGCCTGCCGTGGCCTTTGATGCTGGAGCGTATAGAACTTTATTTAATCTGTTCAAGGGCATATACTATAACTTTTTTACGGGTATGCTTGCCTGTCTCCGCCCCGCTTCTCATAAGTATGTCTTTATCTTTCGCCCTTTTTGCCGTTTTTTTATATCCCGGGTTGGCCGGTGTTCTTTGTTTACCCGCTTATGGCATTTATAACGCGCGTTTTTCCGCATTTTTAGGGCCGTTTCAGCAGCCGCTTTCCCTTTGGCGTTTAATTCCGCTTTAAGCGGAGTTTAAAAGGCGCTTCAAACCCGCCGGGATCCCTTTTCGAAAACGCCGGTATCTTTAAATTATCCTTGTAAATAAGTGTGTAATCTGCTATAAAATCTGGTTTGGAGGTGCTTTAATGGCAATGAACAAAGAAAAAAAGCAGGAATTGATCAGCAGCTTTAAGCAGCATGACGCCGACACTGGTTCGTCGGAAGTTCAGGTCGCTTTGCTGACTGAAAGGATTGCGTATCTTACGGAGCATTTCAAATCGCATCCGAAAGATCACCATTCCCGCCGGGGCCTTTTGATGCTCGTAGGCAAACGCCGCAAACTTCTCGATTATCTCAAAAGCAGGAGCTTTCCGCGTTACCGCCAGCTTATCGAGACCCTCGGTATAAGGAAGTAATTTATAATGGAAAAAAAGGTTCATACTTACGAGATTAGCCTGCCTAACTCTGAAAATCCGATAATCTTTGAAACCGGCTGGAAAGCTAAACAGGCTAACGGGAGTATCTGGATCCGGCAGGGCGGCACGGTGGTGCTTGTTACCGCCGTAGCGGGAAAAGCCCCTGAAGCTTATCAGGATTTTTTTCCCCTTACCGTCAATTATATCGAAAAAATGTACGCTGTGGGCAAAATCCCCGGCGGATACGTTAAGCGGGAGACCAAACCGAGCGACAGGGAAACCCTTACCGCCCGTTTGATAGACCGTCCTCTCCGTCCTCTGTTTGAAGACGGGTTCCGTAATGAGACTCAGGTGGTGGCCACGGTTTTGTCGGCCGATGGAGAAGGTCTGCCTGATATTCTGGCTATGAATGCGGCAAGCGCCGCGTTGATGATTTCCGACATACCATTTAATATCGCCGTAGGCGGGGTTCGCATAGGCAAGCTCAACGGAGAGCTGGTAGTAAACCCGCCGGTGGAAAAACACGGCGAGCTATCCATGAACATAGTTGTAGCGGGGACTAAAGACGCCATCGCCATGGTGGAGGCCGGCATGAACGGCGCTTCCGAGGAAGAAGTGGTCGAGGCCCTGGAGTTTGCTCACGAGCAGATAAAAAAACTTGTTGATATTCAGGAAAGAATGGCTGCGGAGATAGGAAAGCCCGTGATGGACTATCCCGATTTCTCATTACCCAAGGATTTGGTCAAAGACGCCTATGATAAATATTCTCAGGCGTTCCGCGATGCGTTTGCCATTCCCGGAAAACTGGAAAAGTACGAAGCTATCGACAAGGTTAAAGCTGATTATTTGGCTTCTGTCGAGGCTGAGGCGGGCGACGCTTTTGCCGAGAAGAAGGATATATATAAAGACATTGCGGGAGAAGTTGAAAAGATAGTTTTCCGCGAGCAGCTTATAAAGACCCATCAGCGTGCCGACGGCCGCAGGCTGGACGAAATACGCCCTATCGACATAGAGGTAGGCGTTCTTCCCTCCGCCCACGGCTCAGCCCTTTTTACAAGGGGCGAGACGCAGGCTCTTGTGGTTGCCACCCTCGGCTCCAAAATGGACAGCCAGATGCTGGACGACCTTAACGGAACCCACAGCAAAACTTTTATGCTTCAGTATAATTTCCCGCCCTTTTCCGTGGGCGAGGTGGGCCGTATGGGAGCTCCCGGCAGACGGGAAATAGGCCACGGCGCCCTTGCGGAAAGGGCTCTTTCCGGTATAGTGCCCAGCGAGGAGGATTTCCCTTATACCATAAGGGTCGTTTCCGAGATTCTCGAATCCAACGGTTCCTCATCCATGGCTTCCGTATGCGGCGGCACTCTTGCCATGATGGACGCGGGCCTTCAGGTAAAGGCTCCCGTTTCAGGCGTGGCTATGGGCCTTGTAATGACGGACGACGGCGAATACGTTATCCTTACGGACATTATGGGCCTTGAGGACCATCTGGGCGATATGGATTTTAAAGTAACCGGCACTAAAGACGGAATAACCGCCCTGCAGATGGATATAAAGATCAAAGGCCTTTCGAAAGAGATTCTTACCAAAGCCCTTGCCCAGGCGAGAGAGGGCCGTTTGTTCATACTGAACAAAATGGCCGAGGTCCTGCCCGAGCCCAGGCCGGAGCTTGCCCCTAACGCTCCGCGGGTTCTCTCCATGAGGATAAACCCTGAAAAAACGGGCGCTCTCATAGGGCCTCAGGGCAAAAACATAAAAGCCATAATCGAAGCCACAGGCGCCACTATCGATATTCTTGACGGAGGCGTTGTAAACATTTTCGGCAAGGATAAGGAAACCATCGACAGCGCGGTAAATATGGTAGAGGCCTCCGTGGCCGAAGCCGTCGAAGGCAAAACCTATAAATCCACCGTGAAAAAGGTTATGGAATACGGCGCTTTCGTAGAGATCCTGCCCGGGCTCGAGGGCCTTCTGCACGTTTCCCAGTACGCTCACGAGCGTATCCAGAGTATTGCCGACTATCTGAAAGTCGGCGACAAAGTGGACGTAAAATATCTGGGCAAAGACAGAAACGGCAGAATAGAGCTTTCAAGAAAAGCTTTGCTGCCCAACCCGAGAGAAAAGAAAGAAGATTAATTAAATTGAAAAGCCCCGCGTAAGCGGGGCTTTTTTATTGAGGTTGTTTTTTCGGTGTGATGAAGCCTCCATGTTTTTTCCATATATGGTTATCTGACTCCCAGACTGTATTCCGGCTCAATGGCGGGAGCCGTACAAAAGTTTCTTTTAAAAGCGTTTGCTTCCGTAGTTGCGTCCATATATCCAAAATAGCATATTCCCTTTTCGGAATCTAAATCTTTAACGTTATCTGATTTTTTCTGCATCCAAGTGCTGACTTTGATTGTTACATTAATCACAACTCTTTTTGTAAATTCCTGATATATCTTTAAGTAATCACCATCAACTGACACTTGTCCGCTTGTTATAGAGCCTGTTGAACCAAAATTTGACACTTCGGCAACAATATTCGTTTGGTCAAATATTGTATATGAGTATTGTCCTTCCTGTGAACCGCCAATGGATAATCCATCCAATCTGCTGCTGTTCATCTGGATTTTGCTTGTCATATTTGCAGTCCTGCTGCTTGACGATGCTGATGAGCTTATATTTATAGCCAGTTCTCCTATCATACGCTCTACATATCCTAACCCGTCGCGTGTTCCCACTGAATAGTTGTTACCCATGCTATTTGTTTGTGTAAAATCAACTATGTCGTAAGTTCCCTGTAAGCTGTACGGGTCCTCAAAATTCACGGGAGTTACCTGCCTGTATTTGCCGTCAGATACCGGGGAGTATGCCGATTTGTTATTCAGCACAAGTTCCAGCTTATTTTGCGAGCCGGAGTTATAGACGATTTTTCCGCCGCTTATATCGAAAGGGAATACATAGGTCAGGGTTCCGTTATCGTTCAGCGTTATATTTTTTTCATGCAGTCTGTCAGCGCTCAGCTGCCTTTCCGTTATGGTGTCTGAAAGAGTAAAATACTGATAACGGAAAATATCCCAGGCCGGATTATTAATGAAATGGCTCCATACGAGCTGAAATTTTCCGCTTACTTCAAGATCTCCTCCGGCCTGGGCGGATATGGCAAAGTCCGCTTTGTCATAGTAGTAGCTTTTTGCGGTAAACTCGCCGGAGGATGTTACCGTTGTTCCGTCGTAAGTGATATTAAGGGATTCGACGGCGTATTTTCCAGTAATATCCGCCGTTTCCCATACGTAAAACTGAAATTCGTCGTATTTGTCGCTTGCCGCGTCGGACACTACGCGAACCGTGGCCTGCCCGGCTTTTTTTGCCGTTACCGTACCGTCCTGAGCCACTTCAAGCGCGTCTCCCGTTACGGAGAAAGTAACTCCTTTATCGGTGGCGTCTGCGGGGAGCACTTCATATTCGAGCTTGTATGTTCCGCCTTTTTTAAGCTCCTTATCCGACGGCTTGTTGGTAATTGCTACGCTTGACACCTCTATAACGCTTGAAGAAACGGTTACGGTGCATGACGCGCTTACGCCGTCCGCCCCGGAAACGGTTATAACGGTTTCTCCGGCCTTTTTGGGCGTGATAAGGCCAGTACTTGCGTCTACGTCTGCTATATCCGGCTTGCTTGATGAGAATGTTACCGTTTTATCGGTAGCGTCGCTTGGCGTAAATACTACTATAAGCTGTGTGGGCTGGCTGTTGTCTCCCAGCGTGATAGCAGCGGGCACGCTTATGCTTTCCAGCTTTACGAACGGTTTTTCCACGGTTACGGCGCATACGTCCGTTTTGCCGCCGTCCAGGGTCTTTACCGTAATGTTTGCCGTTCCGGCGCTTATTGCGGTAACTTCTCCCGTCAGAGCGTTTACCTTTGCAACGCCTGTATTATCGGATGAAAATACCACGCTTTTTTCGTATGCGTTTTCCGGTAATACTGAGGCGGTAAGTGTAAATGATTCCCCTTCCTTGACGGTCTTATTCTGCGGGGAGATGCTTACGCTTTGCGGACGCACGGTAGTATCGCTTATATTTACCTTAATAACCGCTTTCGCGTTGGCGTTGCTTTCCGATACCACGGTAACTTCCGCCGGGGAGGCCGATTCCGCGGCGGCGGTCAGGATAAGTGTATAAGTGCCGTCTCCGTTATCCTTAAGCAGAGCCTGCAGCGCCTCCGGCTTTGAGCTGCTTTCTATTTTAAGCCTTTTGTCGGAGGCGTTTTCCGGCATGGTTTTAAGCGTAACGTTGGCGCTTCTCATATCGAGCGCCGGGTTTATATCCAGATCTATATCGTGTTCTCCGGCGCTTACGCTTTCCACGGCTATATTTTTTTCGGTTACGGTTACTTTTACCGTATCCGTTTTACCGCCGTCCTCGGTTCTTAACGTTATAACGGCAGTTCCGGCCGAGCGGGCGGTAATGACGCCTGCGCCGTTTACGTCCGCTACACCGGGATTATCCGATGAAAAGCTCACGTTTTTATTTGTGGCGTCAAGCGGCAGCAGGCTGTAGGAAAGGGAAGCCGTACCGCCTGTTTCCAGGGTTATAGTTTTATTATTGGCGGATATTCCGGATACCGGAATATCGCCGCCGGAGGACTCGCTGAAATATCTTGAGCCGTCAAGGGTTATTTGAGGGTTCAGCATTTCGTCGTCGGCGATTTTCTTTAATGTTACCTGCATGGTATAGTCTTTTGGCATGGGCAGATCCGGGCTTTTAAGCGTAAATTTAACCACGTATTCTCCCGGTATTGCGGGGTCTTCCGCTATATCTGCTCCCAATTTGTCGAAAGTAGCTCCTATCTCGTATAGGCTTGCTATGGGGATGTAAATATCCGTCCTTATGAAACGTATAGATTCTGGTATTCCCTGGCTTACTATGTCCGGGTGAAACTGGGATTTAAACTGCATTTTTATTGTAAGCCCGGCCGGGCACGATATACTGTCCATTTCGCAGGGAACTGCGTTTACGGCTATTTCGCCGCGCATATTGTCGCCGGAACCGGCGATATTATCCACGAGCTTAAAGCCGTCCGCGCTTTGAACCGTCATATATTCTATTCTGTAATGGCCGATAAGCGCCAGTATATTTTCCGGAGTTACTTTTGTAGCCGGTTCAGGCAGCGCTTCGTTAAAAACCGCCGCGTCGCCCGTAATGGAGGAGGATGGCAGGCCGTCCCACTTAATGTCCGTTCCGGCGTCTCCTATGCCGCCGCCGGAGCCTTCCGCCGATACGTTTACCGTTATAACTCCGTACGCGTCCGGGTTGCTTACGGAAGACACCGTTATGACGGCGGTTCCCGCTGAAACGGCGGTTATAAGGCCGTTTTCGTCGACCGTCGCCGTGGCTTCGCTGCTGGAGGAATATTTCAGAGTTTTATCGCTGGCGTTGGACGGTCTGACCGTCGCCTTTATGCGGTAAGTAGGCGAGCTTTTCAGGTCAAGCTCGACCGTGTCCGAAGTAAGAACCACGTCCGTTACGGCCACAAAGCCGGAATACTGGCCGCCGCCGTTCCCCCCCCCCGCATCCGTGAAGCAGGGAAACGGAAAGAATACAGAACAATATTGATGCCGTCGCCTTCAGATTTTTCATGTTTACCCCAATCGTAATTTTTTAAAAAATCGTAATATTATATACGGTATTGCTCCGGATGCAAGAATAATCCTTCTCTTCCCCTTGCGGGAGAGCCTTTTTCAATGTTATCCTGCGTCAAAAAGTTTTTTTTGGGGGCAATCTATGATACGCGTAAAAATTACCGGCGATCCGGAGCTTATCCCTTCTTTCGCCACTCCCGGTTCCGCCGGAGCCGACATAAAAGCCGCCGAGGACGGAGAGATCCGGCCCGGGGAGTTCAGATTGGTAAAAACGGGCGTCAGGATGGAAATACCGGACGGGTACGAAGCTCAGGTAAGGCCCCGCAGCGGCCTGGCTCTTAAACACGGCGTTACTATGCTGAATTCTCCCGGCACGATAGACAGCGACTATCGCGGGGAAATAGGCGCCATAATGATAAATCACGGCGCGGAGACCTTTAAATATAAGCGGGGCGAAAGGATAGGGCAGATAGTGTTTGCGAAAGTTGAAAAATGCGTGTTTGAAGTATGCGAAACCCTTTCCGTCACCGAGCGCGGAAGCGGCGGTTTCGGCCATACGGGCGTTTAAAATCATTCTTTTGCTGACAAACGGATAATTTTAATATAAATTGAAAACATTATACGTCTTAGGCGGGACTGTGCCCGCCGTACTTTTATGGAGGTCTTGATGAATATCCGTGAATACGAGGTGAAGATAAGCCTTCCCGATAAGCTTAAACATCTTGAAACCATCGCCTACAACCTGTGGTGGGCCTGGAATACCCCCGCCGCCGATCTTTATAAGGAGATAAACCCGGAGCTGTGGTCTCAGTCGGGGCATAATCCCATAGCCGTTCTTTCCTCCCTTACGAAGGATGACTGCCGCCGCCTTATGGACGACGAGGTTTTTATGGCGAACCTCCACGACGTTTACGAAAGCTACGGCAGATATATGTCCGTGCCACGCTGGTTCAATAAGGCGTATAAAGAAGATTCCGATATGCTGGTAGCTTATTTTTCGGCGGAATACGGCATACACGAATCCGTGCAGCTTTATTCCGGCGGCCTTGGCATCCTTTCCGGCGACCATTGCAAGTCTACATCCGATATGGGCATACCCCTTGCGGCCGTGGGCCTTCTATACAGAAATGGGTACTTTCATCAATATACCAACTCCGACGGCTGGCAGCAGGAGCGATATCCCTATAACGAATTTTATCTTATGCCTATGAAGCCCGCCCGGGACGAAAACGGCAAGGATATTTACGTATCCGTTAATATCGCTTCCCGTAATGTGGATATACGGGTCTGGAAAATGAAAGTGGGCCTTATGACCCTTATCCTTATGGATACTGACCTTCAGTCGAACCACCCGGACGACAGGGTCATAACCGGCAAGCTTTACGACGGCGATTCCAATATGCGCATACGCCAGGAGATAGTTCTCGGTATCGGCGGATGCAGGGCCCTGGCCGCCTGCGGGCTTAAACCCACCGTATATCACATAAACGAGGGCCATCCGGCTTTCGTATCGCTGGAAAGGATAAAAAGATATATGGAGGAAGGCGCAGATTTCCGCCTTGCCGCGGAGATCGTCCGCAAAAGCACGCTTTTTACCACTCATACGCCTGTTCCCGCAGGCTTCGACGTGTTCAGCTCCGACCAGATAAGGGAGTATCTCAGCGGCAACAATCTTGTTGGCATGAACCTTAACGTGCTTATGAATTTGGGCCGCATAAACCGCAACGATAATAACGAACCTTTTAATATGGCCGTGGCGGGAATTAACCTTTCCACTTACAGAAACGGCGTAAGCAGGCTTCACGGGGATGTAAGCCGCAGGATGTTCCATTCTCTGTGGTCTCAGGCTGTGCTTTCCCAGGTGCCCATCGGCCACGTTACGAACGGCGTGCATCTGCCTTCCTTTATGTCCAGCGATTTTAAGAACCTTATGAACAGATACGTTTCGGACGACTGGTATAATAAGCCCTATAATTTTAAAATATGGGACAAGGTGCAGAATATACCGGATAACGTGTTGTTCGACGTTAAACGCAACCAGAGGGAACGCCTCGTTTCCTTCATACGCAGGCGCATGAAGGAGACCATACGCAAAAGCGGGGGCAGCGTAAGCGAGCTTATGAACGCCGAGGACATCCTTAACCCGGACGCCCTTACCATAGGCTTCGCCCGCCGTTTCGCCACGTATAAAAGGGCTTATCTGCTTTTTATGGACGAAGCCAGGCTTTCCAAAATAATAAGCAATCCCGACCGTCCCGTACAGTTTGTAATAGCGGGCAAGGCGCACCCTAAAGACAACGGCGGCAAGGAAATAATCAAAAAAATAATACACATCGCCAGAAAGCCGGAATTCCGCAAGCATATAGTTTTTCTTGAGGATTACGATATCGAGGTGGCGCGCTACCTTACCAGAGGGGTGGATGTATGGCTGAACAACCCGCGCAGGCCTATGGAAGCCTCCGGCACGTCCGGCATGAAGGCCGCAGCAAACGGCGCCCTTAACCTCTCCGTGCTGGACGGCTGGTGGGTGGAAGGCTATAACGGCAATAACGGCTGGGCCATCGGCTCCGGGGAAGAATACCCGGAAAACGATTATCAGGATTTCGTTGAAAGCATGGAAATATACGACAAGCTCGAAAACGAGATCGTGCCGCTTTTTTACTCCAGGGATAAGAACGGCATGCCAAGATCGTGGATCGGCATGATAAAGGAAAACCTGAGAACCATACCGGGATATTTTAACTCATCCCGTATGCTTATGGACTATACGGAGCAGTATTACGTGCCTCTCCACAGGCTTTATAAGGAGTTTGTGTCTTCTGAATGTGCCGAAGCCAAAAAATATATGGAATGGTACGCTCAGATTCTTGAGAAGTGGGACGGCCTGGGCTTTGTGGAAACGGACGTAAAGGCTTCCTCCTTCGCTCCGGGAGAGGAGGCTGCTTTTTCGTGCACCATAGACGCAAACGGTACTGCCCCCGAGCATTTGGGCGTGTTTGCCGTGGTAGAATTCGGAGGCGACAGCGGCCGCATGAACGACCCGGAATTCATAAGGCTGGAATACGGCGGCAAGGACGGAGACAGGTGTGTTTTCAAAGGCTCCTACGTCCTTGAAAAGGCCGGTAAATTTAAGGTGGCTTTCCTTATAACGCCCTTTCACAGGTTCCTTAAAAATCCTTTCGAGCTTAATAAGGTTAAGTGGGCGTGACAAAATGAGCGAAAAACTGTATCTACCTTATTCCACCGGCTGTTTCGTATGCGGAAGCGATAACCCTCACGGGCTTCAGGTAATGTTCTACGTAGAGGACGATAAGGTGCACGTGGATCTAAAGCTGGCGGATTATTTTAACAGCTACCGCAAGGTGGCTCACGGAGGGGTTCTTTCCTCCGTGCTGGACGAAGCCATGGGATGGGCGGCCTTTATTTTTTCCGATTCTAAAATGTTTCTTTTTACAAGGGAGCTTACGGTAACTTATAAGAAAAACGCTCCCCTGGACGAGCCCTTGCTTATAACCACCGAGTTCGCCGGAATGGAAAAAGGCGGTATGGTCTCCGCCAGGGGCAGGATAACGGATAAGGACGGCAAAGTCCTGACCATGGCTAAAGGGCTGTTTTTCCCCATGCTGCCTGAAAAAATGGAGGAAACCAAAAGCTATCTGCGTTTCGACGAAGGTCTTAAATATCATCCCAAGGCCCTTGAGCTTTGCAGATAATTATAAAAGGAAAATGACACGACCCGCTCCTGCAAACGCGGAAAAATTGACTTATGTATAAAATTATTGAAAAGCTGGATAAGCTTTTAGCGGAGCTGAGGCCGGAATATTATTCGGCGCTTAACGAACCCTTAAACGATTTTCAGATAAATAAGCTTGAGGAAGCTTACGGTGTGAAAATCCCCGGTAACCTCAGGGCTCTTTATAAATGGAAGAACGGGCAGAATCCTGACTGCGTGGAATCTTTTGTAAATAATTCCATGTTTGTTTCTCTGGAGCATGCACTTTACATCGCTTCCGAGCTGAACGAAATGATAGGCTCCGACTTCGAGCTTGAAAACTGGTGGAACGAAAAATGGATCCCCGTTTTTGAAAACGGAGGCGGGGACAGTATCTGCTGCGATTTGTCCGGAACCTTTACAGGAATAGAGGGTCAGCTTATAGAGTTTTGGCACGCGGATAACGACAGAAACGTAATTTCACCCACCTTGGAAGCCTTTTTAAGTAAAGTAATTGATTTTTACGAAACGAAAGATAAGGACGAATTCGACGAATATTTTGAAGTCGGTAACGTGGACGGGTATCCTATTGAGTTTATACTGGAATAACTGAAAAACGCGCCTCCGGGATTTTTAATGAAAGTCCCGGCGGAAAGGCTTTTTCCGCCCTTAGGCCGAGCGGGCAAAAATTTAGAAATAAATTCCACGCCGCTTTAGGGTTTGATTATTAAAGCGGTTATATACATTTAGGATAAATACCGAGTATCTAATCGACAGGAGTCCTGTAATGCCTATACCCTTTAAAGTCATAATATTCGTTTTGGCAGTATTTACCGCCGGAAGCCGCGCGATGACTGAGGCGGACTTAAAATTAAAAAAATCCTGCGATGACGGAGGCGCCGGAAGCTGTTTCAGCCTAGGCATTATGTATGCGCAGGGTATTAGGGTTAAGCAGGATTATTCTAAAGCCGCGGAGCTGTATGAAAAAGCCTGCTATGGCGGATACGCCGCAAGCTGTTTCAGCCTTGGCGATATGTATGAGAAAGGCTTGGGAGTTAAGCCGGATTATAACAGAGCTTCGGAGCTATATGCAAAAGCCGCGGCGCTGTATGGAAAAAACTGCTATGACGACGAAAACGCGGCGGCCTGCAGCATGCTGGGCGATATGTATACGAAAGGCCGCGGGGTCGCGCAGGATTATTCTAAAGCCTCGGAGCTGTATAAAAAAACCGTGGGGCTGTATGAAAAAAGATGCTTCGGCGGAACAACCTGGGCCTGTAATATGCTGGGAGATATGTACTCAGAAGGCCGGAGGATCGGGCGGGATTATCCTAAAGCCGCGGAACTGTATGAAAGAGCCTGCGGCGGAGGAAACGGTGAGGGCTGCTATAACGCCGGCGTTATGTATGAGCATGGCAGGGGGATCGAAGCCGACGAAGACAAGGCCCTTTATTTATATGGAAAAGCCTGCGATATGAATTATCAAAAAGGCTGTGAGGAATATTCGGCATTAAAGCTGTATCTAAAGCGGTAAAATATGTTTCTTGATACCTGCAAGGCGCGCTATCTGAAATTTTAAATACCCGGGTACGTATGTCAGAAGCAGAAAAACTGATAAAAACCGGTTTTTAAGTCCGTTTTCGATTATATAATAAAATAAAAATTGAATAGCGGATATTAATTTATAAATTTCAGCCGTTTTCAGCCGGATCAAATACGGCCGCATGGATTTTTGCTTATAAATCGATAATTATTATGAATATTAAAATCAGAAGTGAACGGGCCGGCGACGGCCCGGCAATTTACAGACTGGTGGAAGCGGCTTTCAAAAACGTTCCAGAAAGCGACCGCCGGGAGCATTATCTTGTGGAACGGCTGCATAAGTCGGCTTCTTTCATACCGGAGCTTTCCATCGTGGCCGAAGCGGACGGCTGCGGAATAGTGGGATATATTCTGCTTACCGAAGTAAAGATTATATCTGATAATAAAACCGTAGCCTCGTTAGGGGTGGCGCCTCTGGCGGTTTCGCCCCGTTTTCAGAACCGGGGGATAGGAGGGGCGCTGCTTCTGGAAGCCCATAAAGCGGCGGCTTCGCTGGGATATGGGACTGCGGTTTTACTGGGGCATAAAGATTATTATCCCCGGTTCGGGTATCGCAGGGCCGCTGATTTCGGCATAGAGTTTCCTTTTGACGCGCCGGAAGAATGTTGTATGGCAGCGGAGCTTCTTCCCGGCGCGCTTAAAGGGGTAAAGGGCGTAGTAAACTATCCGGAAGCTTTTTATGAGTGACGGTTTTAAGGCTTTGAGCTTCTGGCCGTGTCATTTTCATAAATATATTCCGCCGGCAGCCGGGATTGACCGATAAAGCCTGCGGGCGTTATTTTCCAGAGGCGTTTGCCTTTCTGACGCGGATCCAAAGGAAGGCTTGCCCGCTTTCAAACGGATATATGCGCCCCGGGGATTTTAACGCCTTTTACCTGCAGGTTTCTTTCAAAGCTTCGCCCTCATCATCGTCGGATGGCCCGTGGGGAAACGCATGGTCCTGTCCCTTGCGAAGGCCTTGAAGTTATCTCCGGACGGGCTGTCAAAAAGATTTTCATAAACCGTTCTCAGATACAGATAAAGGCCCATGGGATTCGGCTTGTCGTCGTCGAAGGAGTCCAGTATCGTTTTTTCCGAATCCAGATACGGCAGCTCGTCTTTTACGAATATTCTTTCTATTTCCGACGATACTGCGCGGGCTAATGAGAGAAACTCCTTTTCTTTCGTAATATCGAAGAATTTTACCGCCGTTTCGAGGCAGTATACGTGATCCTCCAGAACTTTATGCTCTATTATTTCCCCGCCGTAGGAACCGCGGTAAACCGAGGGGCCGTCCATGACAACGCTGCGCATTTTGCCGAACAGCGCAGAAGCCTGATCCAGATACCAGTCCTCGCCAGATGTTTCAAAGCAGTCCAGCAGGGCGGAGCAGAACATAAAATTAGGGCCGGAAAGTATCTTGTTATCGGAAGCGGGGGGCGTTTTTACCGACGCCGCCCGCCTGGACACTTTTTCAAGCGTGGGCTGTATTGCCGCGACTTTTATGTATTCCGGGCTTTTAAGCCATATTATCCCGTTTTCCACCCCCGCTTCGTTGGGGAAGTTTTTAAGCTCGCCTTCCGTCAGTGCCGTAAAATCCCTGTCGGTTACTTTATAAAAATAACCTTCCGAAAGCAGCCCTTTAGCGTTGGGGGAATCCGCGTCCACGGAATTCAGCAGGCCGAAATCCGTCATAAGGTTGTTTATAACATAGTCCAGTGCTTTTTTTGCCGTCATCAGATAGGTGCGGTTTTCTGTTATATCGTACATTTTCAGCAGAAAAGACGGTATCTGGGCGTTATCCGTAAGCATTTTTTCAAAATGAGGCCGCATCCATTTTCTATCCGCCGTGTAGCGGAAAAAGCCGCCGAAAAGGTGGTCGCTTATTGCGGACGTGCATAATTTATCCGCGGTAAGTATCAGGAATTTAAGTATTTCCGGGTCTCCCGTGTGCCCGGCAAGATATGTCATGGCGGGAATATTCGGGAATTTGGCTCCTTCCCGCAGGCCTCCGAATTCTCTGTCGAATATCTTTTTAAATTCGCCGGTCTGGTATTTTTCCTTCTCTTCCCGGGTCAGAACGGGCGGTTCCTTTATCTCGTAAAAGGATTTAAGAAAATCCTCCCGTACTTTTATTACCTTTTCCGTTTCTTCCGGGGTTTCTTTATAAACCTTCGATATGCCGTTAAGCAGGGCTTTAAAGGACGGCTTGTTTGCCGACGGTTTAAGCGGATAGTAGGTTCCCGCGAAAAAAGGCTCCTTATCCGGCGTCATAAACACCGTGAGAGGCCAGCCTCCGGCTTCTCCTGTGGATTGCAGGTAGAATTGATATTTTTTATCTATATCGGGATATTCGTCCTTGTCCAGCTTTATGGGAACGAATTTTTCCGCCAGTATGCGGGCCGTTTCCGGGTCGGAAAAGGATTCCTGCTCCATTACGCGGCACCAGTGGCAGGACGCATACCCGGAGCTTAAAAATACCGGCCTTTTAAGCTCTTTCGCCAGCCTGAATGCGTCTTCGCCCCAGGTCTGCCAGGGCACGGGGTTTTCTCCGTGGCGTCTTAAATATATGGAGTTTGAGTTTTTAAGAGCGTTCTCAAGTTTGTTTTCCGGCATTTTTCCCTCCGCGGCCATAAAAAACGGCCCCGCCTTTACCGGCGGGACCGTTTCATAGTAGATATTAAATTGCCTTTTTACAACTTTTATTTAGTTTTCTTTTTGGCCTTTTTGCCGGCGGAAGCAGCCGCTATGGCGGCTAGGGTCACTATATCCTCCGTATCCGCGTCCGCTCCGGCTATCTGTACGGGCAGCTCGAACCCCTGTATTACCAGGGCGGCCTTTTTATAGCCTCCCGCCGTTATCAGGCATTTTGCCGCGGCGTCCGCCGCGCTTGAGCGGGAAAATACGAGAACCGTAGCGTCGCCTTTTATTTCGGCAAGAGGATATTTTAACGCCGCTTCCGGGTCGAGAGCCGTATCCAGGGACATTTCCCCCTCGACAATCAGCTTGGGAGCCTGGGTTTTAACTATTTCCACGGCGCAGCGGGCGTCTTCTCCGTCTGCCGTGTCGGGGCAGGAGAAATTGGAGTTGTTTATTACGGCTATTTTCGGCTCCATACCTAAAAGCTCCGCGGTTTCCGCCGTCTGTAAAACGGCTTCGGCCAGAGATTCGGGGTCCTCTCCGTCGTACAGTACGGGGTCGGAGATTATGAGCTTTCTGTTTTTTCCTGCCAGCAGCAGTGAAGATGAGACCGTATAATAATCTTCTTTAAGGTCTATTATATCGGCTATGGCGGCGGCGGTTTTTCCGTAGTTGCCGATAGCCCTTGCCACAAAGCCGTCTATTTCGCCTTCTTCCAAAAGGGCCGCGCCGAAACGGTTAGGGCAGGAGAGCACTTCTTTTTCGGCCGATTCCAGCGTTACGCCGCTTCTCCAGTACTGTTCGTAGTAGTCTTTTACAAGCCTTTCGGAATACTTGTATTTTGCCGGGTCTATTATCGTCGTTCCGCTGATGTCCGCGCCTATGTTTTTAGCCGTTTTTTCTATTTTTTCCGTGTCCCCTATAAGGACGGATTCCCCCGCTCCGGTTCTGGCGAAGGCCGCCGCCGCTGATAGGACGGAGGGCTTTTCCCCGCAGGCGAAGCCTATTTTAGCTTTTCCGCCTTTGGCTTTCTTTACTGCGGCGTTGAAAAAATATTTAGCCGGGTTAAGCCTTTCTTCAAGAGACGCCTTATATTCGTCGAAATCTTTTATAGGCTTGGCGGCCACGCCCGAATCCATAGCGGCTTTCGCCACGGCGGCGCTTACCCTTGTGAATACCCTCGGGTCGAAAGGCTTGGGCAGTATGTATTCTCTGCCGAATTCCAGCTTGGACACCCCGTACGCCCTGCATACCGATTCCGGCGCTTCCTCCCTGGCAAGCTCGGCTATGGCGTATGCCGCCGCGATTTTCATTTCTTCGTTTATCGTAGTGGCCCTTACGTCGAGAGCCCCCCTGAACATAAACGGGAAGCATAAAACGTTATTTACCTGGTTTGGGTAGTCGCTGCGCCCCGTCGCCATAAGAGCGTCTTTGCGTATCTTTTTGACTTCTTCCGGCGTTATCTCCGGGTCCGGGTTAGCCATGGCCATTATTACCGGGTCTTTCGCCATGCTTTTTATCATGGCTTCCGTAAAGGCGCCTTTGGAGGAAAGGCCGAAAAGAACGTCGCAGCCTTCCACAGCCTCTGCAAGAGTGCGCTTTTTAGTATCGGCGGCGAATTTTTCCTTGTATTTGTTCATGCCTTCTTTGCGGCCTTTATATATGACGCCCTTCGTGTCGCAGACCGTCAGGTTTTTCCTGTTTACTCCGAGGCTGATAAAAAGGCCTGCTATGGCAAGGCCGGACGCGCCCGCGCCGTTTATTACGACCTTTACGTCCTCTATCTTTTTGCCGACGATTTTAATGCCGTTTAAAAGGGCCGCCCCGCCTATTATGGCGGTGCCGTGCTGGTCGTCGTGGAATACGGGTATATTCATGGTTTTTTTAAGCTCTTCTTCCACGATAAAACATTCTGGGGCTTTTATGTCTTCCAGGTTTATTCCGCCGAAGGTAGGCTCCAGCAGCCTGCATGTTTTTATAAGCTCGTCCGTATCAAGGGTGTTTACTTCTATATCGAACACGTCTATATCGGCGAAGCATTTGAAAAGCACGCCTTTTCCTTCCATAACAGGTTTGCCTGCCATGGCGCCTATGTTGCCAAGGCCCAGCACCGCCGTGCCGTTTGTAAGTACGGCCACAAGGTTTCCTTTGGATGTGTATTTATAAGCGTTTTCCGGGTCGTCCTTTATTTCCAGACACGGCACCGCCACGCCCGGCGTATAAGCCAGGGAAAGGTCCTGCTGGGTTTTGCAGGGCTTCGTGGGCGTTATCTCTATTTTGCCCGGTACGGGCAGGCTGTGATATTCGAGAGCCTCTTTGGCCAGTTTTGATTTATTCAACGTATTCCTCCCAATAACTTGCTTAAAAATAGTTTAATCATTCATTATAATTGAATCTATTGGTATTGCAAGACGATATTTGTATGTATTTTACCCTGCTTTTTAAGGGGCGATATTGTAAATTATTGATAAATATGAATAAAGTGTTGCGGCAGATATGGAGGCGGCTTAGAAAAATATAGTACGGCAAGCATAAAAAACAAATAGAGAACCGATAGCCTGTATATTAAGATTATCAGAAATTATTTTAAAAGTTAATGGAGAAATCAGAGAAATATCGGCTAAGGGAGGATAGGGGAAAAGGCCATGGAACTATTAAACCGGCATTTATGCTTGAAAAAGCGGGAGCTTATGGATTTGAACGCGCCGGGCCTGCTGCCGGTATGACTTCTGCCCGATTGTCATATATTATTATGGAGGCGCAAAAGACGATTAATCGTAATATGCCGCGCGCCTTAGAATATCTGATATTTTTTAACTAAATATTATACTAATTATATTTATACTAAAAAATATTGCAAATAAGTAAAAATTATATATACTTTATTCATAATTATTACGAGGTTATTATGGCTCGTGATGTAAGTTTTCAATTTGGACAGTTCAATCAGAACTTGCAGACCGTCATTATTAAGGTTCTTTTATGAATTTAAAGGATAAAAAAAATATTCTTTTTCTGGTTATTGTCGCGATGGTCGTTGTTCTTTTAATTCGTTGCGTCATGCTTTGGATTTTAATTTTTAGAATATCTTGAATTGCTTATAGAGGATAAATTGAGAAAACTTATACCGGTTACGCTGCTTTTTATCTTATTTCTGTATGGATGCGATAGTTCCACAGAAGGCGGCGCAGGCACAGTTGATAATAATGCCGTACAGGTTACGGGGATCAGTATTGCGTCCGAAAAATATATAGAATTGGACATTGCGCAAAGCAGTACGGCAAAAACCGCGCAGATTAATGCCGGGGTAGAGCCTGCAAACGCAGATAATAAAAATATATTTTATACTAGTGAAGATGAAAATGTTGCGGCGGTTAATAAAAGCGGCTTAATTACCGCCAAAGCCGTAGGCGTTACAAAAATTAAAGTTATATCGGAAGGCAATCCCGCTGTGTCTGACGCAGTTGCAGTAGTAGTATATAATTCCGATACCCAGCAGGAGCCTGTAATAGATAAAATCCTCGCGATAGAAGTTAACGCGTACGATATTGAGCTTGATTTAAACGCTGCGGCCGGTAAAGCGTCGTTTCAGATAAATGCCGTGGCAAAACCCGATGAAATCAGCGAAGATTTAAAAACGCTTATTTACTCCTCAAACGAACCTGAAATCGCCGGTGTCGATAACAATGGGCTTGTTACCGCCAAAGCAACCGGCAATGCCGTTATTACGATAACATCTGAAAATAATCCGGAAGTGAAGGCGCAAATAAATGTTGCCGTGGTTGATACGGTAGGTCTTGCTGTCCCGGAAAAAATCATATTGATTCCCGATTCCGTTGAACTTGATATAAACCCCGTAAAAAATAACGATAAGTTTCAGATAGAGGCAACTGTTCTGCCCGCAGAGCTGGAAGAAACAAAAAAAGGCGTAAACTATACCTCTGACGCCCCGAACGTTGCCGCCGTCAGCGGAACGGGGCTAGTTACCGCAAAAAGTGCGGGAAACGCCGTTATTACGGTATCTTCATATCTAGAGGGCGGCGTTGCCGCGAATTTGTATGTATCGGTAAAGGATACGGCGGGGGAAACGGTAGAAGTAAACGATATCTACTGCGATACAGATGAAGTGTCGCTTGATCTGACTGACAAAATAACGGGTAAAATAACCGCTTCCGCTTTGCCTGCCGACGCTCAAAATAGAACGTTAAAATACAGCGTTGAGCCGCCGGGCCTGGCTTCTATCAATAATCTCGGTGAAATAACTGCAAGAAATACGGGAAGCGGCACGATTACGATACAATCGGAAAGTAACCCTGCTGTTAAAAAGACTATTCTCATAAATATTACGAATAGTGCGGCGGCAGGCGGGAAGGTGCCGATAGAAGCCATAGGCTTTGAAGAATCTTCTATTTCTTTGAAGGTAGGCGAAACATACCTGCTAACTCCAAAATTTACTCCGGCTAATACGACAGAGAGAGATTTTACTTTAGATTTATGGACCGCTCAGTATGGTCAATATATCGATTTTGATAAGACCACAGGGCTTGTTACTGCGAAAGCGCCTGGAAAAGCATGGCCGGAAATAAAATCAAACGACAATCCTTCTTTGAAAGGGGACGTAGAAGTAACGGTAATAGACGAAAATGGAGAGATTAATATAACCGGTCTTAAAGTTTCGCCAAAAACGATAACCGTTAATAAAAATTATAACTTAAATTTGGCAAACAATATAAGCGTTAATTATGAGCCTGCAAATACTACGCAGAAAAATATAAAGTTTGTGTCCGAAAGCCCGTTAATCACAATAAATGAAAATGGCTTTACGAGAGTAGGGGACCAAACCGGAACCGCCGTTGTAAAAGTACAGTCGGCCGATAATCCTTCTGTTTATGATACCGTAACCCTCAATATAATTAACCCGCAGGATATAGAGCCGCCCGTTTACAGCGATGTAAATGCAAGCGATATCGATAAATATCCGGAAAGAATGTACATAAAAATTATGTTCGATATCCACAGCTCCTCCGCCGAGTTATACAATACGGATTCACAGATAGGAATTCAGGTCGTAGATTTTCAGGTAGTCAATCAGAATACTTGTTACGAGGAAGCGACGGGAGTTTACAACGCTCCATGCAGCGGAACTCTTGTTGATAAAAATAACGACGGGTACAGAAACCCTTACGGTTTTTGTATTAAATACGGATGTATGTATGTTAGCGAGGCTGAAGCCGCTCAGCTTGCTTCAAAAAATGCTGGAATAAGCTATTACGTATCTAACAATAATTTGTTTGTTCCTGTAAAACAAACCATTTCCGGCACTTCAAGCCATACGGTATGGATGATAATGAGCTACGGCCAGGCGCTGGCATATTATAGAAAAAACGAAATCTTCACAATTGATTACAGCAAATACAATCCGAGCGTACATAAAAATGTCGCTAAATTTCACTATGAATTGAAAGATAAAGAATCTACCATTGAATTTTTAGGTTTTGAAGAAAAATAATTTTTGCCCGGCGCGTTAAATTAAACGCGCCGGTTTTTTTGTTTTTAACAAATATTCAAAGATTAAGCCTGACAAAATAAACCCTTAACGGCAGTAATAACCGCGCGCAAAATTTTTCAGGCGCTTTAGGCTCGGTTTGCAGTATTAAGCGTTGGAACTGAAATAAATAAAAATTCGCTGTATAAGGCTGAAGATATTGTTTCCCAAATAGGTTCTTTATATCATTCGTCTATATACGCCTGTAAAGCGTCCCTCATCAAATCGACCGTGGATATCTGCAGTATGCGCCAGTTAGTATGACGTTCCGGAAAATTTAAGTTTCTTAAATATATTAAATTATCCTGTTCATAAACGCCGAGAGTCGTCATAACGTGGTATGGATAGTTTGAGTCTACTATATAAACGTTGCGGACAATGCCTTCCTCGTCAAATTCTCCGCCCCACACTGTGATGGCATGGCCCCCGCCGTTTAATATATAATCTAAACCTATTGCCTTACCGTTTTCCATAGCGGATTTCAGCTCTCTGCTGAAATCTTTTAACGTAAATAATATTTTTTCTTCTACTATTTTTTTGGAAGGATATTTAAACGCTTCTTCAAAACAAAGAGGGCTGCCTTCCGTCAGCGGTCTTGTGTAGTACCCTAAAAACCAGTTGATTCCGTCTTCCACATAACCGCCTTTATTCGGAAATTTTTCCCTGAACAGTTTTGCTATATCGCTTACATCCTTTTCATTTTCTCCTTTATTTTCTAAAAAATATCCGTAACTGCATTTTTTGCCGGTTTTGATTTCATACCGGTCTATCAAATCCCTGTTCTGCTCCAGCCACCAATGCAGGATATTGGATGACGTCATCGCCCAGCACATCCTGGAATCAGGGCTGGACGGCACGGCCCTTGCTTCCAGTTTTACTACGTTATACCATCCTTCTCCCGCATATTCATTCCAGTCCAGATATCCATATTTATCCGTTTCCATAGCGGGTGTATGCGGCGTTACTCCCTGTACCCAAATTTGTTTAAAAACCGGAGAAGGATTTGCGGCCTGTTTCAGCTCAATTGTTTTTAATACCGTATTATCACTTGAAAATATCTGCAGAGTCGCATTCTTGGAGAGAATGCTTTTATTTTCGGCTGCGGATATATTTATGCCTTTATCTATCCTTGTAATGTTGAATGACGGCGTATCGCCTGTTAAGCTGTAAGAAAAATCATATTCTTTGCCGTCGTTAGTTATGTTCAGTATCCTGCTTGAAGCGTTATAGGGGAAATCCAATACGGATTCGGCGGGAGTATAGATAATATTCGTATATTTTTTTACATGAACGTCTATAACGGCTTTTGCATATCCGCTGACGCTTTGAACGCGAATAACCGTGCTGCCCGGCGATACTCCTTTAATCGTGCCTTTATCCACCGCGGCGATACTTTCATTGTCGCTTGACCATATAAGATTTTCAATATCCGCATTGTCCGGTATTATGGAGTACGCCGCTTCCGCTGTAGCTCCTTCCATAATGGTCAATACGGAATCGGATATATTAATACGCTCAATGGAGACAGGCTCTACCTTAACATCCAGCACGGCTTTGACCTTTCTGTCGTAAGAGTAAAAAAGCACTTGCGTGGAACCCGTATTGTTGCCGTATACCGTAAATTTTGAACCGTTATCCGTCAGATAGACGATATTTTCATCCTTCACTTCATAATAGATTATCTGATTGGCCGACGAAGGGACGGCGGAAACCGATACCTCTCTGCTGTATCCTTTTGTTATAACAATATATGGGCTGTCTATATCGATACTATCCACGCCGTTTGAAGGCATATCGTTATTGAGATCGTCATCGCCGCCGTTAATGCCGTCATTTACGTTTTCATTATCAGGATTGTCGTTATCCGGGTTATCAAATATATCGGAGCCGTCCGAATTATCTTGATTGCCGGAATTATCGGGGTCTGTAACGCTTCCGTCATTTACCGTCTGATTTGTGCCGCCGTTTCCGCTTGCTGATAAATGTTCGTCGCTGGAGCAGGCGTAACAAATTAACAGAAAAGAAAAGGATAATATAATAATTTTATTCATATCAATCTCTTTTAAATTATAGTATATATTTTTAACATATTCAAAAATGGCAAGTCAATATTTTAGGTGTTCCGGCCGTTTGTTTTTCTTTTAAATCAACGCGGGATGTTGGTGCGAAAAACTTTTTTCAGCTTTTTGCGCCCCACGTGAGTATGGGCACGGCGGAGAGGATGCAGGCGAAAGCCGCCGCGTCCGTCAGCGTAAACGGCGTTCCGAGCCACGCTAAAGAGAAAAGGGCCGCGGAAACCGGTTCCACGCTGCCTATTATGGTTCCCTTTACCGGGCCTATATCGCTAAGGCCCCGCAGAAAGAGCGTAAAGGCCAGGGCTGTTCCCACTACGGATATTACGGCGATTCCTGCCAGTGCTTCCGCATCGAGGGCGGGGGCCTCGCTGCGCCAGCCTGTCAGGATAAGCAGGAAAACGCCTCCGAAAAGCATACCGTATCCGGTAACGGCGGTGCTGCCCCATTTCCTTATTATGCCCACGGGCATTATGGAACAGGCGGAAGCCGCTGCGGCTGCGGCAAGCCCCCAGAAAAGCCCTTTGCCCGATATGGCAAGGGTTTTTATATTTCCTCCCGTCGCAATAAGGAATACTCCCGCAAGGGCCAGTATTACGGCCGCCGTTTCTTTTCCAGACGGGGCCTTTCTTACGCGCAGACATACGAAAAGCATTACAAGCACCGGCTCCAGATACTGCAGCACCGTCGCCGTACCTGCGTTGGAATTCGCCACCGCCGCAAGGTATGCGTACTGGCATGTCATAAGGCCCGCCGCGCTGAATATGATAAGGGTTTTTAAATCGGATTTGTTTTTCAGAATTCCTAAGAACTGGGGTCCGTATTTCGGCATGCCGAAAATTATCAGTATAAAGCCTGCCGTTATCATTCTTACCATCGTAAGCCAGCCGGGCTCAATACCCTTGTACGTAAAAAGATACTGGCCGCAGGTTCCGGAAAACCCCCAGCAGACGGCCCCGGCCATGGTGCAGACCACGCCTCTTATCTTATGCGCTTTTTCCATGATATTAAAATATTATCACAATAAACGCGCCGGGTGAACGCGTTTTTATATTTTTTTGCAGCTATACCTTTGCGCAGATTAATATAAAGTTATGGAAGATATTTATAATAAAGCGACTTGTGGCGGCAATGAATAATAAGGCTAAAAGCCTTTGGCAAGGCTCTGCCTGAAAGCCCGGGTCCCGAATCGGCCTTGCCGCGCAGGCATGATGATGAACGCTTTTGACGCTGCGGGGCGGGCGTTTGCCTTAAGGGCGCATATATGTTGCCAGAGGGCGCGCCCTTTGCTATAATATTGCCTTTAAAACCTGCTGAACGCGGGAGCTTTCTTTAAAACCCGCTGATTTACGGAAAACGGAACATCTATGGATAACGAAGTACACGACACGGCTCTTATAAAAGCGTTTAAGCATTATCTGCGCCTTGAGCTGGGCATGGCGGACAATACCGTGGAAGCCTACGTGGCCGACGTGCTTAGTTTTGCCGCCTTTTATAAGGGAGATATCAGAAAGGCCGCCGCGGAGGACGTGGTTTCCTACATGGCCAGTATGCGGCGCGGCGGGCTTTCGCTTGAAACCATACTGCGCAGGCTTTCCGGGCTTTCCGGGCTTTATGATTATCTGCTTATAGAAAAGGAGATAAAAATAAACCCGGTGGAGTTTGTGTCCAAGCCTAAAAAATGGCATAAACTGCCGGAATTCCTTTCCTTCGAGGAGGTTGAAAGCATACTTGCCGCATCGGACGACGGCTCGCCTAAAGGCATGAGGGATTCTCTTATGCTTGAAACCATGTACGCTTCCGGTATGCGCGTAAGCGAGCTTATAGCCGTTAAAATTGCCGACGTGGATTTTAAGAGAGGCATAATAAGGGTAGTAGGAAAAGGCTCCAAGGAAAGAATAGTGCCTGTATACGATTCTCTTATAACCAAAATGGAAAAATGGCTGCCCGTAAGGCAGGGATATTACGTTAAGGATAGGGACGAGGGCTGGCTTTTTCCAAACAGGTACGGCGGACGTCTTACCAGGCAGCACGTTTGGCAGTGGGTAAAGGACGTATGCGCCTTGGCGGGAATAAACAAGCATGTTTCCCCGCATACGTTAAGGCACAGTTTCGCCACGCACCTGCTGTCCGGCGGCGCGGATTTGCGCACCATACAGATTTTTCTCGGCCACGCGAACATATCCACCACGGAAATATATACCCACGTTACGAACGACGATAAACGCAACATCCTTATGCTGCACCACCCGAGGTACAGAAGAAAGTGAAGATAGCCCTTACCCATTCGGTTCCTGATTTCGACGCGATAGCGAGCGCTTACGGCGCGCTTAAGCTCCACGGCTGCGACCATATAGCCCTTATTACTAACAGCGAGCCCAACGTTCACGAGTTCGTCAAAACGGCGGAGGAGCCTCTGCCCATAAAAAGATATTCGGAAAAAGACATAGAGGAAACCGGCCGTATAGAGCTTCTTGTAATAACGGACTGCAAGCAGAGGAAAAGGCTGGGAAAATTTGCCGCTTTTCTTGACAGGGCGGAAAAAATAATAGTTTACGACCATCACCCGTCATACGGCAGAGATATAGAAGGGGCCTTATACATAGTGGAAAGCGTAGGCTCCGCCACTACCGTGCTTGTTAAAAAGCTTAAAGAAGCGGGTATCCCCGTTACTGCTTTCGAGGCCACCCTGCTTGCTCTTGGAATATACGAGGATACCGGCCTGCTTACATTCGAAAGCACCAGGCCGGACGACGCGGAAGCCGTGGCCTGGCTGCTGGGGCGGGGTATGGAGCCGTCCCGCATAGGCGACTACGTAAAGCGCGACCTTAACAGGGCTCAGGTATTTATAATGAACGAGCTGCTGCTTAATATGTCCGTCATAACCGCAGGCGGCGTCAACGTGGCTTTTTCATACGCTTCGGCGGAAGAATACGTGGACGAGGTGGCCTATATCGTCCAGAGAATTATGCTTATGGAAGGGCTGGAGTGTTTTTTTACCCTTGTTTCCGCCGGCGGGCGTATAGTTCTCGTTGGCCGCAGCAAAACTTCCAAGGTGGACGTGTCCCTCGTGGCGGCCCAGTTCGGAGGGGGAGGCCACCCTACGGCGGCTTCCGCCATAATTAAGGACTTGTTTCTGCCGGAAGCCGTGGAAAAGCTGAAATTCGTCATAAGGGACTGCATACGGCCGGTGAAAACCGTTTCCGAGATAATGAACAGCCCTGTGAAATACGTGGCCAGCGGCACGGTTTTCAGCAAAGCCATGGATATTACCATGAAATATAACCTGAATAATATGCCCGTAGTCAAGGATGGACGCACCGTGGGCATAATATCCCGCAGAGATATTCTTCACGGTATGAAGCACGGCCTGAAGGACGAGCCGGTAAACGATATAATGCAGGTTGAATTCGATACCGTTACGCCGGAAACCCCCTTTTACGCCGCCGAGGAGATAATGGTGTGCAGAGGCCAGAAGCTGCTTCCCGTGGAGGACGAAACGGGCCTTGCCGGAGTGGTTACAAGAACGGACCTTCTGCGCCTTATGCACGAGGAGATAACTTTGCAGACTTCCCAGGCGGAAAAGGCCCGCTCCGATCTTGGGCTTGCCAGAAGCAGAAACGTAAAGCACCTTTTAAAGGAATCTCTGCCGCCGGACATTCTGAAACTGCTTGAAGATATAGGCGCCTCGGCGGAAAGGGAGGGAGTGCAGGTCTACGTGGTAGGCGGTTTCGTGCGGGATCTGCTTATGAAAAATAAAAATTTCGATATAGATATAGTGGTTGAAGGGGACGCTGCCCGTTTCGCTGCGAAATACGCTTCGGAGCGGGGAGGCAAAGCCGCCGTCCACGCAAAGTTCAAAACGGCCGTCGTTACTTTGCCCGGCGGTTTCAAAATAGATTTCGCCGCCGCCAGGACGGAATATTACATGACTCCCGCCGCCGCCCCGGAGGTAGAGGAAGCGTCCATAAGGAACGACCTTTTCCGCAGGGATTTTACGATAAACGCCATGGCCGTCCGGCTGGACGGCAGGCAGTACGGCCAGCTTCTCGACTTTTTTTCCGGCCAGAAAGATATAAACGAAAAAAAGATAAGGGCCCTTCATTCATTAAGCTTTGTGGACGACCCTTCGAGAGCTTTCAGGGCCATACGTTTCGCCGTCCGTTTCGGTTTTCAGATAGGCGACCATACGGAAAGGCTGATAAAGCACGCGGAAAGCCTTAACCTTTTCGGCCAGATAGTAGGAGGGCGTCTTTTTCTGGAGCTTAAATACATCCTTGACGAGCAGGGCTACATGAAAGCCCTGGGCATGATGAAAAAGTACAACCTGCTCAGGTTTTTTAGCGCCGGGATACAGCTTGACAAAATCCAGACGGACAGATTCTCACGCCTGGAAACCCTCATAAGCTGGCACAACGTGCAGATAGGCAGGAATATAGAGCTTTGGAGAGCCCGTTTCGCCGTTCTTTTCTTCGGTCTTAACTTTAATCTTTTTAAAGCGACGGTCAGAAAATTTGCCCAGTCGGAAAAAATCTCGTCGCGGCTTATCGCCGATTACGGCGCTATGCAGAGCATAGTAAACGAGGTTAAGAAATTGAAATCCCCTTTGCCTTCTCATATAGCGCGTATATGCGAGGGAGTTCCGGAGGAGGTTCTGCTTGCTGCCGGAGCCGTTATGGGGGAAGCGAAACAGGATATTGTAAAAAACTTTCTTACGGCTTATAGTGATGTGAAACCGCTTCTGCGCGGAAGCGACCTTAAAGCTCTAGGCGTTCCGGAAGGCCCCCTTTTCAAAACCGTTCTCGACAGGCTGAAAGACGCCAGACTGGACGGCCTCGTTAAAGACAGGGGGGACGAGGAAGGTTTCGTGCTGGGGTTTTTAGCTAATTTACCGAACCGGGGATAAATATACGTCCATGAACGTTACGAAGGATATTCTTGTTCCGGCGGCGGTGCTGCCGCTTATTCTTGGCAGGCAGGACGCCAACCTTAAAATGATTGAGTCGGGGCTGGGGGTTAAAATATCCGCGCTTGGCGAGACCGTTACAGTAATGGCCCGCAGCGAGAAGGAAGCCGTCTCCGCCGTAAGGATGATAGACCACCTTGCTTCCATAGCTTCCGGGCGCGAGCTTACGGGGGAAGACGTGGCCTGCGCCGTGAAAATGGTAAAACGTGACGAAGGCGCGGATATTTCCGGAGTGCTGTCGGAAAAAATAAAAGTCGGCGGTTGGGCAAAGACCGTCATAGCTAAATCCCCGTCCCAGAAAGCCTATGTGGAAGCCATGAGGAAAAGCGATATGGTTTTCGGCGTGGGCCCCGCAGGCACGGGCAAGACATACCTTGCCATGGCTATGGCCGTAAACCGTTTTCTTGAAAAAAAGGTGGCCCGTATAATTCTCGCCCGCCCGGCTGTGGAAGCGGGAGAAAAGCTCGGTTTTCTCCCGGGGGATATAGCCGATAAGATAAACCCTTATCTGCGCCCCCTTTACGACGCTCTTTATTCCATGATGGATATAGATTATGTGGGCAAGCTGATAGAAAAGGGCATAATAGAGGTTGCTCCGCTCGCTTTTATGAGGGGCCGCACCCTTAACGACTCTTTCGTTATACTGGACGAGGCCCAGAATACCACGGAGGAGCAGATGAAAATGTTCCTTACAAGGCTGGGCTTCAATTCCAAGGCGGTCATAACAGGAGACATTACGCAAGTGGATTTGCCTGCCGATAAGCGTTCGGGCCTCGTTACAGCTATCGACGTGCTTACCGGCATAGACGATATAGGTTTCGTCAGGTTTTCCGAGCGGGACGTGGTACGTCATCCGCTGGTCTCTAAAATAGTGCGCGCTTACGACGCGGCGGCAAAGAGGGGCCAATAAATGAAGCTCCTCTACACCGACGAAACTGAAAGCCCTTTCGGTTTGGAGTTTTTTGAAATCCTTTCCCGGGCCGTATCCGCCGGAACCGGAGCCATTATAGGTGAGGGCTGCGAAATATCCCTGCTTATTACGGACGATGAAACCGTAAGGGAGCTTAACAGAAATTTCCGGGGAAAGGATAAAGCCACGGACGTGCTTTCTTTTCCCATGGGGGAAGATGATATGCTGGGCGATATAGTCATATCGGCGGATACGGCAAAGCGTCAGGCCGCGGAGGCCGGTATTCCCCTGGAAAGGGAAACGGCTTTTCTGTATATACACGGTATGCTTCACCTTTTGGGTTACGACCACGAAACCGGCCCGGAGGAGGAGCGGGAAATGTTCGCCCTTCAGGAAGATATATTGAGAGGCCTGGTGGAAAGCGGGCGGATAAAATAGGCCCGGCATAAAAAAATATGGATATTGCCTTTAATTTGTGGTAGTAATCCTCAATAAAAAATGAAAGTTAAGTTTAAATGAACCCCGACAGTTGCAGTTGCCCTTTATTTACCTGTTACGGCGCGAGCCGGAAAGCCCTTTTTGCGGGATATTTCCGCGCGGGAGCGCCTTTCTCTGATATCCGTTTTAATTTCAAATATTTATCAGGAGTATGGACTTGGACTCTGGCCTTGCGTACGATATAGCGCTTATCGCCGTGAGCGTTTGCTTATCGGCGTGTTTTTCAGCCGCGGAAACGGCTGTTTCATCCATGAACGAGCTTAGGGTAAAGCTGGCTTTCAGGGATTTCGGAGAAAAGGCGAAAAGCCTGGAGCTGTGGGCTTCGAACCCTAATAAGGTTCTCAACACTATTCTTGCCGGCAATATTATTATGAATATACTTGCCTCCGTTGTGGCCGCAAGAGCGGCGGCCGGGATTTTCGGCGGCGCTTCCGCTGCTTTTATTACGGGGGTCATGGCTTTTATAATATTGTTTTTCTGCGGGATAATACCTAAAACTTTCGCTGAAAACAACGCCGCCTCAGTCGCCATATATTCCATGAAGATTCTTAAGGTATTTTACGTTTTGCTTTACCCGGTAACGTGGGTGATGGACGGGACTGCGGCCGTCATTACAAGACTTACTGGAGGCTCGGGAGGCAGGAGGCCCAGGATAACGGAGGACGAGCTTGAGTTCCTTATAAACGTGGGGGAGAAAGAGGGCGTTCTCGAAAAAGACAAGGGCGAAATGATTACCAATATATTCGATATATCGGATATTCAGGTCAGGGAAGTTATGGTGCCCAGAATCGATATCGTGGCAGTTCCCGAAAACATTACTAAAGAGGAGCTGACGGCGCTTATCGGAGAGACGGAGTTTTCCAGAATACCGGTTTACAGGGAGTCTTTAGACGACATAATAGGCATACTTTACGTTAAAGATATTATAAAAATGAACGGCAGGGACTACCGGGTACAGGATCTGATGAATTTTCTCAGAGAACCGCTTTTTGTGCCCGAGACGAAAAAAATAGACGTTATGCTTAAGGAGTTTCAGAAAAATAGGCTTCATATGGCCGTGGTAATGGACGAATACGGCGGTACAGCCGGTATCGTAACAATGGAGGATATACTGGAAGAAATAGTTGGGGATATTTTCGACGAGTACGACGAGGAGGATACGGAGATAGTAAAAGTATCGGACGGCGTGTATCTCGTGGACGCCCGTATGGGCATAGACGATTTCTGCGAGGAATTCGGCCTTGAAAAAACCGAGGATATGAGCGAGTATGAAACTCTGGGTGGCTTTGTGCTGGACATCGCCGGCGAAATGCCCAATGAGGGCGACAGTTTCGAGTGGAACCAATACCGCTTTACCGTTAAAGAAATGAAAGACAGAAGCCTGGAGCGTATAGAAGTGAGAAAAACCCAAAGCGGCCTTTCGGAGGAAACTGGAGAATGAAGGCTGGCGATAAAAAAGATTTCAGAGCGGGGCTTGTGGCTCTAGTAGGCCTTCCCAATGCGGGAAAATCCACGCTGCTTAACGCGGTGATAGGCGAGAAAATAGCCATAGTGTCGCCGCGGCCTCAAACCACGAGAAATACTATATACGGGATAAAAACCGCCGATTATTATCAGGCCGTTTTCGTGGACACGCCGGGCTTCCACTCCGCTAAGACCAGGCTTAACAGGGCGCTCGTCCAGCAAGCCATAGACAGTATATCCATTGTGGACGTTATATGCGTTCTGGCGGAAGCCGGAGTAAAGCCCGGAAACGATTTCGCAAGGCTTATGGAGATAACTAAAGCCGCTCCCCAGCCTAAAATGCTCCTTATAACGAAAATCGACGCGGTAAAAAAGGAAGCCGTGTATAAAACCGCGGAAGAAATATATCCCATGGCGGATTTCGGCCAGGTTTTGCCCGTATCAGCAGTAAAGGGCGTGAACATAGATAAATTTATGGAGCTGACGGCGGAATATCTGCCGGAGAACGTTCCCCAGTACGACGAGGAGCTTATTACCACGCAGCCGGAGAAGTTTCTCGCGGCGGAGTATATCAGGGAGCAGGCTTTTCTTAACCTGCGGCAGGAAGTCCCCTACGATATACTGGTGGAGATAGAGTCTTTCAACGAAACCGGGAAGCTTACGGAAATATCCGCCGTTATATATGTGAACAGGGAATCCCAGAAAGGCATAGTAATAGGTGAAAAAGGCTCCATGCTGAAAAAAATAGGCGAAAACGCCCGTAAAAACCTCGAGTCCTTTTTCGGTCGCAAAGTTTATCTTGAGCTTTGGGTAAAAGTAAGGGAAAACTGGGTTGCAAACTCGGAATATCTGGGGATTCAGGGGCTGAAATAAATAGCGGCGGCCTCTGTTTGCCGCCGCGCCTTAGCTTTCGTCTTTTTCCGAAAAAGCTGGATTATCGCGCGTTATTTTGTTATATTGACAGGCCGCGTTTTTGGCGGCGAGGTGCGCTATGTTGGATTCGGCTTTGAGGGTAAAACTCGAAAACGTCAAAAAGCTTATTCGCCGCAACGCCAAAGTTCCTTTGGAAAAGGTGCTGGCAAAGCTGCATCCCGCCGATATAGCCCTTATCGTCTCCAATCTTTCCGATCTGGACAGAAAGAAAATATGGTCCTTCATTACCGACCGTTCCAGGGTGGCGGAAATCATCCTCGAAATGGACGATGTGGATATCGTAAGGATATTCGAGGAGATGGACCCTAAAATGGCCGCCTCTCTTCTTTCGGAAATGGAGAGCGACGACGCTTCCTATGTGCTGAGGCTCATCCCTAAGGAAAAACAGCAAAGCTTTCTACAATATATATCAAAGGACGAGCTTCTCGACGTGGAGGAGCTTCTGCATTACCCCGAGGATTCCGCCGGGGCCATAATGAACACGGCTTATTTTGCCATGCATTCCGATACCACGGTAAAGGAGGCCACAAGGCTGCTCCATAAGGCGGAGCATCTGGAGATGGTATTCTATCTTTATGTGATAGACGATGAAAAGCGCCTGGTTGGTGTGCTTTCCTTAAGGCAGCTTATACTGAACCCGCCTGAAAAAAAGCTCTCCGAGGTAATGATAACGGACGTGGTGTCCGTATCGGTTATGGATAAGGAAGACTACGTGGCGGATCTGGTGGAAAAATACGATTTGCTCGCGCTTCCCGTGGTGGACGAGCATCACAGACTCTGCGGCATAATTACCGTAGACGACGTTATAGATATTATCAGGGATAAAGCCTCGGAGGATATCTATACGATGGCGGGCGTCAAACAGGAAGAAATGATGTTTGACAACCAGCCTCTTAAAATTGCCAGAATAAGGCTTCCATGGCTTTTAATCACTTTTGTGGGCGAGCTTTTCGCCGGTTTCGTCATAACTTATTTCCAGGGGCGGGTGCAGGATTTTCTCGTTTTTTCCACGTTTATGCCGATAGTTATGGCTATGGGCGGCAACGTGGGCAGCCAGTCCGCCACGATTATAATCCGCGGTGCGGCTCTGGGCAGGATAGACCTTTCAAATGTGTTTAAGGTAGTATTCCGGGAGGTAAGGGTAGGCGCCGTTATGGGTATCGTTATCGGTGTCCTTCTGGGGATTGTGGCTCCGTTATGGAACGGAGACGTCCGCATAGGCGTCATAGTGGGCACCGCCATATTTTTCGCCATGCTGTTCGCTTCCTTTACGGGGGCTTTTGTGCCGATAGTCCTTATGAAGATGAAATTAGACCCGGCAGTGGCTTCTACTCCTTTTATAACGGCTTTCAACGACGTAACTGGGCTTACCATATATTTTACCGTCTCAATGCTGCTTCTTATGATATTATAGGAAAATGGAACGTCTCTTTACTCCCGGCCTTATATACAAGCTTATAAAATATACCGACAGTTCCGCCGTCGCTTTGGCCTTTACCAGGGATTTCGGCAAGCTGAAGCTGTTTATGCCGAAAGCCTATACGAAAAAAAGCGGTATAATGACGCTGGTTCCGGGTGAAATAGATTTTCTCAAAAAAGATAACTCCGATTTGAACAAGCTGTACGGTTTCCGGCACGACCCGGCGTTTATGGGATTTGTGGAGGAACCTGCGGTATCTTTAAGACTGAATCTGGTTTTCGACGTGTTCGACAGTATTTACGAAACAGAGCAGAAAGAGCCGGTGCTATGGACAATGATAACCAGGTTCAATAAAGAGAACGCGTCTTCGGCCCTGATATATACTTTTTACGCTATGCTGAAAAATTCCGGCCTTATGTTCGACTGTGGTTTTTGCTCCGCCTGCGGAAAGGAAACCAGGGGCGGTGGAGCTTTGGCCGGCGGCCTTTATTACTGCCGGGACTGCGCGCCGGACGTCTCTTTAAAGATAGGGTGCGGCGAGGATTTGATACTGAGGGCTCTGGGCAGGCCGGAACTTTATAAAAACCTTAAAATATCCGGTGCTCAGGAAGAGGGCGTTCTCGATATTCTTATCTGCCATACCGAATCGGCGGCAGGCAGAAAGCTTAAAAGCTACGGCGCATTTAAGGCGCTTATCGCTTCTCTTTAGGTTATCGGCCTGTTCTTGCCGGGGGAAATAAATTTTTTTACTTTCCGAGCCGCTTTTTCAGGTTAGAATGGGCCGGACATCCGACCCTCTCTTTCATTTCACGGGTTTTAGCGTATAATCTGAGGGCTTTTTCCATATCCGCTTTGACTACGTGCCGTTTTCATACATAAAGCCAAAGTTATGGCAGCCCTTTATATCTCCGCTGTCGCAGGCTTTAAGGAAGAGATTGCAGGCCGTCTTAAATTTTCCTTTGCCGTAAGCCTATGCCCCTTCATTAAAATAATCTTCTCCGGCTTCGGCGTATGATCACGAAATAGAGGGCAGTGAGAGAAATAATGCTGGCAGAGTTTTCATATTATCATCAAAAAAAGAGTAATTAATGCGGCGGCTGTTTTTAACGCGGATAATTGCATTTATTACTGACCCAGATTCTTTTTCAAATCGGCGTAAGCCTGGCAGCCTGCCTGCTCTTTCATTTCGCAGGCCTGGCCGAATAAATTCAGGGCTTTCTCTATGTCAGCCTTGACTCCATAGCCATTGATATACATAAATCCAAGATTAAAACATCCCTTTGCGTTTCCTCCGCTGCAGGCTTTCTCATATAATTCAACGGCTTTAAAATAGTCCTGCTTAATGCCCTGGCCGTTTTTATACATAACGCCAAGATTAGAGCAGCCATCCGCGTTTCCGCTGTCGCAGGCTTTACGGAATAATTCGCAGGCCTCCGTAAATTCTTCCTTATCGTAAGCCTCTATTCCTTCGTTAAAATAATCTTCTCCTGATTCGGCGTATGATCCCGAAATAAAGAACAGTGAAAAAAATAACGCTGGCAGAGTTTTCATATTTCCTTCCGAAAAGAGTAATTAATGTTTTTACGGAGCCGCCTGCAACAGCTTATTTTTGCGGAAAGCCTCCGTTCGATTAAAAACGGTTAAAACAAGAATATATAAATAACGCCCGGTTGCCGTTTTTTTATAGCAGGGTACCATCAGGGCCGCGTACCGGTTTCTTTTACGCTTCGTCTTCTTTTTCCTGTGTCTGAGCACATTCTGTCGGTTCTTCCGGCCTCATGTAAGGAAACAGCAGCACCTCCCTTATTGTGGGCTGGTTGGTAAGCAGCATAACCAGTCTGTCTATACCCATACCCGCTCCGGCAGTGGGAGGTAATCCGTATTCGAGAGCCCTTATATAGTCCTCGTCCATCATGCAGGCTTCCTCGTCCCCCGCGTTTCTGGACTCCACCTGTTTCTGAAAGCGTTCTTTCTGGTCTATCGGGTCGTTAAGCTCGTTGAATCCGTTGGAAAGCTCCATCCCCGCAACGAAAAGCTCGAATCTGTCCGTCAGCTCCGGATCCGTTTCCTTTGATTTGGAAAGGGGGGATATTTCTTTGGGATAGTCGGTTATAAATGTGGGGTTAAGGAGCTTTTCCTCTACGAGAGCGTCGAAAAGCTCCTGAACGATTTTCCCCCGGCCCCATGCGGCTTCCGGTTTTATTCCGTGCTTTTTGGCAAGCTCCGCGGCTTTTTCGCGGGTGTCGAAAGCGCTTTTTTCTATCCCCGCAAATTCTTTAAGGGAATCCTCCATGGTTATGCGTTTCCACGGTCTTGTCAAATCTATTTTTTTGCCGCCGAATTCCAGATGATCCGCTCCGTTGATTTTCGCGGCCAGGCCCGATATAAGCTCCTCTATCATATCCATAAGGGTGTGATAATCCGCGTAGGCCATATACCATTCTATCATAGTAAATTCAGGGTTGTGCTTCGTGTCTATGCCTTCGTTCCGAAAGTTGCGGTTAAGTTCGAACACTCTTTCGATGCCGCCCACGACCAGCCTTTTAAGATAAAGCTCCGGCGCTATGCGCAGATAAAGTTCCATATCTAGAGCGTTATGGTGGGTTACGAAAGGCTTTGCCGCCGCCCCGCCTATGATGGAGTGCATCATGGGCGTTTCGGCTTCCACGAAGCCTCTTTCCGTAAAGAAATTGCGTATTTCGTGTATTATGCGGCTTCTTTTAAGAAACACCTCTTTGGACTCGTCGTTCATAATAAGGTCTAGATATCGCTGGCGGTAGCGGGTTTCCACGTCTTTCAGGCCGTGAAATTTTTCCGGCAGATCCCTGAGGGCTTTGGTAAGCAACCTGTAAGATTTGGCTCTTAGTGTGAGTTCTCCGGTTTTGGTTCTGAAAAGAGTCCCGGTAACTCCTATAAAATCCCCAACGTCCGTAAGGCCATATATGCCGAATTCGTCATCGGAAATCAGGCCCTTTTTTATATATACCTGTATCTTGCCCGTTCTGTCCTTTAAAGTGAGAAAGGACGTTTTACCGAATTCGCGTTTGCCGGTTACGCGGCCCGCTGCGGAAAATTCCTCGTTTTCCGGCAGAGCCGCGGTTTCGGAGCCGTAAAGGCCGGTTATATCTGATATCGGAGATTCTATTATATGAGAGTTTACGTATGGGTTAAGGCCCATATTTCTTAATTTCTGGCTTTTTTCAAGCCTGTGCTGGTCCATTGGCTTCTCCGTATAAAATTTTTGAATATTTTGGCATTTTATATAAATTCTTAAGTTTTTACAATGTTTTTGTTTTTCGCCCATAGCGTGGTATTTCCGCCAGCAACTCGGTATTCCGAGTATTTTAGAACCGCGTATTTTGAATTTGCGGCCCTGATTTATTTATGATGCGGCCGTTTTTGTTTAAGTATTTTTTCCGGCAGACCAGGAAAAGAAAAAACGATAACCTCCCAATCCGGTCTGCTTGTTTCATGGCGAGCCGGATTGAAAATATTGCCGTTAATAATGCAGATGTTTCTCTGTATGCCGGTATCAGCGCTGAATAACGCCTGTTTTTTATCCGTACTTATTTCCTCATCAGCTTTAAGTTGATCTGTACAAAAGGGCGGCTGAGGTTTATTTTATATAGATATCAGCATGTTAATCTTCTAATGCCGTTATAAGAATGATTCTATGTAAATATTTTTTTAGTTTTTTGTAATATTTTACTGGCGTTTTTAAAAAAATGTGCTATCATCATCTCCATTGCCGCAGAAGCGGCTGAAAAGAACTAGTGCGACAGTAGAACTGTGTATGGCATGAGAAGTAAACGTAGGAAGATTTTTTTCAGTGTTCCTGAATGTCCTTGCTTTCTTGTTAGTGCTGTCTGGGGCGGCTGTCTAATATTTACTAGGGGTCAGCAAGGAGTTTGTAGGGTATGAAAAGAATTTTTGTAGGAAACCTTAGCTACAGCGCTAAGGAAAACGAAGTTGCGGAGCTTTTTTCCCAGTTTGGAGAAGTTCATTCCGTTAAGTTTATCAATGACCGTGAAACCGGCAGGTTCCGCGGGTTCGGCTTCGTCGAAATGGACGACGAGCCGGCTAACGAAGCCATTGAAAAGCTCAACGACACGACTTTCGGCGGCCGTATGATTCGTGTGAACGAAGCTAACGAACGCGAACGCAGGGAAAGAAGATAATTTAGCATACCTGCTTTTCCCCGAAAGGGGATTCCGTCCGGCTCTTTAAGGGCCGGATTTTTTTTGCGCTTTTTTAGGCGCGCTTTGCGCAGCCGCGGGACAGTTAAGGGCGATTAATAGCTTCGGTTTTATCTATGGTACAGTATATTGATAAAATAAGGGTTATCTTTACGCTTTCCGTAAAAAACGATTGCGGTAAAAGCGCGGGTGTTTGCCGGAATATCTTTTCATATAAATTTTGGATTCATTTTACCTGGCCGGATATGGCTGGGCTTAAAGGTTGTCTTTCCTTTTAGATTTTTAGCTTATCTGCCGCTTATGCCGGTTTTGCTGCCAAATTGCCGGGGGAGTATCCTTAAAATACGGTTTATAAATTATATGCCCGAACAGCAGGATCGCATACGGGCAGGGGAATCCTGCGGCAGGGCCTAAAGGCGCGCGGTTTTCGCTTGCGGGATATTTTGGGGGACATAAAAAAACGGCCCCGTTAGGAGCCGTTTTTATGCGTTTGGTTTGTTTTTATTTAGCCGCGTTTTCAGCCGCTTTCGCTCCGGCTATCCGTCCGAATGTTACCGTTTCGGAAATGGAGTTGCCGCCAAGGCGGTTTGCTCCGTGCACTCCGCCCGTTACTTCGCCCGCTCCGTAGAAATTGGGGATAGGCTCGTTTTTGGAGTTAATTACCTGGGAATCGGTGTTTATTTTTACTCCCCCCATAGTGTAGTGTACTCCGGGAGCTATCTCTATCGCCACGAACGGTCCTTTTTCGACTTTTTTCTCCAGTGTCTGAGGTTTTTTGTCGAACTTGTCCTTTTTAGTGTCTACGGCTTTATTGTATTCTTTAACGGTGTTTACCAGATTCTCCGCCGGCACGTTTATCAATTTCGCAAGTTCTTCCAGAGTGGGGGCTTCCTTAGCCAGATTCAGATGGAAGTAGCCTTCTATCTGGTTAAGGCTTTTGCGTATATTGTCGTCAAGTATAAGATAGGCTGTTTTGCCGGGCTGGGCCAGTATGGCGGCGGAAACTTTATCCCTTGTGGAAAGCTCGTCGTAGAAGCGGTTGCCTTCATGGTTTACCATTATGGCTCCCACGCCCCTTACCGCTTCGGTTATAAGGGTGCCGCTTCCCACTGCGATAGAGGGATGTATCTGTATCTGCTTCATGTCGATGAAATCGGCGTCGGCTTCCTTCGCCAGATCGAGGCCGTCCCCAGTGGCTCCGGGCTGGTTAGATGTGGTCATACCGGTATATTCCGGCCTGTATGACACTACCCTGTCAGGATTGGCCGAAAAGCCGCCGGAGGTAAGAACTACGGATTTTGCGTGTATCTCGTAGGGGCCGGAGTGCTTGCCGTCTATGACCGCGCCTTTTACCGCGCCGGTTTCATCTACTATAAGCTTTACTGCCGGAGAATTAAGCCTTACGTCCAGGCCCTCTTTTTCGGCCACATCCTTATATATATTCACGAGGTAAGAGCCTACTGCCGCTCCGCCTTCCGGCGCGTGGAAACGTTTATAGGTGGCTCCGCCGCCCATATTTACGGCGCTCAGCTTGGCGCCTATGGATGTGAGCCATGCCATTGAACCGGCAGAATTATCCGCAAGGACTTTAACAAGATCGGGATTTGAAATATTTTTTCCGCCTTTCATGGTATCCTGAAACATGGTTTCTTTCGTATCCGGTATGTTCAGTGCTTTTTGATATATCGTTTCAGCAGCGTTCATACCGCCAGCCGCAAGCTGTGAGTTTCCGCCGGGTATGGGCATTTTTTCCACAAGTATTACGGACGCGCCGTTATTTTTAGCTGTAAGCGCCGCTATATGGCCTGAGCCGCCGGCTCCTATTACCAGCACGTCTACGTTTTCCACCACATCGGAGGAAGCGTTTTTATATTTTTCTATATCGATTTTTTTAAGCAGCGGTTTCTGACCTTCGGAGGATATTTTAATATCAAAGGAGTGGCAGTTGTTGCAGTATATGGCCGAAGGCTCGTGACCGCCGTGGCACGCCGTGCAGTTGATTTTGCCCAAATGGGATTTATGCGGGTTTATTTCGCCTTTTGCCGTTACCTCTGCCATTTCGTCAAGGTCTCCGTGGCATCCCACGCATCCCTCGTTTACCTGGGTTTCACTGTCGTCAAGAAGCCCCGTTTCTCCGTGGCATCCGGCGCAGTCGGCGTTTTTGTCCTTAATATGCGTTCCGGCCATATAAGCCGCTTTCTGGCCTTCCGAATAGGCCTTTTGGTTTTCCGGGCTTATGATCCCTTTCAGAACGCCTGCTTTTTCGGCAGTCTGCGCCGTATTTTCAGCCGGAGCCGCAGTTTGGGCGGGAGCGGGCGTTTCTTCCGGAGCCTGGTTCTTTTTGCAGGCTACGAGAGAAAGAGACGCAAAGAGAGCTACCAATAATAGTTTTTTCATTCTTTTCCTCCTAAAATTCCTCGGCGGAATATTAGCACGCGTTATTATTAACCTCAATATATTTTTTTAATATAGAACGTATTTAGTTTATCTTTATATAATATATAATATCGTTGCTTATAACGTTCTTTTCCAAGCCTGCTCCAAATGTATAATAAATAAAATAAACTGGACCCGAAACCGGCCGGTAAACTGGAATGCTTTTTAATTATATTATATAACATATAATACCGGTTTATTTTAAATCATACAATAATCCAAATATTTACAGATACTTATACCGTATGTTCATTGTCGTGTTTTTACAGGCTGGTTCTTTATTTATGCGGATAACTGGACTTTAGATAACATAATAACGCGGTTAATATACTTCTTAAGAAGGAGGAGTATATGGATATAAAAAGACGGACATTTTTAAAATGCGCGGCCGCTGCCGCAGGCGGTTCTCTGCTTGGTTCCGCAGGAGCCGCAGACGTTCTTGCCGGTCAGGTTTCGTCGTCGGCAGCCTATGTTCCCGATAGTAAGGTCATAAGGGGCGTATGTACGGTAAACTGTACCTCCAGGTGTAACCTTGCCGCCCATGTGAAAGACGGCTCCATAGAAAGCGTTACGCCGGGAGTCCTGCCAGGAAGGCCTGATTACTCTAACTGCTGCCTCAGGGGAATGTCCCTGCCGTGGAAAGTTCAGTCGGAAAACAGGGTAAAATACCCCATGCTGCGCACGGGAAAGAGGGGCGAAGGCAAATTCAGAAGAATATCATGGGACGAGGCTTACGATATTATAGCTTCCAAGCTGGAGGAAACAAAGAAAAAACGCGGCAATATGCGTTCCGCCGGTTTTTTCAGTATGACGGGCAATCTGGCTAAATTTTCCTGGGAGGCCAATTTCCGTTTCGCCAATACCATCGAAGCCACTAAATTTACCTCCGAAGGCATAATGAGCGACCACGGAGCCAGCATGGGCATGCAGCTTGTTTACGGCCAGATAAGGGGCGCTCACGACACAAGGGACTATATGAATTCGAAGATGCTCATAGTATGGGGCAGGAACGTGGCCGATACCCATACGAGCGAAATCAGATATATGCTGGACGCCAGGCAGAACGGCACGAAAATAGTGGTCATCGACCCCAGAATGAGCTCCACCGCCGCCATTGCTGACCAGTGGATAGGGATAAACCCAGGAACGGATACGGCGCTGGCGCTTGGCATGATGAATATAATAATAGAAAACGGCCTTCACGACGCCGGATGGCTGACGGATTACAGCTGCGGTCCTCTTCTTGTAAGAACGGACGACGGCCGCTATATGAAGGCGGGCGATAAATTTATGGTAATAGATTCCTCCGGCAAAGCCGTGCCTGACGGGAAAAAGGTTAAAAAATCCCTTTCGGGAGCGGTTGAGGTAAACGGCGTGAAATGCGTTACCTCTTTTGATTTGCTTGCGGAAAGCCTTAAAAAATATACTCCGGAGTGGACTTCGGAAGTCACTGGCATATCTTCCGATACAATCGAAAGGCTGGCTTTTGAATACGCCTCCGAGGGGCCGTGCGGCATACGTATGGGGCAGGGTATGCAGAGGGTTTTTAACTCTCATTCGCCTTTCAGGACTGTCGCCACCCTCGCCGCCGTATGCGGCTACATAGGAGTAAAGGGCGGCGGCGCGTCTCACGCCGGAGGCACTGCCACGAATAAGCCCATACCCGGCGTCAACGTGCCTCTTTATAATGCCGCCGACTGGAATAATACCGGCGGAAAAACCGCCAACGAGCTTAAGGGTATAAGAATATACGAAATGGCGGAAAAAGGCGAGCCGTATCCCCTTGATTTTCTCTGGATAGCGTGCAGCAATTTCGTAAATCAGAGCCCGGATATGAACAGGCTCATAAACGACGTTCTGCCTAAAATTCCATTTATAGTCCAGGCCGATCCTTACTGGACGGTAACGGCCAGATACGCCGACCTCGTTCTTCCGGCCAATACCATGTGGGAAAACTGGGACCTTATAGACAAATCTCCATGGATAATGCTGATGCAGCCCGCCGTAAAGAAGATCGGAGAAAGCAAATCGGATGTGGAGATATTCTCCGGGCTTGCCCGCCGTATGGGTATAGAGAAATACTGGAGCAAGCCGGACGAGGAATGGGTCAGAAACTACGTTACTTCGGAGCATCCGGCTCTCAAAGGCCTTGAGTGGAAGTCGTTCGTAAAAGAGGGCATATTCGCCCGCAAGGACGGCATATTCGAGCCGGTAAACGCCTTTGCCGACAAAAAGTTTAAAACACAAACCGGTAAATTCGAGTTTTATTCCGAAAGGCTCGTTCCCGTGGGCCATCAGCTGCCTGTATATACTAGCCCCTGCGAAGACCCGAAAGGGCCTATGGGTAAAAAATATCCCCTCGTGTTTATTCAGTATCACGACAGGGTAAACGTCCATTCCCAGCATATGAGGATACCAGCTCTCAGAACCGTAGCCTCCGAGCCCTGGGCGGAGATAAACCCGGAGGACGCGGCCGAACGGGGGATAAAAACCGGAGATTACGTAAAGGTATTTAACGGCCGGGGCTCCTGCACCGTAAAGGCCGTAGTGACTCCGGGAATAGTTAAAGGAGCCGTGGCTATACCTCAGGGGTGGGAGCCCCAGGATTTTAAAGCAGGGTCTCATCAGGAGCTTACGCATCTTACACTTAACAAGGTGGAGGATCTTATAAGCGAAACCAACTTCGCCGCCTACGACAACCTCGTAGAAGTGACGAAGGCGTAAGGAGGAACCGTATGTCTGACAATAAACGTATGGTAATGGTAATAGATTTGGAAAGGTGCATCGGGTGTCAGACCTGCGTCGTAGGCTGCCATATCGACCATAAGCTGAAAGACAGCGCTTACTGGGGGCGCCTGGAGCCTCTGAAAGGCGATAACCTGTATGTGCCGGTAAAGGATTTCGACAGCCTGCTGCTAGGGTTTTTTCCCAGAATGTGCAACCACTGCGCCAGGCCCAAATGCGTGGAAGCCTGCCCCACAGGAGCTATGGGCAAAAGGGCCGACGGCGTGGTTTTAATAGACGAAGCGAAGTGTATCGGATGCGGAAGCTGCCTTGAGGAGTGCCCGTATAAAGCGCCTGTGTTTGACGGAGAAAGGGAGAAGATGACGAAATGCACTATGTGCTTCGACAGGCTGGATCACGGCGAAGTTCCCCTTTGCGTGCAGTCCTGTCCGGCGGCTGCCCGTTTCTGCGGCGACGCGGACGATCCTGAAAGCCGGGTATCCAGTCTTATATCGTCGAGAAAAGGATATCAGGCCGAACCTGAAAACGGCACCGTGCCTTCCGTATATTATCTGCCGCCTCGTAAAACCGTGTTCTGACTTATGCCTTTACGGAGGCGGAGCAAACGACTTTGCCTCCGCTCGCGGCGAAGGGTTTTCAAAAATTTCCGGGGAGCGGCGAAAGCTGCTCCCCTGCTTTTAAAGGCCGTATGTGGAGCGCACGCATTGGGCCACAGCCTTGATGCCTTCTTCCAGGTTTCTCGCAGTATCCGCCAGAGGGCTGATAAAAAAGTGGGACGTATCTCCGCCGTCGAAAAAATACCCCGGCAGGGCGACTATATTTTTAAGTTTTTTATAAATCTTTAACGTATTTACCGGCTCGGCGAATTTTACTTTTCTGTAACAGCTGTTATCCGCCTGCTCCCATGTGGCGATGCCGGAAAAATATTTTTCGAACAGCAGGCCGCAGAGCCTTATGCGTTCCGCGAATACGGGCCTGTATTCCTCCATATATTCGTAATACCAGCCGTTTTTCAAAAGCTCGTCCGCCGTCATCTGGGCGATTGTGTTTGCTATTATCTCAAACTGGCATTTAACGTCGCATATCCGCTTCATTAAAAAATCCGGCGCTATGACCCAGCTTATTTTCATACCCAGATGAGCGCCCATAAGGGAGCCGATATATATTACCGAGCCGTTTTTATCGAACGCTTTCATGGGCTTCGGGTTCGGCTTTTCTATATAAAAATCCCTCAGCATGTCGTTTTCTATCACGGGTATGCCTTTGCCAGCGCATATTGTCATAATGGCGTCTCTGCGGCGTTTACTTGTGGATATGCCAGTAGGATACTGGTTTACGGGATTGCAGTAAAGCATGCCTCCGCCCCCTTTTCTTACGGCGTTGGCAAGCTTTTCCGCCGATATGCCTTCTTCGTCCATGGGTATTTTTTCCAGTAAGGCGCCCAGGGTCTGGGCCAGCGTCATGGAATTGAGCATTGAAGGCGTTTCGCAGTACAGCCTCATTCCCCTGCGCAGAAACGAAAGAAACACCGCCGCCAGAGATTCGGTGGAGCCTTGTGTTATCATTATCTGTTCAGGGGAGCAGTAAACGCCGCAGCGCTCCATGTGGGCGGCTACGGTTTCCCGGAGGGAGGGCAGGCCCATTATATTTTTGCTGTTAAGGTCGTTAGTGCTTTCAAGGCGCCTTGATACCTTTTCAAGAGCCTTGCGTATGGGCCTGTAATATTTGAAATCGTTGGATATTGTAGGGCCGGATATATGTATTACCGGGTCGGAGCTTATATCTTTCATTATCGAATATATGCCGTCCGGCGAGGCCATCTGCGCTCCGCCGGAGGCGAGCCTGCTCCAGTCGGGGGAGTCTTTTTTTATAAGCAGCAGCCACAGGTTGCCGTTTACGAAGGTGCCGGATTTCGGCTTCGATATGACAAGGCCTTCGGCTTCCAGTATACTTAAGGCATCTGACACGGTCTTTTTGCTTACGGACAGCTTTTCGGAGAGCCTTCGCTGCGAAAGCTTAGTTCCCGGGGTTATTCCGCCGCTTTTTATTTCCGCCCGCAGGGCGTTGGCTGCAAGTATATAAAGAGGCACGCCTTCTTCGCGCTCGAAAAACGTTTTTGCCGCCATTTGCGCCTCCTTATCGTATTCTCCGCCTTATCATACACTGTTTTCAATACATAGTAAATATTCGGCGGCTATCCCCTAACGTGGATAGTTGTTGGTAAATAGTTATAATAATGCTCTTTAGGCGTTAAAAACATTCATAATAAGACCTGCTCAGGCAAGGCAAACCCGGAAGGCTTTGCCCCATTAAGAGAGTGCCTGGCCAAGCGCTTTCGGTCTTATTATTCATTGCCTGAGCAAGCCGCCGTATTATAAATATTCCCCATAACTTTATTAATCCAGGTAATGTATAGTTGCGAAATATTTTAACTTATATTTCTTCCTGTATATATTAAACCGCGGCTATACCCTTACACAGATTAAAGTAGGGTATGTTCTCCTTACTGTACATTATGTAAACTATTGAGAATAATTCTCAAAAAATTCTTGACAAATATCGCAGGCGGTAATACCTTTAGCATACCGGGATTCCGGAGGTATATTCGAGAGGAGAGGGAGAAACATGAGCATCACTTTAAGGGATATAAATCCCGGAGAAAGCTGCAGGGTAATAAGAGCCAATTTTAAGGGCGAGCTTCACAAGCGTATAATGGAAATGGGCATTACCCCCGGCTCCGTTATAGAGGTGGAAAGGTTCGCTCCTTTGGGCGACCCGATGGAGCTTAAAATAAAAGGTTATCATCTGTCTTTAAGAAAGTCCGAGGCCGCGTGCATAGAGGTCGAAAGGGTATAAGGAACCAGGCGAACCGGTTTTTTAGTCTATAATTATGTCTTACAATCATAGGGAGAGATTTTAAATGAAAGAAAAACTTGTCGTCGCTCTGGCGGGCAACCCCAATTCGGGAAAGACGACCATATTCAACAATCTTACCGGCGCAAGGCAGCACGTGGGCAATTATCCCGGCGTTACCGTCGAGCGCAAGGAAGGCAGCCTGAAATATATGGGCGTGGAGATGCAGGTGGTCGATCTGCCGGGCACATACAGCCTGACCGCGTATTCCGCCGAAGAGGTGGTGGCCAGAAACTTTATAATAGACGATAAGCCCGACGTCGTTGTCGATATAATAGACGCGTCCAACCTGGAGCGTAACCTTTATCTGGCGGTTCAGCTTATGGAGCTGAACGTTCCTCTCGTATTCGTGTTTAATATGAGCGATATGGCCAAAGCCAGGGGCCTTGAATTCGATTTGAAGAAGCTGAGGCAGTTTTTCGGCGTCCCCATAGTTACGGCCGTAGGCAGCAAAAACCAGGGGATGAACGAAATACTGGATAAAGTAATAGACGTGGCCATGGAATCCTCCCCGCAGAAACACGGTCAGGTTGATTACGGAAAGGAAGTGAGCGGCGAGCTTGATATTATCGCCGGAATGATAGAAAAATCCGGCGAAACCAGATACGACCCCCGGTGGGCGGCGCTGAAGCTCCTTGAGGACGATAAGGATATAAAATCCCAGTTTCTTTCCCCGGAGCTTGACGCCCAGCTTAAAAAAAGCTCCGACAGGATAGAATCACTGACTGGTGAAATACCTGAAACGGCTATCGCAGGAGCAAGGTACGGGTTTATTTCCGGGGCATGTCAGGAGGCCGTGCGTTCCACCATAGAAGTAAGGCATACCCTTTCGGACAGTATAGATACAGTTGTGGCCAACAGGGTTCTGGGCATACCTATATTTCTGGGGCTTATGTATCTTGTTTTTCAGCTTACTTTTACCATAGGCGACCCGTTTATGGGCTGGATAGAGGAGTTTTTCGGCTGGCTCGGAGGCGTGGTGGACGGTTTCTGGCCGGAAGGCTCGGAAAGCCTTCTCAGGTCTCTGCTTGTGGACGGTATAATAGGCGGCGTAGGCGGTGTTATAGTGTTCCTGCCGAATATTCTGCTGCTGTTTTTAGCAATAGCGGTTCTCGAGGATTCCGGTTACATGGCCCGCGTCGCTTTTATTATGGATAAGCTTATGCATAAGATAGGCCTTCACGGAAAAAGCTTTATCCCTCTGCTTATAGGTTTCGGCTGCTCCGTTCCTGCAATCATGGCTACAAGAACCCTTGAAAACCGCAGAGACAGGCTTATTACAATGCTTGTGGCTCCAATGATGAGCTGCGGGGCCAGGCTTCCCATATACGCTTTGATCATACCGGCGTTTTTCCCTCAGTCGCTTAACGCTCCTATGCTCTGGATTATATACGTTATAGGCATAGTCGTGGCCATTATAAGCGCCAAGGCTCTGGGCGCGACCATACTTAAAGGCGAATCGGTGCCCTTCGTTATGGAGCTTCCCCCTTACAGGATGCCCACCGTCAAAGGCGTGCTTACCCATATGTGGGAGAGGGGATGGCTCTATCTTAAAAAAGCCGGTACGATTATTCTGGGTATTTCCATAGTCCTTTGGGCTATGACCACGTTTCCGCGCCCCTCGGAGGAGGTGAAGGCAGGCTTCGAATCCCAGCGGCAGGCCGTAGAGGCCAGCAATATGCCTGCCGAAGAGAAAGATGATTTTATTATTGACATAGATAACGCGGAAAGCGAGCAAGCTCTGCAAAACAGTATAGCAGGCCGGGTAGGCATGTTTATAGAGCCTGCGCTCAAGCCTTTGGGCTTCGACTGGAAAATAGGCACGGCTCTCATAGGCGCTTTTGCCGCCAAGGAAGTTTTTGTAGCACAGATGGGCATAGTGTATTCGGTAGGCGAGGCGGACGAAGAGTCCGACACGCTAAGAGCCAAGCTGGAGGAAAATTACTCTCCTCTTATAGGTTTCTGTATAATGCTTTTCTGTCTGCTTTCGGCTCCGTGCATGGCTACCTTCGCCATTACCAGGCGGGAGAGCGGCTCTATCAAATGGGCCTTTTTCCAGCTTATCGGAATGACGGTTATCGCCTACATACTTACTTTCATAGTATTTCAGGCAGGTACTCTGCTTCAGATAGGAGTTAAATTATGATTGAAACGGTTATCGTCCTGCTTATCGTGGCTGCGGCCGCGGTTATAATAGGGCGTAAATTTTATAAGACGTTATCCGGCAAAGGGGGCGGCTGCGGTTGCGGCTGCTCCTGCGGGAAAAAGCCGGACGCGCCGTCCTGCTGCGACGGGCATACCGTAAAGCGTTAGTATTTTCTTCCCCTTTTAAGAATGTGCAGATGTATAAAAATCCCGGACGGGTGGCAGCGTCCGGGATTTTTATCGTTTTACCGGTCTGTCCGCGCGCCGTAACGTTCTTTTTTGCGCGGAGTTTATATCGTTTAAAACTGTTTCAAGGCCGCTTGCCCCAAAAAAACTGCTTCAGCGGCGGCGTTTAGTATTTAGAAGCCATGAAAAATCCCTGCGGCAACAATCTTATTACCCGCCCGTTTATTTTTCGCTTTTAAGCCCCGCTCCGCAAAGAGATATGACGGAATCGCCCAGAATATCGTTGTTCTTCGCGTATTCCTTATAGCCGGCGTAAACGGCTGCCGTAGTATGCTCCGTGAAAAAGCCGTTTTCCGCAAGCTCGCGTCTGGCGGGCAGGATACCGCTTTCTGGTATAAGCACTACTTCCCGCATGCCGGAGTATTCGCCGGCAAGGATTTCCACGCCGCGCATGGGCCTGCCTATGGCTATGCCTTCAGCGGCCGTATGCCCGGGGGTTATTTTCCTCGGCTCTTTATCGGCCATATAAAACGGGGCGCATTTTTCGCTCTGCACTATAAATAATTTCGGCAGCTTATTTATAAGGCCCGCTTCAAAAAGCTCCGTCAGAGCCGTCTGGCAGCCTAAAAGCAGGGTGCCGTTTCCCACTGGTATAAAAAAATTATCCGGCACGCGGCCCATTTGCTCAAACAGCTCGTATACGTATGTTTTCGTTCCCTGATAGAAAACCGGGTTATACACATGGCTTGCGTAATATAAGCCTTCTTCCGAGGCTTTTTTGCGGCACACGTCCGCCGTGTCGTCCCTTGAGCCGTCCACCACGGTTACTTTGCCGCCGTGGTATTCTATCATTTTGATTTTTTTGGGCGACGTGCCCTTGGGGACGAATATTTCGCATTTTATCCCCGCTCTCGCGCAGTATGCCGCCACGGAGTTTCCGGCGTTGCCGCTGCTGTCCTGCACTACCTTATCCACGCCTATTGTTTTGCACAGCCACACGAGTACGGCCGCGCCCCTGTCCTTAAAGGATAACGTTGGCATGGCGTAATCCAGCTTGAAATAAAGGCCGTCCTTATAGGCTACGGTATCAGTAAGACCTTCCCCTAAGGTTATTCCGCTCCACAGGTCGTTGTGGAGAGGCATAAAGGCCCTGTACCTGAATATATTGAACTGGGATTTGTCGATAAGGCTTAAGGAAAATTCCGGAGGCGTAAAATCGAGCTTATAAAGGCCGCCGCAGCCGCAGCGGAACGTCCTTGTTTCCAAAGGTGCCCGGCCGCCGCACATGGAGCATTTAAATTCCGTCATTTAAAGCCTCCGTTAACGGGTTACTTCTTTTCCTCTTTTACCCGTTTCGAAAAAAATATAACGTCTATTATAAGCATGGCTATGCCTGTCGTTATACATATATCCGCCACGTTAAAGGCCGGCCAGTGATAGCTGGGCCCTATCTGGAAATCGAGAAAATCCACCACAAGCCCGGTGTGTACCCTGTCTATCAGGTTGCCGGCCGCTCCGGCAAGCACCAGAACGTAAGCCGTTGCCGCCCAGCGGCGCTTTTCCCGCGTCATAAGCACGAATATGCCTATTATGGCGGCTGCGGTTATCACAATAAAGAATATCTGGCGATAGGAGTCGTCCATGCCTCTTAAAAATCCGAAGGCGGCTCCCGGATTGAGAACGTACACTATATTAAAAAACCCGTCTATTACCGGAATGCTCTCCATATAGCCAACGTTGGCTTTTATAGCCAGCTTCGTCAATATATCGGCGGCTAACGCCGCGATAAATATTATAAGCAGGCTCTTTCTTATTTTCACGAAAGAGCCTCCGCGCAGCGGGCGCATACTTCGGGGTGAGCGGCGTCTTTTCCCACAGTTTCGGAATGAATCCAGCAGCGGGAGCATTTAGGCGCATCCGCAGGCTTTACGGAAACTTTTACCTTTCCGTCTTCCGAAACGTAAGCCTCCTTTAAATCGTCGGAAAAGAAAACTTTGGACACGATAAACATTTTTTCTATTCCTTCATCCACGGAAAGAGCCTTTTTCACGCTTTCATCCACGGAGAGGGTTACTTCCGCATCCAGAGGATGCCCTACGGTTTTCTTTTCGCGGGCCAGCTCCAGGGCTTTGTTTACTTCTTTTCTGACGGCCGCTATGGTTTCCCATTTTGAATCCGCTTCCGTTTTACGCGCTTCCGGGAACAGCTCCTCGAAAACGTATTCCGGTTTTCCTTTCCAGCCGGGCAGGAAATCCCATATTTCGTCGGCGGTAAAGCTGAGAACAGGGGACATTACAACGCACATCTCTTTCGCAAGGATAAACATGGCGGTCTGGGCGGAGCGTCTTGCTCTGGAACCTGTTTTCGACGAATAGGCTCTGTCCTTTATTATATCTAAGTAAAAGGAGGAAAGGTCGTTTATGCAGAAATTCATAAACGCGTGGTAAAAACCGTGAAACTGATACGCGTTATATGCGTCGTAAATTCTTGCTTTTACCGATTGCCAGCGGGCCAGGATGTTCCTGTCCAGCTCGTATAAGTCCTTTTCCGGCAGAGAATCGGCTTCCGGGTCGAAATCGTACAGGTTGCCCAGCAGGTATCTTGCCGTGTTGCGTATTTTTCTGTAAGATTCCACGAGGCGTTTTATTATATCGTCGGATATGCGTATATCCTCCGTGTAATCTTCCGCCGATACCCACAGACGCAGTATTTCCGCGCCGTATTTGTTTATTATCTCGCTTGGCGCCGTTACGTTTCCCAGGGATTTGGACTGCTTCCTTCCCTGGCCGTCCACTACGAAGCCGTGGGTAAGAACTTCTTTAAAGGGAGGCACGCCCCTTGTGGCGACGCTTTCGAGAAGGGAGCTCTGAAACCACCCCCTGTGCTGGTCGCTGCCTTCAAGGTACATGTCGGCGGAACACTCGATTTCCGGTCTCATTTCGCAGACGGCCGCGTGGCTTGTGCCGGAATCGAACCAGACGTCGAGTATATCCGTTTCTTTTTTTATGTTTTCGCTTTTGCAGCGCGGGCATACGGGGTTTTTGCCCAGGAAAAATTCCGCGTCGTGCTCGAACCAGGCGTCGGCTCCTTCTTTTTCAAACGAATTAAGGACGCGCTTTTCCATGTCTTCGTTAAATATTATTTCCCCGCAGTCACGGCAGGTAAAAAAGGCTATGGGCACGCCCCATATCCTCTGGCGGGATATGCACCAGTCGGGCCTGTTTTCTACCATCGAGAGTATTCTGTTTTCGCCCCAGGCCGGTATCCAGCGGATTTTATTCTTTATGGCGTCCACGGCTTTTTCCCTGAGACCGTTTGCCGACATGGATATAAACCACTGGGGAGTGGCTCTGAATATTACGGGTTTTTTGCATCTCCAGCAGTGGGGGTAGGAGTGGGATATTTTATTTTCCGCCAGCAGAGAGCCGTTTTCGTCCATATATTTTACTATTTCGGGCGTGGCGTCGTTTATGTGCATGCCTGCGAATATTCCCACGTTTTTAGTGAACCTGCCGTTATCGTCCACGGGGGCAAGTATTTCAAGGCCGTAGCGCAGGCCGGTCTCATAGTCGTCCTGACCGTGGCCGGGGGCGGTGTGGACTAAACCCGTGCCGACTTCCAGAGTAACGTAGTCCGCCAGCACTATAAGGGAGTCCCTGTCGTAAAAAGGGTGGGAAGCCTTCATATATTCCATCTCCCGCCCTTTGACCGTTTTTACCGTTTCGTATTCCTCCAGGCCGAAGGCTTCCGCGAGCCCTTTTAGCATTTCCGAAGCCGTTATTATATATTCGCCCGGAGTAAGGTTTTTGTTGGACGATTTGTTTACTTTTACCACCGCGTAGTCATAATCCGGATGCACCGCCACGCCCATATTGGCAGGCAGCGTCCAGGGGGTCGTAGTCCATATTACGACGGAAAGCCCGCTTCCTTCCGGAGCCAGCTTGGTTATAAATTTTTCCTTTACGGGGAATTTAACGAATACAGACCAGGACGTGTGATCTGCGTATTCCACCTCCGCTTCTGCCAGGGCGGTAACGCATGAGTGGCACCAGTAGACGGGCTTGGAGCCTTTATATACCTCTCCCGCCTTGTAGCATCTGTAAAGCTCTCTTAAGGTGGCGGCTTCGTATTTGAAGTCCATGGTTATATAGGGATGCGCCCAGTCGCCCAGAACGCCCAGGCGTTTAAAATCTTTGCGCTGTATGTCAATATATTTGTCCGCGTAGCTCCTGCATACCTTTCTTATCTGGGCTACCGTCATGCTCTCTTTTTTGGGGCCAAGCTGCTTGTCCACCTGGAGCTCTATGGGCAGGCCGTGGCAGTCCCACCCGGGCACATAGGGAGCCCTGAACCCTTGAGCGGATTTTATTTTAAGGACAAAGTCCTTTAATATTTTATTCAGAGCCGTTCCTATGTGTATGTTTCCGTTGGCGTAGGGAGGCCCGTCGTGCAGCACATATGGACGGCTGTCTTTTCTGGATTCCTGGATTTTTTCGTAAAGGCCGTCCTCTTCCCATTTACGCAGGCGTTTAGGCTCCTGCTCGGCAAGGCTGGCCTTCATGGGGAAATCCGTTTTAGGCAGGTTTAGCGTGTCTTTGTAGTCCATATATTTTAAAAGCTCCTTATAAGGAAAATGAACGATACTTATATCACTTCGGACCGTTTTTAGCAAGATAAGTTTGGAGCGGAAACTTTACGCGCTCTTGAACTTTTGCGCCTTCCGTGGTATCATAAAAAATAATTCTGCAATTTTCGTTTATTTTAAGGAGACATAATGAAAAATATTAAAGTTTTCTTCGCGGCCCTTTTATGCGCGGGCCTTTTCGCTTCCGCCGCGTCGGCCGCTTCCGAGGCGGAGGTTAAAAGCAAACTTTCAAAATCCATAGTGGAAAGTATGAAAGGGCGGGGTATGGACGTTAACGTTAAGATAGACGTTCTTAAAAAAATGGACGCCCCTGCCGGGTATTATTTTCTTAAACTTACTTTCTACGATAAAAAGAAGCCGGACGCGGTAGCCGGGGAACAGTATATTTTCTCCGACGGCGATTTTGTGGCCCAGGATTTCCTCAGGGCCTCCGATATGGGAAGCATAGCCAAGGACCTTTCCTTCGAGCTTTCGGAAAGGGAGGTGGACATAACCGGCCTTACTCCGATAATAGGCAGGCCCGGAGCGAAAAACGTGATAGTGGAGGTTACCGATTTTCAGTGCCCGTTCTGCATAAAGACAAACGAATATCTCCATAACAAGCTGAAGGGCCGCGGCGACGTGGTAGTTTATATCATGCACTTCCCGCTGAGGAATATGCATCCGAAAGCCGAAATCCTCGCTAAAATATTTGAAGCCGGAGTCCTTATGGGCAAAAATTTCGGAAACGAGCTTTATGATTCCGTAAACCATAATATGTCCGACGTTCAGCTTATCGACAAATACGCGGCCAAATCCGGCGACGCCAAAAAATTTAAGCAGCTCGTCGCATCCAAGGAAGTTGCGGATAAGGTTCTTGCCGCGGAAGCCAGGGCCAAATCCATGGAAGTGCGTTCCACCCCTACGCTTTTTATAAACGGCAAAACCATATCCGGGTTTGATATTCCTTTGATGGATAAAGCAATATCCGAATTCAAATAATTTTTCCGCCTGCGGCGGCTTGACGGGCCGCCGCTTTTTCTGCGATAATGAGCCGCAGCGTTTGCTGGCATGCTTTGAAGGCGTGTCAGCATTTTGCTTGTTCGAATCCGCGGGATTTTTCCCGCCGTTTAATTTGTAAAAGGTAACCCTGCCATGTCAGTGATACGTAAACTCGCTCCCGAAGTGGCTTCCCGCATCGCCGCGGGCGAAGTTGTGGAACGCCCTTTCAACGTAGTAAAGGAACTTATGGAAAATTCCGTGGACGCGGGGGCTTCTAAAATAACCGTCGAAATAGCGGACGGGGGTCTTTCCCTTATAAGGATAACGGACGACGGCAAAGGCATTGGGCCGGAGGATCTTCCCCTTGCTCTCGAGCGTTTTGCCACAAGCAAAGCCAGCAGCGTGGAGGACGTTTATTGCGCCGGCACGTTCGGTTTTCGCGGCGAAGCTCTGGCGGCCGTTTCCTCCGTCAGCGATTTTACTTTAAGAAGCGGCACAGCTTCCGGAAAAACTTTTGAAATTAAAAGCCGCTTCGGGGAGACGGGCGAGGTCAAACCGGCTCCCGCCGTAAAAGGCACTGTGGCTGAGGCCGTCAATCTTTTTGAAAACGTTCCCGCAAGGCGTAAATTTCTGAAAGGCTCGCGTTCTCTCGAAAGTGAAATAATAAAATTTGTAAAACATTTTTCTCTTATAAACCCCGGCGTAGAAGTCGCCGTTTATTCCAACGGAAAATGCGCTTACGAAGCCTTCCTTCAGGAAGATACCTGTATAAGGGCGTCCAAGGTGTTTCCCGGAAAAGGTTTCTGCCGCGGGGAGCTGAAATACGGCTCTTCCGCTGTTGCCGTGGCCGCCACGCTGCCCGCCGCCTGCGACAGGCTTAAAAGGGACGGCATAATACTGGGAGTAAACGGCAGGCTCATAAAGGACCCGTCGCTCGTGCAGGCCGTAGTAAGGGCTTACCACCGCCTTATTCCTGACGGCAGATTTCCGGCTGTGGCAGTTGATATCCGCATAAAGCCGGACGAGGTGGACGCCAACGTACACCCGGCCAAGCTCGAGGTCAGGTTTGAAAAGCCCAGGGATATTTTCTGCCTGGTGACGGACGCGGTCGCCAAATCCTTTGAGGGCCGCGGCATGACGGCGGAATACGGCCCGGTCGGCGAGAAAGACGAAGGCGGGTCTAAAAGCTGCATAATGAAGGAAAGCGTCTCCGGCGGCGTTTCCGTTCCCTCCCTTACCGCGATACCCGCCGAAGTTAAGACGAAGAAACCCGAATACGTTTTCAACCTTACGGAGCTTGAAATACCGGACGAGGAGCCTGTTCCCGCTCCGCTGCCGCCTTATTCCGCAGGCGGAGCCTTTAATGCGCCCGAAACCGTTTCTTCGGCGCGTCTTTTGCCAGCTTCCTCCGGCGTAGAAACGCCGGCGGCGGCAAGTCATGAGCCGGAGCCTTTGCGGGAAAAGCGGCCTCTGCCTTCTTTCAGAATAGCGGGGCAGGTCGGAAATACTTATATAATATGCGAGACGGATTCCGGAAACATCCTTTTTATCGACCAGCACGCGGCCCACGAGCGTATACTTTTTGAGAAGGCTCAGCGCAGGGAGCGGGCAGAGAAGGCTTCCATAGTCCTGCATGATCCGGTAAAGGTAACCCTTACGCCGGAGCAGGCGGAATGCGCGTTTGAAAACTCGGATATTATAGAAAGCTACGGGTATTCTTTCCGGGAGGCGGGGGAAAACGTTTTCGAAATCACGAGGGTGCCTCATATAGCGGTAAGAAAGAATATCGCTTCCGCCTTTGAAAAAATAGTGTCCGAGCTATACGTTACCGGCCGCTCCAAAACGGAGGACGCGCCAAGGGCTCTGCTTTCCTGCAAAGCGGCCATAAAGGCCGGCGACAGGCTTACGGAAATGGAAATGGAATATCTTGTAAAGCTCCTTTTTAATACGGACAATTACGGAACCTGCCCTCACGGCAGACCCATAATATATACTATGAGCCTGACGGAGCTTTCGAGGAAATTTTTAAGGTGACGGGCCTTATAATAGGGGGCCCTACCGCTTCCGGCAAGTCGGGGGCGGCCGTGCGGCTGGCCGAGCGGCTGGGCAACGCGGAAATAATAAGCGCCGACGCTTTCCAGGTATACAGGGGCCTTGATATCGGCACCGCGAAGGCGCCGCCGGCGGAGCGGAAAAAAATCCCCCACCATCTTATAGATATACTGGACCCGGAGGAGATCTATACCGCCGGGCTTTTCGCCCGCCATACGGAAAAACTGGTGGAGGATATAAGAAGCCGGGGCAATATTCCCGTAATAGTAGGCGGCACCGGCCTTTATATAAAGTCCGTAACGGAGGGTATATTCGACTGCCCCGAAATAGAGCCGGGCGTGCGGGAGCTTTTGCAAGGCCGCATGAAATCCGAAGGACTGTCCGTACTTTACGGAGAGCTTAAAAATCTGGACCCTGAATACGCCTCCAGAATAAGCCCCAACGATCCGGTAAGAATCGTAAGGGCTCTCGAAGTATGTACGGGGCTTGGCGTTCCTTTCACGGAGGCCCACAGAATTTACAGGAAAGCCCCCGCCCATAAATATTACGTAATGGTTCTCTCTCCGGACAGAGGCGTCCTTTACGGGGATATAAACAGGCGCACGGAGGCTATGTGGCGTTCCGGCTGGCCGGAGGAAACAGCTGCCCTGCTTGAAAAGGGCGTTCCGGAAGACTGCCCCGCTTTCAGGGCCATAGGCTACGGGGAGGCCGTTTCTTACGTGAAAAACGGCGGGGATCAGCTTGAAGTGATAAATGAGATAGCCAAACAGACCAGGCATTTTGCGAAAAGGCAGTTTACCTGGTTCAGAGGCATGCGGGGCGTTCGTTTTTACGGAGACGCTGATTCCCTTCTTAAGGACGCGGAAAAATTTTGCCTTTCCGGGGGAGAAGGATGAAATATACCGTTATATTTACTATTATTATAGCGTTGATGGCCCTTTACCTTGTTTTCGGCCAGAACGGCCTTATGAAATACGGCGAGATGGTGGCCATACGCAAAAATTACGAAGAAAAGATAGCCGAAATGGATAAAAGAATGGAAGCCATGCGCCGCGAGCTGGACCTTGCCAAAAAGGACAGGGAATACCTTGAAAATATTATCCGCCGGGAGCTGGGCATGCAGAAAAGCGGCGAGGACCTCTATATAATAGATGACAACGAATCGGGTCGTAAAGACTGATGAAAAATTACACCGTATCAGAATTAACCAAATCGGTAAAAAGCATACTGGAAGGCTCTTTTCCCGACACAGTGGCCGTTACCGGCGAGGTTTCCAATTTTTCCAGGGCTTCGAGCGGTCATATGTACTTTGTGCTGAAAGACGGCGGCGCCCAGCTCAGGGCCGCTTTTTTCAGGCGGTACGCGGCAGGGGCTGGGGCGTTTATTCCTAAAAACGGCGATAAGGTTCAGGCCGTGGGGGATATTACCGTATACGAGGCGGATGGCTCTTACCAGCTTCTTGTAAAGCGGGTGTTTTACGATTCTGCCGGCGATTTCTGGCGCCGGTTCGAGGAGACTAAACGCAGGCTGGAGGCGGAAGGGCTTTTCGACTCCTCCCGCAAAAGACCTCTGCCGGCCTATCCCGTAAGGGTGGCTGTTGTTACGTCCCTTTCCGGGGCCGCGGTTAAGGATTTTATCGTTACCGCCGACAGGGCGGGAGCTAAATTCGCCATAGAGGTTTGGGGCGTGCCGGTTCAGGGGGCCGAAGCCGCCGCAAAAATCGCGGAAGCCGTCAATGCCGCCGGATCTCTTACCGGCCGTTACGACGCGCTTGTAATAATGAGGGGCGGAGGCAGTCTTGAAGATCTTGCCGTGTTTAACGACGAAACGGTCGTAAGGGCCGCGGCCGGGTCTAAAGTCCCTACGGTAAGCGCCGTGGGCCATGAAAGAGACGTTACCGTCGTTGATTTTGCCGCCGACTGCCGCTCCGCCACTCCCACAGCCGCGGCGGTTCTGCTTTCCGAAGGCTATTCGAAAGCGCTTGAGCTTGCCGCTTCCCTTAACGAAAGGCTTGTGGAAGGGACGGTGGAAAAGGTGCAGAAGCTTTATCAACGGCTTGATTACGCCGAACTGCGTCTTTCCGGCTCATCCCCGGCCGCTTTGATGAAAAGTTATGGGAACCGCCTTGATATGGCGGAAAAATCCCTTAAGTTTTCCGCGGCGGAAAGGCTTTCCGCCCTTAAAAGCAGGCTCCAGAGGCTGCGTATCTACCTTGAGGGAAAAAGCCCCGCATCTATTATGGCCGCCGCCGCGGCGCGTCTGGACGGCCTGGAACGGTCTTTAAAAAATATGGTCCTTTCCGAAACGGCCTCCTGTAAGCGAAGGCTTGAAACGCTGGAAGAAAAAATGAGGATACTTAATCCTGACAACGTGCTGGGCCGCGGATACGCTCTTGTGATGAAAAACGGCGGCGTAATAACCTCCGCCGGGCAGATCGGGCTGAAAGAAGATATTGAAATAAAAATGAAAGACGGATATATACATAGTTTCGTCGTTGGTAAAAAGCTGGAGGATATTAATGGACAGAATACCGATAACTCTTGAAGGCTTTAATAAATTAAAAGCGGAGCTTGACAGACTTAAAAACGTGGACAGCCGCGAAGTCATAGAGGCTATCCAGGAAGCGAGAGGCCACGGCGATCTCAGCGAAAACGCGGAATACGATGCGGCCAAGGAACGTCAGGGCTTTATAGAGGCCAGAATAAACGAGCTGGAATCGAAAATGAGCCTTTTTGACGTTATAGATATATCTAAAATGTCCGGCGATAAAATAACTTTCGGCGCCACGGTAACTCTCGAAAACGTGGATACGGAAGAGCGCAAGCATTATTCCATCGTAGGGCCGGACGAGGCCGATATTACTAAAGGACGCATATCCATACTTTCTCCGCTGGCCAGGGCCATAGTCGGCAAAAAAGCCGGTGACGACGCCATCGTACAGGCTCCCGGCGGAGAGATAGAGTACGAAATAATAAAAGTGGAATTTCTTTCCCATAAAGACTAAATTATAAGCGCGTTTTCCGCTGCCTTCAGGGCCTGCGGAGCGCTCCGGCGGCTGCGATGAAATTTGAGATGAACATAGCCAACAGGATAACCGTTATAAGAATAATAGCCATACCGGTGTTTCTGGCCGTGGTGTATTTTGACAGGAGCTGGTCCGACGCGGCCGCCACTCTGGTTTTTGCCCTGGCGTCCTTTTCCGATATGCTGGACGGCTATCTTGCCAGAAAATACGACCTTGTAACTGATTTCGGCAAGGTAATGGACCCTGTGGCGGATAAAATACTTGTGGCCGCGGCCATGATAGCCCTTGTGGAGCTGGGCAGGCTTGCGGGGTGGATAGTGATAGTAATGCTGGCCAGGGATTTTACTATCGGGGCTTTGAGGGACCTTTCCGCCAGCAAGGGCATAATAATCCCCGCCGGTATCTGGGGCAAGCTTAAAACCACGGCTCAGATGCTTGGCGTCGGCATGATAACTTTCAAGAGCGACTTTCTGGGAGTAAACTGGCTTGCGGCGGGCACAGTCGTAATGTATGCGGCTATGGTTCTTTCCGTTTATTCCGGTTACGTTTACGTAAGACAGTATCTTTTTTCCAATAAGGGATTCGGACAATGATTATCGAAGCGCTTTTTCTGGCCGGAGCTTATTTGATAGGCTCCGTGCCTTTTGCCTATATTCTCGTTAAAGCCGTAAAAGGCATAGATATACGCACTGTGGGAAGCGGCAACGCTGGAGCCACGAACGCGGCCAGAGTCCTTGGCAAATGGGGCTTTATAACTGTTTTTATCCTTGATATGCTTAAAGGATTCGCGCCGGTTTTGGCCGCCTATCTGTTTTTCGGCCGGGAAACCGTGGTGCTTCTCGTTATGGCCGCAGCGGTACTGGGCCATACCTTTACCGTGTTTCTTTCTTTTAAAGGCGGCAAAGGCGTGGCTACTGCGGCGGGTGCTTTCGCCGCTTTGGTTCCTTTCGAAATGCTTATAGCTCTGGCCGTATTTCTGATAGTTTTCGTTTTTACCCGCATGGTTTCCGCCGGTTCCATAACCGCGGCTGCGGCTCTTTTTATAAGCGTGTTTTTTATGGAGCAGTGGTTCCTTCTTAAAGTTTTTACCGGGTTTATAGCCGCTTTCGTCATATATAAGCACAGGTCGAACATCGCGCGTATACTGAAAGGCGAGGAGAACCGCTTTGAGCGTAAAAAGAAAGGCTCCTGATTACGGCCCTTTAATGGCTCTCTGCGTGGAAAAAGCTGCCGCCAGAGCCGGTTTCACCAAGACAAACCCGGCAGTGGGCGCGGCGGTGGTCAGGGACGGAAAGGCCGTCTCTTTCGGCGTTCACGAATTTTTCGGAGAATCCCACGCGGAGGTAAACGCCATAAATTCGGCCGGGGAAGCCGCCCGGGGAGCCGATTTGCTCGTTACTCTCGAGCCATGCTCCACCTGGGGGAAAACGCCTCCCTGCGTCGATAAAATAATCGCTTCCGGCATTAAAAACGTTTTTATAGGAGTGATCGACCCTAATCCTGCCCATGCAGGCAGGGGTATAGATAAGCTGCTTAAAGCGGGAATAAACGTTCAGTCCGGTATCGAGGCGGAAAGATGCGCCCTTTTGATAGAGGACTTCGTCAAATCTAAACTTACCGGAAAGCCTTATGTTACCATGAAGATAGCCATGAGCGCGGACGGCCGCATAGCCTCCCGAACTGGGGATTCCAAATGGATAACTTCCGAGGAGTCAAGGCTGGAAGTTCATAAAATGCGCGGTCGTTCGGGCGCCGTGCTTACCGGCATAGGGACTGTTCTTGCGGACGATCCCCTCCTTACAGACAGAAGCCCGGGGGCTTTAAGGCAGCCCGCGCGCGTTGTGCTGGACGGCGAAGCCAGACTGAGCCTTTCTTCCAAACTTGTGAAATCCGCCGGGGAGGTTCCTCTCTTTGTTTACGTCTCGGAGGGGGCTTCCGCCGAAAAAACGCAAAAGCTTAAAGACGCCGGAGCCTGCGTTATCGCGGCGCCGTCGGTTTCCGGGAAGCTGGATCTGGGTTTTATACTGAAATCTCTTTACGAAAAAGATATAATGACCGTAATGGTCGAGGCCGGTTCGGCGGTTGCGGGTTCTTTCCGCGACGCGGACGCGGCGGACGCTCTGGAACTTTTTATAGCGCCCAAGATCATAGGCGGTTTGTGCGCCTTGTCTCCCGTAGGAGGGGAAGGCGCCGCCAGGGTTGGGGACGCGGCGGAGTTTTTTTCCATGAAAACCGCCATGTGCGGGCCGGACATCCGTATAAGCGCAAAAATAAAAGACTATTCCTCAGGCGTTATAAAAGATACTCTCTCTTTTATGAAGGAGGGCTGATGTTTACGGGTATTGTGGAAGAAACCGGCACAATAGAAAGTATCATAAGAAACGGGCCCTCCTCAAAAGTGCGTATAAAGTGCCGCAGAGTCCTTGAAGGCTCTTTACAGGGGGATTCCATAGCCGTAAACGGAGTGTGCCTTACCGCCGTATATCTGGGGAACGGTTATTTCGACGCGGATATAAGCTATGAGACAATAGAGCGTACCTCCCTGAAGGCGGCGGGCCCTGGCTGCGCCGTAAATCTCGAAAGGGCCCTTACCCTTTCTTCACGTATCGGCGGCCATCTCGTGCAGGGTCATGTGGACGCCGTCGCTTCCGTCTCTTCCGTAACGAAAAAGGGCGCTTCATATACCTTAAAAATAAATTACCCGGAAAAGCTGGGCAAATATATAGTGGAAAAAGGCTCCGTGTGCCTTGACGGCATAAGCCTGACTGTGGCGGCGATAAACGGAACGTCCTTTGAGGCGGCGGTAATACCCCATACCTTCGAGAACACTAACCTGCGCTTTAAGAATCCTGGGGATATGATAAATCTGGAAACGGACCAGATAGCCCGCTACGTTGAGAAGCTGTTGAAAAACGAAACCAAAGAAGATAAGCTCTTATCGTTGATAAACGGTATGAAGCGTTAAGGAGACTTTATAAAATGAAACCCGGCGTGAGAGCTTCGGTTCCGGAAGCCGCAGAGATAATAAAAAACGGCGGAATGGTCATACTTACCGACGACGAGGACAGAGAAAACGAGGGCGATCTCGTTATCGCTTCCCAGTTCGTTACGCCGGAAGCGATAAACTTTATGGCAAAGCACGGCCGCGGGCTTATTTGCCTGAGTCTTACCTCCGAAAGGTGCGCGGAGCTGGATCTCTGCCAGATGGCGGAAAACAACGACTGCCGTTTCGGCACCGCCTTTACCGTATCCATCGAGGCGAAGGAAGGCGTTACCACGGGTATTTCCGCTTTTGACAGGGCAAAAACCGTAAAAACCGCCATAGACCCTGAAACAAAGCCTCAGGATCTTGCAAAGCCCGGTCATATGTTCCCTTTAAAGGCCAGGGACGGGGGTGTTCTCGTGCGCCGCGGCCAGACCGAGGGTTCGGTGGATCTGGCCAGGCTGGCTGGGCTTTATCCTTCCGGCGTGATATGCGAAATAATGGAGGAGGACGGCACTATGGCCCGTATGCCTTCTCTTGAGAAATTCGCGGAGAAGCACGGCCTGAAAATTGTTACCGTGGCTGACATTGCCGAATACAGGATGAGGCACGACGACATAGTCGAAAAGGTATCGGAAGCGAACCTTCCCACCGCCTTCGGAACTTTCAGGATAATCGGTTTCAGGAACAGGGCGGACGGGAAAGAGGCCGTGGCTCTCGTAAAAGGGGACGTTTCCGACGGCAGTCCGGCTTTGGTCCGCGTTCATTCCCAGTGCCTTACGGGGGACGTTTTCGGCTCCATGCGCTGCGACTGCGGGGATCAGCTCCACGTTGCCATGGCCAGAGTCGAGGAAGCGGGAAGGGGAGTTATTCTGTATATGTTCCAGGAAGGCAGGGGAATAGGGCTTCTTAACAAAATAAAGGCCTACAAGCTCCAGGACGAAGGGCTGGATACAGTGGAAGCCAATATACATCTGGGCTTTAAGGACGACCAGCGGGATTACGGCTTCGGAGCCCAGATATTAAGGAAGCTGGGGATAAGAAAGATAAGGCTCCTTACGAATAATCCGCGTAAAATGTACAGCCTTTCGGAATTCGGTCTTGAAATAACCGAGCGGGTTCCTATAGAATGCGGCATAAATTCCGAAAATTTAAGATATATGAAAACAAAGAAAGAAAAGCTGGGGCACCAGCTTGATATTACGGAGGAATAGCATGCCTGTAAATTATATCGAGGGCAAATACGACGGAACCGGGCTTAAGATCGCCGTCGTGGTGTCCCGTTTTAACGATTTTATTACCTCTAGCCTTGTGGGCGGGGCGGTAGACGCGCTTACCCGCCACAATGTCAAGGAAGACGATATAACCGTTTATAAAGTGCCCGGGGCTTTCGAAATACCTTTCGTATGCCAAAAAGCGGCGGAAAGCAAAAAGTACGACGCGGTTATCGCCCTGGGAGCCGTAATCAGAGGAGCCACGCCGCATTTTGACTACGTGGCCTCCGAGGTGGCGAAAGGGGTGGCCCATGTAGGCCTTGAAGCGGGCGTTCCGGTGATTTTCGGCGTGCTTACTACCGACACCATAGAGCAGGCCGTTGAAAGGGCGGGGACCAAAGCTGGCAATAAAGGCGCAGACAGCGCTATGGGAGCCCTTGAGATGGTCAATCTGCTCCGGGCCGGGATATAGCCTTGGGCGGTAAACCCGGCGGCGGGCACTGCGGGCGGGCGCCTTTCAGGAAACGGACCAAAGCCAGGCAGTATGCCGTGCAGATGCTATACTGCTCCGAAATGGCGGAGGAAAGCCCGGCAAAAACGGCGGAAAACTTCTGGAAGAGTTTTCCAGGCGAGGAACAATCCGTTATGGATTTTGCCGGGAATCTTTTGGCGGAGGCTTACCCGAACATTTCCCAGGACGACGCCCTTATCGGCCAGTTCATATCGAAAAACTGGTCCTTCGACCGGGTGGGCCTTGTGGAAAAGTGTATAATGCGTCTTGCCGTAAACGAGCTTTTCAGGGGAGACGCTCCCGTATACGCCGTTATGAACGATTACGTTACCTTAGCCAAAAGCTTCGGCGACGATAAAAGCGCGTCTTTCGTAAACGGGGTGCTTGAAAGCATACGGGCAAAATTTTCAATAGAGCGTGGCAATGACGAACGAAAAGAACAGGATAAGGATTGACGTGGGCGCTGTGGATGTGTTCCCGGCCATAGTCGATTATGATTTTATTAAAATGCGTCCGCGCGGCGGTTCCAGCCGTATAGATTTTTTCAGCTACGGCAAGCTGAGCGGAGCTCTCGAAAAAGTCCGGGTCCTGCCCCGCGTTTTTATTAAAAAGGACGATATTTTTTTTGAAAAAGGTCTGTTTCTGCTGGATTTTTCAAAAATAGAAACTGACGCCGCCGACATGGCGGATATGATAAAGGAAATGGGCGAGAGCAAAATATATATAGAGGACTCAGCCCGCTATTCAGTAAATCCCCTTACGGAGCTTCTGGCGGGCACCGATATAGTCCTGATGGATTTTTCGGAAAAGCCGTGAACGTTCAGCGCACAGTAAGGATAAGGTTTTCCTGCGCTCCGGAGGATATCGTTTATATAAACGGCGTTATCGATTCCTACGGAAATCTCGGGCTTATGCGCACTCTTGATAAAAAGGGCTACAACTGCGCCGTGTATTCCACCGAGGGCGTGTATAAAACGGTTCTGCTTATTCTCGAGGCCCTGCGGGAAGAAGGCGCGGGTATAGGAGATATAGAGACCGAAACGACGGAATCGGTCGAAATACAGCTTTAGCCGGCGACGGCTTATAAGGGATGGTAAAATGGACCTTAACGTTAAGAAAAAATACATGATATTCAACCTTGTTACCGCCACCACAAAGGATAACCGTCCTTATATAAGGATGGTGCTCACCGATTCCGAGGGAGCCTCCATAAACGCCATAATGTTTGACAGCAACAAGCTTAAATTCACTCCGGAAAAAGGCCAGGTGGCAGAGGTAACAGGGGTGCTTCAGCATTATAACGGAGTGGCCCAGCTTAAAGTCTCCGATATGGAAAAGGCCGAGGGCGTTTCCGCCGACGAATTCCTCCCCAAAAGCGACAAGGACGCCAGGGAAATGGCGGAGGAGCTTAAGCGGGTAATAGATAAAAATATAAAAAGCTCCTACTTTAAGGAGCTTGCACGTATGTTTCTGGAGGATGAGAGCGTTTTCGGAGAGTTCGTCCGCAAGCCGGCGGCAAAAAGCGTTCATCACGCCTATATACACGGCCTTCTGGAGCATACTCTTTCCATGATGAAGCTTTGCGTTATAGTGGCCGATTATTACGGAGGCGACGTAAATAAGGAGCTTCTGGTTATCGGGGCCTTGTTTCACGATTCCGGCAAAATACTGGAAATAGACAGCGAAAGCGCTTTCGATTACACTGACGAGGGCAAACTGCTGGGGCACCTTCTTCTGGGTATGGAGCTTGCAAACGGCTATATGGCCAAAATAGACGGCTTTCCCAAAAAAGCCAGGGAGCTTGTAATACACATGATAGCCAGCCACCACGGCTATCTTGAATTCGGCTCTCCGAAACGTCCCAAAACTAAGGAGGCCATGATACTGCATTTCATAGATAATCTTGACGCCAAGCTGGCCTCCATGGACGCGGTTTTCGAAAAGGAGGACGTTCAGGCAGGGGGCTGGAGCTCTTACGACAGGCTTCTTGAACGCCAGCTTTACAGGCACGGCCTTGTTCCCGAGCAATGAATTTAATATTCGTCGGGGACGTTATAGGCAGGCCTGGCAGGAAGCTGCTTAAAAAGTATCTTCCCGCTCTTAAAAAGGAGCTGAACTGCGATTTCGCCGTGGTAAACGGGGAAAATTCCGCCAGCGGTTTCGGTATAACCGATAACGTATATAAAGAGCTTATAGGATGCGGAGCGGACGCGGTAACTGGCGGAAACCACACTTGGGACAGGCCGGAGGCTTTTTCCCGCGCTGATGAATGGGACAGGTTCGTGCGTCCCGCCAATTACCCTCCCGGCGCTCCCGGAGCGGGCTGCCGTTCATTTGACACGCCTAAGGGAAAGGTTCTCGTTGTGAGCCTTCTGGGGCGCGTTTTTATGGACCCTTACGACGACCCTTTCAGAACCTTCGACGCCATATATGAAAAATATTCTGACCATACTATTATAGTGGATTTCCACGCGGAAGCGACCAGCGAGAAAAACGCCTTCGGCCTTTACGCCGACGGCAGGGCTTTCCTTATAGCGGGTACCCATACCCACGTTCAGACAAACGACCTGCGCCTTCTGCCTTCCGGCTCCGTTTACGTTACCGACGCGGGTATGTGCGGGAGCCTTGATTCCGTAATAGGCATGGAAAAGGGTATGTCGCTTAACCGTTTTCTCGCCTGCGGCGGCAAAAAATTTGAGGTTGAAAAGCGGGGCCGTATGGTGTTTAATGGCTTATCGGCTCAAACGGGAGACGGCGGCTGCCCGCCATCTTTCAGTCTAATCAAAATCATTGACGGGGAAGGGGATTTTTAATATAAATTTTCCCTGCGGAGAGGTTTCGCCCATGTCTCATAAAAAAATTGCCGTCGGCTCGGACCATGCCGGTTTCGGGCTTAAAGAAACTATTATAAAATATTTAAAAGACAAAGGCTATCAGGCCCAGGATTTCGGCACCCACAGCGCCGAATCCACAGACTATCCAGAATATGCCGAGGCAGTTTGCAGGGCCGTGCTTTCAGGCGAAAGCGATATGGGAGTGCTTATATGCGGCACCGGGCTGGGCATTTCCATCGCCGCAAACAGATTCCGGGGCATAAGGGCCGCTCTCTGCCACGACGCCTTTACGGCAAAAATGAGCAGAAAGCATAATAACGCCAATATAATAGCCATGGGAGCCGGCGTCATCGGCACGGAAACCGCTAAAGATATGCTTGACGTATGGCTTGCGGCGGAATTTGAGGGCGGCAGGCACGAAAGGCGTATAAATAAAATCGAAAACATGAATATAGATTAAGGTCAAAATAATCAGGAGAAGTTTAATGAGCCTTTACGAAAATGTGAAGAAAAGCGACCCCGACGTGTTTAAAGCCATTATGGACGAAGCGGGCAGGCAGGAGGAGCATATAGAGCTCATAGCCAGCGAAAACTTCGTAAGCCCAGCGGTGCTCGAAGCCGTCGGCTCCGTTCTTACCAATAAATACGCGGAAGGTTATCCCGGCAAACGTTATTACGGCGGGTGCGAATTTGTGGACGTTGCGGAAAACCTTGCCATAGAAAGGGCGAAGGAGCTTTTCGGAGCGGAATACGTAAACGTGCAGCCTCATTCCGGCAGCCAGGCCAATTTCGCCGCCTATTTTTCCGTGCTTAAGCCTGGGGACACCATTCTTGGCATGGACCTTTCCCACGGAGGCCACCTTACCCACGGAAGCCCGGTAAACTTTTCCGGTAAATTTTTTAATGTTGTTCCCTACGGCGTTTCCAAAGATACGGAAACCATAGATTACGACAACGTGATGAAGCTGGCCGCTGAGCATAAGCCGCAGATGATAGTAGTGGGCGCCAGCGCTTATCCCAGGATAATAGATTTTGAAGCCTTCCGCAGGGCCGCCGATTCCGTAGGCGCTTATCTTATGGTAGATATGGCGCATATAGCGGGTCTCGTAGCGGCCGGCTGCCACCCGAGCCCCGTTCCCTATGCGGATATAGTTACCACTACCACTCATAAGACTCTGCGCGGTCCCAGAGGCGGTATGATTCTTGCCAGGGAAAAATACGGCAAAGCCATAAATTCCCAGGTATTTCCCGGCAGCCAGGGCGGGCCTCTCATGCACGTTATAGCCGGCAAGGCCGTTGCTTTTAAGGAAGCCCTGAGCCCTGAATTCAAAGAGTATCAGAAGCAGATAGTCAAAAACGCCGCGGTTCTTGCCCAAACCCTTAAGGATAACGGGTTCAGGATCGTTTCCGGCGGGACCGACAACCATATGATGCTGATAGACGTTAACTCCAAAGGGCTTACCGGCAAAGACTGCCAGCTTGCTCTTGAAAACGCCAACATTACGACCAATAAAAACACCATTCCTTTCGAGACCCTGTCTCCTTTCGTTACAAGCGGCATAAGGGTCGGCACTCCCGCAGTTACTACGAGAGGCATGAAAGAAGATGAAATGAAAATCATCGGCGGCTTTATATGCGAGGTTCTTTCCGGCATAACCGACGAAGGCAGAATAGCGGCGGTTAAAGGCAAGGTAAAAGAGCTTTGCGCCAGGTTCCCCCTTTATAAGGGAAGGCTTTACTGATGAGGCCGGATTGGGACGAATATTTTATGGAAATGACCGGGATAGCGGCCAGCCGTTCCACATGCCTGCGCAGGCATGTGGGCGCCGTTATCGTTAAGGATAACAGGATACTTGCCACCGGGTATAACGGCGCTCCGTCCAAAGCGGCTCACTGCGAAAAGACGGGCTGTCTGAGAGAGCGGCTTAAGGTTCCGTCCGGCGAAAGGCAGGAGCTTTGCCGTGGCCTTCACGCCGAGCAGAACGCCATAATACAGGCGGCTCTTCACGGGGTGTCCATACAGGGAGCTACTATTTACTGCACTAATAAGCCGTGCTCAATCTGTACCAAAATGATAATAAACGCCCAGATAGCCAAGATCGTTTACGATGACGATTACGCCGACCCCCTGGCCGACGAGCTTCTGAAATACACCGATATACGGGTTCTTCATTTCGGCAGGTGACTGATATTTGAAACTATCCTCGCTTAAGGGCGGCATACATCCCGAAGATAACAAGTATGCAGAGGCAGGCGTTATACGCCGGCCCCGGATACTGGAAGGCGACGAATTTTTTATACCGTTTTCACAACATATAGGTGCGCCTGCGGAATGTGCGGTCGTTAAGGGCCAGCGGGTAAGGACAGGGGAAAGGCTTGCAAAGGCGGTTTCAGGTATTTCCGCCCCCGTCCACTCCCCTGCGGACGGTATAATAACGGCCATAGTCAAAGTGCCCCATCCCGTTTTAGGAGCGGCGGAAGGCTGCATATTGAAGGCTTCCGGCCTTGAAGACGGCTATATGGAGCTTGAGGATAAAGGCGATCTTGCCGAAATGGTCAAGGCTGCGGGAGTGGTCGGCCTGGGCGGAGCCGGTTTTCCCGCCTGGGTAAAAATCGGCGGCGTGCGCAGGGCGGATACTCTTCTCATAAACGCCTCCGAGTGCGAGCCTTACCTTACCTGCGACTATTCTCTTATGCTCAATTACCCGGAAGAAATACTCAAAGGGGTAAAGTTCCTTAAAGATTACATCAACGCTCAGGACGCCTTTATAGCGGTGGAAAGCAACAAGAAAAAGGCCGCCGCAATCCTTAGCGGGCTTGCCCCATCCTACGGGGCGGAAGTGGTTGTCGTTCCAGCCAAATATCCCCAGGGCGGGGAAAAACAGCTTATAAGCACGGTGCTTTCCAGAACCGTTCCACAGGGGCGGCTTCCGATAGATATAGGCGTGCTGATACACAATGTGGCTACCGTGCGGGCGATTTATGAAGCAGTGGAAAAGCGCAAGCCCCTTTTCGAGCGTCCTCTTACCGTTTCAGGGCTTGTGGAAAACCCGTGCAATATTATGGCGAGAACCGGCATGACGGCCGCTGTGCTGTTCAGGGAAACGCAAAACCTTTACGACGGCGGGAAAAGGCTTATTTTCGGAGGCCCTATGACAGGTTTTGAAGTAACAGGGCCGGAAATGCCCGTGCTCAAGACCACTGGCGGCATACTCCAGCTTGAAAGGGCGGAGGAAAAAGAGCCCGGTCCCTGCATACGCTGCGGCAGATGCGTCGAGGCCTGCGTTATGGGCCTTGTTCCGGTGGATCTGGAAAGGGCTTATTCGGCGGGAAATATAAACATGATGATAGAGCTGAACGCGGCTTCGTGCATCGAATGCGGCTGCTGTTCTTATGTATGCCCGGCGGGGCGTCCCCTTGCCCAGGCAATAAAAACCGGCAAAAAGAGGGCGGCTTTCGCGGCTGCAAAAAGGAGAGGGGGATGAGCGGAGGCAGGAGAGTGTCTTTTTCTCCCCATGCGCGCTCAGGAGAGAGCGTTTCGCATATAATGGGCCTCGTGTGCCTTGCCCTTGCTCCGGCCGCCGTTCTTTCGGTGGTTTATTACGGGCTTTACGCTCTGGCCCAGTACGCGGTAAGCGCCGCCGCCTGCGTGTTTTTCGAGTGGGCCTTCTGTAAAATCCGGGGCACGCCGTCTTCCGTGAGAGACGGAAGCGCCGTCGTTACCGGTATTCTTCTTGTAATGTGCCTGCCTCCTTTCGTTCCGCTTTGGATTACCATTACGGGGGCGTTTATTGCCATCGTAATAGGCAAGATGGTTTTCGGCGGTCTGGGCCAGAACCCGTTCAACCCGGCTCTCGTTGGCAGAACGGCGCTTCTTATATCATTTCTCCCTCAGATGACGGCCTGGCATCCTGCTTACGGAACTATATTTTCGAACGGTTTTTTTATCGACGCCGTAAGCGGCGCCACCGTGCTTGGAAAGGCTAAGGACGCTTATGTGGCGGGCGTGGCGGAGGGTATTCCTTCCGTTTTCGACGCCGGTATGAGCGCGGCCCTTTCCGGCTCCATGGGGGAGGTTTCCTCCGCCGCCGTCCTCCTGGGCGGGTTGTTTCTTATTTATAAAAAGGTTATTTCGTGGCGCATACCCGTTTATTTTATCGGCGCCGTTTTTTTATTCGGCGGGGCGGTATGGCTTTTCAACAGAGGCGCCGTTATGGACCCCGTTACCCAGATAATGAGCGGCGGGCTGTTTCTCGGAGCCTTTTTTATGGCGACGGACTATTCCTCCTCGCCTCTTTATAATAAAGGCAAGGTTCTTTTTGCCGTCGGATGCGGAGTTATAACGGTCTTAATACGGCTTTACGGAGGATACCCCGAGGGGGTGGGCTTCGCTATCCTTATAATGAACGCGTTCGTTCCTCTGCTCGATAAGTATTTCAGGCCGAAGCCTTTCGGTGCGGATTATGAATAAGCAGCTTAAAATAATACTGGCCGTAACGGCGGTTTCCGCTATATGCGGCCTTATATTGGGAGCTGCCTATAATCAGACCCGGGAGGCGATTGCCGAAGCCGAGCGGGCTGATTTTCTGGCCGGGCTCTCCGAAGTGCTGCCTCCTTACGACAATGACCCGGATAAGGACGCGCGTGAAATAAAGGGTACGACGGTATACGAAGCGAAAATTAAAGGAAAACCGTCCGGTTATGCGGCGGTGTTTTCTTCCGGCAAAGGATACGGGGGCCATATATACGTTCTTGTAGGCATGGATGCGGAAGGAAAGGTATCTGGCGTTGCCGTGCTAAAACATAAGGAAACCCCCGGTCTCGGCGATAAAATATCCGGAAAAGATTTTCTCGGCGTTTTTAAAGGGCTTTCGGAGCCGGGGCTCATAGCCGTAAAAAAGGACGGCGGAATTATAGACCAGTTCAGCGGGGCCACCATGAGCCCCAGGGCCGTGGCGGACGCGGTAAGCCGGGCTCTGGAATTTATGCGCGATAATTTTATTTCGGAGGAAAAAAGATGAGGCTTTCAAGCCTTACCGACGGAATATTCAAAAACAACGCCATATTCAAGCAGATGCTAGGCATGTGTCCCACTCTTGCCGTTACCACGTCCGCCTCAAACGGCGTGGCCATGGGGCTTGCTACGACGGCCGTGCTTATGGGCTCCAATTTCGCCGTGTCGCTTTTTTCCGGATTTATTCCCAAAAACGCCCGTATACCTTGCTATATCGTTATAATAGCCTGCTTCGTCACAGTGGTCGACCTTTATATGAACGCTTATTTTCACGCTCTGCATAAGGCACTGGGGCTTTTTATACCCCTTATCGTGGTAAACTGCATCGTGCTTGGCAGGGCGGAGGCTTTCGCTTCGCGCAGCCCCGTGGCTGATTCCGTGCTGGACGGCCTCGGCACAGGCATAGGTTTTACTATTGCTCTTACCGCCCTTGCGGTATGCCGGGAGCTTGTGGGGGCCGGAACTGTTTTCGGATACGCCGTAGCTCCTTCCTTCTATGTGCCCGTAATACTTGCGGTGCTGCCTCCGGGGGCTTTCGTATTTCTCGGATTTATGATGGCTTTTACCAGATTTATGTCGTCAAAAATTAAAGGAGGCGGGCATTGAGCGGTCTTATGCTTCTGTTTGTGGGGGCGGCTCTCGTAAATAACGTTGTGCTGAGCAGATTCCTCGGAATATGCCCTTTCATGGGCGTTTCGAAAAGCTCCGAGACCGCTTTGGGCATGAGCGCAGCCGTGGCTTTTGTAATGATGATATCCTCCGTTGTAACGTGGATTATAGAATACGCGGTTTTAAGACCATGGGAGCTTGGTTATCTCCAGACCGTGGTGTTCGTCCTTGTAATAGCAGCCCTTGTGCAGCTTGTGGAAATGGTAATGGAAAAAACCACGCCGGAGCTTCACGCGAGCCTGGGTATTTTCCTGCCCCTTATAACGACCAACTGCGCCATACTTGGCGTGGCTCTTATAAACGTGCAGTCCGATTACTCTTTTATAGAGATGATCGTTTTCAGCCTCGGCACGGCTGCCGGGTTCGGTCTCGCTCTGGTGCTTTTTTCAGGTCTCAGGGAAAGGATAAGTTTTTCTTCCGTTCCGGAAATTTTCAGGGACGCTCCCATAGCCTTTATAACCGCGGGCATACTGGCTCTTGCGTTTATGGGATTTTCAGGGCTGGTGCGCTGATGCTCGCACCGGTAATCGTAATGCTATCGGTAGGGTTTGCGGCGGGGGTATGCCTTGCCGCTGCGTCTAGGTTTTTTAACGTTGAAAGGGACTGGCGTCTCGACGCCATAGCCTCCTGCCTTTCCGGGGCGAACTGCGGCGCGTGCGGTTATCCCGGGTGCGCTTCGTTTGCCGCGGCGGTGGTAAAGGGGGAGGTTCCCGTAAACGCCTGTCCGGGTGCGAACGCGGCGGCCGTGGAAAAGATGGCCGCCGTAATGGGAACGGAAGCTCCGGCCCCCGCGGAAAAGAGGGCGGTTGTTCTCTGCGGGGGAGGCAGGAAAGCGTCCGACAGGTATGAATACCGCGGCCCTAAAGACTGCGCCGCCATGTCGGCGCTTATGGGAGGCGTAAAAAACTGCTCCTTCGGATGCGTGGGCGGAGGCTCATGCGCGCTGGTCTGCCCGACGGGAGCTATAAACATGAGCGAGAGCGGCCTGCCGGATATTTCGGCGGAGCTTTGTATTGGCTGCGGTTTATGCGTTTCTGAATGTCCCCGTTGTCTGATAACCCTTAAAGGCGCGGATGAAAGGGTTTCCGTTCTTTGTTCTTCTCGGGACAAAGGGCCGGAGACAAGGAAATATTGCTCCTCGGGGTGCATAGGATGCGGAATATGCGTTAAGGTCTGCCCGGAGGGCGCAATAGCCGTGGACGATTTTCTCGCATCCATAGATTCCTCGCTGTGCACGTCCTGCGGGAAATGCGTGGAAAAATGCCCTGTTTCTGCAATTTCCTTTTTGAAAATACGATAAAAATCATATTATAATTGAAAAAGATTTTTGTTGTGATATAGTTGCTTAACAACGCATTAGGGCGTCTTTTCGCGGCGGGTAACGCGCGCGTGCGTCTTATCATGAATCCGAGAAATATATCGTTACGGGTATAATGTGGAAAAAATAACCAACGTAGAAAAATACCTTGTAAGCAATCTGAAAATCAATATCGCTTCCATGGCAGATTATTCGGGCGTTTACGACGCCAGGGTGGAGGAAGCCGACGGAGACAGTCTGCTGATTTCCATTCCTACGGACAGAGGCGTTCCCATGTCCGCAAGGCCCGGAACCAAGGTCGAAATAGGTTTTATTTCCACCGGAGGGCGCTTTACCTTCACCACCTCCGTAAAAGGCGTGGTGGTAAAAAACATATCCATGATGGAGCTTGAAAAGCCTCCTTTTATCATAAAATCGGAGCTGAGAGAATTTTTCAGAGTGGAAGTGGGGCATAAAATAACAATCCATTCCATGGTCAGAAATATGAAAACTGGCAAGATGGTCCGCGATGCGGAATATCAGGTAATATGCGCGGATATTTCCGGGGGCGGAGCCAGGCTCGTGTCTTCCAGCCCTATGGGTGGAGTGTACGAGGTGGAGGCGGATTTCAGCGCTTTCGTGCCGGGTATGGATTCCGTTCCCTCCGCCATAGTACGTTACGGGGAAAACAGGGACGGCAAGTACGATATCGGAATTAAGTTTACATCCCTGCGGGATTCTGATAGAGATAAAATAGTGAAATTCGTTTTTAAACGCCAAATAGAGATGAGGATGCTGAAAAACCGCTGAATACGCGGTTTTGGGGAGAATTGCTATATGTCTTTCAGCAAGGAGAGAGTTACTCTTGAGGATAAAGCCGTTGTGGAAATTCTTTATCCTCTGCATGAGATAGATTCTTTCAACGGAGAGGAGCTTAAAAACTATATATGCTGCATCGGGGGAGAGATAGACGGGGTTATAATAAACTTTTCCCGCATAACTTATCTTAATTCCAGCGGACTCAGAGAGCTTATCCAGATTCTTAAGTTCCTTAAAGAAAGGGAAAAGAAGCTTATCTTTACCTCCATAAGCGAGGATATCAAAAAGATATTCGTCCATACCAATCTGGACCGTCTTTTTAAAATAACCGCCGACGATAAAGAGGCCGAATCCCTTTTTCATGAACAGGATTGACGATCTTTCGGCGGCAGGTCTCGTTTCAGCCGTTCAAAGCTATGGCGAGCCCGCTTTTCGCGGCAGGCAGCTTTACAGTTGGATATTCAAGGCCGGCGTTTCGTCTTTCGGCGAGATGACGAACATTTCAAAATCCTTTCGCGAAATCCTTTCGGAAGATTACGGTTTTACAGTTCTGGAAGAAGTGAAGCGCACCGTTTCCGGAGACGGTTCCGTGAAGTTTCTTTTTCGCCTTGAGGACGGAGAGGCCGTGGAATCCGTCCTGCTGGTGGACGGAAGCCGTATGTCCGGCTGTATTTCCACTCAGGTTGGCTGCCGTATGGGGTGCAGGTTCTGCGCGACGGCGGGGGCCGTAGGCTTCAGACGCAACCTTACCTCCGGAGAAATACTCAGACAGATAATTCATCTCAGAAAAGCCGCTGACGCGCTTTTCGGGGAACGGCTCGGTAATCTAGTGTTTATGGGTATGGGAGAGCCCCTTGACAATATGGCAAACCTTAAAAAGGCTCTATCCGTTGCCCTTGATGAAGAAGGGCTGGGCTTTTCCCACAGAAGGATTACCGTTTCCACCTGCGGTCTTACGGACGGCATAAAGGAGCTTTTTGAAATGCCCTCGCCGGTAAATCTAGCCGTGTCCGTAAACGCTCCTTCCCAAAAAGCGCGGGCAGCTATAATGCCCGTGTCGTTAAAATATCCTCTTGCCTCTCTTATGGACACTTTAAAGAACCTGGAGCTGGACAGAAGAAAACGCATAACCTTGGAATACGTTCTTTTGGGAGGCGTCAACGACAGCCTGGAGGACGCCGCCGGTTTTCTAAAGCTTATAAAGGGCGTCAGGGCCAAAGTAAATCTTATAATATATAACGGTTCCAAATATTCCGATTTTAAAAGCCCTTCGGAAGACAGCGTGCTTAAATTTCAGGAATATCTGGTAAAAAATAATGTTTCGGCCTTTATACGCAAGCGCCTGGGTTCCGATATAGAAGGAGCCTGCGGTCAGCTTGCGGCAGGGTACAAAGGCCGGAGAGGAGATTCATAATGCTGAAAAAAGGCGATAAAGCTCCGGATTTCTCTCTTGAATCCGACGACGGCAGGACGCTGTCCTTAAAAGATTTTGCCGGTAAAAAGCTTATTCTTTATTTTTATCCCAAGGATAATACGTCCGGCTGTACGGCGGAAGCTCTGGAATTTACCGCTCTTGCGGACAGCTTCGGAGAAGAAGGCGCGGCGGTAGCGGGCGTAAGTCCTGACAGCGTTAAAAGCCATATAAATTTCAGGGAAAAGCACGGCCTTAAAATCGTTCTTCTTTCGGATCCGGATAAGACCGCGTGCCAGGCTTACGACGTATGGAAGGAAAAATCCATGTACGGCCGCAAATATATGGGGGTTCTCAGGTCCACTTTCCTTATATCGCCCGACGGAATAATAGAGGAAGCCCTTTACAACGTTAAGCCTAAGGGCCATGCGGAAGCCGTTCTCTGCGAATTGAAAAAATGAAAGAAACCAAAGATTTTGAAAATAAACTCAAACGTCTTGAGGAAATAGTGGCCTCTCTCGAAAAGCAGGAGCGTCCGCTGGAAGAAACCGTCTCCCTTTTTCAGGAGGGGATGAAGCTTGCAAAAGACTGCCGCAAAACCCTGGCAGAGGTCGAGCTGTCTATCACCCGGGTAATAGGTATGGACGAAGAGGGAAATCCGCAAACGGCGGATTTTAAGGCTGAAGATGAGTGATTTACAGGATTATTTCAGCCGCTGCGCGGCCGTTACGGAAAAATGGCTGGACGAGAGGCTCAAAAGCGGCTCTTCTTTTTCCGACGGGCTGACGCAGGCCATGCGCTACAGCGTTTTTGCCGGCGGCAAACGTCTGCGCCCTGCTTTGATGTTCGCGTCCTTCGAAATATTTTCGGACGATTTTTTGGCGGCGGTTCCATACGCGGCTTCCATAGAGGTTCTGCATACTTACTCCCTTATACACGACGACCTGCCCGCTATGGACGACGACGATTTAAGGCGCGGCAGGCCAACCAATCACAAGGTTTTCGGCGAGGCGGAGGCCATATTGGCCGGCGACGCGCTGCTTACAAAGGCTTTTGAGTTCGCTTCCGACCGGGATAATACTCCGGGAGTTACGGACGCCGTAAGGGTAAAGGCGGTGCACGCCCTTGCCCTTGCCGCCGGAGACAGGGGAATGGTAGCGGGACAGTTTGCCGATATAAAGGCTGAAAGCTCCGGAGCGGACTGCGAAACGGTTGATTTTATCCATCTTAATAAAACCGCCGCGCTGATAAGATATTCCGTGTCCATGGGGGCGATACTGGCCGGGCGCGGATATGAGGACGAACGCAGGCTCGACGCTTTCGGAAAAAATCTGGGAGTCGCTTTCCAGATAACCGACGATATACTGGATTTAACGTCGGACACGGCCACCCTTGGCAAAAATGCGGGCAGCGATCTGGAAAACGGCAAAGCGACTTATCCGGCGGTGTACGGTATGGAAAAATCCGCCGAAAAGGCGGCGGAGCTTGTAAAAGAAGCGGTCGAATTAATAAGACCGTACGGCGGTAAGGGCGGCAGGCTTGCGGAAATCGCTTATTTTATCACGGAGAGAAAATCATAGCGGAAAACGACGCTTACGCGGAGCTTAAAAAGCTGAACCTTCCGGGCGATCTTAAAAATCTGGATTACGGTCAGCTTGACGAAGTTGCTTCGCATGTAAGAAAGCTTATTATAGACGTGGTATCCGAAAACGGCGGACATCTGGCTCCGAGCCTTGGCGTTGTGGAGCTTACCATAGCTCTTTTAAGGTGTTACGACGTTAATGCCGATAATATAGTATGGGATGTGGGCCATCAAAGCTACGCCTATAAGATATTGACGGACAGGCTGGAAAATTTCCGCACTCTTAGAAAGTTCAAAGGCATAAGCGGTTTTATAAAGCCGGGCGAAAGCCCGTACGACGTATGTATTTCCGGCCATACAAGCACGTCTATTTCTAACGCTCTTGGTATTGCCGCCGGCAACCGTATTCAGGGCAGGGAATCCAGAACCGTGGCCGTTATCGGAGACGGCGCCATGAGCGGCGGCATGGCTTTTGAGGCCCTTAACAATCTGGGTACTTTAAAGAAAAATATCATAGTGATCCTCAATGACAACGAAATGTCGATAAATCATAACGTAGGCGCTTTTTCCGGTTATCTGTCAGGCACTCTCACCGGCGACTTCGTAATGAAAATGAAAAAGGACATACAGAATATTTTTGAGGACGCCCCTTTGGGAGACAAATTCCTTTCTTTTGCCAAAAAGGTGGAAAGCTCCGTCATAAGTTTTTTTACCCCGGGTTCTTTTTTCGAGGATCTTGGCATAAAATATATAGGCCCCGTAAACGGGCATAAAATAAAGGATATAGAAAAAGCCATATCCAACGGTCTCTTGCAGGATGGCCCGGTGCTTATACACGTGGCCACGGTAAAGGGCAAGGGCTATAAACACGCCGAGGAATCCCCTGACGCTTTTCACGGCGTTTCCCCTTTCGACGTAAACACAGGCAAACCCGCTAAAAAAACGCATGGGGAAAACTGGACGGATGTTTTCGGCAGAAAGATAACCGAAATGGCCGGCCGGGACGAAAGAGTGACGGCGGTTACCGCCGCCATGAAGGACGGCACCGGCCTTCGCGGCTTCAGCGAGCGGTTTCCCGGGCGTTTTTTCGACGTGGGCATAGCCGAGCAGCACGGAGTAACTTTCTGCGCCGGTCTTGCCACCTCCGGCATGAAGCCGTATTTCGCCGTTTACTCGACTTTCCTGCAGAGAGCTTTCGACCAGATAATACACGACGTGGCCATATCCAAACTTCCGGTCACTTTCTGTATAGACAGGGCAGGCCTTGTGGGTGCCGACGGCTCTACACACCACGGAGCCTTCGATATAAGCTATATGCGGCTTATCCCTAATATAGCCGTTATGCTTCCGAAGGACGGACGCGAGCTTGAAGAAATGCTCGATATGACCCTTGATTTCCGTTTTCCGGCCGCTATTCGCTACCCGAGGGGTTATGCGGCGGAATTTCCCGATATTCCGAGGGAGCCGGTCGTTTTTGGGTGTCCGGAAGTCGTTAAATCCGGCGGGGACGTTGTTATAATTTCCGCTGGCCATATATTTGACGAAGCTTATAAGCTTTGCGCCATGCTTTTTGAAGCCGGAGTAAAAGCGTCTCTCATAAATTTAAGGTTTTTAAAGCCTCTCGAAAGGCGTGCGCTTACGGACGAGCTTGCTGCCGGGAAGCTCGCCGTGGTTATGGAGGACGGCGCGGTAAAAGGCGGCGCCGGCGAGGAGATACAATCCATAGTAATGGAGGAAGGCTTAAATATTCCCGTTATGAAGTTCGGTCTGCCCGATGGCTTCGTAGAGCACGGCTCCGTGGACGAGCTGCGCGGATTGGTAGGCTTGGACGCTCTGTCGGTTTTCGGGAAGGTGATGAAAGCGTTATGAAAAAGGAGCGTATGGACGCTCTCCTTGTGGAAAGGGGCCTTGCCGGGACGTTGGACCAGGCCCGCAGGCTTATAATGGCCGGTCTTGCGGTAGCGGACGATAAAAGAATAGACAAGGCCGGCGATATGGTGCCCCGCTCCGCCGTTTTAAGGCTTAAGGAAAAGCTGCCCTACGTCAGCCGGGGCGGGTTCAAGCTCCAGGGCGCCGTGGAAGCCTTTTGCCTTGATATGAAGGGCGCCAGGGTAATAGATATAGGCTCTTCTACCGGAGGGTTTACGGACGCCGCCCTTAAAAACGGGGCGTCGGAAGTTTTTGCCGTGGACGTTGGCAGGGCGCTGCTCCATGAAAGCCTCCGCCGAGACCCCAGGGTAACGGTCGTGGAAAACACCAATTTCCGCACTATATCCTTTGACGCCATAGGCGCGAAAGCCGATTTTATCGTTACGGACGTTTCATTTATTTCCCTTGCCATGATTATACCTGCCGCCGTTCAGTTCTGCTTTCCCGGCACAATTTTCGTGCCTCTTATAAAGCCCCAGTTCGAGGCCGAAAGACATAAGGTGGGGAGCGGAGGTATCGTAGCCGATAAGGACGTCCACAGGCAGGTATGCCTTAATGTGATACGGTGCGCCTCCGGCATCGGGTTCGGGTTCAGGGGGCTGGCCGTTTCCCCCGTAACTGGGGCGAAAGGCAATATTGAATATTTGGCTTATTTCGTTTATAATGAACAGTCCGACGAAAATTTTATAAGAGAAACCATAAAGCGTGTAATATGAAAAATGCGGCTCTAATAGTAAAACCCAGGGGAGACGACCTGCCGAAAATCGTCGAATACGTTTTCGGGGTGCTTAAAAAATATGATATAAACCCTATGCTTGAAAAAGAGACGGCGGTTCGTCTCAACCTTGACGTTCCTTCTTTCAGCATACAGGATATGCGCAGACTGGCAGATTTCGTGGTGGTTCTGGGCGGAGACGGCACTCTGCTTTATACCTCGCGCCTTTTCAGGCTTATAAATATTCCCATACTTGCCTTCAATCTGGGAAGGCTGGGCTTTATTATGGAGCTTGAGATGGCGGATTTTGAGCGCGTCATATCGGACGCCGTGTCGGACAGGCTTACTTTGAAAAGACGCATGAAGATAACAAGCGAGATACGCCGCGGAAGTGAGGTAATGTTCGAGGAAGAGGCTCTTAACGAAGTCGTTATAAATAAAGGCGCTCCCTCCCGGATGCTTGAATTGAGCATTTATATTGACGGCAGCCACGTTACCCGCTACCGCTCCGACGGCGTCATAGTATCAACCCCCACCGGCTCAACCGGCTACACCATTTCCGCCGGAGGGCCTATTGTGCATCCCGATATGGATACCATAATAGTTTCTCCCATATGTCCGCACGCATTAAATATAAGGCCTATCGTGCTGCCGCATACAAGCGTTATTACCGTTGTTGTGGAGAGCCGCAATATCGAGGCTTTCGTTACGTATGACGGCCAGATAGTGCGTCCTTTCAGCAGCGATTACGAGATAATCATAAAGAAATCTCCCGTTTACGCCAATATCGCCGTAAAGCAGGACAGAAACTATTATTCCGTTCTGCGGGATAAGCTTGGCTGGGGAGGCGAGCTTTGCTGACTTACCTGGGAGTAAGAAACCTTACCGTGATAGAAAAGGCCGGTCTTGAGTTCGGGCCGGGGCTTAACGTTATCACGGGAGAGACGGGAGCGGGGAAATCGGTGCTTGTGGGCGCCCTCAAGTTTCTTACCGGAGAAAGGTTCAGCCGCGCCGTTCTGCGCGACCCGGAGAAAAAGCTGGCGGTAGAAGGCATATTCGCTGGAACGGAGCATATTGACGGGGAGCTGCGCGAGCAGTACGAAATAGACGACGAGCTTATTCTTTCCAGAGAATCCGACGAGGCCGGGCGCAGCAGGGTGTTTATAAACGGCCGAGCCGCTCCCGTAACGAAGCTCAGGGAAGCGTCCGAATACCTTATAGACATTCACGGCCAGCATGAAAACCAGTTTCTTTTCAACCCGGCTAAGCATTTGGATTTTCTTGATTTTTTTGTGGACCAGAGCTTAAAGGAAAATTACCGCCTTTCTTACGCCGCTTACAGGGAAAAAGCGGCGGAGCTGGCCTCTTTAAAAAAGCGCGCGGAGGAAACGGCCCGCCTTAAGGAAATGTACGAATTTCAGCTGGAGGAAATATCCTCCCTTAATATCGACCCGGAAAAAGACGGCCGTATCGACGAGCAGATAGAGTTTTTGTCCCACATAGAAAAGATAAGGGAAGCCACTGCCCAGTGCCTAAATCTTCTTAAAGAGGGAGAAATATCCGCCGCCGATCTTGTAGGCAGGGCCGAAAGGTCTCTTTCCGGTATTTTCGGCCTTGCTCCCGAGCTTGCCAAGGCTGCCGAAAATCTTGCCGCCGCTTCCAGCTATATAAACGACGCCGTTTCTTATATAGAAAGCGTTTTCGAGGGACAGGAATCTTCTCCCGACGAGCTTAACGCTCTTATAGACAGAAAATATAAATTGCAGAACCTGCTTAAAAAATACGGCTCCGGGCTTCGGGAAGTTCTGGCCTACAAAGAAGGCATTGCGGAAAGTCTGGAAAGCGCCGCTTTAGGAGGCGAGCGTATATCCGCCGTCGAAAGGGAGGCGGCCGGTCTTGAGAAAAAAGCCCTTGAAGACGCGTTAAAATTGAACGAGGGCCGTAAAAAAGCCGCTTTCGGCATATCGGAAAGGGTATGTCAGATACTTAAGGAGCTGGAGCTTCCTTCAAGCCGCTTTCTCGTAAAGTTTACCGATGGGGAGAGCCTTGACAGGTCAGGCGGAATATCGGCGGAGTTCTATATATCCACTAACGCCGGTTTCGAGCCGGGGCCCCTTTCTTCCGTAGCTTCCGGCGGCGAAATATCAAGGGTTATGCTGGCTCTCAAAGAGGTTTTTGCAGAGGCCGACTCGATAGGCACGCTCCTTTTCGACGAAATAGACACAGGCATAAGCGGCCGCGCCGCCAAAAGCGTTGCGGAGAAGCTTAAAAAGCTCAGCAGAACGAAGCAGATAATAGTCATAACCCACCTTCCGGTGGTAGCGGCTCAGGGCGATATACATTTTCATATATCAAAAAGCGATTCGGGCGGTCTTTCAAGAACGGATATACTTAAACTGGAAAATAAAACGCGCGAAAACGTAATCGCTACTATGATAGCGGGTGAGGTTACCGAGCCCGCCCTTTTGCAGGCCAGAGAATTACTTAAAGGAGCAGTCGGCTGATTATGGGATTTGTAGATACAATTATATCCGTTTACGAGTGGGGCGTAGCCCTTTTGGGGGATTTCGTGTCCTGGACCGTTAGGGTTGTGGGCAGGCTGGGATATGCGGGCATCGTGCTTCTTATGGGGCTTGAAAGCTCCTTCGTCCCTTTTCCCAGCGAGGTGGTTATACCTCCCGCCGGTTATCTTGTGTCCCACGGGCATATGAATATGGCTCTGGTAATACTTACGGGCATTACCGGCTCCGTGCTGGGGTCTCTGCTAAATTACTGGCTGGCGGTAAGGTTCGGAAGGGCGTTTCTGCTCAAACATGCCCGCTGGTTTTTCCTTAACGAGGAAAAATTCGCCAGATTCGAGACCTTTTTCAATACCCACGGCGAGATAACGACTTTCGTTGGCAGGCTTATACCGGTTGTGCGCCAGTATATATCTTTTCCGGCGGGGCTCGTTCGCATGAATCTTGTCAAATTTATAATATACACGGCTCTGGGAGCCGCGGTATGGGTTACCATACTGGCTTACGTCGGTTATTTTGTGGGTAACAATATCGACCTTGTCAAAGAGCACGTTCATACTATAATGTACGCCGTATTTCCCGCGCTGGCCGTTCTTGTGGCCGTTTACGCGATTGTTTTTAAAATCAGGAAATCCAGAAAGGAGCGGGTCCGTTAAATGATAAAAAAAATTGCTTTTATCCTGCTTATTTTCTCTTTTTCCGCCGCGGCGATGGCGGAATCCTACGTTGTTAAAAGAGGAGACACTCTTTCCGGCATATTGTCCGACAGGCTGGGCCCTCAGGAAATAAGCTCCCTTTCGGCACAGATAAAAAAGGTTTATCCCGGGTTCGTCCTGAAAGCGGGAATGAAGATGTTTTTCAGCAGGGATAAAGTCGTAATAAACGCGGCTCTTGACAGAGACCTTATAATAAAATCCTCCGAGGACGGCTCAGTTTCCGTGAGCCTTAACAAATTCGAGCAGGAAATGATAAGGGTACTGGTTAAGGGAGAGATAAAGACCAACCTTTTCGACGCCGTCAAAAAATCCGGCGAAGACGCGGAGCTTGCGGCTATGCTGGCCGGTATTTTCGAATGGGAAATAGATTTTTTCAAGGATCTGCGTCCGGGAGATAAATTCGCCGTCCTTGTGGAAAAGAAATTCGTGCATGATAAATACGCCGGATACGGCAGAATAATAGCCGCTGATTTTTATAATAAGGGCAGGCTTAACAGAGCCGTTTATTTTGAAGACGGTAAAACGAGGGGTTATTTCAACGAGGACGGTCGTGCGCTGGAAAGGGGTTTTCTGCGGGTTCCGCTTAACTATGCCAGAATATCTTCCCGTTTTACGGATTCCAGGCTGCATCCGGTGCTTGGCGAAGTACGGCCTCATTACGGGGTGGATTACGCTGCGCCCATAGGCACGCCCGTTATGGCGACCGCTACCGGTACGGTGGAAATAATGGGCTACACTAAAAGCAACGGAAACTATGTGGCTCTGCGCCATTCAAACGGCTATAAAACTTATTACCTTCACCTTAACGGGTTTAACAAGGCTTTGAGAAAGGGCTTTCCGGTAAACCAGGGCCAGATCATAGGCTACGTAGGGTCCACCGGGTATTCCACCGGCCCCCATCTGGATTACAGAATAAATAAAAACGGACGCTGGCTCAACCCTTTAAAATTTGTAGCCACGCCTAAAACCCTTAAGAAGGATGAGCTGGAAAAATTTGCGGAATACGCCGAGGCCGGGGCGAAAATTCTGGACAGGGCCTTTCCCGTATATGCGGAAGCGCCTTTATACAACGCGATACGTATGCTTGAATTTTAAAAGAATTTTCCGCCGTTTTCTCAAACCGCCTTTATGGCGGTTTTTATTTTGCGTAAAAAACGGGTAAATAAAAAAGGACGCTTTTAAAAGCGTCCTTAATGAAATTTATTGTTTAAAAATATCAGTCTTGAGCTGCTTTTGCGGCGTTCAGCTTTAAAGTAAGGCGGGAAACGCGGCGGGAAGCCTGTTTTTTGGCTATGGCGCCTTTGCGGGCGGTTTTATATATAGTGCTTACCGCTTCTTTAAGGAGAGCCTCGGCGTTTTCCGCTCCGCTTTCCATAGCTTTTACGTATTTTTTTATGGATGTCCTCATGCGGGACTTGTTCGACCTGTTGATAAGATTTCTTTTTTCCGACTGGCGGATACGCTTCCTGGCTGACAGGGTATGTGCCACAACTACACCTCTAAACGATTTTCATTAAATTTTTACGTTACAGCTTATCTTGATAACAATTATTCGGGCCCGTGTCAAGGATTATATTGTATTATCCGGGTATAAACGGGCTTTTGCGGTCCTTATCGGAGCAAAGGCTTCGAAAAATATTGGCAACGTGTATTTTTCAAGGTATTTTATATTGAAGCAGACGGCTGTCCCAGACGTAAGATAATAGCGGGAAGGCTATACTGCGGCGTCTCGGCGTTCGCTGTTGAATACGCCGGGGCGGAGACGGTCAAAAGGTTCCGCTTGAAGCTGCGTTCCGGCGGGCGTTTTCGTTGCCTGACGCTGGCTGATTTCCGTAACGGGACGGCTGTTCTGAAATAAACTGATGAGGTAAATATGGAAAAAAACGAAAAAATTTCCGCCGTTTCTACGGCAGGCATAGGCATAATCATATTCGCCGCTATTGTTGTGGCGGCTTTGATAGTTTACTGGATAGGCGTGGCAGGGGAAGCGTCCGCTTCGGCGGCGGAACGGACTGCCGTTGCGGGAGAGATTTTACCCTTAATATAAAAATAACCGCCTGCCTTTTTAGGCAGGCGGTTTTCTACTGGCAGTCTATTACGTTTTTTATGCCGGTCAGCATTTCCCTTTCTTTTCCGAAAACGCTTTCCATGGCGAGGCGGCGCAGGTTTTTCTTTCTGCGTACGTAAGGATTCGCAAACATGAGGCCGCATATATCTTCCGGGGTAAGTTTAAGCGGTCCGCATCCGGAACCCGTTCCGTTAAACTCGTTCAGCATGGACGCCGCGTAAAGGCTCAGCAGCCTTTTATCAGGAGGCAGCGCCAGCATTGTGGAAAATGTGTTTACCGTAGCCTGCCTGCATATAGAGCTGTATCTTCTGAAGCTCCATGAGTCTATGGCCCCTTCGTTAATCAGGGCGTCCATTACGGCGTAAGGCAGTTTATATACTGCGCTGTCCCTGAGCGCCGTAAGGTTATATCTTTCCGTACCGGCCGTTTTATAGTCAGTAAAGCCGAAGGCTCTGTTTTCCGGTATAAGCTTTACTATTATGCCGCGGCAGCACGGCGGGGTAGCTCCTGAGGTCGCGGCCAACAGCCCGCTTTCCACATAGTGGAAGAAAGAATTTCTTTCTGCGGAGCTTACGAGCACGTCCCCTTTGGCCGCAATGAACTTTTTTCCGTAACGCATGAAAATATCTGTGAGCTCTCCGCTCATTACAGGGTCTGTCCATCTGCACTTTTTCATATGTTTCCTTTCTCCCTTCTTAGCAGACAGACAATTATATACATGTAAAGTTTAAGGGTAAATAGTAAAAATTATTGATTAAGTATTTGATATATTCAGAAAATTTTAAATTCATACTTTTAAAACTAAAAATATCGTAATTATTATTATAATTTTTTTTAAATAGAGCCCGAATAAAGATTTATTTGGAAAGTTTATTGTATTATTATCATTGATAACAATAGATTTTTTACAAAAATATGAATAATATCATAAATATCTTAAAATAGGGCAATAATGATAAAAAATCGAATATTGCGTTTTATCTTTACGTTTGCCGCCTCTTATGTTCCGGAGCGTTTAGCGGTCAAAAAGGCGCACGGCCCGGTATTTGCGCCTTTTGCTGCTGCGGGGGCTGGCGGAAACGGAGAGCGGAGAGGAACAGCCTTTTTCAGCTTTTGAATCCGGTTGTTGCGGCTTATATATTTTAGCTTATAATATACCGCTAGAATAAATTTTTGATGGAGGCTTTAATGGATTTCCTTGAACTTGCCAAAAAAAGATATTCCGTAAGGCAATACAAGCCTGAAAAGGTGGAAAAGGAGAAACTCGATAAAATACTTGAGGCCGGCCGTGTGGCTCCCACGGGAGCAAACAGACAGCCTCAGAGGATAATCGTTGTGGAAAGCGCGGAAGGGCTGGAAAAGGCCGGCAGGGCGGCAAAGATTTTCGGCGCTCCGCTGATTTTTATTATATGCGCCGATACGTCCGAAACATGGGTAAGGCCCTTTGACGGCAAAAAGCTTACCGATATAGACGCCAGCATAGTTACTGACCACATGATGCTTGAAGCCGCCAGCCTGGGGCTTGGCAGCGTATGGATATGCAGGTTCGAGCCGGAAATACTCAGAAAGGAGTTTGATATACCAAAAGAGTTCGAGCCGGTAAACATTCTGGCCGTCGGCTACGCTGAAGGAGACCCTTCTTCTCCAGACAGGCATGCAGCCGCGCGTAAACCGTTAAGCGGCACGGTATTTTTTGAAAAACTGTAAAAACGCCGGGCTTTTCCCGCCGTTTTTAAAGGAGACAGTCAATATGGCATATATTCATCTGAAAAGGAACGGCGGGGACAGAATCTGCGACGGCGGCTCCATATATTATCTTAAAACCGTGGAAGAAGAGAGCGGCAAAGCCGGGATGTTTTTCGTAAGGCTCGATATTAAAGAAGATGAGGAAAAGAAAATTTCCGGCGCCAAAGACGCCGGAAATGATGACCCGGATCAAATCTAATTGAAAGAACCCGGCGCGCCGTCCTTAAAATCAAGTCCGCCGTCTTCGGGATATTTTACGGTATATTCCACCGCTATCTCTCTTTCGGCTCCCGGAGCCATCTTCAGCGTCCAGGTACAGACTCCGCCCGCCGTTTCCGACGGTTCCGGGCTCATTTTATTTACGTTTACGGATATGCTCTCGTCGGAGGAAACAGGCACCCGGTCGGTTATTTTAAGCGTTATTTCTTTTTTCAGGCCGTTTACCGCTTCGATTATATAGCCGTCCTTAAGGGTTCCTTTGCTCCATGACGAGCCGGTTTGCTTTATCATGGGCGTTCTTGATACTGTTATTCCCTTGACGGCTCCGAAAGGGATGCTTATTTCCCCGTTTTTTTCCGTTTCTTTTATGGGGGACGTTCCTGAATACTCTCCGTCTATATAAAGCCGGGCGTTTCCCGCAAGCAGAGCTTCCGGCGCTTTAAGGAAGGCCGTAAGGCTGGCCTTGTCCGAATAAGCGGGTATGGCTTCGAATACCGTTTCAGATTTCATGCCGAATTTTTTAAGGCTGACCGTTACGGGAGCGTTGTCTCCTTTAAGGTATATTTTCGTTTTTATATTGAGGCTCAGCAGGGTTTCGCTGAAAGACGGCGCTGCGGATGCGGCCGGCCCGGCTTCCGATTTCATTGCGGCGACGTAAGGCTTGCTTAACGTTCTGGGAGCCGGTTCGTTTTTGCCGGGGATTACTGCGACCAGGGGCGGCATGGACGCCGGAATACGCCCGTTAGAAGGGGCGGACGAATGAAATTCTACCTGCCCGTCCCATATCATGCCCGTAGCCTGGCGGACGGAAGCCGTCATTTCCGCCGATATTACGCCGGAAGCCGTATCAAGAGCCATATTGTAGGATGGAACCCACCCTGCGGCGGACGTTGCGGCTTCAAAATATATTTTTCCTTTTCCGGCCGTTAATGCCGTTACGTAAGTCCGGGAGTTCCAGTTTTTGGGAAGCCGCTTTTCGTAATTCTGCGTCATGGACTTGAGCTTTTCGTTAAGAGCGGCAAGCTCCTTTTCCTTGGCCGCGTATTCTGCTGCGGTCTTTATCCGCATTGCGGAAGCCGTTTTTATATACTGGTCTAGCTCCTGGGCTTTTATGCCGTCTATATTAACGTTGTCCAGCAGCACCGCCGAAAGGTCCAGACCGGTCATATCGCTTTTAAGCGCGCTTATTTTCGCGGCAGTTTCGTCTATGGCCTTTTTTTCCGCGGCGAGAAATTCCGGCGCAGTAAAATCGCCTTCCGAGCTTTCGGCTTTGAAGGATATGATTTCCACGCCGTTTCCGGAAGGCAGGGGCCTTACGTTTTCCGGAGGAAACGCCGCTGGTATCCCGACTGATACGAGGCCTTCCGAATCCGCTTCGAAAATGAGCCTGGCGGAATCGGGATAAACGTCGTATTTTATTACCCTGAGATTTTCCGCCGCCTCCGCATTTATTGCGTAAAAAGCCGGTATACCGGCAAGCGTCAGCAGCAGGGCGGTTAATATTTTCATAGATTACCTCGCGTTTTTTATGTTGATGGCGGCCGCAGCGTAAAGCCGTCCGGAATCGCTTGCGCCGCCTTTAAGTATCCTGGTTTTTCGCCGATCTTTTTCTCCGCGTCATCATGAAGGACTGTTCGTAAAATATAAAAAGAGGTATGGCCGCGCCGACGACGAGAGCCGTCATTATTCCCAGGGCAGTAAGGCCGTTTCGGAATATTTCTATTATCATGTGCTGAAGCAGGGCCTCGTCGTCGCTTTTCATAAAGGATATAAGCGAAAGTATCGTTTTATAGGCGTACATTCCCGGCACCATGGGCAAAAGGGACGGAAAGGAGAATATTTCCGCCGGGAAATGAACCAGCTTCGCGCATAGCATACTGCCCATACCTATGGTAAAAGCCGATACGAATGTGGCGCTCGTTATGTCGAGAGGAGTGCTGTTCATGAGAAAATACCGCAAGCCGTGCCCCACTGCCGCAAGGGAGGCGGATATCAATATGGCCTTTTTAGGCGGGTTCGATATGGTGGCGAACCCGGCGGACGCGGCGGCCGCAAAAAGTCCGTCGAAAAATATGCTCGATATGTAGCTCATATATCCGTTCCTAGTCCCGATATTATCAGGGTCATATAAAGCCCCAGGGCTATGCAGGTAATCAGTATGCCGGCGTTTATGGCCCTTGAAAGGCCTATAAGCACGTGGCCTTCGATAACGTCTATTATGGAATTGATGAGAGGCACTCCCGGTATAAGGTAAAGCACGCTTACCGCTATTGCCACATCCTGGGTGCCGCCTATATTAAAATGGACTCCGGCGGAAGCTATAAGCGAAGCCAGAAAGGCGCTTATAAAAAACACTATGCGGTGATCCATGTGCCGCTTCATAAGCTCCTGCCTTACCAGAAAGCCTATCAGCGTCGCGATAAAAACTATGCCCATGGCGTAAATATCCCCTCCGAAAAGACGGCAGAAAGCCGCGTTCCCGGCGGAAGCCGCCAGCAGGACGAACCACCTTGAAATCGGCGGTTCGGCCATAATGTCGGCATAAACCGCTTTCACTTCGTTCAGAGGCAGGCAGTCGTCGTAAGCGTCCCAGCTTAAGGCGCTCAGTTTGGATATTACCCTGAGGTTAAGGGCCATGGGGATCAGTTTTCTTACGTATGTGCGGCGTATGGAGGAATCGTGAGAGTTTTTTACCGTCATCGTAACGTTGCGCTGGAAAATGGTCATATCCACGTCGTAGCCGTAACATTCGGCTATTCTTACGGTGTTTCTCACCACCCGCGCCGTATGGGCTCCCACTCCCATAAGGGAAACGGCGTAATCCAGCAGAAAATCTGAAAGCTCCTGGATATCTTCCGTGCAGTTTTTTTCGTTCATAAACAAACGTTCTCCGAGATGAATGCGGCAATAATATAAGTAAACGCGGCGATAAGCAACCGTAATTAATGCATTATTGATTAAAAGGTTTATTTCCGGTTAAATTTTATTCGTTCTGTCGGCGGCGCAGCTGGCTTATTGGTATTTTCAGAGTTTTGTGCTATACTATACCGCGATAAAAAACGCCTGACCCGCTGTAGGATATTTTCTCCGCGCTGTTTTTACCTGCGGGCCGGTTCGGATATACGGATGTTTATAGAGGAAAGTTTTTTCGACGCGGACGCGGCCGAAACCGCGAGAAATATGCTTGGAAAAGTTCTCTGCCGCAAAACTCCCGAAGGCTGGAGATTTGCCAGGATAATAGAAACTGAGGCCTATTACCTTGCGGAAAAGGGCAGCCATGCAAGCCTGGGATATACCCATAAGAGAAGGGCGCTTTTTATGGCTCCGGGCACTATATACATGTACCACAGCCGCGGAGGCGATTCCCTGAACGTAAGCTGCCGCGGGGAAGGCAACGCCGTTCTTATTAAATCGGCCGCCGCTCATCTGGATAATTCTCCGGAGATTCTTAAAATAATGTCCGAAACCAACCCGGTAGTAAACAGAGCTACTGGAGAAAAACGGCCCAGACCGTTTGAAAGGCTGTGCTCCGGGCAGGCTCTTTTATGCCGCAGTCTGTGCCTGCGGGTTGCGGATTGGGACGCCGGGCGTTTTAACAAAGATATTTTTTTCATGGAGGACAGGGGCTATAAGCCTTCCGAAATACTGGTAAGGCCGCGCCTTGGAATCCCCGAAGGCAGGGACGGGCATCTTCCGCTCAGGTTTCTGGACGGAGGCCTGATCCGTTCCTCCACTTTGGGCCGCTGATTTTTATGTGTTCATAAATATTTAATATTTAGAGTATTTATGTTATAGGTCGCTTCAGCTTCTTTTAAAGTGCCACAGATTGTGCGATAATTTTTTATGAGAGGTGTATGCCATATGTCGAAACGCTTTATAATATGCGCCGCGGCCGTTCTTTTTTCCTGGTCGGCAGTTTACGCCCAGGATGAAAACACGCAGGACGCCGTAAGCGGCAGCTTTATCGAAGACGGCTCTATGAGTCCCGCCGAATATCGTAAGAAAATAGAGGCTCAGGCGGAAGAGTATTCCAGGATAACCTACGAGGAAATGGACCTTCTGCGCCGCCGTGCAAGGCAGGTGTGGGGAGACGGTTATCTAACATCCCAAAGTCTCTGGGTGGATTATTCTCCCGATATGAAAATCCGCAGAAGCGTGGAATTTGAAACCGGCGCTATTTCCGTGGAGACCATTGCGGATGGAGAGGCGCCGGGGAAGGATTTTTTTACGGACGGTATTGCCGGGCTCATTTCGGCCACTACAGCGTCGGTTTTTAAAAGCGACCCTCTTGTTACGGGTATCGAGCGGCGTATGAAAGAGGCGGGTATGGACGCGGTTTATGCGGACGTTAAGGAATTGCCGGTGCTTGCCCCGATAGTTACCGGTTACGATTACCCGCCTGAAGACGTGGTTAGGGACAAGGCCGAGGAAATATTTGATTCCGGCTCCGTCAGAACGTACCGTTTAAGAAACGGAAAGCTTATAGCGCGCTTCGACGGCAGGATAAACGTTTCTTCGGAGCCCGGCGGCCTGGATCTTGACGACGGATTTCTGAGGCCCGGCGGTCTCGGAGGCAAAGTGCATAAAAGCGCCGCCAGATATAAGGAAAGCGTCGCCAGATACGCTTCACAATACCGGATTCCCGCCGCGCTTGTTTACGCGGTGATACATAACGAAAGCTCATTTAACCCTTTCGCCACGTCATATATACCGGCTTACGGGCTTATGCAGCTCGTTCCCCAGTCCGGCGGTCTGGCCGCATCCGGAGAGATTTTTGGCAGGGAAATAATATTGAGCCCGTCTTACCTGTACGATTATTCCGATAATATACAGCTCGGCTCCGCTTATCTTTCCAAAATATATCACGATTATTTTTACCGTATAAAAGACTGGCGTTCCAGACTCTACTGCACGATAGCGGCTTATAACACGGGCATAGGCAACGTGGCCAGAGCATTTACCGGCACTTATAACCTGCGCTATGCGGAGAGCGTGATAAATTCCATGACCGCGGACCAGTGCTACGCCATGCTTATGCGCAACCTGCCTTACGGACAGACTAAGGCTTATCTGAAAAAGGTTACGGAAAGCTATAACGCCTATCTCGGATATTGACGGGATAAATAAACGAAAAGCGGCTTTAAAGCCGCTTTCCGCTATTTTATCATTTCCGCTATTTTAGGGTCTGCGCCGTTTATATCTGTTCCGTCTATCCGGAAAAAGGGCGTTCCGCTTACTCCCAGTCTGGCTCCGTACGCCCTGTGTATTTTCAGCGTTTCCTCGCCTTCTCTGCATGAGTTAAACTCCGAGATATGGCCGTTTATAACTTTAATGTATTCTTCGGCCGGGTCTGCGGAGCACAATATATGTACGGATTTCATAGCGGCGTCCGGATGGTAAATATCAAGGGGGTATAAAAAAATATAACGGGTAACATCCGCGTTTTTAAAAAAATCTTCCGCCCTTTTGCAGAACGGACAGTCTACGTCGGTAAATTCTATAACTTCTTTTTTTCCGTTTCCGATTTTTATTCCCAAGTCGGTGTCTATATCTGCAGTCACTTGTCAGCCTCCTTTTTATAAATTATTCGGGAGAGCGCTTTTTGCTCTTTTAAGCGGATATTTTAACCTATGCCCGCCTTCTTACAATAAAAGATTGCGTTCTATGGCTTTTTTATATTCTATTTCGCAACTATACCCTTACGCGGATTAATAAAGTTATGGGAAATATTTATAATACGGCGGCTTGCTC
>CANTXF010000009.1 GCA_947853665.1 uncultured Deferribacterales bacterium | reverse complement strand
GCCGCCTCTATGGCAGCGTTAAGGGCCAGAAGGTTCGTCTGGTCGGCTATATCGTTTATCACTACCAGTATTTCGCCTATCTGAGACGAGCTTTGGGAAAGGTTTCCTATGGTTTTGGAAAGGGTGTCCGTCTGCCGGTTAATCATCATAACGTTGGTTTTTACGCCGTCAAGCTGCTCCGTGCCGCTGTGAGTCAGCTTCGTGGCTTCGTTAAGCATGGTGTGGCTCTCGTCAAGACCGCTTACCACGTTTCTGGATATATTGGATATATTGTCCATATTGCTTACGATGTCCGCTATCTGCTTAGTCTGGCTGTCAAAAGTGGCGGAAAGCTCCTCCATTGTGGCCGCAAGCTGGTTGTTTCCGGAAGCCACTTCGTCGGCGGACATTTTTACCTCGCCTATTATTTCCTGAACGTTCTCTATAAATTTATTAAAGCCTTTGGCAAGGTCGCCCAGCTCGTCGCCGCTGGAAACGGATATGCGCTTAGTAAGGTCCCCGTCCCCGGTGGTAAGGTCATCCACCAGAGCGACCATGCGCCTTATGGGTTTAGTAATGCCCACGTGCATTATAAATATTACTGCGACGCATATTATCAGAGTGAAAAACACTATAACAACGGAAACTATCCGCACGGTGTTCAGCATGGAGGTAGCGTCGTGGGTAGTGGCCCTGATGCTGTCCATAGCCGAGACGGACATTTTCTTATTAATATCCTCCAAAACGGCGCTTTCGCTCCTGCGGACATCTACTACGGAGTCGAACTGTTTAAAAAGCTCCTCCATAACCGCCAGATTCTGTTTTGTGGATTCCACATAGCCCGCCACCTGCCTGAACATCTTTCTGTTGCTTTCTTCACGCATAGCCGCGTATATGGAATTCGCCTCCTTGCCAAGGTTGGCGACGAGGGCGTTTATCTCCTCAAGCTCGGAGGAATCCGTGCTGCTGAGCATATTCATAACTATTTCCCTTATGCTCATGGCTTCGGATATTATAGATTTAAGGTCCTGCATCCTTTTTACGCGCCTTGCAAGCGCCGCAGCGTCGTCGGATTCGCCGCTGACGATGGCAGTTACCGTGGAATCAAAAACCTGATTGGCCGCTTTTATCAGATTGGCGATATTCATCCTCAGGTCTCTGTTCTGCTTTAAAAGCTCCCTTACGATCCTGACGCTTTCCCTGGCAGATTTCGCATAATTGCCGGAAGCCGCCCGGTATTCGGTAAACATGGCGTTTACCGAGGAAAGGCTTTCCGCGTTGCCTGCGGCTATATGGGCTTCCATAGCAGCCAGATTAGCTTCGAGAGCCGCCAGGTCGGAATCCACAAGATCGGCGGACTCCTGGCTGCCGTTGGCTACGGCTACAAGAACGTTGCTCATAGCCGTAAGAGAGTTAATAGACATTTCGGAAGAAAAGGCCACTGCCGGAACATAAACTTCTTCGATTCTGACGGCGCCTTTCGACGCCATGTCCGCGCCGAGAAAAGAATAAACGCTTACGCCCAATGCTATGATCGCGAGGATCGAGGAGCAGATAATGATTTTTAAAGCAAGAGTAACGCGCATAGATATACCCCCCCCCACAACATAAGTAATAATTTTTCAATTCCCGCTTCAAAACCCTAAAGTAGTTTTATTATAAATACCGCCTTTAAAAAATTCAACTAATTTTTCAAAAAAATAAAGCGGCCGTTTAATCAAAAGATTAAACGGCCGCTTACCATTTAGTTTAAAAGTAACCGTGTCAGGCCGGTTTCGTAAACCTGAAATTTTTGGTGAAAATATGCTTGGAGCCGGTGCCTGCGGGTATCAGCTTGCCCATTATGACATTTTCCTTAAGGCCCCGCAGATAGTCCGTTTTGCCGGAGCAGGCGGCGTCCGTAAGAACCCTGGTGGTCTCCTGAAAAGACGCGGCGGAAATAAAGCTTTCCGTATTGATCGCGGCTTTCGTGATACCCTGGAGTATGGGCCTGCCTTTAGGCGGCTGCTTTCCGGCCATAAGAAGCTCCTCCTGCACCTTTTTGAAGTCGCTTTTATATACTTCTTCGTTAGGCATGAAGTCGGAATCGCCCGGGTCGTCTATTACGACCTTTTTAAGCATCTGGCGAACGATAACCTCTATATGCTTATCGTTTATACTTACACCGGATTTCCTGTAAACGACCTGTATTTCGTCCACAAGATATTTTTCAAGGGCTTCCTCGCCAAGGACCGCCAGCTTATCGTGAGGGTTCACGTGGCCGTCTATAAGGGCCTCGCCTGCTTTTACCCTGTCCCCGTCGTGTACGTTTATATAACGCTGGGTATTGATGTTATAAGTCTTTTTATCTCCGGTCTGCTCGTTTTCGATAGTGAGCTTGCGCATACCCCGCGTGGCGTTCTCTATGGATACAACGCCCTCGATCTCCGCGATTACGGCCGGGTCTTTGGGCTTGCGGGCCTCGAAAAGCTCCGCCACCCTGGGCAGACCTACCGTAATATCCTTGGTTTTCTGGGCCTCTCTGGGGATCTTCGCTATAACGTCGCCGGGATAAGTCCTTTCCCCTTCCGCAACGGTAATGTTCGCCCCCGGCGGCAGGAGATACCTGTGCATGGTTTTATTGTCGTCGTCCTTTATGGATATGCGGGGCTGACGCTTATCACGCACGTTGCCCACCACGACTTTCTGGGAAAGGCCCGTAATCGGGTCTATTTCTTCCCTCAGGGTGTCGCCGTCTATAAGGTCTCCGAAAGCCACAGTACCTTCGTGCTCCGTCATTATGACGCTTGCGTGAGGGTCCCACTCGTAGAGCACGTCGCCCTGCTTAACGGTCTGCCCCTCCTCAACGCGGATACGGTTGCCGTAGTTCGGGTTGTAGCGCTCTATTATACGGCCGTCGTTATCTTTAATAAGCAGCGAGCCGTTCCTGTTGAGGACGATATTATCACCGCTGCGGCTTTTTACAACGCGCATATCGTCGAATACAACGCGGCCGCCCATTTTTGCGGACATGGAGGACTCCACGCCGGAAGCCGACGCCACGCCGCCTATGTGGAAGGTTCTCATGGTAAGCTGGGTTCCCGGCTCGCCGATGGACTGGGCCGCTATTGTGCCTGCCGCTTCGCCTATTTCTATAAGCCTGCGGGTGGCAAGGTCAAGGCCGTAGCACCTGCGGCATATTCCGAACTCGCTGTCGCAGGTAAGGGCCGAACGCACCATTACCCTGTCTATACCCGCTTTTTCGAGTTTCTCCACAACGCGCTCGTCTATAAAGCTGTTGGCTTCCACTATCAAATCGTCCGTAACAGGGTCGAATATATCTTCGAGAGTAAACCTGCCGTATATCCTTTCGCTTAAAGGCTCCACAATGTTGGAGCCCTGATAAAGGGCCGTAAGCTCTATGCCGCGTATAGTACCGCAGTCCTCCTCGGATATTATTATATCCTGAGCCACGTCTACAAGACGCCTGGTAAGGTAGCCGGAGTTCGCCGTTTTAAGGGCCGTGTCCGCAAGACCTTTACGGGCGCCGTGAGTGGATATGAAGTACTGGGACACGGTAAGCCCTTCGCGGAAGTTGGCTATAATAGGCGTTTCTATGATCTCGCCGGAAGGCTTAACCATAAGGCCCCTCATGCCGGCAAGCTGGGCTATCTGGGCTTTCGAGCCCCTTGCTCCGGAGTCCGACATTACGTAAAGGCTGTTGAAGAACCTATCTCTTTTGGCCGTTTTAGAAGCGTCCCCGCCTACGCCTTCGATGCTTTTCATAAGCTGGTCGGTTATGGCTTCGTTTGTCTGAGACCAGACGTCGATTATCTGGTTATAGCGCTCTCCCTTGGTAAGGGCGCCCTCTCTGTAATGCTCCTCAATATCCCTGACCTTAGCGTTGGCTTCGTCTACAAGCTTCTGCTTGGAGGCGGGGATTATCATATCGTCTATACAGATGGAATAGCCCGCTATGGTGGAGTATTTGAAGCCCAGGTTTTTAAGGTCGTCAAGGAAATTGACGCTGTACCAGTTGCCCAGCTTCTTATAGATATAATCGACAAGCTTGCCCAGCTCCTTCTTGCCGAGCACCTTGTTTACCGCGTCGAAATCTATGCCCTCCGGCACTATGCCGTAAAGCACCACGCGGCCCGCGCTGGTATCGTATATCCTGCCGTCTATGCGCACTTTTATTTCGGCCTGAAGGGACAGCTTGCCGTGGTCTATGGCAATTATCACTTCCTCCGGCGAAGCATAGGTCTTGCCGGAGCCTTTGGCGTTTTTCAAAGGACGGGTAAGATAATATATGCCTAAAACCATATCCTGGGTAGGAACGGCCAGCGGGTTGCCGTTGGCGGGCGAAAGTATATTGTAGGAGGAGAGCATGAGCGTTCTTGCTTCAAGCTGCGCCTCGAAGGAAAGCGGCACGTGGACGGCCATCTGGTCTCCGTCGAAGTCCGCGTTGAAAGCCGGGCACACGAGAGGGTGGAGCTGTATAGCCTTGCCCTCTATAAGCTGCGGCTCGAAAGCCTGAATACCCAGCCTGTGCAGCGTGGGAGCGCGGTTCAGAAGCACGGGGTGCTCCCTGATCACCTCTTCCAGCACGTCCCATACTTCGGGGCGGCGTTCCTCAACCATTTTTTTAGCCTGCTTCACGGTGGAGGCTATGCCTCTTTCCTTTTCCAGCTTGTAGTAGAGGAAAGGCTTAAAAAGCTCCAGAGCCATCAGCTTAGGCAGGCCGCACTGGTGCATTTTAAGATGCGGGCCGGCCACGATAACGGAACGGCCGGAATAGTCCACCCTTTTACCCAGAAGGTTCTGGCGGAAACGCCCGTTTTTGCCCTTAATCATATCGGAAAGGGATTTTAACGGCCTTTTGTTGGAGGAGCGTATTATACGGCCCCTGCGCCCGTTGTCGAAAAGAGCGTCCACGGCTTCCTGAAGCATACGCTTTTCGTTTCTTATGATAATTTCGGGAGCGTTCAGCTCCATCAGTTTTTTAAGGCGGTTATTGCGGTTGATGACCCTTCTGTAAAGGTCGTTCAGGTCGCTGGTGGCGAAACGGCCCCCGTCCAGAGGAACAAGAGGGCGCAGCTCGGGCGGTATCACGGGGATAACGTCCAGAACCATCCACTCCGGCCTGTTGTTGGACTTTCTGAAAGCCTCCACAACGCGCAGGCGCTTGGCCAGCTTGAGCCTTTTCTGCATGCTGTTGGTTTCGCGCAGCTCGGTTTTAAGCTCCATGAGGAGCAGGTCAAGGTCAACCTTCCTGAGAAGCTCTTTTATGGCTTCCGCGCCTATTTTGGCGGTAAAGCCGTTGGGACCGAAATCTTCCACGGCCTTGCGGTATTTTTCTTCCGTAAGTATTTCCCGCTCTTTAAGGTTGGAATTTTTCGGGTCCGTAACGATGTAGGACTCGAAATACACGACCCTTTCTATATCCTTTATGGAAAGGTCCAGAATAGAGCCTATGCGGGACGGAGTGCCTTTGAAAAACCATATATGGCACACGGGAGACGCCAGATCTATATGGCCCATGCGCACGCGGCGCACCTTGGACTGGATAACCTCAACTCCGCATTTTTCGCAGACGATGCCCCTGTGCTTCATCCTTTTGTATTTTCCGCAGAGACACTCCCAGTCCTTGACGGGGCCGAATATCTTAGCGCAGAAAAGGCCGTCCCTTTCGGGCTTGAAAGTACGGTAGTTTATGGTTTCCGGCTTGGTTACCTCGCCGGAGGACCAACTGCGTATTTTTTCCGGAGACGCGATTTTTATACGTATCGCGTCGAAAAACACAGGGGTTTTATCCTCTTTCATGTTGGTAGTTTTCATATTTACTCTAACACTCCTTTAAGAGCTGTAAAGCCCTGGGACCAAAGATCCCGGAAAACCCGGGCGGCCCCCGCAGGAAACCGCCCTGAACCGAGTATCTAGTTTATTTCTTCGGAAACGCCATCGGCGTTTTCAGCCTCCGCGTCCAGATCGTCTCCCGTCAGAAGCTCTATATCGAGCACAAGGCCCTGAAGCTCCTTAATAAGAACGTTGAAGGATTCCGGCATACTCGGCGTAAAGCTGAAATTGCCGTTGACGATGGCCTCGTAAACGGCCGTACGCCCTTCCACGTCGTCGGATTTGACGGTAAGCATTTCCTGCAGCACGTTGGCCGCGCCGTACGCCTCCAGAGCCCAGACCTCCATCTCTCCGAGACGCTGGCCGCCGAACTGGGCCTTTCCGCCCAGAGGCTGCTGGGTAACGAGAGAATACGGGCCGGTGGAACGGGCGTGTATCTTCGTATCCACAAGGTGGTGGAGTTTAAGCATATACATAACGCCCACCGTAACTTCCTGGTCGAAGCGCTCGCCGGTCCTGCCGTCGTAAAGCACCGTCTGGCCGTCGCTCTGAAATCCGGCTTTTTCAAGCATGGATTTTATGTCGGACTCTTTGGCGCCGTTAAACACTTCCGTCGTAACGTGCTCGCCGAGGGCCTTGGCCGCCCAGCCCAGGTGGGTTTCAAGTATCTGGCCCACGTTCATACGGGAAGGCACGGAAAGAGGGTTGAGCACCAGCTCCACAGGCGTGCCGTCCGGCAGATAAGGCATATCCTCTTCCGGCAGTATTCTGGAAACAACGCCTTTGTTTCCGTGGCGGCCGGCCATTTTATCGCCTACGGAGAGCCTTCTCCTGATAGCCACGAAAACCCTGACGGATTTAAGCACTCCGGCGGAGAGCTCGTCGCCCTTTTCCACCTTTTTGCGCTTGTCCTTGAATTTATCCTCGGCTTCTTTCTTGCGCTGGTTGCAGAGAGCGTCCGCCCTTGCGACGGCAGCGTCGTAAGCCGGTTTGTTTTCCACGTCAAGGGATTTTAAATCCGTATAATCGAGACCGGCAACGTCCTCTTCCGTAAGAACCTTGCCCGCCGCGATACCGGCGGAGCCTTTAACGAGCTTTTTGCCTATAAGGAGGCTTCTCATCCTGTCCTTGCGGGCGTTTTCGAGAGCGGCCACTTCCCTGGCGTATTCCGCGCTTATGGCTTCAAGCTCCCTCTGCTCTATAAGCTCCGTCCTGTGGTCCTTGTTTATGTCCCTGCGGGTCATTACCTGCACGTCCAGAATAGAGCCGGTTATGCCGGGGGGAACCCTTAAGGACGCGTCTTTCACGTCTCCGGCCTTTTCGCCGAATATGGCCCTTAAAAGCTTTTCCTCCGGGGAGGCCTGGGTCTCGCCTTTAGGCGTTACCTTGCCCACAAGTATATCGCCTTCGGTTACGTTGGCGCCTATGCGGATTATACCGCTTTCGTCAAGGTTGCGCAGGGCCTCCTCGCTTATGTTCGGTATGTCTCTTGTTATTTCTTCCGCCCCAAGCTTCGTATCTCTGGCGTCTATGTCGAAAACCTCTATGTGAATGGAGGTAAAGGCGTCCTCTTTCACCAGCTTTTCGGAAACCAGTATGGAGTCCTCGTAGTTGTAACCCATCCACGGCATGAAAGCCACCACCGTGTTGCGGCCTAGCGCAAGCTCGCCGTTGTCCGTGGCGGCTCCGTCGGCCAGGGTGTCGCCTTTCTTTACCTTCTGCCCGAGGCTTACTATAACGTTATAGTTTATGCAGGTGTCCTGGTTGGACCTGCGGTATTTAACAAGGTCGTAAACGTCTATGCCGAAATCTCCGTCCTCGCCGACGTAACGGACGATTATAGTATCCGCGTCGGCGTAATCCACAATGCCCTCGTGCCTGGCTATAAGGGCGGAGCCGGAATCCACGGCGACCTTGCGCTCAAGCCCCGTGCCCACTATAGGGGCGTCGGTCCTTATAAGGGGAACGGCCTGGCGCTGCATGTTGGAACCCATAAGGGCCCGGTTAGCGTCGTCATGCTCCAGAAAAGGTATAAGCGCCGTGGAAACGGACACTATCTGCATCGGAGCCACGTCCATAAGCTGTATCTTTTCCCTTTCGGCCAGCATGGACTCTCCGGCGAAACGGCAGGCCACCATTTCGTTGAGAAAGCGGCCGTCCTTATCAAGAGGAGCGTTCGCCTGGGCGATATAGTAATCCTCCTCCTGGAGGGCGTACATATATATCACTTCGTCCGTAACCCGGCCGTCCACTATTTTGCGGTAAGGAGTCTCTATAAAGCCGAACTCGTTTATCTTAGCGTAAGTGGTAAGCGAAGTTATAAGGCCGATGTTCGGGCCTTCCGGCGTTTCGATAGGGCATATCCTGCCGTAGTGGGATGTGTGAACGTCCCGCACCTCGAAGCCGGCCCTGTCCCTGTTAAGGCCGCCGGGCCCCAGAGCCGAAAGACGGCGCTTATGGGTAATTTCCGACAGCGGGTTATTTTGGTCCATAAACTGGGAAAGCTGGTAGCTTCCGAAAAACTCTTTTATGGAGGCGGAAAGGGGCTTGGCGTTGAGCAGATCCTGCGGGGTAAGGTCGTCCACATCCTGTATGCTCATGCGCTCCTTAACGGTTTTCTCCATACGGGCAAGGCCTATGCGTATATGGTTCTGGAGCTGCTCGCCGGCGGCCCTTACGCGCCTGTGGCCCAGGTGATCTATATCGTCTATCTTCTCGACGCCAAGGCGTATTTTTTCAAGCACGCGCACTGTTTCAACTATATCCTCTTTAGTGAGGGTTATAGTCTCAAGAGGCACGTCTATTTTAAGACGCTTGTTTATCTTTACCCGGCCCACTTTCGAAAGGTCGTAGCGTTTGGGGTTGAAAAACAGATTCTCAAACTGGGCCCTGGCCGTTTCCTCCGTTGCCGGTTCGCCGGGGCGGAGTTTTTTATAAATTTCGATAAGGGCCTCTTCCTGGGTTTTCACTTTATCTATATAAAGCACGTCCCTGATGGCCGAATCGTAGTTCTGCCTGTCGATAAAGAGGATATCGAAACTTTCTATGCCAGCGTCGGTCAGCTTTTCCAGAGCCTCCTCGGTTATGGGGCCGTTAGCCTCGGCTATTACCTCGCCGTCGGAATCGGCTATATCGTGGGCGAAAAAGCTGTCTTTAAAATCGTCGTAAAGCACCTCGAAACGGGTTATGCCGGATTTTTCGAGACGCTTTCTGGCCGCCTTCGTCACGGAGTGGTTGGCTTTTACGAGAACTTCGCCGTTTTCGTCCGCAATATCGAGGGAAAGCTTCTGCCCCAGTATTTTTTCGCTGTCGAACAGCTTGTAAAACCGGCCGCCTTCTATACGCACGGTTTCGGTTTTATAATATGTATTTAGTATATCCTGATCCGTAAGGCCCAGCGCTTTAAGAAGAACCGTAACGGGTATTTTCTTCTTTTTATCTATGCGCACGTACATTACGTTCTTGGAGTCGAATTCGAAATCTATCCACGAACCTCTGTAAGGAATGATCCTTGCGCTGTAAAGGTGTTTCTCGATAACGCTTTTAGCGGCGGTCATATCCTCGAAGAATATCCCCGGAGAACGGTGGAGCTGGCTTACTATAACCCTTTCCACGCCGTTGATTACGAAAGTGCCCCTTTCGGTCATAAGAGGGATATCGCAGAGATAAACGTCGGACTCTGTGGCGGAAAGGGTTATCCTTTCGCCGGTTTCCTCGTTTATATCATGATTTGCCAGACGCACCTTTATTTTAAGGGGCGCGGCATAGTTGGTGTTCCTGTCTATGGACTCCCGGGGAGAATACTTTGGCTCCTCTATGGTGTAGCTTACGTATTCGAGAACGGAAGTCTCGTTGAAATCGGTAATGGGAAAAATCTCTTTGAACACTTCCTCCAGACCCTGAAGGCTGCGCTTTTCAGGCGCGGTGTCCTGCTGGAGAAAATCCGCGTAGGACTGTTTCTGCACCTCTATAAGGTCAGGAAGTTCAATGATTTTTTTTATCTTAGAGAAGTTAATACGCTCTATCGGTTTTTTTGAAGTTAGCATCCCGTGTCACCCGCCGGATGATGATTTGAGCAAAACGGGGGGAAGCGCGAGCCTCCCCCTTGCAATATACAAAATAGATGTCGTTAAATCGCTGAAATTAAAAATGTTATTTAACTTCCGCGGTGCCGCCGGCTTCGGTAAGTTTTTTAGCGATCTCGTCGGCTTCGGCTCTGGGCACGCCCTGTTTAACGGGCTTCGGAGCCTCGTCGACGAGAGCTTTGGCTTCTTTCAGGCCAAGTCCGGTAATTTCACGCACAACTTTGATAACCTGCACTTTCTGCTGGCCGCCGTTGGTCAGCACAACGTCGAATTCGGTTTTCTCGGCTTCGGCCTCTGCTGCTCCGCCGGCTGCGGGAGCGGCAACCATAGCTACCGCGGGGGCGGAAGCGGACACGCCGAAAACTTCTTCCAGTTCTTTAACGAAGTCTGCCAGTTCGATAACAGACATATTTTTTAAGAAATCCAAAACCTGATCTTTAGTAACGCTCATTATAAGCCTCCGCTATTCTTTTTCTTTTTTCTGTTTTAATGCGTTCAGTACGTTTACGAGACCCCGAGGAATATTCGCAAGCACGGATACGAAATTTGTAATCGGTGCGTTCATACTGCCAAGCGCTTTTGCAAGGAGTTCTTCACGGGACGGCAGATCGGCGATTTTTTCCACGCCGGCCTTGTCGAGAGCCATACCGTCAAAGTAACCGCCCTTGATAAGGAAAAATTTGGAAATAGCCGCGTCCTTCGCGTATTTTTTCGCGATTTTGGCCGCCGCGGCGAAATCCTCTTTGACAATTACGCACAATGTGGGCTCAACGAGCGCATTGTCCATATCATTTATGTCGTTGGCGTTAAGCGCCTTCTTAAGGAGCGTGTTCTTGATGACGCGGCAGTCGTTGCCGTTCCCTTTAAAGTCGCGGCGTATCGCGTCCATCTGGATGAAAGACAGGCCCTTGTAATTGGCGATGATAACGCCGCTGGACTTGTTAAGCTCATCCGACAGCCCACGCACAAGCTCTATCTTCTGCTCTTTTTTCATTTTCAAGGCTTCACCTCTCCAAAGAGCCGGTTGAATGTATCATACAGTTTCCGCAGGAGTTATACCGCGCCGGGTTTTAAGCCGGAAAGCGGAGCCTGCTTCTTCAACCTGCTGTTTTTCTAGTTAAAAAAATCTTAAAAGTTTTTAGGGTCCACTTTAACGCCGGGGCCCATAGTGGTGGAAATATTAACGCCTCTGAGATACACGCCTTTGCTGGAGGCGGGCTTCGCTTTTACGAGAGCGTCCATAAGGGCTTTCATATTTTCCACAAGTTTATCGGTTTCAAAAGTTTTCCTGCCGATAGGAGCGTGTATTATACCCGCCTTATCGACGCGGAACTCCACCATGCCGGCTTTGAGCTCTTTTACTACTCTGGCCACATCGGTGGTAACGGTGCCTACTTTAGGGTTAGGCATAAGCCCGCGGGGCCCCAGCACTTTACCAAGTTTGCCCACCTTGGCCATCATGTCTGGAGTAGCCACGACTTTATCGAATTCCAACCAGCCGCCCTCGACTTTTGCGACCAGTTCGTCTCCGCCGACAACGTCGGCTCCGGCTGATTCAGCCTCTTTCACCTTTTCGCCCTTTGCGAAAACTGCTACGCGGACAGTTTTGCCCGTGCCATTCGGCAGAACCACAGCCCCCCGCACCATCTGGTCGGAGTGCCTCGGGTCCACGCCGAGCTTTACGGCCGCGTCCACACTTTCGTCAAACTTGGCAAAGGCGACTTTCTGCGTCAGTTCGATAGCTTCGGCCAGCTCGTACAATCTGGTACGGTCCACCTGAGCCAGACCCGCCGCAAATTTTTTACCTTTTCTGGACATTTCCGTGCTCCTCTTGCCAGTCTTTCAAACTAGCCCTCAATCTCATAACCCATACTTTTGGCGGAACCGGCCACTATTTTAATAGCCTGGTTTATGTCCTTGGTATTGAGATCGGGCATTTTCGCTTCCGCTACCCGCTGTAAGCTCTCTCTGGAGATTACGCCGAGCTTGGCTTTACCGGGATTGGTAGACCCCTTCTGCAGCTTCATCTCTTTTTTGATGAGAGCCGTAGCGGGAGGCATTTTAGTGATAAAGGTAAAGCTGCGGTCTTCATAAACCGTGATAATAACGGGGATGGACGTGTCCCCCATGTTCTGGGTCTGCGCGTTGAAAGCCTTGCAGAACTCCATAATGTTGACGCCGCGCTGTCCGAGCGCGGGCCCCACCGGAGGCGAAGGGTTCGCTTTTCCGGCCGCGATCAGCAGTTTTATCTGCCCCATTACTTTCTTGGCCATCTGGCACCTCTGAAATTTTGCCGCGGATTTGATCCGGCAAACTTATATCCTGTAACTTATACTTTCCCGGGTTCTCCAGCCGTAGATCCGGCGAAAAACACGGGCAATATTTCTTTACTTATCCGTGCGCTTAACCTGGAGATAATCCAGCTCAATAGGCGTCTGCCGGCCGAAAATGCTGACGACGACCCGCACCTTCTCTTTTTCCGGGCTTACTTCTTCGACCGTGCCGGAAAAACCGAGGAACGGCCCGTCGATAACTTCCACGATATCGCCCTTTATATATTTGGCGGCTATGCGCGGAGCTTCCGACTTGGCGAGGGCTATCATGGCGTCCACGTCGCTTTCCGGAATGGACACCGGGTTTATGCCGCCCACAAAGCCCGTTACCTTAGGCAGGCTTTTCACAACGTGCCAGTTGCTGGTGGACATTTCCATATTCACCAGTATATAGCCGGGAAAGGTTTTTTTCTTGCTTACCTTTTTTTTGCCGTTTTTAAGCTCCACCACGTCTTCCGTGGGTATGAGCACCATGCCGAAGTCGTCTTCGAGATTAAGGGTTCTGACCTTATCCTCAAGAAGAAGCTTCACATGCTTTTCAAACCCGGAATAGGTGTGAACTACATACCACTGCTTTGCCATGGCTTAACCTATCACCATGGCGGCAAGGCGGGAAACCACCGCGTCCACCGCCCCAAGGTAAGCGGTTATTATGCCAACGACCACCAGAACCACGGCGGAAGTCCGTATGGTAGCCTCTCTCGTAGGCCAGTTTACCTTTGAAAGCTCTTCCCGTACTTGCTTATAAAAAACTGCCGGCTTGAAATTTTTCACTACCCGAACCTCTTAAAGTTAAAAAAGCAGGCCAAGAGGGACTTGAACCCCCAACACCCGGTTTTGGAGACCGGTACTCTGCCAGTTGAGCTATTGGCCTATTTTAACTGTTTAACGCCCGATGCGGATTCCCGCGGCGGACAATGATTTCAAAACCTTAACCGGCGGCTGCCCGCCGGGCCATTTTAAAAACAAAAGCTTTTAAAAAGGCTTATACCGCAGCCGGCATAAAACCGGCCGTCCCCTCGAACCCTTTATTTGGTTTCTTTATGAAGGGTGTGCTTCCTGTCAAACTTGCAGTATTTTTTCAGCTCAAGTTTGCCGGTCATGGTTTTTTTATTCTTGGTAGTAGTGTAATTGCGACGCTTGCATTCGCTGCAAGCAAGTGTGATAATTTCTCTCATGGATATCAAACCTTTATATATATTAGCGCCGTCATCCCTACTAGCCTTCGGTTCCCGGCTCCCGCACCCAAAAGTCAGCGGTCAAAACCCCGGGGAAAGGTTTTAAGGCCCTGTCCCCGGGGCATATTTCTGCAAATGTTTAAACTACTCGATTATTTCGGTAACGACGCCAGCGCCGACGGTACGTCCGCCTTCCCTTATGG
>CANTXF010000008.1 GCA_947853665.1 uncultured Deferribacterales bacterium | reverse complement strand
TGGCGAAGATAACGCCCGGGAAGATAGGTCGCCGCCAGAGCTTAATTCTTTTGCCCCCGTTCATTCGGGGGCTTAGCTTTTTTAGGCCTCTATTCAACTTAAATACTAACTTATTATAATGTGATTTTTACAGAAAACACATCGCTTGCATAGGTTTGACCCGGAAACGGCATAATAAAGAAGATTGCCTGCTCTTTACCAGCTGAAAACAGTTGCCTCACTAATGTTAATACTGCCGCTACGAACTTGCTGTAATTTTGGAAAAATCATTCTGTGCAGTGCTATTTCCATTGTTTTTTTACTACTCATATTCCGCATGAAAAAGCTTTAGATAAAGGTAAAATTATGTGCTATTATTGTTCTAAAATAGCGTTGAAAGATAGATTTTAGACGCCTAACGAGTATGAAAATACTGTTGTCTATATCAAAGAACTTGTAGATACCCAACGCTTCGTTTTAGTTGATGGCAGTTGTGAATTAGGTTTCCATAAAAATATAAACGGGCATTGGCTGGATGATATCATTTATCATACCATAAAATGCCCTGAATGCGGTCAGACATATACCTGTATCGTAAACGCATATAGAGGTGGCGGCTCCTTTAGTAAGGGCAGTTAATCTCCGTTTAAATTGAAATTGCAGCGCATAAAGATAAACGGGAATAATTTGTACGCAGTTAAAGAGGGTTTTTGAGAGGTAAGATATAACTCCTTGCACTGTTTTTTGGCTTGCAAAGCCTTTTTTTGCAAGGCCAGCTGAACCCTCTGATGTGTAAAATAACTATATAACCTGACTTTGTGAGCGTTATAGCGCCGTGCTGTATCTGTGTGTGTCGCCTTATTTGCGGGTTGAAAATAGTATCCGGCTTTACAAAACCGATTTATGCTGAGATATGAAAAGATACACGCAGAAACGGAAAACCGTTGAAAATATAAGCTTTTTTATCATTTCTATAATGCTTGCAAGAAGTCATAAGATTATTTTCGTCAATAAAATCAATAAAAAATAGCTTTAGAATTTTATGAGATATAGTATATAGAATAAACGGAATAAAAATTCGAGGCGGTGCAGGCTATGTTTAAAAAACTATCCCGGCTTATCAGCTTATTTCAATTATCCGGGGATAAAGACAAAAACGCCGATTACTTTGCCAAAGAGCATGCTGAAGATTTTGAATACGTATACAGCGCCATGTTCAGCGATATCGAGCATCTTGAAAAACTACCCGGTAATCTTGTAAATGCGGATATTCTCTTGCACAGCGATGTACAGGGCAGAACTTTCACTATTCTCAAGGATCGCGGGGATACGGATATATCCATGGTTTACACTCTTGAACGGATCTCCGAAGGTGAGAATGATTTTTTATCCGTTTTTCCTGTTTTTAAGGGAATAGACCATGCGGTTAAATTAAAGGATTATTATACCTGGGAAAGTGGGGGAGAGGGCGAATTTGCCGTTGAAACCGCTTTCGGAGATATAATTTGTTTTTATGACCCATTTTATTGCGCCGATATAAATAATTTCAGGAGAAACGAGACTAAGACGGTATCTCTTTCCGCTCTGGCGTTTGACATTGAGAAAATGGAAGAACGGGAATTTACTGCGGAGAGCGGCAATTTTTATGAATACGCTTTGGAGAGATTTTTAAAGGAGCACCCCGGAAAACGGAAGGAGGACTTTGCGCCGCCCGTTATCAGGCTTGACGCGTCGTATTTCAGAATGTTTTTTCCCAGGGAGACGTCCTGCATGTATGAAGTGGCGGGACAGGTTGAAGATATTGCCTTTACAGAGTTCTCCGGCGTTAAGTTTATGGTTTTAAAAGTAAATTTTAAGAGTAAAATGAACGGTGAATTCTTTTATATAAATTTGTACGCCGCTCCTCATGTCGCCGGCAGCTGCAAGCCTGAAGTTGGTGATGCCGTTTCCGCTGTTATTCGTGTTTTCGGAACATTTAAATAGGTTTTTTATATAATTTCTGAAAAGCTAAGCAAATGCGTCCGCGAATATAATATCTTTACTTTTCGCGGGCCTTTGCTATACCATGTGCCCTAGAATATAGTCAGGAAAAGCCAGATGAAAAAATTATTTTTGTGTTTATGCGCCTTTATAGCCGCAGGCTGCGCGGCAAAGCTGGATATGAATATAGTCTCTCCCGCCGCCGATACGAATGCCGCCGCCTATAAAAGCGTGGCGGTGTGGCGGGTGTCCGGCGATACGCCGGACAGGGATTACACCCGTAAATTTGAGGACGCTCTATCGTCCCTTAAATTTGACGGTAAACCGGTTTTTGCCGTCAATAAAAGCGCCGCTTTGCTGGATCTGCGCGGCGGGGCGTCTTTATCCGCCGACGATCCTAAAAGCATATCCGACGCGGCGAAAAAGCTGGGCGTACAGGCCCTGTGGATTGGCGTCCTTTCGGAGGAATATTCCGAATCCTCCTATAAGAGAACGAAAAATTCCTGCGACGAAATAAAACCGGGAGGGCCGGGAGACAACTGCGGCAGTTACCTTACGGTGTGCAGCAGAAAAATCATTACCGTTACCGCAAACCTGGGCCTTTTTGGCGGCGATACGGGGGAAGCCGTCTATTCCGCTATTATTTCCGGCGAGGCCGAAGCCGATATGTGCACCGACGACGGCGCGTGGATTTCCGAGAAGGAGCTGAGAGATCAGGCCGTGGATAAAATAGCCGCCGAACTTGTGCGGCAGGTAGCGCCCCATGAGGAAACCGTTAAGGTGGAGATTATGACGGACACCGACGGAATAGGCGACGCCGCCTCTCTTAACCTTTTTAAAAACGGAATAGGCTTCGCTAAGGAAAAGCGCATGGATAAGGCCTGCCTTGCGTGGAATAAGGCTTTTGAAAGAAGTCCCCATGCCGTGAGCCTTATGTATAACGTATCTTTATGCAGGGAGCTTGCGGGCGATTACGAAGGCGCTCTAGGCCTGCTTACGGAGCTTGATCAGATACTGCCCCCGGCGGGTTTTATCAATAAGCTGAATAAACTTTTTAAAGTGCAGGATCTGCCTAATAATCTGGTAACGAGCGCTATTGCCAGAAACAAAAAGCATATAGCGGACAGAGAGCTGCTTAACGAGCAGATGTCACGCTGATTTATTTTCAGATTGATTTAACGGGCCGCCCGGAATATTTTGGGCGGCTTTTTATCGTTTTTCAGCTCGGACGCCGGCGGTGGTTAAGGAGTGCAGGCAGAAAATAATACTTTTTGATATTGCGGTTTTTTTAGAATATATCCTTTCTGGCCATCCTCTAAAGGTTCTGATTATTTCCGCCAGGGCGCTTTGCCGCCTGTTTATACCGCCGAAAGCGCATTGTAAACGTTTTAATAATATATTATACATATAAATATTAACGGCTTAACGCGGTGACGCTGAATAAAGGGGGGGATTATGCCGAAAATCATAACCGGCGTGGAAAGGATTTTAATACCGGCTTTGTTTTTAGGGCTTATATCAGGATGCGCCGTGAAAATGAACGCTGCCGTAACCATGCCTGCCAACGAATCTTCCATACTGCGGTATCGCACGGTGGCGGTGTTTCCGTTTAAGAGCCGGAACGGCGTCGATTATACTTCAAAATTTGAAGCCGTGCTTGCTTCCGCAAAGGAAAACGGCAAAAATATTTTTACGGTAGTGGACAGGGAAAATATTGATAAGATTATGAAAGAGCAGCAGTTTCAGATGTCTGTATCCGACCCGGACAGTATGGTTGAAATGGGCAGGCTGTTAGGGGCGGAGGCTATGTGGACGGGCTCTTCCGACAGCTCCTATTCCGAAGCCGGATATACTGAAAAACGCACCAGATGCGGCAGTAATGGCAAGTCCTGTTACGATTATACCGTAAACTGCGTTAAAAAAAGCGTTTCTATGGATTTGACCCCTAAGCTTATAAGCACGTCTACCGGTATGGTGGTATACTCCAGCCGTATTTCCGAAACCGTTTCCGCCGGCGTATGCAGCGACGATTCCAGGCAGGTTACGAGGAACGAGCTTGAGTTTGCGGCTCTTGAAAAAATACTGGCTTCATTCAGGCAGGACGCGGCTCCTTATGATAAGAATGTATATCTTGAACTGATGAGCGGTGCCGGGGATATATCCGATAAAGATTCCAAAAAACTTTTAAATGACGGTTTGGGGTTTGCAAAAGACAAACGGCTTGACCGCGCTTGCGACGCCTGGAAAAAGGCTTTGGAAAAAAGCCCCGAAGCGGTAAGCCCCGCTTATAATTATGCTCTCTGCCTTGAAATAAAGGGCGATTACGAAGGCGCGCTCAAATCTTTTGAAAAGCTTGAAGCCGTAATTCCCCCAAGCGGCTTTTTCGACAGGTTTCTGGATATGTTTTCTTTAAAATCCTCCCGGAGCAGGCTTGTAAAAGAAGCCGTAGACAGAAATAAAAAAAATCTGGAAAACAGGGAAAGGCTTAAAGCTCAGATGGGGAAATAAATATATACGTTTGCCTGTTGTCTTTCCGTCCCTTCCTTCCGGCAGGCCGCAGTAATACCTGCGGCCTTGACTTGTATCTATCCCGATGATAGTTTTATAAAAAAATAACGGAGGAAACTATGAATAAGCTCGCCGCGGCCGTTTTTTTGGCGGTGTCGGCTTTAGCTTCCGCTTCCTTTGCCGCCCAATATGCCAGGGACGCTCTCCATAAAGCGGCGTCCGACGGCAATGTGGAAAAAGTGATTGAAATATTAAGAAGCAAGCCCGACCCGGAAATGAGAGATACGTCGGGAGGCACGGCTCTTCACGCCGCCGTGTTCCAGAATAATCCGGTAATCGTTTCCGCATTGGTAAACGCCGGTTTCGACGTAAACGCGGTAAGGCCTATGGACGGCAACACGCCCCTTCACGACGCCGTGAGAAAGGGCAATCTTCCCGCGGTGAAAATACTTATGGAGCACGGGGCGGACGCGGGCATTAAGAATCTGAACAGGCTTACGCCCGCAGATATTGCGGACAGAGAGGGAAAAAAGGAAATAAGCGATTATTTCGCCGGTCTTGGAGCGGGCCCTAATTAAACGTGTATGTAAGCAGGGCCGTTGTTCTCGGCTGGCGCTGGCGGAAAGTCGTGGGGCTTGAAAGGGCCTGATTTATAAGCAGCCCTTCCGAGTGGGACACGGTGATCGTAAGGCTTTTTATTATTTTGTATTTAATGGATATTTCCGCGCTTACGGATTTCAGGGCGGGGCCGGGCTCGTATTCCCGAAAGCCGGAAACCATTGCCTGCTCGCTTGTTATGCCGAATTTAAACCGCATATATTTGCTGTCTCCGAATGCGGTTTTCGCCCCGAAGGACAGGGTAAGGCCGTCTATAATTTCGTATCTGGCGGCCGCCTTAGCCTCGATAAGCAGCCCGTCGCTGCCCCAGAATACTTTTCTGGCAGTTATCGTCGCGTTGTAGTTTTTGCTGAAATTGAACATTACTTTGGCGTCCAGTATAAGCCCGCTTTCCTGGTCGCTTATGCCTCTTAAAACCCTTTCTCCCGTTAATTTGAACAAATCCTTTCCCAGCGCCACGCTGCCTATTATTTTTCCTTTATATATGGGGAAATAGACCCCTCCGCCCATAGGGGTGATGTAAAGAAATTTTCTGTATACGGGAGCGACCGCGGGAAGATATATAAGCCGCATATCTCTGGAACCCTGATATTTAGGCTGATATACTATTCCGCCGCCCAGAGTGAGGGACCAGTTTTCAAAAAGCGAGCCTATTTTTTTCGCGTAGCTTTCTTCTTCCGCCGCAGCGTTTCCGGCCAGAAAGAGAACCGTCAGCGCCGCCGCGGCCGTTAGCTTTTTCAATTAACATATCCGTTAAAAAATTTTTAGTAACTTTATATTAGAGACGCATCGGAGCCGCCTGTCAAGAAATATATTCATTTGTACATATGGCGTTTGAGCGGACCGCCTGCCCGCGCAGGCGTCCATTATGTTGACTTAACGCAGGCGTAATGTTAAAAACTTTAAAATACATATATCGAGGCGAATTATGGCCGCAACTTTTGCAACCTTCCGGGACCCCGTATCCAGAACCTTTAAGCGCGTAAAGGTAGGCCCAAGCTGGATAATGATGTTTTTCAGCGCATTTTTCGGCATACCGCTTTTTTACAGAGGGTTTTCAAGGGTGGGAACTCTGATGCTCGGCTTATGCCTGTCCTGTATATTGCTGCTTGCGGCCTTTATAGGCTGGGCCGCTGGTCTTGACTACGTCTCGAATGAGGACGGCGGGGTGATACTAGCTTTCTCCATTGCTATAACCCTGCTCTATACAGGGCTTACGGTCCTGAGCCTGGCGTCCGGCGTTCTTGCCAACAAATGGACGGCGGTTAAATATTATAAAAACGGGTGGAAAATAATAGACGCCGGTTCTGAGCCTGACAAGGTCAAAAAGATAAAAATGGCCTGGTCCCTGCCGGACGACGCTTTTGACGATACTTTTGCGGGCCTCAGGGCTAACGCCAGCTACCCCGGGATGAAATAACGCATGATACGCATACTTCTCGTTAATTTTATTTTCGGCCTTTATATTTCCATAAGGGTATACAGGGCTTTTTTCACCAGGTTCAGGCCTTATTTTGCCGTGCCGGTTATTTTCGTTTTCGCTCAGTCGTTTTTTATTCTTAAATTTATAGGCTACGTTACGGGAGCCTACGTGCCGGACTGGATAATGAGCGTATCCTACGTGTTTTTAGGCGTGGCCGTTTATATGTTCCTTTATTTTCTGCTTTTCGACGTTCTCTGGGTGCTTCGCCTGCGTTACGGGCCTTTTTCCGGCAGCAGGCGGCTTGTGGGAGCGGCCGTGCTTGCCCTTACGCTGGTAACTTTTGCCTACGGTTATTATCACCAGCTTGATACCATAGTAAAATATTACGACGTGGAGATAAATAAACCCCTTAAAGAGCCTGTCAGGCTGGCGGTTTTTTCGGATGTTCACGTCGGCTCCGGGATGACTGTCGAGCGGCTTAACGAGTACGCCGACAGAATAAACGCCCTTGAGCCGGATATGATACTTGTAGTAGGCGACATTATAGACAGCGACCTGCGCTCCTTTACGGAGGAGTTCCGTTCGTCCTTCCGCCGTCTTAAAGCGCCTATGGGCGTTTACGCCGTCCTCGGCAATCACGAGTATTTCAGCGGAGATATTAAGGCCGTGGAAGATGCCATAGAGGACGCCGGTATGAAGCTTCTCAAGGACGAGGCCGTATTTTTTGAAGACAAAGGCTTTTATCTTGTAGGCAGGGACAGCATACGCCACTCCGTATCTTCCGGAGATGAGCGTATGCCGGTTACGGAGCTTATGAAAACTTTTGACGGCTCTATGCCCGTAATAGTGATGGACCATGTTCCAAGGAGCGTTGAGGACGGCAAAGCCATGAAAGCCGACCTGCAGCTTTCCGGCCATACTCACGGAGGCCAGTTTTTCCCCGTTACGGAGATAGTAAAGCTGATATATCCCAAAAGCGCTGGGCTTTTAAAGGACGGGGATTTTAACCTTCTCGTTACAAGCGGCCTGGGCCTGTGGGGGCCTCCCATGCGTGTAGGGTCGGATTCTGAAATACTGCTTGTTACGGTTAAGGGAAAATAGTTTACAGCTTACCCGGGCTGACGCTCTCCCAACGTATAGTCTTGCCGGTTTAAATCTGGCGGCGGTTTTGCTGCGCGGGCTTTTGCGCCGGGCGCGCCGGTCTCTGCCGCCGGTTTTATAGGCGGTTGGGTATATTTATTTTATAAATTAAGAGAATCGTATGCAGCCTTGTAATATTATTTTAGAAGATTTGCTTCGGCTTAACGAACATAGCGCCAAAGTTAAAATTAAGTTTAATCAGAATAATGGGGAAGAAGAACCTCTGGACGTATGGCTTAATAACTCTGATATCGTAAATACTCGATGGCTTTTCTGGCGAACAAAAAAGAAAAATTTTAATATAGGGCATATTGTAGTATGTTTGGTAAAGATGCCTCATGATATGTGGTTACTTACTACGGTGAAAGAAGTTACAAACGATTTAAACGTAACGGACGGAATTAATTACGATGGCAGGGAATTAGAGGAATATAAAAAATATTTCGGACGGGTTATTATAAAATATCATAAGAATATGACATCACAATGTGTATGGTACCATAATTACAGTGATAAAATGATTGTAAGCGAAATTTTACCCTCTGTTTATAACGGAGAGCATTTCCCTGGATATGATAGGGTTAAGCTTTCTTATCAATCTTTAGCGTATATTTTGGAACATAAAAAGTCGGATTGGATAGGTGCCCTGCAAAATCAGAAAGCTGTATATATAATTACGGATAAAAGCAATGGTAAATTATATATCGGTTCCGCTACTGGAGAGCATGGTATGCTTCTTAATCGGTGGAAATCCTATATAGAGAATGGGCATGGCGGAAATAAAGCGCTGAAAGAGTTGATAGATATAAAAGGTTTTGATTACGTTAAAAATAATTTTCAATATTCAATTCTGGAAAATTATAATGCTTCTATTAATGATTCCGTAATCCTTGAGCGGGAATGTTATTGGAAAGAAATTCTGCAAAGCAGGAATAAGAGTTCCGGATATAATAAAAATTAAAAAATTTGGCAAAGCGCTGTTTGAGGATAAATCCGATTAGCATGTCTTGCTCTGCAGGCATCATGATAAATATCATGCTACATTTCAGGTTAAAGATCCAGAAAACATTTGCCTCATTAATGCGGATGTTCCTAAGCTGGACCAGCCGTAAATCATCTGCCTTATTTTATGTGGATGCGTTTATTCCGAGTTTACCATAAAATTAGCCGACCATATTGAGAGGCCCTTTTTTCGTTGATTCAGTTAATATTTTTGATGTTACGGAACTGATATTATAATTATCTCAAATAGTTATCTGCGTTAATGCCCGTGCGTTTCCAGCATTTCTATTCCGTGGTGTTCGTCGTGGGGCTCGTTAAAGTCCGCTATGAAGCTGTATGCCATATATGCGCATAAAAGCGCTATGCACAGGTTTATGACCCGCCACGTTTTAGGGTTGTTCAGCGGTTTGGCCAGCGCCTGGCCTAAAATACCCAGAAAGCAGAACCACAGAAAAGCGGCCGAGAACACTCCCAGGCCGAATATCCACTGGTGTGGATAATATTTTGTTGAAAACGCTCCCATAAGGGTCGTATCGAGTATTACGTGTGGGTTAAGCCACGAAAAGGCCACGGCGGATATTATTACCTGCCGCGCGGTTTTCGATTTTGCGTCCGCGCTGCGGAAATCCAGAGCTTCGTCGGATTTAAACGCCGTGTATACCGATTTTAAAGCGTAGAATATAAGAAAGCATATTCCAAGCAGGGTTATTATATTTATAAGCGCAGGGCGGGAGGTCAGTATGGCTCCCATACCGGCTATCCCTACCGATACGAGAGCGCACTCGCAGAATGTGCAGGCAAGCACGGCTGCGGCAGTATATTCCCGCCTTATGCCCTGGCGGAGTATAAATGCGTTTTGCAGGCCCACGGCCATTATCAGGGCGCATTCTATAAGAAATCCGTTAAAAAAATCGGAAAACACCTGGTCATATCCTCATTTTACGCCAGAAGCAGCCTGTCGTCTGCAATCCTGTCTTTCCTTATGGAGCGGAATTTTTCCATAAGGGTTTCCATTGTCAGGTTCTTTTTTTCATCTCCGGACACGTCGAATATTATATCCCCCGCGTCCATCATCAGAAGCCTGTTGCCGTATTTTATAGCGTGATTCATGTTGTGGGTCACCATCATCATGGTAAGGGAGTATTCCTCCCGAAGCTGGAGCGTCAAATCCATCACTCTGTTGGAGTTATCCGGGTCGAGGGCGGCCGTATGCTCGTCCAGCAGCACCAGCCTGGGCCTTGACATTGCCGTCATAAGCAGGGTAAGGGCCTGTCTCTGTCCGCCGGATAAAAGCTCCACGTTGTCTTTAAGCCGGTTTTCAAGGCCCATGTTAAGCCTTGAAAGCTCCGCGCGGAATTGCTCCCGCAGTTTGTCGTTAAGGCTTATTTTCAGCGATTTAAAGCCCTTTTTCCGGCATATCGTCATATTGTCCTCCAGCGACATATTGCCGCTGGTGCCTAAAAGCGGGTTCTGAAATATGCGTCCCATAGAGCGGGCTCTTATATATTCCGGCGTTTTCGTAACGTCTCTGCCTTCGAATATTATTTTGCCGGACGAAGGTGCGGCGGAGCCTGCTATCACGTTAAAAAGCGTGGATTTGCCCGCTCCGTTGGAGCCTATTATCGTTATGAAATCCCCGTTTTTCACGTCCAGGGATATGCCGTTCAGCACGCGCTTTTCGTTGACCGTGCCGGGGGAATAGGTTTTGGATATTTTTTCCAGTTTAAGCATTTTTGCCCCGCTTCTTAAAGCCGCTCAACGCGATAAGAAATATTATGAGAACGCCCGTTATCAGCTTCAGGTCGTTGGGCGTCAGGCCCACGTAATAGCCGTATTTGCGCCCGGCGTACATTACCGCCTTGTATGCTATCGAGCCAAGTATCACCCTTGCGGTAAGGGCCATTATGTTGTTGGATTTGATAAGGAACTCGCCTATCATTACGGAAGCCAGCCCCGCCACCACTATGCCCTGGCCCAGATTTACGTCCGCGTATCCCATATACTGGGCGGCGAAGGCCCCGCTTAACGCCACTAAAGCGTTTGAAAGGCTTACGCCTATTATTTTCAGATGGTTGGGGTTCATGCCCTGGGATATTATCATCTGCTCGTTTGAGCCTAAAGCTCCCAGGGCGAGGCCCATGTCCGTGTGGAAGAAAAGGTCGAGAAGCAGTTTTATGGCGAGGACTATTATTATAAAGAGTATAAGGGCGGCCGCTCCGTCCGGCAGCCCGGGAAACAGTTTTTCCACATTCTTTACTACGCTATCGGTCTTAATAAGGGAAATGTTGGATTTATTTCCCATTATGCGCAGGTTTACGGAATAGAGCATGGTCATAGTCAGTATCCCCGCCAGCAGGTTGGGGATTTTCAGCCCGGTGTGAAGCAGGGCCGTTACCGCGCCCGCCGCGGCTCCGCACAGCAGGGCCAGCGACAGGCCCCATAACGGCGCTATCCCGCTTACTAGGCACACCGCCATAACGGCGGCTCCCATAGGGAAGGAGCCGTCTACCGTCAGGTCGGGAAAATCCAGTATCCTGAAAGTTATAAAAACCCCCAGCACCATTATCCCGTAAATAAGTCCTTCGATAAATACCGCCTGTATCATTCTCCCCTGCTCCGTTTATTCGGCGCTTTTTTCCCGCTGGCGCAGGGAACCGTTTTCGTATATATAGTCCGCTTTGGCTTTAAGCTCGTCGGGGATATTTATTCCCAGGCGTTTCGCCGCGTCCAGGTCGAGCAGCATTTTATAGTCCTTAGGGTCGGTCAGGGCGTACACGGGGATTTCCGCCGGGCTTTTGCCGGAGAGGACTTCCATTATTATTTCTCCCGTGGCCCTGCCAAGGTTGTAGTAATCGAAGCCCAGAACGTAAATAGCCCCGCCGTCCAGGGAGGACGTAATATCTCCGCTGAACACGGGGATCTTATTAGCCGCCGCCGTAGCAGTCAGGGAGTTTACTCCCGCGACGAGGGCGTTGTCGTTTACCACGTAAAAGGCGTCCACCCGGCCTGCAAGGCTTTCCGCCGCCTGCTTTATCTCTGACGAGTTTGTTATGGTGGCGGGTATAAACTCTATGCCCAGCTCTTCGCACGCTTTTTTTGCGGTCGCGGCCATGCTTACGGAGTTGCTTTCGGAGCTTGTGTATATAAAGCCCAGCTTTTTAAAGGGATAAACCTTTCTGAATTCCGTTATCTGCTCTCTTATCGGTATAGTGTCCACGGCTCCGGTCACGTTTTTATATCCCTGCTCCGCGGTTTCCACAAGATGGGCGGACACAGGGTCCGTTATGGCGGAAAATATTACTGGCTTATCGGAGTAGGCGCTTGCAAGAGCCACGGCCACCGGGGTTCCTATGCCTACCGCTATATCGGCTCCGTCCGCCTTGAATTTCGCGGCGATGGAAGCGGCCGTGTTAATATCGCCGTTGGCGTTCTGGAAATCGTACGCGGCTTTTACGCCTTTTTCCGCCAGAAAGTCCGTTATGCCTTTTTCCGTGGCGTCAAGGGACGGGTGGGAAGTAACCTTCGCTATCCCTATAACGGGCACTCCCGCTTCCTTCTTCTTTCCGCACCCTTGGGCGAGCAGGGCCGTGGCCCCTATGAGAAGGGCCGCTGTCAGTTTTTTCATTTATCTCTCCGATTTCGTTAATTTACCGTTTTTTATTATCATATCGGCGTTTTTTATTAAATTTTCCGGCACCGCTATTCCCAGATATTCCGCCGTGTCCAGGTCTATAAGGGTTTCCGAGTTTTCCGGGTATTTCATTGTGGCTACGGGTATATCCTCCGGCTTTTTGCCTTTGAGTATGTCGGCGGCTATTCTGCCCGTCAGCCTGCCCGCCTTATAGTAGTCGAAGCCTATGGCGAAAAGCACGCCCCCGTTTTCCGCCGCCGTCGTATCCGCTCCGAACACGGGTATCCTGTTTGCTTTCGCCGTTGAGAGAAGGGAATTAAGGCCGGAAAAAAGAGTGTTGTCCGTAACGGCGTAAAAGGCGTCCACCCGGCCCGCTATGCTTTCGGCCGCCTGCTTAACTTCCGCCGGGTTCGTTATGGGTGCCGGCACGAATTCTATGCCCATTTCCTCACAGACGGCTTTCGTCTGGGCCGCCATGCCCACGGCGTTGCTTTCCGAATTGGAATACACGAACCCGAGGCGTTTTATCGGGTAAATTTTAACGAATTCCTCAAGGTGTGTTTTTATGGGTATGGCGTCCGAAAGGCCCGTGACGTTTTTATAGCCTCTGTCCATAGTTTCGACTAATCCTGCGCTTACCGGGTCGTTTACCGTGGAAAATACCACCGGCTTATCTTTTATGGCGTTTGCCAGGGCCACGGCTATGGGCGTGGCTATGCCTATGGAAATATCGGCGTCGTATTTGAACTTATTGGCTATTGATGCGGCCGTGTTCATATCGCCGTTGGCGTTTTGTATATCGAAATTCAGCTTCATTCCTGTGGATTTCAGCTCGTCCACCACCCCGTCCCGTATGGAATCGAGAGCCGGGTGGGATATTATTACGGCCACGCCTACGGTTTTTGCTCCGTCGTCTTTTTTTTCGCACCCCCAGACTAATGCCGCGGCTATGGCGGCGGCAAGGAGTGCCGTTATTCTGCGTATCACTTTTTTAAGCTCCCGGCAGGTTTTCAAATAATCGTAAAGCAATATTATTATCACGATTTTACTGTCTGATAAAGCATAAACTCCCTTTCGCGGCACAAATTATTTCGGCGGTAAGTTTTTTAGCCGCCTTATGAGGGGGGAAGGGCGTTTTAAAAATCCGCTGGATTTTAATGCGATTACATTATAATATAACCGTTATCTTTTTTTGGAGGGGCGTTTGTTCCCTATAAAATCTCTTATGCCTTCGGGCCGTTTTCCTTTCGTTACGTGGCTTCTTATTCTGTCCAACGCGGCCATATTCGTCTATATGTGGAAGGAGGGCCTTTCCTCCGTGTATTTTATAGATTACGGCATAGTCCCCGCCAAGCTGGGCATGCCTTCCGGCGTGGTGCCTTTTTACGAAAAGGTATATCCCTTCTTTACTTATATGTTTATACACGGGGGCTGGCTCCATCTTATTTTTAACGTTTATTTCCTGTATATTTTCGGGGATAATGTGGAGTGCAGGCTGGGCCACGGGCGTTATTTCGCCTTTTACGCGGCTTCGGGCATTATCGGGGCCATGACATACGTTATGCTTTCTCCTACCACCGGCTATCCTATGGTGGGGGCCAGCGGCGCAGTGGCCGGGGTCATGGGAGCCTATCTTGTGTTTTTTCCGTCCGCGCGGATAAAGACCCTTGTGATAATAATTATTTTTATTACGGTGGTAAACATACCGGCCGTTGTTTTTATAGGGCTGTGGTTTCTCATACAGATAGGCAGCGCTTTTTTCGACCTTTCCGGCGGCGACGGCGGCGTTGCCTGGTGGGCCCACGTGGGGGGCTTTGCCGCAGGCGTGGTTTTCGCTCTGGCCGTGCGTTTTCTGTCTTTTTTCAGGGGAGGGCGGGCGGAGTCCGCCTTATAGGGATTGTTTTATTTTCCCGAAACTATGTGAGGTGATTTATGTGTTTGGGATTTCCCGGGCTTATCGAACGGCTGGAGCTTCACGACGCCACGGTGGACGTCGGGGGCACTAAACGCCAGGTGTCCACCATATTTCTGGGCGATACCGTCGGCGTGGGGGACTGGGTAATGGTGCACGCCGGTTTCGCCATGGCCAAGATGGACGAGGACGAGGCCAAAGAGACCTTAAAATTCCTACTGGAAGTAACCAGCGATGACGACGAACCCAAATGAACCTTTCAGGGACGGCCGCATAGCCCTTTCCTTAGCCGGGGAAATAGCCGCGGCCTCCGCGGGACGCCGGTACAAGATAATGGAGATATGCGGCACTCATACGATGTCCATATCGAGGAACGGCATACGCTCCCTGCTGCCTGAAAACGTGGAGCTTGTGTCCGGGCCGGGGTGCCCCGTGTGCGTTACCGCTCAGGGGGATATAGACCTTTTTTTCGATATTATAGACAAGGGCGCTTCCGTCGTGACTTTCGGGGACCTGCTGAAGATCCCCGGTAGCGACGGCCGCACATTATCCTCCGCCAGGGCCGCCGGAGCGGACGTCAGGGTGGTGTACTCCCCTCTGGACGCTTTGAAGCACGCCGAGGCTGAGCCGGATAAAAATTTCGTATTTCTCGGGGTAGGCTTCGAGACCACGGCCCCTGCAATCGCCTTTCTGGCGAAAACCGCTATGGAAAAGGGCCTTAAAAACCTTTCCGTTCTTTCCCTGTGCAAAACCATGCCGGAGGTTATAAGTGTCCTTTTAAAGGACCCGGAGCTTAAGCTGGACGGCTTTCTCTGCCCCGGCCACGTTACGGCGGTAACGGGCATATCCCTTTACGAGGGCGTGGCGGCTTCCGGCAAGGCGGCTGTTGTGGCCGGGTTCGAGCCTGTGGAAATTTTGGACGCCGTTCTTGAAATAGTGCGCCGCGTAAACTCCGGGGATTTCAGAATAGTAAACAAATATAAAAGGGTCGTCAGCGACGGCGGCAGCCCTGCCGCAAGGGCTATGCTGGATGAGGTCTTTCTGCCGGAAACAGTTTCGTGGCGGGGCCTTGGTATGCTTATGGGCAGCGGGCTTCGTTTCAGGGACGAATACGCCCCCTGGGACGCAAAAAAGGTGTTCGGCCTTGAAAGCCGCCCCGTAGACGAGATAAAGGGCTGTAAATGCGGCTCCGTTCTTACGGGCAAGATACGTCCGGACGAGTGCCCGCTTTTCGGCAGGGCCTGCACCGCGGAAACGCCCGTCGGCCCGTGTATGGTTTCCTCCGAGGGCACCTGCGCGGCTTATTACAAATTTATACGCTAGGGCCATGCCGGCCCGTTGGAGCGCAGATGTCAGAAAAACTTGTAACAATGTCTCTGGGAGGCGGCGGCAAGCAGACCTCCGACTTTATAAAGGACGTTATAATAAAAAACTTTTCCAACGATATAATATCCGTCATGGCAGACGCCGCTCATGTGGACACATCCTCCCGCTCCGCCTTTACCACCGATTCTTTCGTTGTAAAGCCGGAATTTTTCGACGGGGGAAATATCGGCAAGCTGGCCGTGTGCGGCACGGTGAACGACCTTGCTGTAAGCGGCGCTAAACCCGAGTACCTGTCTTTCGCCCTGATTGTGGCGGAGGGCTATCCTCTTGACAATCTTGAAAAAATTATAATATCCGCCGCAGAGACCGCAAAAGAGGCTGGCGTAAAGATAGTTTGCGGTGATACAAAGGTTGTGGAGCGCGGCGGTCTCGACGGCGTTATATTGAACACGGCAGGGCTGGGCCGGGTCATAAAGAACCTGAACGACTATTCGGCGGTTTCCGCCGGGGATAAAGTCGTTATAACATCGGACATCGCCCGGCACGGTATGTCCGTAATGCTTGCCAGGGGAGATCTGGGGTTCAGCGGTTCCGTCGCTTCGGACTGCGCGCCGCTTAACGGGATGCTTGAAAAGATCTACGCCTTTGACGTAAAATTTGCCAGGGACGCCACGAGAGGCGGCCTTGCGGCTGTTTTGAACGAAATTTCGGAAAAAAGCGGGCTTGGTTTCGATATAAACGAAGAAAGCCTGCCCGTCCGCAGGGACGTGGCGGAGCTTTGCGAGATCCTCGGTTTCGACCCGTTAAGCGTGGCCAACGAGGGCGCGGCCGTTCTCGTCGTTTCCGAAAAGGATTGCCCGAAGGTTATGGATTGTATTACAAATACCCCTTACGGGGAAAGGGCCGCCGTAATAGGAGCAGTTACGGACAGCGGCCGGGTAGTGCTCAGGACTAAAATCGGAGGTACAAGATATGTCGATATGCCGCCGGGGGAGCTTCTCCCTCGTATTTGTTAGTTTTTTTATTATGGCTTTCGCCGCCCTGTCTTTTGCGGAGGCGGACGGCAAGCAGCTCTGGCAGAGCAAATGTTCCACCTGCCATTCGCCCAATCTGGTAAAACGGCACAAAAACTATCCCGTCGCGGACTGGATGAAGACCATAGACAGGATGAAAAGCGCCGGTCTCCAGATAACGGACGGCGAGCAGAAAGCTGTTGCCGAATATCTGAACGCCAATATTAAATAACTGTTTTTCGCCCCGGAGGACGATCCTCCGGGCCGCGTTAAAAAATTCACTGGCAGGGAGGCTGTCCGTTGATAGATTGGGAAAAGTGTTCGGGGCTCGTTCCCGTGGTGGTTCAGGATGCCGTAAGCCGCGCCGTCCTTATGCAGGCTTACGCGGACAGGGAAGCCGTCAGGCTTACCCTTGAAACGGGCTACGCCCATTATTTCTCCCGCTCAAGAGGCAGGCTGTGGAAAAAAGGGGAGACTTCCGGCCATGTTCAGAAAATAACCGGCGTTTTCGTTGACTGCGACGGAGACTGCCTCCTTTATATAGTCGAGCAGACCGGCCCCGCCTGCCATACGGGCGAAACCTCCTGCTTTTACAGAAGGCTGTCCTTATAGCGGCTTTCCTTTCGCATTTCTTTTTTAAGGTTTTTCGCCTTGAATAAACCCTTTCTGTTATGTTAAATTGCCAAAACGGATTATACGGGGAGCGTAATGGCTCATAACGGAGAAATGAACACCGGGCTCGATATCGGGGCCAATTCCATAAAAGCCGTGGCCATCGAGCCTACGAAAACGGGGTTTACCCTGCTTGCCGCAAGCGATTGCCGCCTTAACGCCGATTCTACGGAAAACGGCCTGGTGGCGGATTACGGCGAGCTGGTTCAGGGTATAAAGACCATAACGGAAAAGGGGAGCTTTCCCTCGAAGTACGTTGCCACCGCCCTTAAAGGGCCTTCCACTTTCGCCCGCAGGCTTTCCGTGTACTCTGAGTCCGTCTCGGAGCTTAACGAAACCTTCCCCTGGATAATAGACCAGTACGTATGTCTGGACCCGGAGGAAATGAGCCTTGATTTTGAAATATTGGGCGAGGGCGAGCGTTACCGCCATATAAAGCTGCTTGTTGTGGGAGCGAGAAAAGACACGGTAACGGATATAGTGTCCGTCATAGAGTCCTCCAAAATGATACCCAGGGTGATAGAGCCGGAGGCCATGTCCATGGCAAGGCTTTTCAGGGCGGTAAGCCCGGTTAAAACGGGCACCTGCCTGCTGCTTCATATAGGATATGTAGGTTCCGCCGCCGTGCTGCTTTCCGACGGCGTTTTCGATTTTTCCGGCGAGATAGACCTTGGCGGCAGAAAATGCACGGATATAGTTATGGAGGAGCTGGGCCTTGGCAGGGACGAGGCGGAAAGGGTAAAGAAAGACCCCGGCTCCCACTCCGACCCGGAGGCGGCAAGGATTGCCCTTATGGATAAATTCTGCCGCCCCCTTGCGGTTCAGGCGGAGAAAATCCTTAAATTATATTCGTATAAAGGCGGCGGTTCGCCGTATAAAATAATGCTTTCCGGCGGAGCCTGCGAAACTTTCGGGCTTACGGACGCTTTAAGCGAAAAGTTTTCCGTGCCGGTCGAATATCTGGACCCGTGGAAGGTGGTGGATATGTCTAAAGAGCTTGAAAAAACCGTGGAGGCTTCCGGCAGGTACGCTTATAATGTAGCCGTGGGCCTTGCCATGAACGGGAAAGTTTACTGATGTTTTCCGTCGTTAAAAAAATCACGGCCTTGCTTCTGGCAATTTTTGCCGTTTCCTGCGCCGGCAAAAACGTTTTCTCCCCGTGCCTGGTTACGGGGGCGGAGTTTTCAAAAGCGGGCATAACTGGCGTTTCCCTGCGTTTTGCGGACGAAGGCGCGTGCGATTATAGAATCATAAAGGAAACCGGCACGGACTGGACGATCGAGCTTGCTTCCGGTTCCTTCGGGGATTTTCGCCCGGCTATGGATAAGTTTTCTTCCGGGGCTCTGCTTTCTGCCTCCGCGGAGGGAAACCGCTACCGCCTGGTTTTCCATAAGGATACGGAGGTCTCCTCCGCAAAGGAAGGCTCAAGAACTGTCTTTATTATGAAAAGCCCGTCCGCCTCCGGGCCGGGGGCCGCTTCCCGCGTTACATCCGCCGTTTGTTCTCCCGGCGGGGTGCCCTTTCTGCTTAAAGTCAATTCCGACGGGGCGGCGGCTTACGAAATGGGCCAGATATCATCCGGCAAAGGCTATCTTGATATTTTCGGCGTTTTACTTTCGGATAATTTTTCTCTTTCTCCCGTATGCTCCGGGTTCGTTTCCGTTTCGGAGGCGTCTTTTCCCGAAAGGGTAAGGTTTATAATATCGGACCCTCTTATAGCCTCCATGAAAGCCTCCGGCGACGGGGCTTCCGTTTCCGTTTCCAGGACGGAGGGCGCGGGGCCGCTGCATATATTAAAGGTGCTGGACGGCAGGGAGGGTTCCGTTCAAACGGTTAAAATATATACCTCCTCCGCCGTGGAGCCGAAGGTCGAGGGGCTTACGGGGGGCGGAATATCCGTGTCTCTGGGGAAAGGGGCAAAGCCCGTTTCCGGCCTGCCTAAAGTAACCATGCTTTCCGGCCCGGCTTTTTCTTCCATGCGGATAGAGGAGGGCGGGGAGGAAACCGTTTTGCTTTTCAAATCTCCCGTTCCCGCCGTGGACGTGGACGTTTACGCGGAAAAAACCGGCTACGGCTTTGTCGTTTACGCCAGAAAATTAAGGTAATAGCATGAGAAAAATATTTTTCTTTTTTCTGCTTCCGGCCCTCGTCTGGGGATGCGGAAGCTCCGACGACGGCGGCGGCTTCGCTTCCGCTGCGTTCAGATATATTAATGCCGGTATCGTTATTGAGAAAATCGGCGGCGCTTCCATGCTGCCAGACGGCTCCCTTGAGGGCTGTGTGGATAACGGCGGGGAGATGGAGGTCGTTTTCAGGATAGCGGCGGCTCCCCTCGGCGTTCCTGATACTTATTCAAGGCTGGCAAGCATAAGCGTTACCGAAGTTGCGGCGGAATTCGGCGCCGGAGACGAAGCGTGGGCGGCCCCGTCTTTCACCGGGGATGCCTTCCCCTACGTAACTGTGCCCTATAACAACGAGGGGGTTTTCTCCATTAAATGCGACGTTTCCTCCTTCCCGCCCTTTTCCGCCCTGGGGGACTACGGCAGGGGGGAATTCTGGGCCCGTTTCCGGCTTAAGGTGGAGGAAAACGTCAAAAGCTCGTTTTTCGATACCGCTGTTCAGTATATGGACGTTTACGTCGATAAGGTTACGGTAAAAGGCAGATACGCGGACTGCGGGGCGGCCGTTCGGTGAAAATATTTATGATAGCCGGGGAAGCCTCGGGGGACGTTCACGGATACAACCTGGCCCTGGAGCTTAAAAAGCTGATCCCCGGCCTCGAGCTTTGCGGCACGGGAGGGGAAAGGCTTAAAAGCCTGGGCCAGAAACAGCTTTTTACCGATAAGGACATGGCCATAATAGGCTTCGACGGCGTTATAAAGAAGCTGCCGTTCATATTAAAAATGTTCAGGGAAACGGAAAAAGCCGTCCGGGAGGAAAAGCCGGACGCGGTAATTCTTGTGGATTATCCCGGCTTCAACCTGCGTATGGCAAAGCGCCTTAAAAAGTATGGCATACCCATAATATATTTTATAGCCCCCCAGTTCTGGGTGTGGAATTACAGGCGGATATATATTCTGCGTGATTACTGCGACCTTACCGTATCTATATATCCCTTTGAAACGGAGGCCCTTGAAAAAGAAGGCGTAAATTCCGTATATGTGGGGAACCCGGTTATAGATAATTTCCGCTTTCTTTATAAGGACAGGCGGGAGTTTTTATCGGCCGCGGGCCTTTCATCCGAAAAGCCGGTTATCGGTGTGCTTCCCGGCAGCAGGCTCCGGGAAATATCTTCTCTCATGCCCTCCTTTGCCGCCGCCTCGGAAAAATACGCGGACAGGTTCCAGTTCGTGGCAAGCCGGGCCGAAAGCATACCGGAGGATTACATGAAAAAATACTCCGGCGGCATGGCGTTCCTTTCCGGCGCCCAGTACGACATAATGAAGCACGCCGATTTTATATGGGCCTGCTCCGGTACGGTAACTCTCGAAACTGCCATAATGAAAAAGCCCATGATAATAGTTTACCGGTCGTCCCGGCTTAATCTTTTTCTTGCTAAAAGGCTTACAAGGCTGCGCATGGCGGGCCTTCCCAACATTATGAGCGGATACGAGCTTCTGCCGGAGGCGCTGGGGCCGGAGATAACGCCGGAAGATATCATACGCTGCACGGACAGGGCCATGTCTGATATAGACGGCATAAAAAAAGAGCTGGAAAAAATATCGTCCCGCTTTACCGGCATGACGCCATCCAAAACGGCGGCGGCGGAAATTTATTCCCTGCTTAAAAGCCGCGGCAAAATATGACGGAGCTATAAAATCCAACGTTATCAAATTCTTATAAATTTCTTTAAATAATTCTCCCGTTTTTGCCTTCTTTGGCCCGGAATTTGCTTTTATTCCGGCGTGGAGGTGGGAGATGAACAACATCGACCTTTTGGCCTCTCTGGCTTCCGGCCGGAGCGCCGCCGGGCAGACCGCCGGAAACGACGGGGCGGCGGGCGATTTCGAAAGCTTTTTTAAGGACTTTAAAGCCTCTCTGGAAAAGGGGGAAGGCGCCCGTGCCTCCGCCGCCGGTAAAATCGGCGGAGCTTCCGTTAAGAAAGATGATTCTCCCGTCGGCAGGGACGGCGTTTCCTCCCCGGATAAAGCCGCCTTTACTGAAAACGAAAACGATTCCGCCTCCGGTAAAGACGTTTTTTCAGAGAGCGATGCCGCCGCTTCCATCGCCGCTCTTATCCTTATTATGACAGGCGGCGCGGAGCCATCCGCGGATGAAGAAGGCGGGGCTGACCTTTCTGCGGCCGATAAGCTTATTTCCTTTATTAAAAATGCGTCCTGCGGGGATGAAGCCCTGGACGGCGAGCAAAAGGCGCTTCTTGAGCGTGCGCTGGCCCTTATTGAAGCTGCGGCCGATTTCGCAGGAAGCGGCGCGGCCCCGACCCTTCCCGGCGATGCGGGAGCCGCCGAAGCCGGAACCGATGAAAAGCCCAAAACCATTCTCGACCTTATGGCCGAATATATAGAAGCCAAACGTAAGGAAAAATCCGAAGAAGAAGCGGAAAAAAACGCTCTTGAAAAATTAACCGAATCCGGCCGGGGCGGGGAAATGGACGTAACGCCTGAAAAAACGGCCCCGTCTGCCGCCGGCACGGAAGCCCTTGAAAGCCTCCTTGCAGAATCCGGCCTTGCCGGGGAGCTTTCCTCCGGGGACGGCCTTACGAAGCTGGCGGCCCTTATATACGAGTTTATTGAAAACGTAAAAAGCGACGGCGCGGAAGGCGGGCAGGAGAGCCTTTTTGCCAAAGCTGTTTCATCCGCGGTTTCCGGTTCCCGGGAAACGCCGGCTGCCGGGACGGTTCTTTCTCCGGCGCCTGAAAATACTGCCGTAAAAGCCTCCGGGCCGGTTGAAATGTCCGAAGCTCCGGAAGTGCACGAGCGGGAGGAATCAACCTCCTCCGGTGATATGGCGGCAGACGGGGACGAAAAACTTTTCCCCGCGGATGACGGCGGAGAGCTTCCTCTTACCGGCAAAAGGGAGGAAAGGGCGTATGACAGAACCGGGGAAAAATCTTCCCTGTCCGCCGCTCTTTCAAACGGCTCCAAAAAAACGGAAACAAAGATAGAAGGCGCGGAAGTTAAAGAATCTCTCCGGGCGGAAGCCGCGGAAAAAATTTCTTCCCCGCGGCCTGGCTTGGCTTCTGCCGAAGGGGAAAGCGAAGGCTTTTCAGGCGCTTCCGGCAAGGGAGAGGAAAAGCAGGCTCCGCAGGCTCACGGCCCAGCCAGGGAAAACCAGTTTAACGTATTTATGAAGGAGGCTTCTTCGGGGCAGGCGGCAGAGGCTAAACAGGCTCCCCTTTCCGGCAGGGCTTACGACCTTAAAGACCCAAGCGACATAACCCGCCTTGTAAAAACCGTGGAAAGCGCGGCTAACAAGGGCGAATCCAAGCTTACCGTTACTCTTACGCCGGAAAATATGGGCCGCCTTGAAATACGCCTTGTGGAAAGCGGCGGCAAGATAACGGCGAAATTTTTTACCGATAACGAAAGCTCCCATAAAATGATGATTTCGCAGAGCGAGGCCATAAAAGCCCAGCTTAACGATAAAGGCATCGTTATAGACAATATGGAGTTCGCTTTTACCGACACGGCCTCCCGCCAGGGAGCCGGGGAGGAACGCCGCGCCGGAAGAAACGGCGGCAATAAAAAAATGTTTAAAAACCGGGAAGACGGCGGCGAACTTGGCAATGAAATTGCTAATAATAAGAAAACCGGTATTTATGCCTGAGCAAAGGGGAAAAATATGCAGCTTACGGGCGTGAACGCTCCTACGACCTTAACGTCGCAGCAGAAGCAAAAAACGGAAGGTATCGGCAAGGATACCATGGACCAGCAGGATTTTATGAACCTGCTTATCGAACAGCTTAAAAATCAGGACCCGCTGAACCCTACGGACAATGCAGAGTTCATGTCCCAGACGACGGCGTTTTCCCAGCTGAACGAAATGCAGACTATGAATACGACTATGAACACCATGCTCGAAATGATGCAGAGCCAGATGAATACGGCTTCAAGCCTTTTCAGCGCGGCAAGTTTCATAGGCAAGCAGATAGAGTTCTCCACCAATACGGTAACTATCGGAGACGGCGCCGTTTCCAATATTTCTTTCTATCTTGCGGACGAGCCTGCGGCGGGTAAAACCCAGATAAACGTTTATAACTCCGACGGAGAGCTTGCGGCCATAGTAAGGCCCGATTCCACCCAGGTTAAGAAAGGCTCCAACACCATATCCTGGGACGGCGTGGGCGTGGGCGGCACGGAAGTTCCCGACGGCACATATTCCTTCGAGGTGGTGGCCTACGGAAACGACGGCTCCAAGCTCACTGTGGACACTTTCAGCAAAGCGGTCGTTCAGGGCGTTAAAGAAGTTAACGGAGTTATTTATTTTGACGTGGGCAGCGGCGTCGTATCGTCCGACTACGTATATTCCGTAACCAACCCGGAGGACGCTTCCGGCGGCGATGAGGATGATGGCGGCTCGTCTGGCGGCGGCTCGTCCGGTGAAGACGATGGCGGCAAGGAAGAAGACGTCGATGCTAAAAAGCTGCCGATGGCGTAGATTTTTTAAAGAGAATAAATAAAAGGAAAAAATAAATTTTTTTGAATACGTTTCCCTTAAAAGCCGGGGGAACGGTTCTTTAAAAGCATTCGGAGGTGCTTTTATGTTACGGTCTCTTTATTCCGCAGTAAGCGGTTTAAGCGTGAATCAGAAATCCATGGACGTTATAGGCAACAACATTGCAAACGTCAACACTATCGGCTATAAACAGGGCCGCGCCGTATTTCAGGACCTTATGAGCCAGACCCTTATCGGCGGCAAAACCCCCACGGACTCCCGGGGCGGCATCAACCCCCGCCAGGTGGGTTCAGGCGCGTATCTTGCGGCGGTGGACAATATATTCGAGCAGGGCGTTCTTAAATCCACCAACAGGACGGGCGATCTGGCGATAGAGGGCGAGGGCCTTTTCGTCGTTCGCGGCGAGGGCGCCCAGCAAAACTACTATACGAGAGCCGGGGACTTTAACTTCGACTCAAGCGGCACCCTTACCAACCCGTCCGGCTACAAGGTTCAGGGCTGGATGAGCGACCCCGTTACGGGAGAGCTTAACGCGGACGCCACTGTGGGGGATATAATATTAGGGCCGGAATACAAGATAATGCAGCCTAAGGCGTCCTCCGAGATAAACCTTGCCGGTACCCTCGATACGAGAGCCACGGCTTCCACCCTGACTTATCAGAAATTCCTGACTCAGGCGGCGGCCCAGCAGAGCCTTGCCAATATAACCAACAGCGCTGGCGTGGGCCTCGACCTTGCAAGCGGCGAGCCCGTTACCATAACCGCCCACGCTTCCGGCATTACGCTTATGTCCCAGCTTGTGGATAAAAACGGCACTTCCATAAATATGAGCGACGGCGACGGCGTTACCTTTACCTTCGGCAACACGCCATACACTATAAATTACAGCGCTGCCGGCGGCCAGAACAGGGGCGACGGCAAATTCAACACCGTGGACGAATTTATAGAGGAAGTCAATAATATTTTCAAACAGGTGGGCGCAGAACGCGGCGAAGGGCCGGTGGCTTCCATGTCCCTCCAGAACGGTACTTTTAAAGTTACCGCCAACAGCAGCTTCGAGCTTACGAGCGTATCCGGCGACAGCTCTCTGCAGAATATCTTAAGCAGCATAACTGGCTCCTACGGCCCCAATACCTCCTATAACTCCGGGGAGATATTCTTCTCCAAGGATATTAAAGCTATGGAGGATTTCAGAAATCTGTCCGAATTGGGCCTCCAGATAAGCAACGCCCTTAACGGCAACGTGGTTTCCGACGGCTTTAACGTGGAGTTTCTCGAAAACAACTTCGGCATGAAGGAAGGGGAATCCATATCCTTCGACGGTATAACCATCTTTGAGAATAACGACGGAACCGGCACTGAACATACAATAGATATCGGGCCCTTCGTTTATACGGAAGAGGAAAACCCCGTGGCCGCCAACAAGTTCCACACTGTGCAGGAGCTTGCCCAGCTTATAACGAAAGCCATAAACGAAAATGCGGCAACCGTTCCCGGCGTGGTTAACCCGCCGGTAGTGAATTTCGGCATAATAGGCAACCAGATAACTTTTAACCTGCAAAGCGGCGGCGCCCTGAAGATGAGCAGCGCCACCATGAACCCGGCCCCCGGCGGAGCCGACCCTAACCCGTATCTTAAAACCGTTTTCGACGCCGCTTTTACCACGAAAGACAACTCCGGCACAGTCGTCGGCAAAACCGTAACCAAAACCCAGAGCTATATAAACGTGGACGAAATATCCGGCAAAGGCCGCCTTGTTTACAGCTATAATAAAACCAACAACAACCTCGACCTTAACATGGATGCGGGCGACTTCAACATGGTGGACGGCGACACGCTTACCTTCGTCGTAAACGGCCAGGAATACACCGTTACTTATCCGCAGACCGGATGGGCCGACGGCCAGGATTTTGCTATCGCGCTTAATACCGCACTTACTGCCGCCGGTATAAGTGTTACTTATAACGCCACCGGAGCTGCCGACGGCACAGGCGTGCTGGAATTCAAGGCTGCCAATGCAGACGTGGTTATAGACGATATAAAGACCTCCAGCACCACGCCTAACCTTAAGGATTTATTAAAATCCAGGCTTAAAAACGTTACTCTGACCAGCACGGCGGCCTCTACCGTGGAGGCTCAGGTGCCCCAGGTAAACACTATAAGCGGCCTTTCCATAACTAAAGGCTACTCCGGCACCATATTTACGGACAACGTATTGGGCGATAACGACAATATCGGCCTGAACAGCTCCGTGGCTTCCGAAAGGTTTATGACCACGGCGGACGAAAACACTAAAATGGTAGACCTCTTTTCCGGCAAAGGGGAGTCCTTCAACTTTACGGAAAATGAATCGAGCCTCAGCTTCGGAGCAAGCGTAGGCGGCGAGAAGGTTACCAATAACAACATCTTCGCCATTAAGGTCGATACAACTTACGGAGAGCTTGCCGCCGCCATGGAAGAATACCTGGGCCTCGGCCGCAGCCATAACTCTATGGACAACGTTGTAATAAAAGACGGCCAGCTTGTCGTTACGGGCGAAAAAGGCCTGTCCAACAATATCGACTATTTTAACATAACCGGCAACGGCTCAAGCGACAGATACGGCATATTCAACCAGTATATGAAGGCCGAAAGCGTAGGGGCCACCAAGGGCCAGCTTTCCACCAATATGGAAATATTCGACGAGCAGGGCAACGCCCACATCGTGAATTTTAAATTCAGCCTGTGGAACGAGGAGCAGAATGAATGGCGCCTGCAGATAGACTGCGACGACCCGACCAACTCCATAGCCATAAACGGGGCTACGACGAACGAGCTTATACTCAAGTTTAACTCCGACGGCTCTCTTGCCTATATGTACGACAGGTTCCCCAATCCGTCCACGGTTATGGTAAACCCCACTTTAAGGTTTTCCGCTGCCAACGGCACGAACACCATTCCTGAGATCAAGCTGAACCTGGGTTCTCAGGGCGGTACGGACGGCATGGTCCTCTCCGCAGCAGCAGGCACCTTTACCCAGAACTCCAGCGACGGCTACGCTCAGGGCAACCTGGAAACGGCCCTCTTTAACCCGGCCGGGGAAATCGTGGGCACATACACGAACGGGGAAGTGCGCACTCTTGGCCAGATAGCCCTCGCCACCTTCGTAAACAATCAGGGCCTTATGAAAGTGGGGGATTCCATGTTCGCAGAAACCGGCAACTCCGGCCAGGCCACCGTGGGCAAACCTCAGACGGGTTCCCGCGGCGATATTTCCGCCGGAATGCTTGAAAACTCCAACGTGGACCTTTCCACGGAGCTTGTTGATATGATAACCACCCAGCGCGGATATCAGGCCAATTCCAAAATCATCTCCACCTCCGACGAGATGATTCAGGAACTCCTGAATATGAAACGCTAGTGATAACCTGAATTAATTTTACATGATTGCGCCCTCCAGGCCATTCGCTCCGGCTTTCAGGGCGCTGAGGTTTCTTTGAAACCTTTTCTGAAATGCATATGAAAAGGAGGGGAGAACACGCTCTCCCCTCCCTTTCCCAAAAAAATCCTTTAAAGATTTAAAACTGTCTCCACGTATATTTTCTATTTTAAATATTAAATAAGGCGCTTATCTCCATAGTCTGAACCATGAGAGTGTACAGCCGCTAAAAAAATATCGCTAACGGATTTTTTGTGATATTGAGCTATTATAATAATGGTAAAGCACTTTTTCCGCTGCGCGGATAAAACCGCGAAAACCTGTGAATAGTTGAAGTTGCGTAAATTGTAATACTGTGATAATTTTACTCATAAACTATTTTAATACAGCGGTGCGTAAGAGGATAAACTAAAAAAACATGGCCTGTATTGTAACGATACTTTGCCTTAACTACCTCCAATATATTTCTTTTTTAATTTCGCACCGGTTAATAAATGGGATATTTCCCGATAGTTTTATTTTTTTAAATTCGTCGGATAACTGCTTGTCAAACTGTTTAAGGTCTATCGAGCGGCCTGCGGAATTTTCAAGAACTTGTTTTACGCATTGCGCCCTGGGCTCGGAGAAAGTCATGGTTTGCCCCTTGTAGTCAATTCCCTCTCCGTAGCCCACTGGCACATGATTGTATAAACTGCGGACAAAGGCGGGAAGCGGAGCGTTATTCTGACAATATCTTGAAAGAAAAGACATCTGCTCTTCCAGATATGCTGCGACGGAAATACGTTGCGTATCCAGTATATTTAAGGGAACCCGGTTATATATAACGATTTTATCCGTTTTGACCGGGTCTGGGACGTTTGGGCCGAGTAATATTTTAAGTTTAGAAATGGATCGCGCATCGGGAGATTTACTAAAGATGCCGTCATATAGCTGAAGAGCGGCCATAATAGCGTATTCTTGATAGTAGATATTTGCGACGACCCGTACCTCCAGAAAAGCTCCCTCCGGGGGAGTTGTGAGTGGATCGATAACCAGGTAATCCCGCTTGTTCCAGTTAACGAGGGTTTCCATGGGCAGTTTCGTCAGCGCGCGTTTTAAATGCTCTGGAATTTCGTTGAAATAAGGGTCCTCCTGCCGATAAGGCTCGGAGGTCAGGTCGGCATATACCTCTTCAAAGGTTATATTCGGTTTGAGGCATTGCCCGGACGGATTGAAATAACGCTGGTAAACTTTTTCTATCATATAGATATAATCCTGGTGCACGGCAGTTTTCCTCCAGCAGTTAAAATATTTTATGCCCTTATTATATCAAAAGCATACGAAAATGGGGAAAAATAATGGATATCAGTTTTCATTTTTACGGAGTAAAGGTTATTGCCATGCTGGCGGGTTTTGACGCTGTAGATGCGCATCGCATAGCTTCTTTCTCTCAATATGTGGACGATTACAGGCCGGAAAAGGACAGCTATGTTTTGGAACAGGTGCCGTACTTTGCAAGAGAGCTTGTAAGCGACGGACGTTTTTATGTGGTTCGGACTGGATTTACCGTGGAAGGAGAAAATATAAAATTTTTTGACCCTGTATTCCTGAGAGACACTGTTGCGGCATTTCATTTTATACCTCCTGAAGACAGAATCACGGGAAAGAATTACATGGTAAAAAGGGCGCGCTGCAATGATAATTCCATGGCGGCCAATATTCTTAAAAATGCGGCGTCGGAATATAAAAAAAGCCGGAATGCAGGCGAAAGAAACGCGGCTTTGCTGCATACGGGGATTGCCCTGCATATTTTCGCGGATACCTATGCGCATGAAAATTTTAATGGATTTATCAGCGGTATTAATATGGCGGAGGTAACCGATGCCAGAATAAACGGAGTACGGCAAAACCCATACGGTATATATCACAAACTTCCAAAGGCTCTTGCAATAGGGCATGCCCGTGTGGGAGGAGCGCCGGACGACGCTTACGCATGGTTCCGCGTCAATCAGAACGGAAAGCAGTGGGAACGCAGCAATGAAGCAGCTTTTCTGGAATGCGCAAATGAAATCCTTGACTGCCTTTCCTATATGAAAACGGGGCGGGAGCCCGCCTGCCGGGAAACCATGGAAGCTATCCTGAGGGTAGGTTTTCGGGAAACCAATATTAACAGGATGCCCGAAACCTGGAGCCAGGCTTGGAATGGAAATCCCGGAATTCCTTATCCTGTAACATGCTTTTACTACTCTGCCGGCATATTGAACGCGGCGCTCAAGCCCTTTATGGCATGGCAGGGGGATAGAACCGTATATCTCGCCGGAGAGGATTTTTATTATTACAATTTCTATGCAAAAAGGATAAGGGATTACGCAACGAGAAAATTGTTTGAAGGCCGATTATTCTGATTGTTTTTAAAGTATATAAACTGTCCCGCTTAAGAGAATAAAAAATGGCGGCTATCCCATAAGGTAGATAGTTACGGCAAATAATTATAATAATGCTCCCTAGTCGTCAAAAGCATTCATAATAAGACCAGCTTGGGCAAGGCAAACTTATGCGCAAGCCCCTTAGACAGTGCCTAGCCAAGCGCTTCCGGCCTTATTATTCATTATCGTGAGCAAGCTGTTGTATTATAAATATTTCCCATAACTTTATACCTGCATAAGGGTATAGTTGCGAAAAAAATATAAGGAAGTCCGTATGCGTCAGTTATATGAGGAATTGTTGAAGGAGCTGCAGCCTTCCGGCCTTTGGAGTGAAAGCCCGTTATGTAGTCTGCCCGTATTAAACTGCATGATGGGAGAGCTTCTTCCTTCCGGCGATACTGCTTATAGTTGCAGCGAGGAGCAGAAAGATATAGAGGGGCTTTCCGTACGTCTTACCATGGATAAAGCTTTGCTGCTGGGAGTGGAAATTTCCGGTGTGACGATTAAAATAGATTTTCCAAATACGGAGGAAGATTTATTCAGGGCGGCAGTTCTTCTTGATACAGCTCAAGGGATGGATTTCCTGGCAAATGTCATTCCCGGTATCGCAGTAAATGAGGCGCGCTATGCCATAGAAGCTGCGGACTTAAGATATCCGCTTGTAATGCACGCTTCCTGCGAGGCGCATCTGGATCCGGTAAGAGGCTCGTTTTCCGCGACCGGCCAGGCTGGCAAGGCCTGCCGGGAGATAAAGTGGGAAATAGAACTTACCTGGATACAGAGAGATTCCGTCTACGCTGTCAGCCTGCGGGAGGCGGGAGAAAAACAGGCTTTTACTCTGGACGGGCTGTTTGCGCTGCTTAATTTAAATGATTGGGCAAGTCATATACCTGATACGATTTTAAAAATTGCAGCTTCCGTTTATCTAAGTAAAATCAGCGTACGGTACGACTTCCTGAACGAACGTATAGAGGAAATTGAGCTGTTAGCCGACTGGGACGGCCGGTGGGAGGTGTTCAGCGGGTTCTCCCTTTCGGATATCGGCCTGAAATTAAAGATGGCCTTTCTGACAGGCGGAGAGGATTCTCAAACCATAGGGTATAACGCGGAAGTTTCCGGCGCATTTGCTTTGGGCAAGCTGCCGCTGTCCGCCGCCGTAAGCTACAACGATATGGAAAAGGATTTTGGTATCAGGCTTGAAGGCCTGGAACAAACGGAGCTTTCCGATATGAGCGCGTTAAGCCCTCTGCTTGGGGATGTGGATCTTCCTGCTTTGCTGCCGGAGGGGCTTCTGTCGGCAAAGCTTTATCTGGAGAAATTGGATTTTACTTACAGTTTTCAGGAAAAAAGGACGCGGCGCTTTGCTTTGGGGCTTGATTTACAGACGGACTGGCAGCTTTTTGACGGCCTGAAGCTGAAAGGAGTAAGATTATTTTATGAAAAGGACGGAGAGGAAAACAGACTGTTCCTGACGGGAACCGTAGGCATAGGCGACGGTATATTGCAGGTATCTGTGGAAAAAAGCGGTCCGCAGTACACTCTGCGCGGAAGGGCAGAGTCCCCCGCCGCCATATCGGTTGCCGGACTGGCCGAAATGGCCGGTTTTGCGTTTCCCCCGGATGGGCCGGAGCTTTCTTTGTCGGTAGCGGAGATGTTAGGCGTCTGGGATGCGGAGACAGGAAGCTTTTATATGGAATGGAAGGAGCAGGAAGGGCAGATCTTTTGCCATAGAGATAAGGACGGCTGCGCTTTCGGCATTGGTTTTTTTAGTAAAATCGACCTGAAACGGCTTCCCGTGGCAGGGGATTACGCCCGTCTGCTGGGAGAACCTTATATCGGAAATCTGTATTTGCTGTATATTTCCGGAAGCAGCCCAAAGATATGGGAATATCTGCCCGATTTGGATGCCTATCCTCGGCCCGAGCCGGGATTTTCTTTACTGGCGTCCTACGGGACCGCGGAGGAGGTCAGGACCTTTGTTTGTCATTACGCGCCGGAGCAAAAAAACGACCGTCACGCATCAATCGGTAAAAATGCTTTTCATAATATCCCTGCGGTAAATAACGGCGATGCTCCTGAGTCCGGCTCTTCCATAAGTATCAACAAAACTGCGGGCCCTTTGATTCTGGATAAAATCTCGCTTTCCTTTTCCGGCGGCTCGGTCTGGTTTCTGGCGGATGCGGGTGTGCAGCTTAAAGGTTTCAGGTTGGCTCTGGAAGGTTTAGGCGCGGGTTACTCGCTTCGGGAAAGAAATATCATTTTTACGCTGCGGGGTCTCTTTATCGACATTCACGGTTCCGCTTTTGCGCTGGAGGGAAGTCTGCAGCGTAAGGCGGATAATGCGTACGGCGGAAAACTGCTTTTGCAGGCAGGCGCTTTTATGCTTGCGGTTCAGGGAGGATATCAGAAAAAGAATTTTACGTCGCTCTATGCATGGGCGAATTTCAGAGGGCAAATCGGAGGGCCGCCCTGCTTTGACGTTAACGGAATCGGAGTGGGCTTTGGCTATAACCGCCGTCTTCTTATTCCTGACGTGAAGAACCTGGACGATTGCCCGCTGATTCAGGGTATGCGCGGGAGCTTTCAGCCGGAGGATATGGACGCGGCCTTTCCCCCTGCCGAAGGCTCGTCCTGGTTCGGGGCGGGAGTATCATTTAAGTCCTTCCAAATGCTGGATTCCATTGCCGTTCTTACGGCGGAGCTTGGGAGCGATGCGGCGGTTAATCTGATAGGACGATCGGAGCTTACTGTACCCTTTGGCTCTAAGCCCGGGATCAGCCCTATTGCGAAAGCTATTCTGTATCTCAGGGCAGGATACAGGAAAAAAGAAGGAAAAATTGCAGTGGAAGCCGCGCTGGCGGAAGGTTCCTATGTACTTTCCAAAGATTGTGCGATTCGCGGACAGTTTGCTTATTACGTATGGATGGACGGTGATTTTGCGCTCTGCCTGGGAGGCTACCGGAACGGTTATAAAAAACCGGAGCGGTATCCGGATGCGGTAAGATTATCCCTGAAATGGAAGCTGAGCTCCGTACTGAACGCGGAAGGAAGCCTGTATTTTGCGCTGATCCCTTCCGGCATTATGGCCGGAGGGGAATTGAAGCTGCTGTTCCATGCTGCGAATATCGAAGCATGGTTTTATGCTGCGGTAGATATACAGATGATGTGGCAGCCGTTTGCTTATGAGCTTGCTCTGAAGGCTGATATAGGGGTAAAGGTCAAACTGTGGATCTGCACCATAACGGTGGAGGTAGGTTGTGATTTAGATATCTGGGGGCCTGATTTTACGGGAGTCGCCCATATTAAATTATGGTTTATCAGCTTTTCCATATCCTTTGGAAACGCAAAGAAGGCGGAAGACAGGTTCATATCTGTTGAGGATTTCCGCAGGTCTTTTCTGCATGGCGCTTCAAATCGGAGCCTTACGGCGGAGAACGACGGCGATTATCAGAGTCTGTCCTTTCGTATAGTCAGGGGGCTCCTGTCCGGCAGTGACGATGATACTGTCTGGACGGTCTCGGCGGAAGAGCTTGAAATCACAGCCGACGGGCAGGTGCCCAACGGCAGTATAAGGGGCATAGTGGAAACACAGCAGAGCTTTCAACTGCGAACCTGCCGCGAAGAAAAGGACGTTCCGCTTGTTATATGTCCGGTATTGGAAGTAATAGTGGAACGGGAAAACGAGGATATCAGCGGGGATTTTGTTTTCACGGCTGTAACGGCACGGGTTCCCGCGGCTCTCTGGCGGGAGAAGGGGTACGGAGAGGAGACTGTGGAAGCGATTACCGGAGTGCGGATTACGACGGCGCCTGCAAAGGCGGATTGGAAGCGCTATCAGGTGGAAAGCGTCATGCCGGAGCCGGAAACTGCGGAACTGCCGCGGGCGCGGCGGCCGGAACCCCGTCCCTGGGAACACGAAGAATACAATTGGGAGAGGCAGCTTCAGCAAATTGAAAGCGGAGCCTGTATGGAGCGGAGAAACCGGATTTTAGAGCGGCTGGGGCTGAATACGGGAGAAATAAGCCTGAAGCGGACAGCGGCAGAGCCTAAAGGCTTATTCTTCAGCGATATTTATCTTGCGTCGATGGGAGCAAGATAATGGATGTAACGGAGGAGACTGTGAAGGAAGTCATTTTAGCGGATTATCAGCGGCCGTCTTTAAAGGAGGGAACATACCGAATTACCGTGAAGCAGGATGCCCAGACCCTGGGCAAGACACAGATCAGCCGGAAATTCACGGTAGGGGGTTCCAATATAGGGTTCCATAAGGGAGAGGTTCATTCCGTATTTCCCACCGTCAATGGGGACGGGCATTTTGCGACGGTTCTTCCGCACGTGGTATGGAACCGCGCTTCGCTTCCCTGGGAAGTAAAAGTAAATGATGACGCGGAGCAGCCCTGGCTGTGGCTTTTGCTGCTTTCCGGAGAAGAGGTGGCGGAAATACGGACGGCTGCCGCAAAGGACGCTTTTTCCGGCGGGCTGGAAGATATATTTATTCCCGCCGCAGATATGCAGGATCCGGAGCAGAGCTGTATGTATATAGATGTTGATAGAGAAAAATTTCTGGAGCTGTGCCCGCCTCTGGAGGACATCAAATATTTGTGCCACGTAAGAAAAGGGGTGGAAGAGGAAAATGCTGTCAGACAGGCGGACGAAGCGCAGAAAGGTGCGTTTGCCGTTACGTTTTGCGGCAGGCTTCCTATGTCCGGCCCGGAGAAGGTGCAAAACAGGGTCTACGTCGTATCTCTGGAGGGCTACGGCGCAGGGGAGGCAATGACGGAAGAAGCTGAAAAATACCCGCGCGTCCGGCTCCTTGTATTGTATAGCTGGGATTTTTACAGCACGGATAACGGCATGGAGCCTGACGCTGTTTTTAAAGAACTGCAGTTCCGGGTGCCAGCATCCGAAAAATGTATCCCGGCGGAGCAGGCCCGGGAGACTTGTGACGAAGTGCTGAACGGCATTCTGGAAAACGGCTATGTGCCTGTAAAGCACTGGCTGCAAAACGGAGACAGGACGGTGTCCTTTTACAGAGGGCCTCTGGTGCCGCTGCGGCTGGAAAAAAGGGACTTGCCCGCATTCTCTGCCAAAGAGCTTTATTTTTATGACCCGAATTTGGGAATGTTCGATGTATCCCTTGCGTGCGCATGGCAGCTTGGCAGATTGCTGACGCTGCATCAAAGCGCCGTGGCGGAGCAGCTTATAAAGGAGAGAAGAAAGTCGCTGCAGAGCCTGCACGGAGCCGCGCTGCGGGAGCAGTTTAACGAGTATATGGGACGGGACGCGGGAAATCCGTACGGAAATGAAAATCCGGCGGATGTATTGCTTGATATTTTGGAAAAAGCCTTGCCGGACGGCGGCAGGAAGACTGAAGCGGAAGAGGAAACAGGGAGAGAACGATGAAAACGTGGTATGGCGGTAAAGAAAAACGTGCCAACCTGCAGCGGCTCGCATTTGTGCGGACGGAGGAGCAGGATATTTCAGTCGCTGATTACTTTAAAAATCTGTCTCTGCTTAAGTATGTTCCCATGCACTATCTGACGGCGGATAAGAGCTGGCTGGAAAAAGAGACCCTGCTGTTTTTTCATATAGACCCTCAGTGGATAGAATGTCTGTTGGAAGGGGCAAGGAGCATAGGAAGAGACACTGCAGCAGAGCGGCTGCGGGACGGTATTCTGAAGAAACAATTAAAGGATTCCGGCGCGGCTGTGCAAACGGGATTTATTCTGTATTCGGATATCATTAAATGCTGGCCGGGTATTAAAATACGGTGTCAGGGAGAGGACGGTCGGGATTTGCGTTTTTTGCGGCTGGAAGGTCTTGCCGGAAATATGCTGATTGGCATCGTGGAAGGAGAGATCCGCCGTATCGTGTTTCATCAGCCGGAAGAGAGCCTTCATGAGGGCTTTGAGGCAAAGGAGGGGGAAATGCTTGTAAAAAACCTGAAAAATATCTCTGTGAATGCCGCCGGGGATAAGCCTGTTCAGGTGAAAATCCGCCGAGCTTCCAACAGGGTAATCGATATACGGCAATTAAAAGGGGAAATGGAAAAGATACTGGGAAAGAAATTAGGCCCCGCGGAGTTTGGACTGCAGATGGCGGCTTCGCCGCAGGTTTATACCATAGATATAGAGCAAAAATAAGTTAAATATAAAATGTAAACGGATAAAAAAGCAGAAATCGGGCGGATTTACATATGGATAAAAATTTGTTTGTACCAGTTAGGATAGAGGCCCTTATTGCGGGAGATCATACGGAGCCTGCGGCGGATATGGAGTATAATTTCGAGCAGCTTGATATTCTGCCCGTAGGGGCGAATATCAGCAATTCCCTGTTTACGAGAAAAGATATATTGCCGGGAGTCCATCTGCACTGGATAATGCCGGATGCCCTGCTGCACGGCAGGGAATCGGAAGGGAGTGCGGTGTTTCCTCCCCTGCCTGACCGTTATATCCTTCATCGTTTATGGGAGGAGGACGGGCGGATCAGGAGAAGGAGCTTTCTTATAAAAAGTAATTATTGCTCCAATACGGAAAATAAAACCTGTCAGGGAATGGTTCGGCAGACGATTCCGTTACTGAAGCAGCAGGATGGAATCTGGGATGGCGGAGGGAGACGGGGAGAAAAATACGCTTTTTGGGGAGGCGTAACGGATATGGACGCCCCAGGGGAAGAGGATGGGTTCCTGCTTGACGAGGTGACGGCGGTAGGCATGGGCGACCCGATTTTTTCCGCTTTTTATGAGAGAAGCAAAACAGTGCTCGGTTTTTACGACAGCTGCGAGGATATCCCCCGGGGAACGCTGACATACTGCCTGTGCGGGTATTATGAAAATGAAGAGCAGGATCCGTTAAAGGATGCGGAGTGGGGCAGGCGGTTCTGGCGCTGGCAGGAGAAAGAGACTCCCGGAAGAACCATACTTCACGGCTGCATTCAGACCCTGGAATGGAAAGGCAGCGAGGCGGTTTATGAATCTGCCGTGCCTAAGGGGGATCCTGATATTTATATAGCCAATAATTCCATGGAAGCCATGGCAGCCTATATGAGCCGGAATATAACAAAATCCGGAAATAGCGAACGGATGCTCCATGGGATGATGAGCGGCGTTCTGGAAAATACGGACGGGGGAAATCCCGACGGCTTGCTGGAGCTGGAGGAAAGCCTCCATGAACGGCAATTCGGAATTGTGGACGCAGGCAGCGTCTGGACGATACGCAGCGATATAGACCGGGAGGATATCCTTCAAAAGCGGAAAAGTGCCGAGCCGGAAGCTCTGCGTATACTGAATGAGACGCAGAGGGAATACGACCGGCTTCGCCAGGAGAATGAGGATTTGAAAAAGGAGGGCTACGGTCTCTGGTGCCGCTATCTGTACCAGTTTACGCCCAGCCCGTTTCAGAAGACGCAGACGGAAGAACGGCTTTCCGAAATAGAAGCCGCGCTAACCCGAATAGAGGAAAAAGAAGCGGAAGCAGACAAGCTGAAGTCGGAAATAATAAAAATAAAAAACAGCATGGAAAAGCTGCTGGAAGGCAGCGCCTATAAGCTGACGGAGGAGAAGCTGCGCTTTTATGAGCCCCTTGCGCCGGTGCTCCTGATACCCGGAGCGGGGAGCAAAAAGCTCCAGGGTTTTCAAACCGCAGGGGAAAGCGATAAGGACGGACGGCTTCCATGCAGGCAGGCCGTATTGTCGTCTCTGCAAGTGGAGCTTTACGGAAAAGTACAGGAGATAACGGGAAAGGAGCTTTTAGAGTGGACCTGTCCGGACGGCGTTCCCGTGGCGGAGCAGGCGGAAGCGATACTTTACGAAGCCCTGTTGTTATCCTGTGATTTTAACCGAGCGCTTGCCATTACCGCCTTGCGTCAGGCAGGCAGGGAATACCGGCAGCAGGATGCGGATATTCTTGCGGAGCGGATAACTGATTGGAAAAAGCAGCCGGAAAGATGGAAGGGCTCTTTGCCTGATCTGACGGCTTATGTAATATTTCAGCCGCCCTGGAATCCGATTCTGATGCAGTGGCGGATAAACCTGACTCCTTTATCGGGGAGAGATATCCGGCAGGATACTGTCCTGAACCGCTATCGGCTTAAAGAGCTTGATTTTGAGGCGAAGGATGCCTGTGCTGAGTCAAAGGCCGTGGAATATACCGGGAGCACTATGCTTACGCCCCATGCTTCCTTTCAGGCAAAATACCGATTGGAAAGGTTGATGGAAAGGCGCAGGCCGTCGCATGCGCTGATGAGGCTTGCGCAGAGTATGGCGGATTACGATATTTTATCTCAGAGAATGGACGGTATGATAGAAAAACGCCTTTTGCAGGAAAAGGCCGTTTCCATTCCCGTATGCAGGTTCGGGCAGGTGCCGGAGGAGTTGTTAAAGAAGATGTGCAGATATCTGGACCGGCAGGATACCGTTCCCTTGAAATACGGACGTATGGAGGATTTTCTGCCGATCGGAGAGGGAATTCTGGAGCTTACCGGACTATGGGTGGTGGATTCTTTTGGGCAGATCAAGGAACTGAACACCGATTCGGAGCATATCCGTATATCGGAGGTGCTGGAAACGGGAGAGCCGGGAAAGGCGCTGCTTCGTCCGCGTTTTCCCAAGCCATGCCGTCTGGAGGCGGAATTGCTTCCGGTGGAGGGCTTTTTACTGCCCGGCTTTACGGACAGGACGCTGCGTTTTTACGACGGAAAAGGCGTATATCTGGGAACCCTTGCGGCGTCCGCCCGCGGCGTGGTTTGGATGCAGGAGGAAGCAGCTAAAAGAGGAACGCCGTTAAGCGCCCATATGGAAGGGCTGCGAGATAGTCTTCAGGGTTTGGAGGTTTCGCGGTTTTCTGATTTTCTGGATCAGCTGGATGACGGCTACGGCTGCCGGATGCCCCTTGATGGAGAGGTAAGTCCCGGCCTTTACTTCGGAAAAAATCTTGCAGTGGTAAGAGCCCGGGTACAGATAAGGGAGATGGGGCTGCGCGCCTTGGCACAGACTGCGGAGGAAACAGGCGGCAGGGGATATGAAAATATATTGTTTCCCGTTCAGATAGGAGATACAAGAAAGGTAAGGGAGGGAATCTTCGGGTTCTTTTCCGGCAGCGATCCCGCGTCAATGTACGGAAAGGATGAACTGCTTTTTCAGGAATGCGGCCGGCAGGTTTCACTTTCGCTGGCCGGCGGCCCTGTGGAGATGACGCTGCTTTTCGACCCTATGGGAAAAGGGTACCTTACCAGCGGATGCCTGCCTAAAACTGTCATTCAGCTTGATCATGAATGCTATCTGGAGCAGACGCGCGGTATTGAGGCCCATTTAAATATCGCTCCCTTGCTGGTTCATGAAGGAATGCCCGATATTCCGGTGCCTGGAGGAGAAATCCGGAGGGACGGGTGGGACTTTTTGTCGAAGGATAAAAACGGCCTGTGGCAGGAAGAAAAGACGGAGCCTATTCAGGCATTGCCGCAGGAAAAGGCGTTGTTTATTAAGGAGGGATATTTAAAATGGCGCACTTAACGCTGGAAATGGAGCAAAATCATATTACCGTTTCTGTTGTGACGTCCCTGGAGGTAAACGTAAGCTGTTATGAGGACGTTTGTTTCAGAAGTGATTCCGGGTCATATTCAGAACTTCCCGACGGCGTATATATTACTTTTCCCCAGGGAGAGGGTACCGGGGAACTGCAGGAAGATATCAGCAAAATATCCGTTAGTATATCCGGCAGGCCGGATTGGAGCTGTTTGCTGCAAAAAACGGAAGTTGTTCCCGGCTTTGGAGATAGCCCAGTGCCTACCTGGTGGCTGCATCCTGAAGGGGGAGGCTGCGTAAAAAAAGGAGAAAAATTTACCGTTAAGATTGATAATATTCACAGCAACGATGCGGTTGGCATTACGAAAATGCGCATCTATCAGAAAACGGATACGGAGATACAGAAAGATGTAAATCTGGAAATTATAAAATGCAGTCTGGCTAAAATAAAAGCCTTTGGAATAGCGGTCCAGGACTATAATATCGGCGATGTGGTTCCTTTTTGCTGGGAGATAGAGGGTATGGACGTTTACAGTAAGGTAGGCTTTAAGGAAAAAGAGGTAAGATCTTCAGGTGGGGCGGAAGCCTCGGCAGAGGCGGAGGACTGCGGAAAAGCGGCTTCAGTAGACACGGGCGGCTCCGTATTAATAAAAGAACCGGGACAGAGCGGCATTGACTGTAAGGTCCATAACGGCAGGTTTTATGAACTTTCCGTTTCCAATGGCTCTACCTATGAAGTAAAAAAGACTTTAAAGCCCGAGTTTACTTTTTTTGAGAGCTTTAGCGTAAAGGATGGGGACGGAGCGAAAAATACACTGACGCTCGAATGGAAAACAAGAAACCTGGACGGCTGCCTGCTGGTATACGGGACGGATATCTATGAGGCGGATGTAAAGGGCGGAACCATGACCCTTGAAGTAAAGGGAGAAGATGAGGAGGCTTTATTTAAACTGCAAATGACGGAGGGAGAGACAAAAGCGGCTCTGCCGGAGAAAAGCTGCACTTATCGTTTTCCCAGAGTGGTACGGTTTAATGCTTACAGCATGCCGGATTTTATCCCGATCGACTATTTAAACGATATGGAAATGAAATACCGTAGTCAGAATCCGTATACTCATCCTGATCCTAGCCCGAAGCGCGTTTTCCCGGTACATATAGAGTGGCTCAGCGAAGGGGCGGTTTACTGCAGCCTGAGCGGGGTGTCTGATGTAAGTGCCGTAAGCGGTGAAATTACCGTAGACCTGAGGGAGGTTCCAAAAGGGCCTTTATATGCCGTAGATAAGTATGGCTTTAAAAGGGGGAAACTGAATGAATCTTCGTAACAATATGGAAAAGGAAACGGGAACCGGCTATAAATTGGAGAAATGCGTATGGGAAATCACTACCGCCTGCAATTTAAACTGTTCCCATTGCGGTTCCTCCTGCGGATACAGGAGGGAAGATGAGCTGACTCTCCCGGAAATGGAGAATCTATGCGGGCAGATTGCGGAAATGCGTTCTGTGGAGGTAGGGGTAACAGGAGGGGAACCGTTTCTGAAAAAGGAATGGAAGGAGCTTCTGAAAATACTGCATGAGTACCGTCTGCCTTATGGTATAGTCTGCAATGGGACGCTGATTGATAAAAAGACGGCCGGATATTTATATAAGTGCTCGCCCAGGATGGTTGCTGTAAGTATCGACGGAACCGAAGAACTTCATAACAGGATAAGACGGACGGAATGCTTTGATAAAGCCTTACGCGGGCTTCGGCTGCTCAGGGACGAGGGGCTTCCTGTGGGAGTGATTACCACCGTAAGCCGCTTGAATATCGATTGTCTGGAGGAGCTGTACGAATTCCTGGAGACGCAGCGGACGGCGGATGTATGGCGGCTGCAGCTGTGCTTTCCCATGGGAAACGGGAAAGACATTAAAGATAACATGCTTGACGGGAAGCAGATAAAACGGCTTATTGATTTTGCATACGGCAAGAGCAGCCGTGGCGGCATGGCGATCAATCTGGCGGATAATATAGGATATTATACATGGAATGAAACTCTCCTGTCCCAGAGGTTTGATAAAAATGGTGTTCCTTCCGTATGGCGGGGCTGCAACGCGGGCGTGCGCTCTGTGGGAATTTTGAGCAACGGAGATGTTACGGCATGCATGGCCATTCGTGACGGCAGTTTTATAGAAGGAAATATACGAACGAGAAGCCTGCGGGATATCTGGGAGGATACGGACGCTTTCTCCTGGAGGCGCGGGCTGACCAGGCTGCAGCTTAAGGGCTATTGCCGGGAATGCCGGTACGCCGAAATGTGTCTTGGAGGCTGCACCAATATGCGCCTGCTGACGGAAGGCAGTATTTACAGTGAGAATAAGTATTGCGCCTGGCATGGAAGATGAAAGAGACGGCTTATTTATAAAACCTGTTGTAATAATCTCCTTTTCGTGGTAAAAGTAACGTCCTTTTACCGAACTCAAGACGGTCAGAAACCGTCAATAATTAAAAACGGAGTACAAAATGAGAGAAGGAATCCATCCCGAATACAAAGAAGTAACCTTTACCTGCGCCTGCGGAGCCACCCATAAGACCCGCTCAACCACCGATAAAACCAACGTGGCTATATGCTCCAACTGCCATCCGTTTTTTACCGGCAAGCAGAAATTCGTAGACACGGCGGGCCGCGTGGAAAAATTTATGAAAAAATACGCCGCCAAGGACGCAGAACAGGCCCCCGCTAAAAAAACCGGCAGGAAATAGGTTTTTAGGCGCGGCGTATGCCTGATAACGTAAGCCTGAACGTAGAGCTTCTGCAGCATAACGCCGAGGCTGAAAAAATAGCGGCTCTCGCCGCCAGGCTATGCTATTCGGACTCCGATATAAAGGGGCTTTCAGAAAAAGTCTCCGCGTCGGAGCAGAACGATTTTATCGAAAAGCTGGCGGGCATGGGGCATTATTCCGTGTTCGAGCATGTGAGCTTCACTTTCGGGGCGGAAGGCGTGTCCCGCGCCCTTACTCACCAGCTTGTGCGCCACAGGATCGCCAGCTTTTCCCAGAAGTCCCAGCGTTACGTTAAGGAGGGAAGCGCCTTTCCCTATATAATGCCGCCGTCTGTTGCAGGTAGCAGCGAAGCTGCGGCCGTGTTCAGCGACGCTATGGATTATCTTGCCGGTGTTTATTCCAGGCTTTCCCGGCTGGGGCTTCCCGCGGAGGACGCGCGCTACGTTCTGCCCAACGCCTGCGAAACAAAAATAATAATCACCATGAACGCCAGGGAGCTTTTGCATTTTTTCTCGCTAAGGTCGTGCATGAGGGCTCAGTGGGAGATACGGGCCCTTTCCGACAGGATGCTTTCCCTTGCTTTCAAAGCCGCGCCTGCCATATTTAAAAACGCCGGGCCCGGCTGCTGCGGGAAAGGCTGCCCGGAAGGTAAATTTTCCTGCGGCAAAGCGCCTCAGGTGAGAGAGCGCATAGCCCGCCTTAAAAATAACGTCGGCGCTTCCGGCGGAGTCTAGCCGTATTCTTAAAAAAAACGTTAAACTTTCGCTCCGGCGGGATGTCCCTTTTATTTAAGCGGAGATCCTTAACGCGGCGCCTGGAGCCGGAAGCGGATTTTTTATAAACCCCTTTCGCGAAGGCTTGTGGACGGCCTTTCGCGATAAAATCAAAGAGGAACAGGGATATGTCTGAAAAATGCAGCAAAGCCGCCATAGGCGGACAGGCCGTTATCGAGGGCGTTATGATGCGCGCTCCCAATAAGCTGGTAGTGGCCGTAAGGAAGCCCGACGGCGGAATAATAGTAAAAAAGGACGACGTAAAGCTGGATTCGAAGCCGCTTTTTAAAAAACCGATTCTCCGGGGGCTTATAGCCCTTTACGATTCCCTCGTCCTAGGCATTAAGGCTCTTAATTTTTCCGCCGAGCACGCTATGCCCGACGTTGATAAAAAGGACGGCAAAAGCTCCAAACTGGAGACATACCTCAGCATGATACTGGGCATCGGCCTGGGAGTGGCCCTTTTTATCTATCTGCCCCTTTTCCTTACGGACGCGCTTAAAAGGTTCGTGCCTATAATAGAGAGCTCGTTTTTAGTCTTTAACCTGGTGGACGGCGTGATAAGGGTGATCTTTTTCCTCGTTTATATATTCGCCATATCCCGCATGAAGGATATAGCCAGGGTATTCGGCTATCACGGCGCGGAGCATAAAGCCATATACACGTACGAAAAGGGCCTCGACCTTACGGTGGAAAACGCCCGCTCCATGAGCAGGCTGCATCCCCGCTGCGGAACCAGTTTTCTGCTTATAGTCATGATAGTGGCCATACTGGTTTTTTCTCTTATTCCGAAAGATTCCCATTTTATTATTAAATTCGGCTCCCGTATAGTGCTGCTGCCCATTATCGCGGGCATTTCCTACGAGGTGCTCAAATTAAGCGGCAGGCACGCGGATAATCCCATAGTCAGGTTTCTTATAACCCCGGGGCTGTGGCTCCAGAAGCTGACCACGAGAGAGCCGGACGATAAAATGCTTGAAGTGGCCCTGCTTTCCATAAAGGAAGCTCTCGGCAAAGAGGATGCGGAACCGGCCCAAGGCGTGGAATACGCAGCCTGAAAAGGCGGCGGCGTTATTTTTCAGGGGGATATAAGTGTACGATAAGCTGGACGAAGTTGTCGGGCGTTACGAAGCCCTTAACGGCATGCTGGCCGACCCGGAGGTAATAAAGGACCAGAGCCTTTTTACCAGATATTCCAAGGAGCACGCGGAAAAAAGGCCCATAGTGGAGGCTTATCTGCGGCTTAAAGCCGTAAAACGCTCAATGGATGAGGCCCACGAAATATTGAACGGCCACGACAGAGAGCTTAAAGAGCTTGCGGAAGCCGAGCTGGAGGAAGCTAAAGCCCTCGTGCCGGAACTTGAGAATCAGCTCAAGCTGCTCCTCCTTCCTAAAGACCCTTACGACGACAAAAACATATATCTTGAAATACGCGCGGGCACCGGCGGGGACGAGGCCTCCCTTTTCGCCTCCGACCTTTTCCGCATGTATACCCGCTTCGCGGAGCTTCAGCGCTGGAAATGGGAGATAGTGGAGCAGAGCGAAACCGGCGTGGGCGGCTATAAGGAAGTCATACTTTCCGTAAGGGGCCACGGGGTTTACAGCCGCCTTAAATACGAAAGCGGCGGCCATAGGGTGCAGCGCATACCTGATACTGAGTCTTCCGGCCGCATACACACCTCCGCCTGCACCGTCGCCGTTCTGCCGGAGGCTGACGACGTGGAAGTGCAGATAGAGCAGAAGGATTTGCGGATAGACGTTTACCGCTCGGGAGGCGCGGGAGGCCAGCACGTAAATACCACCGACTCCGCCGTAAGGATAACCCATATCCCCACGGGCATAGTGGTTACCTGCCAGGATGAGCGCAGCCAGATAAAAAACAAAGAAAAAGCCATGAAGCTCCTTAAATCCAGAATTCTGGAAGCGGAGATAATAAAAGCCAACGAGGAGCGCTCCGAAACGAGAAAGTCTCAGGTAGGCTCCGGCGACCGCTCCGAAAGGATAAGAACGTATAACTATCCTCAGAACCGTCTTACGGACCATAGGATAAACCTTACCGTCTACAATCTGGACAGGGTGCTTGAAGGCGAGCTGGCGGAAATTCTGGACGCTCTGGCCTCTTACGACCAGGCCGAGCGCCTTAAAAGCGCCGGGCTTTGAGAACCGGCGATTTTATAGGCCGTATAAGGGATATGGGCCTGCCCGTGTCCGACGGGTACGATATCGTTTCCCGTATTCTCGGCGTGCCCTACGCTCTGGCAAAAGCGGCCCCGTGCCTGCCGGACGGGGAGGCGGCCGATGTTCTTTCCAGGCTTTCTTCCGGCGAGCCCGCCGCTTATATAACCGGAAGGCGCGAGTTTTACGGAAGGGAGTTTTACGTTGACAAAAGCGTCCTTATACCCAGGGTGGAAACGGAAATCCTTGTGGGGGAGGCCCTTTCCGCCGCGCGGGGAGTAAAGGGGGCCAGGGTCCTGGATCTTTGTACCGGCTCCGGCTGCATACTGCTTTCCGTATTGGCCGAAAGGCCGGACATGACGGGAACGGGGGTGGATATAAGCCGGGCCGCCTTAAATATGGCGGAGAAAAACTCAAAATCGCTCGGGATCGCGGGCAGGGCGTCCTTTATAGAAGCGGACGCGGCGTCTTTTTCGTGGGACGGCTCCGATTACGACATAATAACCTGCAACCCTCCCTACCTTACGGAGGAGGAATACGCCCTTACGGACGCAAGAGTAAGGCGCGAGCCTAAAATAGCCCTTGTGGCGGGAGAGGGGGGGCTGTTTTTTTATAAAAAGATATTGAGGAATATTTCCTTATTATGTAAAAAGAAATGCCGGGCCGTTTTTGAAATCGGCTGGACCCAGAGCCGCTCGGCCGCGGCTTTGGCCCGCGAAGTCGGGGCTTCCGTAAGGTTTGTCCGTGATCTGGCCGGGACGGACCGGGTCATGGTGTGCGAGTTTCAGTCTTGATTTTTGAGGTTTCGTTTTAGTGGAAAAGCTTATTATCAAAGGCGGAAAGCCTCTTCACGGGGAAGTGAGCGTCAGCGGCGCGAAAAACGCTTCCCTGCCTATTCTCGCGGCGGTTCTGCTTGCCGGCGGAAGATACCGCATAGATAACGTTCCCTATTTAAGGGACGTAAACACCATGAACAGGCTTCTGGGCACTTTAGGGGTGGAATGTCTGCATGAAAACGGCAGCGTAAACGTTTTCAACAGGGGGGACTGCGGCTCCTGCGTAGCTTCCTACGAGCTGGTTAAAACCATGCGCGCTTCCATTCTCGTTTTAGGGCCGATGCTCTCAAGGACCGGCACGGCCAGGGTCGCCCTGCCGGGCGGCTGCGCCATAGGCGAAAGGCCCGTCAATTATCATATATCCGCCCTTGAAAAAATGGGAGCGGAAATAGAAGTGTCCGGCGGCTATATAAACGCGTCCTGCGGCAGGCTCAGGGGGGCGGAGATAGTTTTCGACAAGGTTACGGTTACGGGCACGGAAAACATCCTTATGGCCGCCTCCCTGGCGGATGGGGTTACCGTACTGCAAAACGCGGCGAGAGAGCCGGAGATAGTGGACCTGGCCTGTTTTTTACGCTCCATGGGGGCCGATATTAAAGGGGACGGCACTTCCACCATAACGGTAAAGGGCGTCGGGGAGCTTCATCCCGCCGATTATTCCGTAATGCCCGACAGGATAGAGGCGGGCACCTTTCTGTGCGCCGTGGCCGGCTGCGGAGGCCGGGTTCTCGTGCGAAACTGCCCCGTTTCCTCCATGGACGCCATTATTGAAAAATTAAGAGAAGCCGGGCTTAATATAGAGATTATAGACGATTTTACCGTTCTTGCTTCCTCCGATGGGCATATAAAGGCCGTTGACGCGGAAACCTTTCCCTATCCCGGTTTTCCCACGGATATGCAGTCCCAGTTCATGGCGGTGATGCTCAAGTCCGACGGAGTGTCCCTTATTACAGAATCCATATTTGAAAACAGATTTATGCACGTGCCGGAATTTAAGCGCATGGGGGCGGACGTTTCCCTTAACGATTCCGGAGCGGTGGTCAGAGGCTGCCGCAGCTTCAGCGGAGCGCCGGTTATGGCTTCCGATTTAAGGGCCAGCGCGGGCCTTGTGATAGCCGCCCTTATGGCCGACAATACGAGCGAGGTTCAGCGCATATATCATCTGGACAGAGGGTACGAGAGCTTTGAGAAGAAGCTCTCCGCACTCGGAGCCGATATAAGGAGAGTCCCCGGTGATGGATAAAATATCCGTGGCGCTGCCTAAGGGCCGCCTGGCGGAAGAAACTGTGGAGCTTTTCGTAAAAAAGGGAATATGCCGGGCAGGGGTGGTGGATTTTTCCTCCAGAAAGCTGGTGTTCGAGGACGATGAAAACGGCGTCAGCTTCCTTCTTATAAGAAATATGGATATTCCTACTTACGTGGAACACGGCGCGGCGGATCTGGGCGTGGTGGGCAAGGACATACTCGCCGAAACGAGAGCCGCCGTTTACGAGTTTATGGATCTGGGCTTCGGCTACTGCCGCCTTGCCTCGGCCGGGATAAAGGGCGCGGAAAACTCATACCGGCAGGATATGAAGATAGCCACCAAATACCCGTACCTTACGAAGGATTTTTTTGCCAAGCGCGGCTATGTCGTGGAGGTTATAAAGCTCTACGGCTCCATAGAGATAGCTCCCGTGGTCGGTCTTTCCGATTTTATAGTGGACCTTGTTTCCACCGGGGAAACCATGCGCAAAAACGGCCTTGCGGAAGTGGAAACCATCATGGAATCCACCGCCAGGCTGATAGCCAATAAAAGCTCCTCCAGGGCCAAACACGGCCGCGTGAAAGAAATACTGGGTTCTCTGGGGCTTTCCTGATGTGGATTAAGGCGGGGCGTTTTTTTGCCGTTTTAGTTTTTTTTCTCGCGGCTGCCGGGTTAGTTTTCCCTTCGTACGCTCTTGCCGTTAAGATAGACAGGGTGGTTATCGAGGGGAACAAGCGTATACCGGAAAGCAGAATTTCGCCGTATCTCATAAAAGCGGGAAGCGAATTTACCGTCCAGGCTCTGGACGAAAGCATTAAAAAACTGTACGGCACCGGGCTTTTTCTTAATATCGACGGGGATCTTTACGTCGATGGGGCCGATTTCGTTTTAAAATACAAGCTGGAGGAAATGCCTCTCGTCGGCTCCGTTGTGTTTCAGGGCAACAAAGAGGTAAAAACCAAGACCCTGCGGGACAAAGTGCAGCTTAAAACGGGGCAGGTGCTCAGCTTCAGCTCCATAGAGCAGACTCTGGACTCCATCAGGGCCGTTTATGAAAACGAAAACCGCTACGGCACCAAAGTAACCTTCCGCATAGAGACCAGAACCGTAAACAGCGTGGACGTTTTTTTCGACATATCCGAAAGCGGCAAATCCAAAATATATAATATCCGGATTTACGGCAACGACAATATACCGTCGCCGGAAATAAAGGACGCCATACCCACCAAGGAGCGCCATTTCTGGTCCCTCATATCCAGCAGCGGCAAAATTTCCAAGGAATCGCTTATTATGGACAGGGAAACCATAAGGATGATGTACCTTGAAAGGGGATACGCCCAGGTCGCTTTAAGCGAGCCGGATCTCCGTTTCCGCGAGGACGACCCGGAAAAGGTCGATATGATAGTGAGGGTGCGGGAGGGCGACCAGTTTTTCGTGCGCTCCATAGAGATAGACGGGTATGAAAATATACCCCTTGAAACACTTAAAGAGCAGACGGGGCTTCAGGTGGGTCAGGTGTTCAACATAAAGCAGTATCAGGAGGATATTGCCAGAATTACGGAGGTTTACACATCCTCCGGCTACGCTTACGCCAACGTGGAGCCGGTAATCTCCCTCGATACGGAAACGAAGCAGGTGGATATCGTATATAAAATAGAGGAGAACATACTGGTAAAAATAGGCCGCATAACCATACGCGGCAATAAAACCTCTTACGACAACGTTATCCGCCGCCAGATAGACCAGATGGAAGGCGCCCTGTATAACAGCACCCTTATAAGGGAAGCCAAGGCCAACACCATGGCCACTGGTTTTTACGAAAACGTGCAGATTACCGAAAAAGGCGACGGCGGGGACGTTATAGACCTGGACGTGGAGGTTACGGAACAGTCCACCGGCACCTTTACCGTAGGCGCGGCCTATTCCACCGTGGACGGTATCCTCGGCATGGTGCAGGTTTCCAGGAACAACTTTATGGGCTGGGGCCACAGCGTGTCCCTCAAGGCGGAAGTGGCCCAGAAGCGCATGGACTTTTCTTTCAGCTATACGGACCCCTGGTTTATGGACTGGCCCGTAAGCGTAGGCTTCGACGTGTTCAATCTTGAGCGGGAGTGGTACGAATACACGAGAAACTCGTTAGGCGGCTCCATAAGGGTGGGCCACTCCATAATAAAACGCCGCCTGTTTATGAATTACAGGTTTTCCATATATACTGTGGATATTTACGATATAGACGACGACGCTTCCAAGTATATAAAGGAGCAGAGGGGCAAAACGGAGACCCACAGCATATCCCCCGCCATAATATGGAACAGCCTGAACAACGCCGCCGACCCGACGGCAGGCAACAAAAGCCAGATTTACGTCGATTTCGCCGGTAACTTTTTAGGCGGCGACGCGAACTTCGTAAAATTCGGAGGGGAAACCTCCCAGTTCATACCCATATTCGGGGAGAATCTCGTGTTTATGCTCCACGGGGAAATAGGCTACATAATGCCCACCAAATCCGGGGAAAAAATACCCATAGACGAGCGTTTCAGGCTGGGCGGCATAAACTCCGTCCGCGGTTTCGACTACGGCTCCATAAGCCCCAAGGACGAGGACGGGTACGAATACGGAGGCGACAAGTATTTTCAGGTCAACGCTGAATTGATTTTTCCACTTAAAAAGGATATTAAATTGAAAGGCGTCGTGTTCTTCGACATGGGGCAGGCTTACAGCGAGCACGAGCCGTTTTTCAGCGTGGATTTCAGAAAATCGGCGGGCGTGGGTCTGCGCTGGCTTACCCCTATGGGGCCTTTCCGCCTGGAGTGGGGATACAAGCTGGATAAGCGGGACGGGGAAGCGCCCTATAAGTTTGAGTTTTCAATCGGAGGCACTTTTTAAAAGCGCTGTTAAATTCTGGTTATGAATAAATTATCTGTTAAGGAGAACGTTATGAAAAAACTGTTTTTAGTCCACCTTATGGTTTTATGCCTTACGGCCGGGGCCGCTTTCGCCCAGAAAATAGCCATAGTGGATCTTGAAGGCGCCATGAACAAATCCGAGGCGGGAATCAAGGCCAACGACGAGCTTAAAGCCGATTTTGAAAAGGCCAGGGGAAAAGCCCAGAAGCTCAACTCCGAAATGGAAAGCATATCCAAGGACCTGGAAGCCCAGAGGAGCCTTCTTTCTCAGGATATGGTTCAGAAAAAGCTGGCCGACGTCCAGAAAAAAAAGGTCGAGCTTGAAAGGCTCGAAAAGGACACCAACGAGGAGCTCCAGCGCAAGCAGATGCAGTTTGTGGGCGCCATAGTGCAGGATATGCGCGGCGTTATACAGAAATACGCCGAGGAAAAGAAAATAGACCTGGTTATCGAAGTCAAGGAATCGGGCACTATTTACGCCAACCCGTCTCTCGATATTACCGACGAGATAGTCAAAAGGTTTAACGAACAATGGAAAAACAAAAAATAGAGTTCATGCTTTCTCAGGTGGCCGCTTTTACCGGCGGCGTACTTGAGGGCGGGGATATTTCCGTGCGGGGGGTAAGCGTTCCCGAAGACCAGAAGGAAGGCACCCTCTGCATGATAAACGTGCAGGCTAACGCCGATATGACGAATGGGGCCGCCTCCGCCTACGTAGTTGCGGAAAAGGTCCTGGTGGAGACCGATAAGCCCGTGGTAAGGGTAAAAGACCCCAGGGCCGCTCTTGTAAAGCTGATGCTGGCCTTTCATCCGGCGGAGCCTGTCCGCCATCATATATCCCCCCTGGCCTCCGTTCCCGCAGGCGTAAAATATACGGAGCCGGTCAATATCGGCAATTTCGTATCTATCGGCGAAAACGTGGAGATAGGGGAGAATACCCGCATATTTCCCGGCTGCGTGATAGGCGATGGGGTAAAAATAGGCAAAAACTGCATAATATACCCAAACGTTACGATTTATGAAAACTGCACCCTGGGCAGCGGGGTGATAATCCATGCTGGCGCCGTTATCGGCGCCGACGGCTTCGGCTTCATACCGGGGCCGAACCCCGTTAAGATACCTCAGAAGGGCACGGTTATATTAGAGGATTTCGTGGAAATCGGTGCCAACACCTGCATAGACAGGGCCACCATAGGAGCCACCGTAATAGGTTTCGGCACAAAAATGGACAATCTGGTAATGGTAGGCCACAACACCCGCCTTGGCAAGGCCTGCCTTATCGCCAGCCAGGTAGGCTTCAGCGGCAGCATAGAAGCGGGAGACGGAATCGTCGCCGCCGGGCAGGTAGGTTTTTCCGACCATATAAAAATAGCCGCCGGTTCCGTTTTCGGAGGCCAGGCCGGAGTGCCCAACGACATAAAGGAAAAAGGCATGTATCTGGGGGCGCCCTGCATACCGATGCTTAAATTCGCCAAGGCTTCGGCTGTGTTTCAGGAGCTTCCTGAATTAAAAAGGAGGGTTGTGAACCTTGAAAAACAGAAGGATAGAAATTGACGAACTGAGAAAATACCTGCCTCACAGGTATCCTTTTATGCTTGTTGACCGTATTCTCGAAGTTTGGGACGACGGCATCAAGGGGATAAAGAACGTTACGGTAAACGAGCCGTTTTTTCAGGGCCATTTTCCCGATTTTCCCGTAATGCCCGGCGTTTTGATAGTTGAGGCCATGGTGCAGACGGCGGGAGTTTACGCCAAGCTGAAAATGGAGGAGGATAACGACCGCTCCGGCGAAGGCAAGCAGACCCTTTTCGTAAGCATAGACGGGGTAAGGTTCAAACGCCCCGTAAGGCCGGGGGACCAGCTCGTTATGGAGGCGAAGTTCGTCAAAATAAAAATGGGCATCTGGTGGTTCGACTGCAAGGCTATGGTTGACGGCGAGGTCGCCTGCGTAGGCCAGGTTTCCGCCGTGTTTAAATAATTTTTTAATTTTTCTGTTCTTTTTTGCCGCGGCATATTATTATAGCCGGTCGGACGGAAGCGGCGGGCCGCTTTTCCCATCCGGCCCGGCGCTGCCGGTAAAGTTTTTTTTGGGGCGGCGGCTTTTAATCGTGGCCGCTGCCTTCTGGAGATAAACATGGCTATACATCCGTCCGCTCATATAGATAAATCCGCGGAGATTGCGGACACGGCTGAAATTGCGGCCGGCGCGTTCATAGGCAAAAACTGCAAAATCGGCGGCGGGGCCGTTATAGGCTATAACGCCGTTGTGGAAAGCAATACGGAAATAGGCGAGGGAACGGTTCTTTCCCCCAACGCCCATGTGGGCGGCGCTCCGCAGGATACTTCCTACCGCGGGGAGGACACCAGGCTTTCCATAGGCAAAAACTGCATAATAAGGGAGTTCGCTCCTATCCACAGAGCCACCACCAAGGAGGACTGGGTAACGGTTATCGGCGACGAGTGCGATATTATGTCCCTTGCCCACGTGGCTCACGACTGTAAGCTGGGCAACGGGGTGATAGTCGTAGGCGGCGCGCTTCTGGCGGGCCACGTGCAGGTGGGGGATTACGCTGTGGTAGGCGCCTACGTCGGCATACACCAGTTTACGAGGATAGGCACAATGGCTATGCTGAGCGCTTTTGCCCGCATATCTTTCGATATTCTCCCCTACTGCCTTTGCGGCCGTGTGGAAGCGGGAAATATAGAAGGCCTTAATGCCGTTGGGCTGAAACGCCGCGGAGTTAAGCCGGAGGTGCGCGTAGAGCTTAAAAAGGCCGTTAAGCTGTTTCTCGATAAATCCATGCTTCTGCCGGAGGCTGTGGAGAAGATGAAAGAGCTTACCCAATACCCTGAGATTACCGCCATGATAGATTTTATCAATTCTACAAAGCGGGGCCTTGCCAGAAGGTAGGCCGCCCGTTCAAGGAGTTTTAATATATGCTTAAAATCGGGCTTATAGGCCTGGGCAAGATGGGAAGATACCATCTGAACCTGTACGGGGACATACGGGAGGCGGAGGTTGCGGGCATCTGCGACGCCGACGCGGACGCCGTAGCGGAAATTTCCGCGCGTACCGGATATAAAGGATATACGGATTACAGAGAGCTTCTGCCCCATGTGGACGCGGTTACGATAGCCGTTCCCACGAAGCTGCATTACGAAATAGCAAAAACGTGCCTCGAGGCCGGAAAGCACGTTCTTGTGGAAAAACCAATAACTACCGATTTCAGCCAGGCCAGCGAGCTTTTTGAAATAGCCGTAAGCAAAAAGCTCATACTCCATATAGGCCATGTGGAGCGCTTTAACGGGGCCGTGCAGGAAATCAAGAAAATAGCCGAAAAGCCACGCTACATAGAAGCCAGGCGAATAGGCCCCTTTAACCCCAATTTCCGGGGCGACAGCATCGTTCTTGATCTGATGATTCACGATATCGACATTATAATAAACCTTATGGGCTCCAGAGTAAAGGCCATCCAGGCTATGGGAAGCCCCGTTTATACGGAGCTGGCCGATTTTGCCTCCGTAAACCTGGCTTTTGAAAACGGCTCCATAGCTCATATATACGTAAGCCGCATAAGCCAGACCAAGGAGCGGGTAATGTCCCTCCACGGGGACAGGTCCCTTATACAGCTCGACTTTACCACCCAGGACATAAACATATACCGCCAGGGCCAGACGCAGCAGGTTCTGGGGGACGGGGAAATGCGGTACAGAAACGAATTTGTCCACGAAAGGCTTTTCGTTTATAAGGACAACCCACTTAAACTGGAAATAATGCATTTTATCAACTGCGTTACGGGCAAGGTTTCCAGAGTCGTTACTGTGGAGCACGATCTTGAGTCCCTTAAAGTGGCTCTTAAAACCGACGAGCTTATAAGGGCCGGCGTTTACGGCCAGAGGGAGATAGAGCGATGAAGGCGGCCATAATGGCCGGCGCGGGCAATCTTCCCGTGCTGGCGGCGAAAAGCCTTAAAAATAAGGGAGTGGAAACGATAGCCATAACTTCCGCTGAAAGCGTAAGGGCGGCGCTGGAGCCTCTCGTCTCAAAAGTTTACGTCGTGGGGCTCGGCCAGGTGGGCAAAACCCTCAAAATTTTAAAAAACGAAGGCGTAACTCATTTCCTGATGATAGGCAAGTTCGACAAAACCGTGCTTGAAGGCGGCCTCAAGCCGGATTTAAGGGCTATATGGCTTCTTTTCCGGCTTAAAAACCGCAATAACGACACGATACATTACACAATAGTAAACCTTCTCGAAAAACGGGGGATAACTACCATGTCTCAATCGGAAGTTCTCAATGATATAGTTCCCGAAGCGGGGATTTTCACGAAAGATAAGCCGGATAAAGCCCTTCTCGGGGATGTGGCTTTCGGCTACACGGTAGCCGTGGAGCTGGGCCGTCTCGACGTTGGGCAGACTGTCGTGGTCAAGAAAAAATCCGTCATGGCGGTGGAGTCCGCCGAAGGCACCGATAAAACCATAGCCAGAGGCTGCACGCTGGCAAACGGCGGGGCCGTCGTCGTAAAAGCCGCCAAGCCTTCCCAGGACCCCAGGTTCGACCTGCCTGTCGTCGGCATGGATTCCTTTAAGGCCGTGGCGGAAAACAAAGGCAGGCTTCTGGCCGTGGAAGCGGGGAAAACCCTTATTGTGGGTTTGCAGGATTGCATAAAATATGCTAATGATAACGGCATAATATTTATGGCTTTCGACCCGGCTAAGTTCTACGATAAGAGCCTGTTCGAGTAAGCGGTTTTTTTTAGCGGATGGCCCTGCGGCCTTTCCGCCGGAGCAAGAGGTAAGATTTGGCGTTTTTTGCCGGCCTTCTGGGGCTTGTTATGGGCAGCTTTATGAACGTGCTCATATACAGGCTGCCAAGAGGAAAAAGTATAATAAGCCCGGGGTCTTCCTGCGTTTCCTGCGGCTCTCCCGTAAGGTGGCGGGATAATATCCCGGTGCTGGGCTGGCTTCTCCTGCGGGGCAGATGCAGAAACTGCGGAAGCGGCATATCGTTTTTTTATCCCCTTGTGGAGCTTACGACATGCGCCGTTTTCGTTCTTATATATCTGAAATTCGGCGCGGGGGCCAGAGGGGCGGGATATGCCTTTCTGTGCTTTATATTGCTGGCGGCCTCTTTTACGGATATAGAGACGGCTCTGGATAAAAATTTTGAAACGGGCGTTATCCCGGTAGTATATCCCGCCCTGGGGGCGGCGGCGGCCCTTTGCTTCGCCTTTTACTGCGGCCGCTTTTCGGAGGCTCTCGCGGGGTGGGCCGCCGGTTATCTGGTGCTCTATATACCGGCCTGTGTTTATTCCGCTTTAAGAGGGGCGGAGGGTATGGGCGAAGGCGATTTCACGCTTCTTGCCCTTATAGGCGCTTTTACCGGGCCTGCCGGTATTCCCGCCGTGCTTACCATAGGGGCCTTTTTAGGGGTGGCGGCGGGTTTTGCCGCCATAGCCGCCACGGGTAACAGGCGGTATCCCATTCCGTTCGCTCCCATGCTTTCGGCGGGCGGGATAATTTATCTGTTTTTTGAGAACACGTTGAAGATTTCTTTTTGACAAAAAGCATTTATTGAAATATTTTCATGGATACTAATCGAGGCTGGTGTAAAATTGTTAAGCGTTGAAGAACAGCTTGAACTCCTGCGCAGGGGTACGGGGGAGATTATTTCCGAGGCGGATTTGGCCGAAAAGCTGCGAAGCGGCAGGCCCCTTACGGTAAAGGCGGGCTTCGACCCCACCGCTCCCGACCTTCATCTGGGCCACACTGTCGTGCTGCAGAAAATGAAGCATTTTCAGGCCCTGGGTCATAATGTGGTTTTTCTTATAGGGGATTTTACCGGCATGATAGGAGACCCTTCCGGCAAGTCGGAAACCAGAAAGCCCCTTACGAGGGAGCAGGTGCTTGCCAACGCGGAAACCTATAAGGAGCAGGTATTTAAAATACTCGACCCCGACAAGACGGAAATAGCCTTCAACAGCCTGTGGCTCGATAAGCTGGGCACGAGAGGCGTGCTTGAGCTTACGGCGAAGGCTACCGTGGCGAGGATTCTCGAAAGGGACGACTTTCAGAAAAGATACCACGCGGGCCAGCCTATAGGTATGCACGAATTTATGTATCCCCTTATGCAGGGCTACGATTCCGTCGCCATGAATGCCGACGTGGAGCTTGGCGGCACGGACCAGAAATTTAACCTGCTCGTGGGCCGGGATCTTTTGAGAAGCTACGGCCTCAAGCCTCAGGTGGCCATTACCATGCCTATAATAGAGGGGCTTGACGGCGTGCAGAAAATGAGCAAATCCCTCGGCAACTACGTGGGCATATCCGAGGCCCCGGACGATATGTTCGGCAAGCTGATGTCCGTTACGGACGAGCTTATGTTCAGGTATTACACCCTTTTGAGCGACCTTTCTCTGGCGGAGATAGATAAAATGAAAGCCGATATAGAAAGCGGCGGTCTCCACCCCATGGAAGCTAAAAAAAGGCTGGCTTCCGAGATTGTGGAGCGTTATCACGGGCAGGCGGCCTCAAGAGCTGCCAGAGAAAATTTCGAGCGGGTTTTTTCCAGAAAGGAAAACCCGGAGGATATGCCGGAATACGAAGGCGGCGGAAAAAGCCTGCTTGATATAATAACGGCGCTTAACTTCGCTCAGTCGAAAACCGACGCCCGCAGGCTTGCGGAGCAGGGCGGTATATATTTCGACGGAGAAAGGGTTTCGGACCTTTCCGCGTTTCCGGAGCGCTCAGGCGTTCTTAAAGTCGGAAAACGCAGATTCGCGAAGATAATTATATAGATTGCGGCGGACTTTCCTATTCGCGGGCTAAAACGGGCGAAAGCGGCGGAAGTCTTTTCCGCGGCCTTTGCGTCTGGCTTATCCCGGCCGGGCTTTATAAGCCGGGGCGGGGCTTTGCCTCGGACGTTTAAAGGCGGATACCCGTAGCCCTTTACCCCGTTAAGGGACGCCGCCAGGGTTATCGATTATGTCCTTACGAAAATGAAGGAGGCAGAAACGTGTCTATTGTAAGGCCTTTCAGAGGTGTTAAGTATAATCCCGAAAAGGTATTGCTCAAACAGGTGATAGCTCCGCCCTACGACGTTATATCGCCGGAAATGCGGGAAAAGTATGTCGCCCGTTCGCCTTATAACGTGGTGCAGATAGATTTGCCGTCGGGCGGCGAGGATAAATATAAAATCGCCGGGGATTTATACAGGCAGTGGCTTTTCGACGGGGTTCTCATAAAGGAGGAACATCCCGCCTTTTATCTCTACGAGCAGGTTTACGAATACGACGGCAGGCAGTACGTCCGCTCCGGTTTCGTTGGGATTCTCAAGCTTTCGGAATTCGGCAAAGGGCAGGTTTTTCCCCATGAAAAGACCCACTCCGGCCCCAAACAGGACCGCTACGAGCTTATGAAAGCCAGCAAGGCCAATTTTTCCGAAGTGTTCGGCCTTTATCAGGACGGGGAGAACAGACTGGCCCCGCTTTTCAACGAAATAAAGAAAACCATGCCGGCGGCTTCCGCGGTGGACGACGATAAGGTAAAGCACTCTATATGGGTCGTGGACGACCCGGAGGATATGGAAAAAATCGTAAGCTTTATGCAGGATAAAGCCATATATATCGCAGACGGCCACCACCGGTACGAAACGGCCCTCAAATACAGGGACGATATGCGCTCGGCCAACGGGGATTCCTCCGACGAGATAAAGCCCTACGATTTCGTGATGATGATGTTCATAAACTTTCAGGACGAAGGGTTAAAGGTGTTCCCTACCCACAGGGTGGCGGACGTGCCCGCGGATTTTCAGGATTCCGTTCTTCTGGAAGGGCTAAAGCCTATGTTCGATTACGTTCCCCTGGCGGATAAAGAGGCGGTCGACGCCTTTATGAAAGACACGGCGGATACTACCGGCGCGTGGGTTTTCATGGGTATGCAGGGAAATTACGGCATGAAGATAATAAAAGAATCCATAGAGTGCCTTCATCCCGTTTACCGCAAGGTGGACACATACCTTCTGGAAGACCTCGTTCTTAAAGCCCAGCTCGGCTTTACGGACGAAAAGCTCCTTGCGAAGGACGGCATACATTTTATCCAGACCTTAGAGGAAATAGAGAAATACCGGGCATCTCACCCGTCGGTGGCTTTTTTGCTCCATCCGGAGGATATGGAGACCATAAGGGAAGTTTCGGAAAGCGGCCTAGTAATGCCACAGAAATCCACCTTCTTTTATCCGAAGCTGGCCACTGGCCTTCTGTTTAACGACCTTTAAACGCTTACCGCCGCCGGAAATCCTCCGGCGGTTTTTCGTTGGGCCGGAGGCGGCCATTTCTGTCTTGAAAAAATTTCGGATATAAGGCAAGCTATAAGGCTGAATATAAATTTAAAACTGATAAACTTGAAATACGGTGTTGCGGAGGATTTATGTCAGGACACAGTAAGTGGTCGAACATCAAGCACAGGAAGGAAGCGCAGGACAATAAGAAAGGCAAGATTTTCACAAAAATCGGCCGCGAGCTTACGGTCGCCGCCAAAATAGGCGGCGGAGACCCCAGCTCCAATTCACGCCTGCGCCTTGCCCTCGACAAAGCCAGGGCCGCCAATATGCCCAAGGATAATGTGGAAAGAGCCATAAAGAAGGGCACGGGCGAGGGAAACGACCAGGTGTTCGAAGATATAATGTACGAAGGCTACGCTCCCGGCGGAGTGGGTATACTGGTAAAAACCCTTACGGACAACAGGAACCGCACCATTATGGAAGTGCGCACGGTTATAACGAAGCGCGGCGGCTCCATGGCCGAGGCCGGGGCCGTTTCCTGGCAGTTCGACAACAAGGGCATAATAGAGGTTCCCGTAAGCGCCTGCTCCGAGGACGAAATAATGGACTACGCCCTTGAGGCGGGAGCCGAGGACGTTGTAACCGACGGTGATATATACTCCATAACCACCGCCCCGGCGGATTTTGAAGCCGTTAAAAACAAGCTGGCGGAAAACGGCATAGAGCCGGAGTTCGCCGAAATTGCCATGAAGCCCCGCATGACGGTGGACGTGGAGGGCGACGCGGCCAAAAAGATAATAGCCCTCGTTGAAGCCCTTGAGGACCTGGACGACGTGCAGGAAGTTTACGGCAACTATAAAATAGACGATTCCGTTTTCGACGAGATGGATTGATTTTTTTCTTCCGTTTCGTGGCATTCAAGCGGTTTTCTTTAGCTTTAGGAAGATATAAATGATATTCATGGGCATAGACCCCGGCCTTAATAAAACGGGCGTGGGCATACTGGAAGGCGAGCGCGGCAGGGTCTCCTACGTGGCCCACAGGCTTATAACAACCGATTCTAAAAAGCCTCTGCCCGTCAGGCTGGGAAAGATAATTTCCGGCATTGCGGAAGCCGTTGTGGAATATAAGCCGGAAATTGCCGCCGTGGAGAATATTTTTACTTCCAACAACTCAAGGAGTGCCCTGCTTCTCGGGCAGGCCAGAGGCGCCATAATAGGGGCCCTTATAGCTCATGACGTGCCCGTCAGGGAGTATTCCGCGCTCCAGATAAAAAAAGCCGTTACGGGCTACGGAAAGGCTGAAAAGGAGCAGGTGAAGAAGCTGGTGGAAATGCACCTTAACATTCTTTTTAAGGGCGTTCCTCTCGACGTTACGGACGCCCTTGCCTGCGGAATATGCCTTACCTACGCGGAAACGGGAGGAATACCGGTTTGATTTACAGACTCTCTGGCAGGCTGGTTGAAAAGCAGCCTTCTTCCGTGGCCGTGGACGTAAACGGCGTGGCTTACGAAGCCTCCGTATCTCTGGCCACATACGCGGCCCTTCCCGCCGTTGGGGAGGAGGCCCGTATCTATACCCATATGTCGGTCCGGGAGGACGGCGTATATCTTTTCGGCTTTGCCACTCTGGAAGAAAAACAGCTTTTTCTTCTGTTGATAACTGTTTCCGGCATCGGGCCCAAGCTGGCCGTAAAAATATTGGGCGGTATCGGCCCGGAGCAGCTTAGGCAGGCCATAGGCTCCTCCGACCACGCGATGCTTGCGACCATCCCCGGAGTGGGCAAAAAAACTGCGGAAAGGATAGTCGTGGAGCTTAAAGACAAGTTCGACGGTATCGTATGCTCCGAATCCGGACCCGCCGGGGACGTAAAGCAGGACGTTATCGGCGCTCTCGTGAACTTGGGTTACAAGCTGCCCGATTGCAGAAAAGCCGTGGAAGGCGCTCCCGCAGACGGCGGTTTCGAGGCTGTGCTGAAAAGCGCCCTCCATATTCTCTCCGGTAAAGGCTGATGGAAAGAGACGACATATTAAACGGCGGCGAAATTCAGGAGGATAGGGGAGGAGCCGCCCTGCGCCCGGAGACCTTCGACGAGTACACAGGCCAGAAAAAAGTAATATCCAACCTTAAAGTATATGTCAGGGCCGCCAAAGAGCGGGGCGAAAACCTTGACCACTGCCTTTTTTACGGACCTCCCGGCCTGGGCAAAACCACCCTTGCGTATATAATAGCCAGAGAGCTTGGGGTCAATATTAAAACCACCAGCGGCCCCACCATAGAAAAATCCGGGGATCTGGCGGCTCTGCTTACGAATCTTACGCCGAGAGAAGTGCTTTTTATCGACGAGATACACAGGCTGAACGCCTCCGTGGAGGAGATACTTTACCCCGCTATGGAGGATTTTAAGCTGGATCTTCTTATAGGGCAGGGCCCGGCGGCAAGGTCCATGCGGCTTGATCTTCCCCGGTTTACTCTCGTAGGGGCTACTACCAGGGCCGGCCTTCTTACCTCTCCCCTGCGGGACAGGTTCGGCATGATAATACGCCTTGAGTTTTACACGGACGAGGAGCTGGCGCGGATTGTGTCGCGGGGGGCCTCTCTTCTCGGCACGGATATAGAAATGCCCGCGGCCCTTGAAATCGCCCGCAGGAGCAGGGGCACTCCCCGCATAGCCCACAGGATACTGCGCAGGATGAGGGATTTCGCCCATGTGTTCAATAAGGGCGTAATTTCCCTTAACGTGGCTAAGGACGGCCTCGAGCGCCTTGAAATAGACGGGGAAGGTCTTGACTCCGGCGACCGCCGCCTTCTTGAAGCCATAATACACAAATACGACGGCGGCCCCGTGGGGGTGGAAACCCTGGCCGCCGCCACCAGCGAGGAAAAGGACACTATAGAGGACGTTATAGAGCCTTTCCTCATATTCCGCGGGTTTGTGAAAAAAACACCCAGAGGCCGCGTGGCCACTAAAATGGCTTACGACCATCTGGGCGTTAAAATGAATAAAGAAACCACCATCGAAGATTACATTGACGAGTAGGCTCGTGCGGTTTTTTTCAGCGGGGATATGAATTTGGCTAAAATTAAAACTTCTTACGTATGCCAGAACTGCGGCAGCGTGTCTCCCAAATGGATGGGGCGCTGCCCGGAGTGCTCCGCCTGGAACAGCTTTGTGGAGGAGGTTGCGGAAAAGCCTTCCCCGTCGGGCGGCCCTGTGCCCGGCAAATACAGCCCGTCCGCTTCTCCTGTAAGCCTGGCCTGCGTCAAAGGGCTTGAAACTTCCCGCTTTATGACCGGCATAGGCGAGCTTGACCAGGTGCTTGGAGGCGGCATAGTAAAAGGCTCCGTAGTGCTTATAGGTGGCGAGCCGGGTATAGGCAAATCCACCGTAATGCTTCAGGTGGCGGGGATTCTTTCGGAAAAGGAAAAGCGCACTCTCTATGTTTCCGGCGAGGAATCCCCCGCCCAGATACGTCTCCGGGCGGACAGGCTTTCCGTCAGGCCGGAAAAGCTGGAGCTTCTTGCCACCACCGCTTTCGAGGACGTTCTTTTTACCCTTGCGGATAACAAATACGATTATCTTATAATAGATTCCATACAGACGATGGTGTCCTCCGAGCTTTCCTCCTCCGGCGGCACGGTGGGGCAGGTGCGCCATATTACCTACCGCCTTGTGGAGCTGGCCAAAAGCTCAGGCCTTACCGTCTTTATCGTGGGCCAGGTCACTAAAGACGGCAATATAGCCGGGCCTAAGGTTCTGGAGCATCTTGTGGATACGGTGCTTTATTTCGAGGGGGATTATTCGAGAGGCGTCCGCATATTGCGCTCTGTTAAAAACCGTTTCGGCTCCACAGACGAGGTTGGCATATTTGAAATGTCCTCCAAGGGGCTTTTGGAGGCGGGAAATAAAGCCTTTATGGATTTGGGCCAGGAGCCTGCCGCCGGTAAGGTTCTCTGCCCGGTCCTTGAAGGCTCGCGGCCTTTTATCGTGGAAATACAGGCTCTTGCGGCCCCTACTTTTTTCCAGTACCCGAAGCGCAACGCCACCGGGTTCGACCCTAACAGGCTGAATATGCTTATCGCCATATTGGAGAAAAAAGGCGGTTTAAGCCTTTCCGGGGCGGACGTTTACCTTAACGTGGCCGGAGGGCTCAGGGTAAACGAGCCTGCGGCGGACCTGGCCGTGTGCGCGGCGCTGATTTCATCCTTTAAGGATAAGCCCATACCCTTCGACCGGGTGTTTGCCGGCGAGGTGGGGCTTACGGGCGAGGCCCGCCCTGCGCCCAATATGCAGGGGCGTATGTCCGAAGCCGCCAGATTCGGGATGAAATTTTTCTGCGTTCCGGTAAAATCCGATAAGAGCGAAAGCATAGAGCTGGTAAATATAAAAGATATAGGCGGATTGATGGAATATCTGGCGGCCGCGGGAAAATAACTGCGATCCGGATTTAATACTTTTAGGCTATTTTTACGGGAATTTTTCCTAAATAATATAAGGCGGTGAATTTATGGGTTTACTTGACGGAAAAAAAGTTCTTATTTTCGGTATAGCTAACGACAGAAGCATTGCTTACGGCATAGCCAGGCAAATGAAAGAGCAGGGGGCGGAGCTTGGCATTTCCTACGCCGGCGGCTCTTCCATAGAGCGCAGGGTGAAGCCTATCGCGGAGGAGCTCGGTGCTTCCTTTCTTGAGGAGTGCGACCTTTCCGACGACTCTGCCATAGAGGCCCTCGCTTTGAAAGCGGAAAAAAAATACGGCTCTCTCGACTGTATAGTCCATTCCGTTGCTTTCGCTCCCCACGAGTGCCTTGCCGGCAGATACGCGGACACTGCAAGGGCCGATTTCCTTACGGCTATGAATATAAGCGTTTACACCCTTGTGGCAGTGGCTAATAAATTCGAGCGTCTGCTTTCTCCCGAAGGCTCCGTTATAACGATGACTTACTACGGCGCAGAGAAGGTCGTTCCAAACTATAACGTTATGGGCGTGGCGAAGGCAGCTCTGGAAGCCACAGTGCGCTATCTGGCGGTGGATATGGGCAAAAAGAGCGTGCGCGTGAACGCCATATCGGCCGGTCCTATAAAAACAGTTTCCGCCGCGGGCGTGTCCGGGTTCCGCTCCATGCTGCCCGTTTACAGCGAAAGGGCGCCTCTCGGCCGCAACGTGGATATAAACGACTGCGGAGGCTGCGCGGCGTTTCTCGCCAGCGACCTTTCCAAAAACATAACCGGCGAAGTGATACATGTGGACGCGGGTTATAATATTATGGGTTTCTGATTGGAGTTTATAATGGAAAAATGGATAAAGGCGATCATGGCCTGCTACTCCGTAAAAGAGGGCGATAAGGAAAATCCGCGCGATTTTACGATTCTGGAGGACGGCGGGAAAGGCGGCGCGGCGAAAGTAACAGGCGGCGGAGATATGATCGCCCTGGGGTGGCAAAAAGGCGGCGAGGATTACATACTTGCCGCCGGAAAAGCCCTTCCTGCCGGCGAGCTTGCTATTCAGGACAGGCTTTCCGAGGCGCTTGAAAGGCTTTTAGGCCGTGAGAAAGCGGGCCTTTACGCCGCAAGAGAGCTGATAGTGGACGATATGCCGGGCCTTGAGATATGCGGCGGCGTCGAGTTTACGGAAGGTAAGGAGACTATTTTTTACGCCCTGTATCTTTCCGACGGCATCGAGGGCTATCTTATAGCCGGCTTCGGCTCGGGAGAGCCGGAAACGTCTTTCGACGAGCTTTGCGGAGCCGCCAGAACCTTTTACAGAGGAGAACAGCCCGCCACCTTTTTCAGAGGCAAGGCGGACGACGAAATGTACGAGGCCATAAGGTGTATGGCGGCCGATACCAGACCTTCCGCCGATATGAACTGGGATATAGTGAACGTAACCTTTGAAGTGGAGGAAGGCAAAGCCGCCGGAAAAACCTCCATAGTTGTAATATCTAAAGACGGTGTGGAGTCTTTCGAGCCGGAGGATATTTTCGGCGATAAGGACATCTCGGAGGCTTTCAGCGCCATGGTGGCGGAGATTCCCAACGCTTACGACATTTCCGGATTTACCATAACCAATTTCCGGGACGGCAGGTACGGCGTTACCTTTTATCCTGTTATGGAGGACGACGGGGAGGACGGGGACTCCTGCGGCCACGACCACAGCCACGATCACGACCGCGGCCTTGAAACATATTGGGACGGAGAGGATGAGGCTCCCCGTCCCGACGGGGAGCTGGGCGGCGATATACCGGAGCTGGAGCCGTCCCTTACGGAGCTTAGCCGCGTTATGGCCGGGGCTTTCGAACCAGGCTGGAAGCACGGAATGGGGCTTATAATCACGGACGGGGAGTATTTTTCTCTGGTCGACTTTTCGTCGGAGGGAGGCTCGTTTATATCCCCCGACATACCGGAATCGCTGGACGAGCCTCTGGACAGAATGATAAACGAGCTTGGAGATCTTCTTGACGAAGGCTATCCCGGCTGGGACGCTTTCGGCTTCGCTTTCGAGATAGATCCGGAAACGGGAGAGCCGGAAGCCTCCTCCGTGCGCTATGAGGTTTTTGATTTCGACATATATCTTGACGCGTCCGACGATGATGCGGACGAGGAAAACGATTACCTTCTCCCTCTGGCCGATCTTTTCTACGAGGAGCTTAATGAAAATCATGTGTGCGTAAGCGCCGTTACCTTTAAGATAGCTTCCTCTCCGGACGGCCTTTTCGTAATAGAGCCAGCTTCTGCGAGCACGCCGGAAGGCATAGGCCGCCTTAAATCCTTCGACGGCCTTATGCCTGAAATATATCCTTATATAGAGGAGCTTTTTTCAAAGCGTACGGACGGCAACGTGGTTTCCGTAACCCTCTTTCCCGGAGGCCGGGTCGGGTTTACTCTTGATTACGCGGAGGAAACCCAGGTCGTAGACAGGAAAAACCTGCCGGAGCTTTTAAAGGAATCTGGCCTGCTGAAATACGAGGGCCATATAAAAAGCCTTATAAGGGACGAAATACTTGCCGTCGCCTACGAGGTGGACACGGAGGAGGCTCTCCCGGAGGACGTTTCTAAAATGGGCGGTTTACCCTTCCTTCCGGCGGGCGAGCCGTGGCCGCTGGCTTCCGACAAAATGCCGATGACCTTTGTAGCCCAGATTAATCTGGCCGAGGCTTTCCCTTTCGACAGATACGGTTTGCTTCCCGAAAAGGGGCTGCTCAGCTTCTTTTATTACGGCAGAACTTCGGAGTGTGCCGCCCTTTATACGGCCGATACCGAAAGCCTTGAGCCTGCCTCTTTCGGAGACGGGCTTCCGGAAACGGAGGAATTTCTGCCCGCCCGGATAAGGCTTGTCCCGTCCGTAAGCCTGCCTTACGCGGGGGACGACGGGGAAAGGGCGGCTTTCCTTAAAACGGAGGCTGAAAGGGAGGCTTACGACGTTATAGCTTCCTGCGTGGGAAAAACTAAAATGTTCGGCTACGCCGACATAATAAGGGCCGAAATGGAGCCTACCTATCCCCGCCCGGTAAGGCTGCTTTTTCAGGCCGCCTCGGAGAACCTGTGCGATATGCGGTGGGGCGACGCGGGAACGCTCTATTTCTGGATATACGAGGACGATTTAAAGGCCGGGCGTTTCGATAAATGCTGGTGCGTAATGCAGTCCTACTGAGTTTATGGTATTATGGAGTATCGCTTGCCCGCCTTTTTAAAGGCGGGCTTTTTTATTCGGCTAAAAGCAGCGAGGTGTACGGTTTTCTAAAAAAATAAACACCCCATTACGGTGAGTTTATATTCCGTTTAAAGCCCGCTCCCGCTGTTATTTATAAACTGCCTGACGTTTTCCTCCGTTTCGCGGAAGAATCTGGCTATATGAAAGCCGTCCGCCGCCGCGTGGTGTATCTGCATCGTAAGCGGAATGACCGTTTGCTTATCTTTCCTGTGGAATCTGCCCCATGTTATTACGGGGGCCAGATAGGCGGCTTCGTCGAAAACGTGCAGGTCTAATGAGGAATAAACCAGCCAGGGCAGGCATGAAACGTTGAAAATATTAGGCGGAAGGGGCTCTGAAGAAAACCCGCGGAAATTTTCAAGGCAGGCGGTGCGCCGGTTCATATTTTCGTAAAATACTGTAAAGTCGCGGTTATATTCCGTCTAGGTCTGGGTGACGGTTTCCGTTTCCCTGTGGAATATTATATAAGAGGGGTCCACCCTGTCGTAATATCCCGGGGCTCCGCCGGCTCCGGCGGACAGCTTGAATTCACGCCTGCCGTTTATTGTTTTTGATATTATGTAGGTAAATACCGGATAAAACTTTAATGCGCCTCTTTTTACATATTCGGGAAGGCCGGTTATGTCCGTTTCCGCCGTAACGGTTATTACGCAGCGGGTTCCTTTCATAAAGTGGCTGAAATGGGAGCTTCTTTCCCACGCGGTCATATCTATTTCGTTAAGTTTCATTTTTATTAAGCCTCCTAAAAATAATCTGAATTGTTTTTAGGAGGCGGCAATGATTGCGATAGGCATCGTTCCCCCTCTTTACGGCTTAGCCGTATATTTCCGCCAGCGCGCCGTGCTTTTTTGATTTTGCCGGGAAAATCCGTTTTTCTCCTCCGGGCCGGTATTAAAATATACCGGGCGCCCCAGCGAATGTCAATAATAAGCCCCGCCGGGCTTTTCTTTTCGGTTGACAAAACCTTTCCGAACAAATATTATTATCGTTCATTGAATTCTATCGGAGGATTACATGGCTCAGCTTACTCTCGCAAAGCGAACCAATCTTAAAAAAATCCGCAAACAGGGTTTCCGCGCCCGTATGTCCACAAGGGGCGGCAGGCTCGTTATAAAAAGAAGGCGCGCTAAAGGCCGCAAACGCCTTGCCGCTTAAACCCCGCGGCTTTCCCCGGAATGAGAGGCTGAGAGCCCGCGGCGATTTTCAGGCCGCATATTCCGGGAAAAGGCTTTCGGGAAAGCTGTTCATACTGCACTACATATCCGCTGAAAGCCTTGCCGGCAGAAAGGCGGCCTTTACCGTCAGCAAAAAGGTAAGCCGCCTTGCCGTGGAGAGAAACAGGCTTAAACGCAGATTGAGGGAAGTGTACAGGTGCAACAAAAATATTCTTCCGGAAAATATCTTATTAATAATCCGTTCGCTGCCGCGTGCCGCAGGCGCAGGTTTTCATGAAATCCGGGAAGAAGTTGTCAGCCTTTTTAAGTCCGTTGCATCCAAAGAACGTCGCCATTGAGCTTATCGAATTGTATAAATTATTTCTATCGCCCTATTTCGGGAATAACTGCCGGTTTTATCCCACCTGTTCTTCCTACGCTATAGAAGCGTTCAGAAAAAAGGGCTTTATCCTGGGGCTTTTGCTTACCGTGTGGCGGATACTGCGCTGCAACCCTTTCTGCAAGGGCGGCTACGACCCCGTTAAATAGCTTTTCGCGTTGTCTGCCGCAGGCGCTTTTCATCGCCCGCGGCAATATTTATATTTGAAGGAATTGACTTAAATGGATAAAAAAACCGTCATTGCCGTAGTATTAAGCATAGCTATCCTCGTAGGGTGGCAGTTTCTGTTTACTCCCGTTCCGCCTAAAGACCCGGAGCATACCCTGAACGAAACATCTCCCGCCGCCGCTCCTCTTGACAACAAAAGCCAGACGGAGGCGCTGGACGCGGCCCTTCTGGCGGAAAAACCGGCCGTGAAGCTCTCCGAGCCGGTTTCCATAAAGACGGATACTCTCGAAATACGCTTCGACAGCGATACCGGCGATATAAGGAGCGCTTCCGTTTTCGGCTGGAAAGACGTTGACGGCGGCGAAATCACCTTTAATAAAGGCGGCGGTTTTAACTATATGCGCCTTGTTACGCCCATATCTTCCGGCTACGGAATGGACGTGGCGGACGAGGAAAACGGCCGCCGTGTGAGCTTTACCGCCAAATCGGGAGACCTTATAGTAACCAAAGAGTATTTTATTCCAAAAGGTTCCTACCTTGTAAACACCAACGTCCGCGTTACGAACTCCGGCAGCGTTACCCTTAACATACCCGTTCAGGTAAAGATAGGCCCCGGCCTCGGCGAAGGCTTTGAGGAGAGCAAGTATATTTTTGAAGGGGCCGTTATCAGCAATAAAAAAACGACGGAAAGGGTAGAGGCGGACAAAGCGAAGACCGAGGAGCTTTCAAGCCCTCTCTGGGCCGGTTATACCTCAAAATATTTTCTTTTCGCGGCGGCCTCCGGGGATTTTGTAAGAGGCTCCATCACTCCCGAAGCCGGAGGGGAAGTGGCCATGGCGGAAAAGGCCTTTCTCGTAAACCCCGGGGACAGGGCGGCCTCCGGTTTCGACCTTTATATCGGGCCAAAATCCTATAACGGCCTGCGCTCTCTCGGTTTAGGCCTCCAGAGCAGCATAGATTTCGGCTGGTTTTACTTTCTCGCCATCCCCATGCTTCAGATAATGATTTTCTTTTACGGCATATTCCATAATTACGGCGTGGCCATAATTTGCCTTACGGTGCTTGTAAAGGTGATAACCCTGCCCCTTACATTAAAGGGCATGAAATCCATGAAGGCCATGACAAAGCTCCAGCCGGAAATGCTGGCTCTTAAAGAAAAGTTTAAGGGCGACCCTCAGAAGCTGAACACGGCCACGATGGAGCTTTATAAAAAGCATAACGTAAACCCCATGAGCGGATGCCTGCCGCTTCTTATACAGATACCCATATTCTTCGCTCTTTATAAAGCTCTGCTTATTTCCATAGAGCTGAAAGGCGCTCCTTTTTTCGGCTGGCTTGTTGACCTTTCCGCGAAAGACCCGTATTATATTACGCCGGTAATCATGGGTGTTACCATGTTTATCCAGCAGAAAATGACGCCGTCTACCGCCGACCCGATGCAGCAGAAAATATTTTTGGCTATGCCGATAATTTTTACGTTTCTGTTCCTCAACTTTCCGTCGGGTCTGGTAATATACTGGCTTACCAACAACGTGCTGTCTATCGTCCAGCAATATATTGTTAATAAAAAATCCGCTTGAGGTAAATTTATGAGATATTTCGAAGTGGAAGGGGACTCTCCCGCAATTATTTTGGCGCAGTTTCTCAACCAGCAGGATATACCTAAAGAATATGTGGAATACGAGGTTATCGACCCCGGTTCCAGAGGGCTGCTTGGCATAGGCAGGCGCAGGGCAAAGCTCAGGATAAAATATAACGACGCCGAGCATATCAGGCGCAAGGCAAGGATGATTCTCGCGGATATTCTGGAAAAAGCGGGCTTTGACGACGCCCACATATCCATGGAGGGCGATGGCTCCGATATAGTCCTTAATATAGATACCGGGCGTCCCGATATTCTTATAGGCAAAATGGCCCAGACTCTTGACGCCCTGCAGTATATTACCGATAAAATGCTGCGCCTTGACGAAAGCTCAGACGTGCGCGTTATAGTTGATGTAGGCGGATACAGGGCACGCGCCGTGGAGCAGAACGTGGAAAAGGCCCTTTCCCTGGCTGAGCAGGTAAAACGCACCGGCAGAACCGTTAAGCTGGCCCCTATGACGACGATGATGCGCAAGGAAATACATATAGCCCTTAAAAGCGTTCCGGGCGTATCCACCGTATCTGCTGGAGAAGGGCAGATAAAGCAGATATGTATCGTAAGCGATAAAAAAGGCGGCGCCGGCAAAAAGCCCAGACGCGGCGGCAATAAGCAGATATAGAGCCTTAATAACTTGCAGGCCGCTATAATTAACGCGGCTCTCTTGAGAGCAGGCTCGGAACGGAAAAGCGGATGCGGGCTTATCTGTTTCCTCTCGTTTGAGAGCAAGCTTGGATCAGAAACGTCTGCACTAATAAAGCAGACGTTTTCTGTCCATCAATATCTGCGTTTATCAGGCAAATGTTTTTTGTCCACACATAATTTACGGAGCTTTAATATGCTGATGAAAATTGGCCTTGTGCTTGTGGCTATAGTGTTGGTTCTTACTCTCTTTAAAAGGTTTTCAAGGCAGGAAAACAAATCGGAAAGCGAAAAGAAAGCCGCGGAGGAAAGCGCCGTTGAAATGAGGCAGGATCCTGTCTGCGGCACCTTTGTAGACGAAACTACAAAATATAAGGTTAAATACTACGACAAGATATATTATTTCTGTTCAGACGAATGTAAACAAAAGTTTATAGAGCAGAAACAGGCGGAAAATGTCTGAAACAAGTTGCCATGCGGCTGAATATATGATATTTTGAAAAAAGGATATAACTTATCCTTCAGAGGCTTACTGCATGGGTATCGTTTTTTACCGGCGTTTTCAGGCGCCGATATTTTTTTGCCGCTTTTGATGGACAAAAAACATTTGCTTCAATTAATGCAAATGTTGGTAGACAGAAAGCGAGCCGCATTATTTGAGGCGGCTCCCGCTTTTCTGCTCCGAACTGGCTCTAAAACGAACCGCATTAATTTAGGCGAGTCCCGTTTTTTGCTTCGCTTCCGGCAAACTCTTATGCGGCGTCTGCTGTCAAATAGGGTATATCTGTTTTAATACGGTATTATAAATGGTTTGCAGCTTACGCGGCATAATTTTAAAATGTTTTGTCCTATCGCAATATTTCTATATAAAATTTTTTAACTTAAAACAATAGAAATTTTATAGATTTTTGCTTCATGTAAATTTATTTAATAATATACTGATTGTATATGTTCTTAATATTAAAATATATTTTGATTGATAAACATAATTATTTCAGTCAATATTGCATAGTATATTAGATATATTGAGCGGCATATAAAATCCGTTCAGGAAAAGGCCATGCTTAATAAATGCTTCCAATCAGTGGGGCGGCAAAATAGCCCGCCGTTTTTATTTGATTTATATCCCGGCAGGCAGCTGGGGCTTTTACTCCGTTTATTTTTTTATATTCCGGCCGGTAAGTTGGAGGCGTATTTGTTTTTGGATTACGTCCGCCTTTGACGAAACGGTATGCCAGGCGGTGTTACGTCCGGTAAAAGCTCCGGCATAGGGCGGCGCCCTGTCTGGCCGTGTGCCTTGTCCGCTTTTTCCGGGTTATGAACTTCCCGCTATGTTTGACGGCGTCTGCAAAAGCCTGACGCGCAGGCTCATCCGGTGGGCGAAAAACCGGTATTATGGCATTTTTGCAGAACCATATCCGGCGCATGAGGCGAAAGAGAAGACAGCGGCGTATCAGGCCCCCGGATTATAAAAAATCGCTTGACAGTATTGATGTTTTAAGTTTTAGTTGATTTGTGATGTCCGTATTTAACGTTTATACGGGCCGTCGTTTTTTCATATACGGAGGAGTGGCCGAGTGGTTTAAGGCGGCGGTCTTGAAAACCGTTGTGGGTTTATAGCCTACCGTGGGTTCGAATCCTACCTCCTCCGCTTAATTTAAGTTTCAGGGCTTCCGGAGAAATCTCGGAAGCCCTTTTCTTTTGCGTATTTTTAGGGTATAATCTTCCTGGATGTTCCAAGAGGATTTCATAAAATCCGGTAGTGACTGTCAGTATGTCCGTTAGTATGTATTATAAGTGATTTGATGTAAATACTTTACCGTCTCCTGAAATGATGGAGCGTATTTCAAAGGCTTTAGAAATTGAGACTTATAAACTATTTACAGTGAAACCATCGCCGGAAAACGCAATGCGGCAGCTTCACGATACCCTTGTGGAGAATATAGAGCAGGTAGTCAGAGACGCCATTAAAAAAGCCATAACATATAAGGGATAAGCCGGTCGGACTTATAAGGAACCCGTATCAATGCGTTTAACGGTATTGTGAGGAGCTTATGAAGGGGTTTGTCCGGCAGATTTATGTACTCTGACTATCATCAATATTCACATCGTATAGCCGTCAGAAAGGCAAATATAGGCCTACACCTGTTCTTTCCTGCCGTATCTTATATGAGAAGTATAATTATTTTTAGGAGTTGATGAGGTTTTTACATCCTTTTCTTTTTTATTATAAGAAATATAAAGAACGGAGCGCCCAGTACGGAGGTTATTATGCCCACGGGCATTTCCGTCGGCGCGAATATCGTTCTTGCCGCCGTGTCGCATATCGTAAGAAAGGCGCCTCCGAAAACTATGGCGACCGGCGTAAGCCTCATGTTTGAAGCCCCCGTCATAAGCCTGCATATATGGGGAGCCATCATGCCAACGAATCCTATTGGGCCGCACAGGGCCACTACGCAGGCTATCATCGCCGATACGGTAAAATAGAGAACGGCCGTTACCGCCGGCGTGTTTACTCCCCTTGCCGATGCGGTTTCCTCCCCCATGGAGATAAGGTCCAGCTCCCGCCTTAAAAACATTATTACGGAACAGCCTATAACGGCCACGGGCAGCAGGTACAGGGCGTCCTTCATGCCTGCGCCGCTTATGCTGCCTATGGTGTAGTACATTATCCTGTGGGAGCTTATCAAATCCACGGAGTATTGTATAAACATTATAAGGCCGGAGCAGAGGAAATTCAGGGCCACGCCTACAAGAAGTATTCCCGTGTCGTTTTTCCCGCCGATAAGGGAAGCCGTGCCGTAAACTATGAAGATTGATACGGCAGCCCCGCACAGTGCGAAAAGGGAGCCGCCGAAAAACCCCGGCACGGATACGGAAAAACCGAAAAAGAAATAAACCGCCGCGCCTAACGAAGCCCCGCTTGAAACGCCTAAAGTAAAAGGCGTGGCTATGGGGTTCTTGAACATGGACTGAAAAACCAGCCCTCCGGCGGAAAGCACGCTCCCCGCGATAAAGGAGGTTATAACCCTGGGCAGCCGTATTTTCCAGAATATTTCGCCGGGCGCTCCGCCAAGGAAAATATCCTTAAAGCTGAAATCCTGTATCCCGATAAACGGGGCGCACAGGAAAACGAGAGCAGAGAAAACGAATATGGCCGCAGTTATCAGATTTTTCACGGTTTTATCCCCGGCAGTATCTGGGGCCTTCCGCCAGCGCCTTTCGTGTATATAAAGTTCGTGTCGAAAAGCCAGTCGAAGGCTTTTGCCCCGTATGCGGACGGAGTATCGCTGTAAAATGCCTGGCTGCCGTCCTTTATGCCCAGAAGCAGGCTTTCCGAAAGCAGGGCGTAGTTTATGTCGTGGGTTACGGTTATAAGGGTTATTTTTTTCTTTTTATTTAGTCTGGTCAGCAGGGCGTTTATATCCGCGCTGGCTTTAGGGTCCAGATATACGGTAGGTTCGTCCAGCAGCATTATAGGCGCGTTCTGCGCCAGCGCAGCCGCTATAAACACCCGCTGCCTTTCCCCGCCGCTCATTTTCCTTAAGGGGCGGTCTTTGAATTTGCAGGTGTCCGTATCTTCCATGGCGGCTTTTATTATCCTTTTGTCCTCCGGCCCTATATGCCCCGTTATGCCCATGTAGGAGTATCTGCCGCCCGTTACAAATTCCTCCGCCGTAAAATCAAGGCCGTTTCCGCTGTTCTGGGGCACATAGCTTATGAGCTTTGCCAGCTCCCGGCGCTTGTAGCAGCGTATATCCCTTCCCGAAAGGGCCACGCTGCCGCAAGCAGGCTCAAGCAGGCCGTCTATCAGCTTTATCAGCGTGGTTTTCCCCGCTCCGTTGGGGCCGATTACGGCTACCGATTCCCCTTCCTTTACGGAGAAATTAACGTCTTTAAGCAGGGTTTTGTTGTTTATCCCGTATCCCAGGCCGGTTATTTTAAGGGTCATTTAAAACCTTCCGCCGCCTCTGCGAAATATTTTACCACTTCCGGCAGCCTGGGGCCGGGGATGGACATGGCCGGGTTGTCGGCAATATATACCCGCCCGTTTTTAACCGCGTTTACCGTGTTTTTAAAGGACTGCCACTCGTCCGCCAGAGCGGGCGCCTTTTTGTGGCTTATTTCTATTATTATGTCCGGGTTTACGCTGATTATGCCTTCCTTGGATATTTCAGGATACGGCCGCTTGTCCGTGAGGGCGTTTTCCGCCCCTATAAGCTCTATTATCTCGTTATAAAAGTTTGTTCTGCCCGCGGCCGTTACTTTTTCCACGCTTCCCTTTCCCTCCGGCCTGAAAACGGCCACGAGTATCCGCGGCTTTCTGCCCGGTTCTGCCGGGCGGGAATATTTTTGTATTTCCTCCTGCATTCTTTTTTTGGCTTCCGCGGCCCGCTCTTCCGCTCCGAAAACGCCGCCCAGAATGTCAAAGGATTCCAGTATGCCGCCTATGGTTTTCATATCCAGCTCGACGGTTTCTATGCCCAGGTTTTTAAAGTTTTCCTTCTGCTTATCCATGCCCGTGTGCAGTACGGCGGCGTTTATGCCGAGAGATACGGCGTATTCGTAGTTTACCGTCATCATGGTGCCCAGCTTAGGTTTGTCCGCAGCTTCCGGCGGATAAAGGCAGTAGGTGGTGTTTGCGGTTATATTGTCCCCTAGGCCTGCGGCGTAGAGCATTTCCGTAATGCCGGGGGAGAGGGAGGCTATTTTCCACTCTTTTTTCGCCTCCCGCCTTTCCTTTAAACCGGTTGAAAAGTCCGCCCCGGAGACGAATGTATAATAAACGGCCAGCAGAACGGCTAAAAGAATGGTTATAAGGAGTATTTTCTTAGTCATGTCAGTCTTCCAGTGAAAAGCGTATTTTAAGGGCCATTACGGAGGCTATCGCCCGGCCGTTTTTTTCCGCCGGGATGAAGGACCCAGCCGAGACCGCGGCGAGGGCTTCTTTATCAAGCCTTTCGTATCCGCTTGAGGATACTATTTTTATTTGGGACGGTTCCCCTTTTTCCGTTACCGTTATCTCGAATACTACGGTGCCTTCCTGCCGCTTCATGCGGGCGGCTCTGGGGTATTTCGGCTTGGGCACCCTGTGGGCCCTGGCGGGAACGGCGGCTCCTCCGGAAGCTCCCAGAGCGTCCGCCCCGGCTTTGGCGGCGGAAGCTTCCATGCTTTGCGCTGCATTTTCTTCCTTTCCCTTTTCCTTTCCGGTTTCCGTTTCCGCAAGTTCGGCCGGTTCCTCCCCCGGGGGAGCGGCATACTCTTCTTTGGCGGCTTCTTTTTGAGGGGACGTTTCCGCTCTGACTTCCGCGGCCTGGGCTATCTTAATATCCCGCGCCACTTTTTTTTCGGGGCGCGGAGCTTTCGCGGGCTTTTTGTCCTCGTTTATTTTGACCGGCAATTTTTTCGCGGCGCTTTTTTTCTCCGGTATTTCTTTTTCCGCTCCGTCGGGGGCGGAGCCCTGGGGCGCGCCTTTTTCCGTAAGGGTTACAAGCACGGTCCCAGGCGCGTCGAGGACTTGCGGGCGGGAGTTCTGCGCGAAACTCCCCAGCAGCATACAGTGCAGTGCCACGGATATTGCCGCTCCTGCCGCCATAGTCCTCGTCATTGTGATTTCCCCGCGCCGCCTTTAGCCGCCGTTATATTTTCATCTGCATTCCGGCGAACACTTCTATGCCCTTGGTGCCGTATCCCGGATTGATTTCATAATCCAGATCGGTAAGGTTGGAGCCTTTAAGGTATATCTGTATTTTTTCCGTAACGTCGTAGGACGCGGTCATATTAAACAGGGTGTAGGGCGTGGTTTTATCCCCGCCGGAGCCTTCCACGCTGCTGGCGAATAATACCTCCGCATATACCGTAAGCCTTTCCAGGGGCCTTACTGCTGCGGAGAGCTTATACTGGTGGACGGGAGAATTAAGCAGGCGTTTTCCGTCACCGTCTTTGGATTCCGTCCACGTGTAGGAGCCTCGCAAATCGAAATACCTGGTGAGAAACAGGCCGATTTCCGCCTCTATGCCTCTTGAGTGGGCTTCCGCCACTGTATAGTATTTGCTCAGGGTCATATCGTATTCTATTAAATCTTTATAATAATTGTCAAACCAGGTAACGCCCCAGGTTATCTTCCTGCCGAAAAGGCCGTTCGTAAACCCGGCTTCGTAGGCCATGCTTTTCTGAGGTTTTAAGTCCTCGTTGCCGTAGCTCGGGTGGTAGAGCTGGTAAAGGGTGGGGCCGTTGAAACCCGTGCCGAAAGCGGCTTTAAGCTGTAAATCTATGTCTTTTATATCGTACATGGTGGATATTCTGTAAGTCGGCGTAAAATCAATATCGCCCTGCTTGTCGCCCCGCACGGCCAGAACGGTGGTCCAGGCGTCGAAAAGGTCCACAGTGCCCTGAAGGTATCCGGCGTATTTGTTCAGCTCTTTGTCAAACTGGTCTGAAACGTTCGCCTGGTCGTTTTGATAGAAAAAGCCCGCCGTCATGGTAAGCTCGTCCATAATGTAAAAATTGTTCTGGAAATCGGCCCCAACAGTTTGCCCGCGGAACCGGGAGTGCTCCGTCGTGGCCCATATTGCGTCCGGCTCGTTGTCGTATATTCTGTCCTGAAAAGTGTAAAAAACCTTTAAAGAAGGCTCCCAGAAATTATTTAATATATATTTCGTGTCCCACAGGGCGAAAACGCGCCTTAATCTCTGGGTGTAGTTGGGGTCGTCTTTTTTGCTGCCGTCAAGCTCTGTGTCCTTATCCACATAGTTAAGGGTTACGGAGGTTTCAAAATCGTCGGTCGGAGTAAGGCCCACATATACGGAGGCGGAACCCATGGAGCTGTAATCCTGCTCTGTGGATTTTTGCAGAGGGTCTTTCGACGTGGCCCGCCAGTATTTGGAGGCGGACACTCCCTCGTCGTAGGAGAAGGCGCCGCCGATACGGTAATTTATTTTATCGTTGCCGCCGTAGAGGGAGGCGGAGCCCTGAAAGTCCGACTTCCAGAGGGAGCTTTCAAAATTGGCAGAAGCGCTGGCCGGTTTTTCGGACGAGCCTTTTTTTGTTATTATGTTTACCGCTCCGTTCATAGCGCCGGAACCCATGGACGCGCTTACGGGGCCTTTTACTATTTCTATGCGCTCTATATTTTCCACGGGTATGGAAGATATGTCAAAATGGTTGGACGTGGTAGTGGCGTCGAACACCTGCACGCCGTCCACCATTATCATGCTCATGCCGTCGTCGCCGCCTCTCATGTTAAGAACAGCCAGCTTGCCCGCTCCCGATTCGTTTATAAAAACTCCCGGAACGGTTCTTAAAATATCCGTTATGCTGCCCGGCTTCATAAGCTCTATGTCGCGGCTTGTGATTATGGTTACTCCGGGGCCGGCTTTAGATACGGGTATAGGCACCCTGGACCCGGTAACTAATATTTCCTGCGGTTCTGTTTCCGTTTGAAAGGATGCGCCGTCCTGCTCCTGAGAAAAGGAAAGGGACGCCGTTAAAAACAATAAGATAAGCGCTGATAATAATTTCACTCTCATTTTCATTCTCCAGACTCAAGTAGATAATAGAAAAGAACGTACCCGCGTCAGGTCTCCTGGCTCGCCTTCTTCCTAAGCCCGCGCCTTCCCGGTTTTATCCAGTGGCATATTGTGCGGCTTCGTCCGGCTTACAGTCGCTTGAGCGGCCGGAGCTTTTTACTCCGTTCCCTAAAGGACGCGTACGCTGTGCCGTATTCTTATGTGGTTTTACATTCCGCTCCGTCAGGTCATATAAAAAAACCTCCCCCTGTAAAAGTTCGCTATAATATTCTTATAAAGATACCGTTGGCAATACTTTTTTGTACAAGGGGCTTTTCCGCCGGAAAATATGCGCAGTGTACGGCCGCTGATAATAGCGGCGGGATGGCCGCGCAGGCGCTGAGAATCAGGCTAGGAATTTCCCCAATACTATGCCCCGTAAGGAGTTTAGGTCTTATTTTTTCCTTTTCGCAGCAAATCGCTCCGCCGTAAATGTTTTCCATAACCGTACGCGTCGGGGTATAGCATTAAATTGGTTTTATGTTTGTTTTTATGGTTATTATAATGTACTTTTATATCTAAATTAATATAAAAATATATCCGTAATATTTTTTTGCCAAAACGTATTGCTCTCTTTTTAACTCTGTCCGGCATAAAATTATTTGCATTAATCAACTTGTATATAAGAGTAAATTTTAAAACTGCCCGTCCTGCTCCGGTTTTTCGGGCTTCATTGTTATTTTTATAATACAGTATTATTTTATTCTGATAAATCCTATTGATTTTAATGTAGGTTTCATGTAAATACGAAAGTTATCAATTTCCGATAACCAAATCTTATGGAGGAAAGTATGGGCTTAAGTGACAAATTGAAAAAAGCTAATGTATCACGCAGGTCGGTCCTTAAAGGGATGGCGGCGTTAGGTGCGGCAGGTTCCCTTGTCGGCTGCTCCAAGGGAGACGACGGGGATATAATTTACAACGGGGGGGGGACCTCGATAATTCCGTAGCCCCGGAAGACCTTTCCAACGAGCAGATATACTACGCCAGCTGCGTACATAACTGCGGCACGGGTGTAAGATGCGTATCCAAGCTCCACGTAGTCAACGGCCGCATCGTGCGCGTTACCTCAGACGACAGCGATTTCGCCTTCGACGGCTCTCCCCGCGGAGCGGCCAATCTTCCTAATATCGATAATATCCAGTATAACGACGCAAAGTCCCTTACCTGCCCTAAAGGCCGGGCCTATAAATACCGCGTTTATCATCCGGGAAAGCTACGCTACGCCTTAAAGCAGACGAAACAGCGCGGCGATTTAAGCGGCTTTATCCGCATACCGATAGCTCAGGCTATGAAAGAGATTGCCACAAAATACAGAAAAACCGTTGAAAAGTACGGCAAAGGCGCCGTTCTCAATATTTACGGTACATCCGGCGGTTATGATGGGCAGGGTACCTACGCGAGCTACAGCAACGCTAGAGCCGCTCTTACTGCCCCTATGGGAACCAGAAGCGCTTACGGCGATTACAGCTATTATCAGTACCATTACGGTCGTCCTCTTACCGGCCATCCGGGAGCCCAGGCTGCTTATAGCAGAGGATATGGCGTGGCTCAACAGTTTCCCGCAATAGCAGGCGTCGTTAAAAACGTGGTTTCCTGGGGAGCCAATATGCTTACCACGGTAAACTCCGCCGCCTGGAGCTATATACGCACTTTTGAAATGCTTAAAAAAAGGGGCGGCAGAGCCTGGTTTATCGGGCCGGAATTTACCGATACGGGCGTCGTGTGCCATACGGACTGGGTGCAGCTCAGAAACTATACGGACTGCGCCCTTATTATGGCCATGCTGTATGAAATGATAGTCAATACCTTTGACGAAAACGGTAACGTTTCCACAGATAATCCTTATCTTGACGTCAACTATCTCGACACTATGGTCTATGGCTTTTTCGCTTCTCCTGAATATTGGGTGCGTTTGTCCGACGGAAAGATTTTTACCTCCCAGCCGGAGGATTACAGCAGCTCCGCCTATCGCCATGTGGAAGAAGTAAAGCCGGGCGAATGTCTTGCCGCATACATAATGGGCAGAGACGAGAGGCTTACGAAAGCCCTTTACAGCAATACTAACGAGGGCAGGACGGCTAACTACACCGCGGCTAAATTCGCAGGGAAAGACAGCAATATGCCCCGTGCCGGCCTTTGCTCCTGGACGGTTAAGGGGCAGCCTGCCCATTCCGCCAACGCGGGCGATACGGAATATCTGTTTAAAAAGAACATGATGGAGCCTAAAACTCCCGAATGGGCTGAAGCCATCTGCGGAACTCCGGCAGGAGACGTGAACACGGCGGGAAGCATACGCTACCTTGCGAAAATGTACTGCGACCCGGCTCAGCACCCCATATTTAACGAATGGGCTGGCGGCACGCAAAAGCAGGGCAACGGCTCTATAAATATATGGGCCATAACGGCTCTTATGTGTGTTACCAAAACTTTCGGGCTCAGCGGAGAAGTTTTGGGAGGAGCATGGGCTACTAGTAACTATTTTGCTCCTGTTCCAGATATTAAAACATCTCATTATATTTCTTCTCCGTCCGACATCGGAAAAGCCGGGACAAGCGGTATATCCGAAGATAATCTCAGCAAAATTTCCTGCAAGGAATGGTTTAACGCTATAAAGCTGGCGTTCAGCGAGTATCTTACGGAGGAAAACGGCTATACGGGCAAACATATCCCAGACTGGAACCGCAGCAACAGGTACTATACGGACGACGGCAGCGTAAAAGCCACCGTCCTTCTGGAAAGGGACGCGGAGGGAAACCTTCTTACGGAAACCATCGACGGTAAAACCTATTATAAATACCAGCGTGCCGAGGACGGCGTAAGCCCCGTATACGCGGGCCTTCGCATGATTATAAACGCCGGGGGCGGCATTATGGTAAACCAGCACATGAATACCAACGACCTTACGGAAATGTACAGAGCCATACCCGCCCTTAATAAAGAAGCCAACGGTTATGAAAATCCAGACGGCCTGTGCCTAGTTACTTTCGACCTGTTCTTTTCCCCTACGGCCCGCTATATGGATTATGTGCTTCCGGGTGTATCTTCACTTGAAGCGTCGGAATTTGCCTCATTCGGCGGACAAAGCAAACAGTTTTACAGGCCGCCGGTAGTGAAGCCTCTGGGCGACGCGGCAGACGGCTGGCGCATGGCGTACGAGGCCTATAAGGCCCAGTCAGACCTTGGGGAATTTACTAAATACGGCAAAACTACTACGGGATTTCAGGACTCGCACCTGGCTTACGTGGGAACGAAAGGTACCACAGGTGAATTTAAACCAGTGGAAGATTATTTTAACGCTAAGGTAGACGAAGCCATAAAAGACTCTTCCTCAAAATTTTACGGTATGACCCGCGAGCAGGTTTATGCCGGCCAGTTTACTCCTGCCGCCAATAACTATGAATATATAGCCACGAGCTGGTACGAAACAAAAGGTACCGCCGCTTCCGGTTCTGACAACGGTTCGGCAAAAGATGAGATATCAAAAGCCGGTCAGATACGCAAAAATTTGGATGATTATCTTGCGGACGAAACCAGGCGCGTAAATAAGCCTTTTGTGTTCGTAACGGAAAACGGCGTGCAGAATACATTTGAAGCTTCAACGTATTTTACTAGTAACGGCGGGGGATCTAGCATCTGTGACGAAGACAGGGGAGCAAGGCCGGAAGCCGCCGGACGTTTTCAGGTATATAACGGTATGGTCAAATTCGACTATGAAAACCTGTTTTCCAAATACCACGGCTGGCTGGCCGCTTCCGGCGGAAGCGTGGGCCAGTCTAACCGCGACCATGAAGGCGACCTGAAAGTATATCCCATACCCATGTATTTCGATTTTCAGGATTCTTTCCGCGAAGCCTATAACGGTTTTAACGGCTACGATGTAGCTAAAGGAGTGGCTGCTGCGGGCCCCAACGCTGCTTTTTTCAGCGGCGGCAAACCTCTTACCATGTCCACGACTCACGACAGGTTCCGTGTGCACTCCACCCACGACGAAAACCCCTTCCTGCGCGAGCTGAACCACAGAACAGCAGGCGGAGGCTGGGCTTCCGGCAACGACTGGCAGGAATACTGCGTGGCTCCCGAACGCCAGGCGGAAGGCTCCGCGGCGGCTTTCGAATCCCCCATGATAAGCAGCGCCATATACAGAAAGGACAGGACAACCGCTTCGTGGCATGAAATCTGGATGAACACGGAGGACGCCGCAGAAAGGCAGATAAAGGACGGCGACCTTTGCCGCGTCGAAAATCCCATAGGCTCCGTCCGCGTGATCGCGAGGGTAACGGACCGCTGTATGAAAGGCCATCTTAACCTGCACCAGGGCGGCTGGTACGACCCGAACCCGGCCGACGGTGTAGACGACGGCGGATGCGCCAACACACTTATATCCTCCTATCCTTCCAGGCTGGATCACGGCAACGCTCAGCAGTTTGCCTATGTAACTATTAAAAAAGAAACTGATTTTACATTCTAAAAGGTGATGCAATGGCTGAAAATAAAGTGCAACTGGGATTCTATTTCGATCAGACACGCTGTATGTCCTGCAATTCCTGCACCGTCGCGTGCAAGGACTGGAACCAGGTAAACCCCGGGCCTGTGGCATGGCGCAAACAGTTTACATACGAGATAAACGGAAAATTCTTTCCCTTCGCTATGGGATGCAACCATTGCGAGGAACCGGCCTGCGTTACCGCCTGCTCCTACGAAGCTATCAGCAAATCGGATGACGGGGTAGTTACCGTGGACAGAAACAAATGCCAGAACCTTCAGGCATGTATCGCCGCGTGCCCTTTCGCCAAGCCCCAGATAGCCGAAGACAAACAGGAGCCTAACGCATTAATAGGCTGGAAAATACAGCACCCCATGCAGAAATGCACCATGTGCAAAGACCGGCTTGATAAAGGCGAAAAACCGGCCTGCGTTCAGGCTTGCGTAGGGCGTGCTCTGGATTTCGGCAATATGGACGATTTACGCTCCAAATATCCAGACGCTGTTCAGGTAACTCCGGCAGAGTTTCCTTACCTTTACGTTAATAATCAGAACGAGACGAAGCCATCCATTCTCGTCAGAAAACGCTCTGAATCTTCCAACAACATCGTCAAAGCAGGAGCGCGTTACCAGGGCTGATATCGGGCCGGGCAGGCGGTTATTGGCCGCCTGCCTTGATTTTTTTAAATGGTATTCAATCAAAGAGAGAGGAGGGATAGCCTTATGAAGGTTATCTTAAGCATAATAAGCGTGTTTGCTCTTACCGCGTCGTTATGTTTCGCGCAGAA
>CANTXF010000007.1 GCA_947853665.1 uncultured Deferribacterales bacterium | reverse complement strand
TTTACCTCGCCATCCGCAAGCTTTAACCCTGCAAGACGGGCCCGGGCGTACTGGTAGATATTTACGTCGTTATCTTCGCTGAAACGGAATTGACCTCTTGTTGTCAACCCTATCTTAAGGTTTGCCCCGCCCACCGTTATGCCGTCCGACGCTGCTTTCACTCCGTTTGCCGTTATATGCTTGCTCCAACTGTCCGGCGTTACGTACGCCGCGTTCTGCGCAAAGGCCGCAGAGCAGAACAATAGCGATATAAAAAAGGCGCATATAATATGCCTCATGATTACCTCTCAATAAACTGTTTCAACCAAATACCTTTATCCTCCGGAAATACCCAGCAAAATTTAATACGGCGCGATAATAAAACCCGTAACAGTTATTACCGGCCGGTTTCATCAAATATTTATCCTGCTTGATATGATGGATTTCAATCCTATCCCCCTGCTTGAACAGGGGGAATAGGATATAATACTGCTAAACGGCGCCTCTGATTTTTAACGCTTTACGTGGTTTTATAATAAGAGACGGCCCTGTTTCATTGGTGTTATTTACGTAAGCGTACGCGAAACTTGCCTTGTTCAGCTGCTCCGCTCCGGGATGCCTTCTGAGAAGGTCGTCGAATTCGCCCACTTCGATAGCGCGCACAGGGCATGAACGCTCGCATACCGGCTTTTCCCCTTTATCCTGGAGCTCCACGCACATATTGCATTTCTGCATAGGATGCTCTACCAGCCATGTGCTTTCGCCGCCGTTTTCCTGCCTGTCGTCGGCTATTCCCGGCTCGGCAAAAGGACACGCGACTATGCAGCTTTGCAGGTTCTGGCATTTATCCCTGTCCACGACGACAATACCGTCGGGACGTTTAGTAATGGCTCCCGCGCCGCAGGCTGACATACAGGCGGGTTCCTCGCAATGATTGCACGCCATTACGAGCGAATAAAAAACGCCTTCCGTATCAAGGAACTCATGGGTCTGATGCCTGCGCCATCTTACGGGCCCGGGATTCGTATTATAATAATCTTTACAGGCTACGGTGCAGCTGTTGCAGCCGATACAACGGCTTTGATCAAAAAAGAACGCTTTTCTCATAACTCAATCATCCCCCTATTGTTCCACTTTAAAGATTCTGACCAAAGCCGACTGCTGGCCGTTGCCGTGGTCGATCCTTGACGGCTGCGAAGCCATCAGAGTGTTGCAGTTGCCGCCTACGTCCACAAGCTCATGTCCGTAGATAGAACCGTTATCCGGAATGATTCTCGGATCGTACCAGCAGCCCTGGTGCAAATCGATATATCCGCGCGCGCACCGGTTGGACAGACGGGCAACACAGCGGACGGCACCTATGGGGTTTTCAATCTGGATAAGATCGCCGTCTTTTATCTGCAGGCTTTCCGCATCGTTTCTGTTAACCCAGACTTCGCTGTACGTAGCTATATCTTTATTCTCCGGCTTAACGCTGCCGTTTTCCTCGATAGCTTTTGAAAGATATGGGAAAGTGCCGGTCGTCTCAAAATCCTGAGCAGGCCCCATAGCGTATTCGTTATAATCGTTGCCGGGTTTCAAGTTGCCTTTTTCGTCCTGACCGGGGACTTTTCCGTACAGCTCTCTCATCAGAGGGTTCTCCGCCATAGACGAGTGAGAACGGTATTTATCGTGAGTTGTCGTCAGAGTAAAGGGCAGCTCGTTTCTGATCTCGTCCAGGGTTTTATTATACGCCTCCACATAGTAATCCTCGTAAGCGTAATAAATAGGTATTTCCAACACGAAACGGTCGCCCTCAAGGTCCGTATGCTGCTGGCCCCGTTTATCGGCGGGCAGAAAACCGTGCCACTTGCTGAACATATTTTCATAGCACCATGTAAGCACGCGCGAATAAACGTGGTATCTCATAGACGGCTGCGGAGCGTCGCTGGTGTCCGCATAAAGGTCGGGTTCGTGCTCTTTGTTCGTATTTCCCGCTTTGCAGTAGCCGCCTTCCTGATACGTATTGGTTGCGATAGAGCGGCCGGCTTTAATAAATTTTTCCAGCTTACCGGTCTGGTCGAGAAGATTGTACGCCTGCTTTACGTCGTAATTCGTAGGCTTATCCACTTTAAAATCATCGGGTTTTTTAAGCAGAACGGGGTTTTTAAGATATTCGTCCCATGTTTTTTGATAAAACGGGCTTCTGGGATTATTAAACGGGCCGTTCTGGCCGTAGTATTTTTCCCTGGCGATCTGCTCAATAGAGTTGTTCACATCGCCGCCGGCATAATTGGCGGCAGCTCCCGCGGCGTTGCCCTGCACCTCGGCGTAAGCCGTAAGCAGTTCTTTGCCGAAGTCGAAAGCCTGCTTGGATTCTCCCGGAGGAGTCACGGCCTGAGGCACGAAAAATCCGGCGGTATGGTTAGGAGTGATATAGTTAGGATGTTCCCAGGCCGTCGAAGCCGGCAGAACGTAATCGCTGTAACGGGCGGTGGCAGACATGAAGTTGTCAAAAGTAACCAGACAGAAAGTATCCGCCGAACCGTCGTCCAGATTGAGATATTTCATCATTTCCATAGAGTCGTTAGAATTTTCGTGCTGGTTGATCACGATATTCGAGGCGCTGTTATACATCAGGCGTATACCGGAATAAACTGGCGTTCCCTCGTGCGCGCCGGCAGTGCCGTTTTGCCCGGTTCTGCCGACCCAGTCGAAATATTGCTTGCCGGTATCGTCGGTATAAGTGTCAACCAAAGCTACGCCGTCCTTTACGGTACGCTTCCACTGCACGGCCGCAGCCTTCGTGCCGCCGTCGTCCCAATATGCTACGCCTTTGGTAAATATACGGTTTCCGCTGTCGTCGGTAGGCCAGTTAGGAATGTATTTCGCCCTGTACCCGTTATTATAAAGCTCTTCGGCAAAAGTCGCCTTTATTATGGTATGCCACGCGGTACACGAGGCGGAGGGTCTTTGGGGGCTTTTAGGTGTTTTTATGGCGATATTGGCGTTTGTTATGCTCTCCAGCGCGCCCACAGGATTAATGAGTGTGGATAAATCGCTTGCCCTTCCGAAGGTTGCTCCGTACTCGTCCGTATTGCCGGTAATAATCTGAAGCGCCTGTACGGCATAAAGGTTTACGCAGCCGTCGGCCTGTTTTTGCTGGCCGCCGCTCCATATGGAAGTTACGGGTTTGAATTTGCAGAAGCGCTCCGCAAGCTCTTTGATAGCGTCCTCGTCAACGCCCGTAATTTTTGAAGCCCACGCCGGAGTTTTAGGTTCGGCGCATTCGCGTTTAGTTTTATACACAGACTGCGGGTTATTAGGATAAGTGCATGGCGCCCAGCGCTTAGACCCGGCGTCGATGGAAGCGTACTGCACGGCGGTATAGTTCGTGCCGGTAGCGGAATACAGCGGGGCGTTGCCATTATTCCCCAGTATCCACGAGCAATAAGATTTACCGGGTTCAACGGCTAAAATATCCCTGTCTACATCGGTATTATGCCCGCCTTTAGGAGCGGAGATAGTTCCGTCAGCCTCGGTAAGGTTATAAGCCGGAGAATCAAAAAAGCCGTAGACCATGGTATCGAGATAATCCACATCAAGCCACGGGTCTTCTTTCAATTCTCCGGTTTCAAGGTTAAAGGTATTATCAAGCATATGATAAAGCATACCAGCTATAAGGGCCACATCCGTATAAGGTTTGGAAGCCAGCCAGTTATCGGACAGCACTATACCCTCGTCGGAAAAAGACGGCCCTACAAAATAAACTTTAGCGCCGCGTTTTTTAAAATCGTCCGCCAAATTGGCGATAGCGTAAGCGCAGTTGTTAGAAGTAGTGGCGTAGTTATTGCCCCACTGCACAAGGGTATTGGTATTCTTTGCAAGATCGTTGGCCTTAAGAGTGCTGTTTACGCCGGTATATCCGGTACGCATATAGTTATTCTGGTGAGTGGAATATGTGCCGAACTGGTCTTTCCATTGACCGCCAATATTATCAGCTTCATATCCCATATAGCGATAGGCCACCTCAAGAGCGTCGCGCCCCTGGACCCCTGCGTTTGCCGCAGAATCGTACAGAACATAAATACCGTCTAAACCGTATCTATCCGTAACGGCTTTATGCTTAGCCGCGATACCCGCGTAAGCTTCATCCCATGATATACGTTTAAATCCGCTTAAATCGCCGCGTTCTTTAGTCTGTTTCATCGGATATTTGAGACGTCCCGGATGATGAACCCGGTATCTGTATCCGCGGCATCTTGAACATGCGCGTGTTTGTGGAAGGTTTCTGCTGGTAGGGTCAAGATAGGAGCCGTCGCCGGACATTACGGATTCATCCGTAAAGATCCTTACTATACGCCCGTCCTTAACCTGAGCCCTGCTGACGCACCGGCCGCCGCAGTTATGCGTGCTGGCGCCATAGATATAGGTATATTCCTCTTCGGCGGGGATTTCTACAGAGGCATCCCCCCCCCACCGTAGATTATTTCGCCGCCGTCATCCTTAGAACAGCCGTATAACGCAGACGCGGCTCCGGCAGCAACCGCGCCTTTCACGAAGCTGCGGCGGGACAGTTTGACGTTAAAATCGTCAATCAAACTTTTTGATTTTCCCATACGTTCCTCCTAAAAAATATTATCCATAGATTCAACTATGCATATTATAAGACACAGAAATAGGCAACATTTTTTTAATGTTTACCGGTACACATAACTTTGTTTGTTTTTAAAAAGTCGCTGTCTTTCAGTTTTAAAAGCAAATTTATAAAGGAAGCTGAAATATTCAAATTTTACTTTTTTTAATTTTAAAAAAGATAATTCTATTTTTAAACATTAAAAAGCCGGGCGCATTAACACGCCCGGCCGTTTATAGAGGCATACTGTATGGGTGTACAGTATTATTAATTCATCTGGTGCAAAGCACCCGTGGAAGAAAGTACCGGCCTTGTCTTATGGCACACTATGCAGTTTTTAGCAGGCGTGTTCTTCCAGGTTCCGTAAGG
>CANTXF010000006.1 GCA_947853665.1 uncultured Deferribacterales bacterium | reverse complement strand
AGATAAGCGAGGAAGAGGCGGAAAAAGATACGGAAGCTGCGGAGCAAGACGAAAACGCCCCGTCGGAAGAACCTTTGCCTACTGCGGCAGCTGAGCCGGAAGCGGATTTACCCGTGGATAAAAAAGAAACTGCTTCGGAAATGTATGAAGAAGAAAGCGCCATTCCGGCAGCTGGCGAACCCGCGTTGCCGGAAAGAGAAGCCCCTATTGATGAAGACGCTTTCGACGGTTTTGAGGAGATAAGCGAGGAAGAGGCGGAAAAAGATACGGAAACTGCGGAGCAAGGTGAAAACGCCCCGTCGGAAGAACCTTTACCCGCCGCGGCCGTTGAGCCGGAGGCGGATTTGCCGGCAGAGCCTTTTTCGTCCGGCGAGGAATATCTTGAAAGCCTGGAGGATACGGAGCCGGAAGAATCCCTTGCGGAAGCCGGAGATGACGGGGATGAAATTCCTGCCTTTCCTGCTGCGGAAGCAAGCCCGATAGCCGCAGAAGCTCTTGAGGCCGCAGAGAATAATGGCGCTTTCCCTGAAATATCAGGCTCCGGAGCCGTTGAGGCAAACGGAGCTTTGCCGGAGGAAAGGGAAGAAGAAAACGCCGCCGGTGGAAACAGCTCTTACGGGGAGGGGGCGGAAGCCTTTTCCGAGGAGCGCTCCTTACCGGAAGAAAGCGCTTCTCCCATAGAGTACGGCGGAGAAACGCCAGAACGTGTGAAAAAGGAAATTGCCGAAGCTGAATCCGTATGGAACGAGGCTTCCGCCGCCGTTCTGCGCGCCGGAGACGAGGACGTTTACGCTCCGCGCGCCGCTGCCGCCGCTCCGGCTGCGGAGAAACCGGCTGAAGGCGGTTTTACCATAAGCATAAGCCGGGAGGAAATCGTTGCCATGCTTGGGGGAGCCATAGACAGGCGGCTTCTTGAAAGCGCCGTAAAAGAGGTGCTGGCCCGCAGCATGGAGGAAATCGTGCGCAGTATAGTTCCCGCCATGGCGGAAAAATATATAAAAGCTGAAATCGAAAGGTTAAAAAACGATGAGTAAAAATTCCGGAACGGACTACAAAAAAAGCGGCGTGAACATAGACGAGGGAAACAGGTTCGTATCCCTTATAAAGCAGGCCGTGGATTCCACTAAAACGGACGGCGTTATGGGCGGCATAGGCGGTTTCGCCGGGTTTTTCGACCTTTCGCCCTTTGCTTCGATAAAGGAGCCGGTGCTGGTTTCCGGCACGGACGGGGTAGGCACAAAGCTTAAAGTGGCCATAATGGCCGAAAGCTACGAAACGGTCGGGGTGGATCTTGTCGCCATGAGCGTAAACGACGTGGCGGTTACGGGGGCAAGGCCTCTGTTTTTTCTGGATTATCTGGCGACGGGCAAGCTCGTTCCGGAAAAAATGTGTCAGGTAGTTCGGGGGATCGCGGCCGGATGCCGGGACGCCGGATGCGCCCTTTTGGGAGGCGAAACGGCGGAAATGCCCGGAATGTACGCCGGGGACGATTTCGACCTGGCCGGTTTCGCAGTGGGCATCGCCGATAAATCGAAAATTATAGACGGCTCCCGCATAAAGGAGGGCTGCGCGTTAATAGGCGTCGCGTCCTCCGGTTTTCACAGCAACGGCTATTCCCTTTTGCGGAACGTGCTTTTCAACGAGCTTAAGATGAAGCCCGATTCGCCTTTCGCAGGCGGCATGACCGTGGCGGAGGGGCTGCTTATACCCACTAAAATATACGTGCGGCTTGTCCGCGCCGTTATGGAAAAAGCGGACGTGCTTGGCATGGTGCATATTACCGGGGGCGGCTTTTACGATAATATCGTCCGCGTGCTTCCCGCGGGCATAGGGGCCGATATGGACGTGAGCCGGGTGGAGCTTCCGCCGGTTATAGCCCGGTTCGCCGAAATTTCCGGAGTGGAAAAGCGCGAGCTTTACCGGGTGCTGAATATGGGCGTGGGCTTCGTGTTTGCCGTGGATAAGAAAGACGCGCGAACGGTTCTCGAAACGGCCGAAAGCATGAACGAAAAAGCCTGGATAATAGGCGAAACCGTAAAAGGCGAAGGCGTGCGCATAAAAGGTATAGACCTGTGATTAAAACAGCCGTATTTATTTCCGGCCGGGGCAGCAATTTTACCGTCCTGCACGAAAATATGAAAAACGGCGTCATAAAAGGGGCGGAGGTCTGCGCCGTATTCAGCAACAACCCGGCCGCTGCCGGGCTGGAATACGCCGAAAAGGAGGGTCTGCCCGTAATCGTGATACCCTCTGGAGGGAGGAAGGACAGAGAAGCCTACGACGCTGAAATACTTGAAGCCATAGCTCCGTACAAGCCGGACCTTATATGCCTTGCCGGATATATGAGGGTGGTTACCTCCGTGCTCGTTTCGGCTTTTAAAAACAGGATAATGAATATACACCCTGCTCTGCTGCCGGCCTTTCCCGGGCTGAACGCTCAGAAGCAGGCTCTTGAATACGGCGTGCGGTTCAGCGGATGCACGGTGCATTTCGTGGACACGGGGGTGGATTCCGGCCCCGTAATATTGCAGGCCGTCGTTCCGGTGCTTCCTTCCGATACGGAGGAGGCCCTTTCCGCCAGGATATTAAAGGAGGAGCACAGGCTCTATTCCGAAGCCGTAGGTTTATTTGCCGCCGGAAGTTTAAAGGTAAACGGAAGGCGGGTGGAGATAAGTGAATAAAATGTTTGTAAATTTAAAGAAAAAATTACTCCCCGCGCTGGTTTTCATTCTTGCGCCGGGGCTGTTATTCGCCGGAGAAAGCAAAATGTTGGAAAACGGAATAAGACTGATAGAAAAGCCCCGCCCTTTTACCGATACGGTAACCGCGGCAATATTCATAGACGGCGGTATCTTTAAGGAGACCGCGGAAACCGCAGGCATCGGGGCCCTTACCGGTATAGTATGGGTAAAAAGCAACAGGATACTGGAAACGGCGGAATTTTACGGCGCTGAAATAAACGCCAAGCTTACTCCCTACGCCTTCGAGATCATCCTTTCCGCTCCTACGGATATTGCGGGCCGCGTGCTGGGGGATTTTACCGATTTCCTTCTTAAGCCGAAGTTTTCAAAGGAAGTGTTCGAGCGTGAAAAGGCCCTTTATCTTGAAGAGCTGAAAGCCAATATGGATAATCCCAACTATATCGCTATGGAGCGTTTTAACGAAGTCGCCTATGAGGGCACTCCCTACGCCAGGTCCGTGGACGGCACCATAAGCTCCGTGGAAAAGCTTACCCTGAAAGACGTGGAAAATTATTATAAGGCTAATATGCAGGGAGCCCAGATAATAGCTTCCGTAGCCGGAAACTACGATAAAGAATTTATGGACGGCCTTATAAAGGCCCTTTCCGCCATAGATAAGGGCAAACCGTTTAAAATAGACTGCTCCGGCATGGAGATAGAAAAGGATAAGCGGGCGGAGGATACGGACACCCGCATAAAGCAGGCTAAAATGTTCGTAGGTTATACGGCCCCCGCCGTGTCCTCTCCCGAATATCCGGCGGTAAAGGTGCTTAACGAACTTTTGGGCGGACGTATGAGCTCCCGTTATTTTGAGGAGATACGCAAAAAGCTGGGCTATGCCTATTCGGTGTATTCCGCCTATCCTTCAAGGGTCTGTTCCTCCAGGTTTTTTGTTTCCGTAGGGCTGGATTATAAGAACGCCGGCCATGCCGTGGAAAAAATCGACGAAATCAACAGAAACCTGCCCGAAACTATGACTGACGCCGAAGTGGAGAAGGCTAAAAAATCTCTGCTGGGCTCCGCCCTTATGGCTACCCAGACCAACGCGGCCGTGGCGTGGAACGCTGCTTTCTTCGAGCTGATGGGGCTTGGGGCGGATTATTACGACAAATATGTGGACACTCTGAAGCATATAAGCAAAAAGGACCTTGCCAAGGCGGCCAGGATTTTCAAAGGGCCTAAGGCCGTATATATATTAAAGCCGTCGGAAGAAAAATAATTCAGGCTATGCCGGGAGGGAGGCCTTAGGGGTATGAAAACGGCTAAAGCTGCCGGGCTATGCCCTTAAGGCCCGGAAGGCCGCTTTTGCCATAAAAAACTTCCTTTTGATAAAGGCCGTGGGGCGGAGCCGTTACCCCGGCCTTTCTTCTGTCCAGCGCGGCGAGCATTTCTTTTATCGTCTCCGGTCTGCCGCCTTTTATTACAAGGTTTACGCAGGTTCCGGTTATTATGCGCACCATATTGTGCAGAAATCCGTCCGCGTTTATCTCGATTTCCACCGTGTCTCCCGTTCTGCTGGCTCTGGCAAAATTTACCGTGCGCACGGAATTTTCTTTTTTAGTCTTTTTGACGCAGAAAGAGGCAAAATCGTGCCTGCCGGTAAGAAAACCCAAAGCGTCGTTAAGCCTTTCCGTGTCTATGGGGGATCTTATCCACAGGGCCCTGTCGTTATAAAGGGCGGAGGGCACGGGGCGGTTTATTATTTTGTAAAGGTAGGTTTTTGATACCGCCGATTTGCCCGCGTGGAAATTTTCCGGCGCGGGAACCGTGTCCAGCACGGCTATATCTTTAGGCAGCAGGCAGTTTAAGGCTTTGGTAACGGTAAAAGGGTCTCTGTAAACGCGGCTTTTGAAGCTGAACACGAGGCCCATTGCGTGAACTCCTGAGTCTGTCCTGCCGGAGCCTGCGATTTTTACCGGCTCTGCGAACACGCCGGAGAGCACGTTTTCTATAACGCCCTGTATGGATACGCCGTTGGGCTGGCGCTGCCAGCCGGAATAGGCCGTGCCCAGATATTCGCACAGGCAGGCAGTGTTATAAAGCATATACCGCCCATGCGAGAGCGACCGAAACCAGCAGAAAAAGCGCGTCCGCCTTTCCGGGGCCGGGAATAGCCATAACCTGCTCCAGATTGCGCCTGTAACACAGGGTTACGGATATTTGCTCCGCGTAGTGGATAACCCTCATAAAAAGCGGTATCACAAAGGATTCCGCCCTGGTAAAAAATTTCATCTTGCTTCCCCAGGAGCCTCCCTTTTCCGGCCATGCCCCGCGGAGCTTCTGGGCTGTTATTATTTTATCCGCCTCCTCGAAAAGCAGCGGTATAAACCTTATGGCCACAAGTAGGGAAACCGCCGCGTCTTTAGTGTTTACACCAAGCTTCTTAAAAGGCTTTATAAAAAAATAGAGAGACCGGGCTATATCCGCCGGAGTAGTGGTTATGGTGAATATGGCGGAATATCCTATTATCAGGGCGAACCGCCAGGTGGAAAGAAAGGACGCCCATATCATTTCCCTTGCAGGGACCGGAGTAAAGCCGCCGCCGTCGGTAAAAAAGGCCTGTATCAGGAAAGTCAGTATCAGCAGGAACCTGAACGACCTTATTGACGGCCAGAATTCTTTGGGGGTTATTCCGGCCGCCGCCGTAAGGCAGGCCAGTATCAGGGCCGAGGAGAGCAGGCGCGCGGGAGAGCCGGGCAGAGCGGCGGAGGCTATCAATATTATTACCGCCAGCAGCTTTACCAGCGGGTTGATTTTATGGATAAAGGAGTTTTTGAAGATATAGCGGCCGAAGTAATATTTTTTCATAAAGGAGTATGCTCAGAGCGATGCGCCCGCCTGTATGAGCAGGCCTATGGGCCCGGCCATCATGGTGTCTCCTTTAGGATGGGAGAAAACGACATTTTCGGAAGGAGAAAAAAGTTTTTCCCTGTTCGGCCCGGTAACGAGTACGGGGCAGCCGGATGCGTCCGTTTTTTCGAATATGTGGGCGCCGTGGCCTCGGTTTTCAAATATCTCGTTGCCGTCTACCGTGCAGGAGGAGAGCTTTGCCGTCAGGCTTTCCGCCATGGCGGGGGTAAGGGCGTGGGTATGATGCTCGAAAAAAGCGTAAACCTTATCGTTTTCTCCGATGAGGGCGGCAAAGGTGTGGCAGTTGCCGGCGTCTACCGTTACGACGGGCCGCCTGTCCGTTACGGAAGCGGCTCCCAGAGCGGCTATTACCGCCGTGTCCGATATATGCAGGCTGCTTTTGGGGCATTTGGTCTTTATGGAACGGGCAAGAGAGCGCCATCTCGTAAAATTTTCCGGAATGTCCGTTTCCCCGGTGTAGAAGGCTTGCCTCAGGCCGTTTTTAAGAAAGTTTTTCAGAAAGTCGAATCTCGTTACCCTGTCGCTCTGGCCGGGCACGTATCCATGATCCTGGGCGGCGGCCGCTACCGTGTCCGGCGCGCATTTTCCCAGCACGCCCTCTATTACCGGGGCGATAATGCCGTAGTCGAATTCGTCGAGAATCACGTTAGGGTTTATAACGTCTTCCGTGACGGTAACGCCCAGACTGCGGACGTATTCCTCGTCGTCCCTTACGGACGCGGAAGCGGAGCGGGCCATATATACGTTGAGGCCCGCGGCGGTTTTTTCCTTAAGTATTGCCGAAAGCCCGCCTCCGCCTATAACGCCGCCGCCGATAAAAAGGTCTCCCTTTATGGCTCCGATGGCCGCGCATATATGCTTTGACGGAGTGGGCAGGACCATTTTTACGGAATTTTCAAAAGAATCCCCGCCCGTGTAGTAGCAGATGTCCTGAGTGCCGCCGCCTATGTCGACGCAGAGGATATCCATAGCCTGCGCTACGCTTTTTTCTCTTCGGAATTTTCGGCTTTGGCCGCGGGTTCTTCCTTCTTGGAGGCTATCGGCGTAATGTCCGTAGCGTCGTTTATATCGTTTACGGATTTTTTGAAGTTTTTAATGGCTTCGCCCATGCCTTTGCCTATCTGGGGGAGCTTGCTCGCCCCGAAAAGGACTACGATTATCAAAAGAATTATTAAGATCTGATTTCCGCCTATTCCCATTATCTTCCCCTTCGCTTATATCAGCTGTCCTGTTTTTTATCTTCCACCGCGTCTTTTTTGGAAGCCTGCGGCGTGATGTCCGTAGCGTCGTCCGTGTCGTTTACGGATTTTTTGAAGTTTTTGATGGCTTCGCCCATACCCTTGCCTATCTGGGGGAGCTTGCTCGCCCCGAAAAGGACTACGATTACTAAAACCACCAGCAGTATATGCTGCCAACTGAATGCGCCCATTTAAATCTCCTTAGCGTAACGGCTGAAACATACTTTAAATAAGACATTTTAAGGCCGGAGAAGTTCTTACGCCTCCCTCTTTCTGCGCCTACGCATTAAATAATAAACTATGGCGATTACAAATGCAATCCAAATATATCTTATATAGGAATATATTGTGCGCTCCTCTACGAGAGGCAGGGCGTATTCCGGTTCGGCGGGCTTCTGCTCCGCCACGAATAGCGGTATGGAGCCGTCTGGCATGATGAAGGCTGATATGCCGTCCTGGGTGGCTACCGCCGCCGCTCTGCCGTATTCCACGGAGCGCATTACGTTTACGGCAAGGTGCTGCACACGCCCTTGGTTTTTGCCGAACCAGCTGTCGTTGGATATTACCGCTATCATGTTGGCGCCCATAGCCACCGGCGCTTTCAGCAGGTCGGAAAATCCGCTTTCGAAGCAGATAAGAGGAGCTATCTTCATGCCGTTCGCCACAAGGAGGGTCGGCCTCGTTCCGGCGGAAAACATTTTGCCCGGCCCGAAGAAAAATTCCTTCATTGGCCTGAGCAGATTTTCAAAAGGGAAATATTCCCCGAAGGGCGTAAGGTGCATTTTATCGTATATCTGTATCCGGGTGCCGTTATCTATGAGGACCATGCTGTTGAAAAGGTCCTTAACTTCTCCGTTTTCTCCTGTTATCCTTCTGTCGGTGCCCGCTATTACGGGCGTGGAAGCGGCAGTTTTTGCAACAACGTCCATTATGAAAGGCACGTCGAGAAATCTTGCTGGATAGGAGCTTTCCGGCAGGACTATCAAATCGTACCCGCCTTTTTCCAGGGCCGCTAGCCTTTTATTAAGGTCGTGGATTATATCAAGCTGCTTATCCCTCTGCCATTTGTCCTCCTGCTTATATCCGGGCTGGATTATCTTGACGTTTTTAATTCCCGCATACTCTATCGGCGAAATCGTCCTTATAATGCCTGGAAGCAGCATGAAAACGGCCGCGGCGCACAGAAAGGCCGCGTCCCGCCTGCGGTTTTTTTCCGCAATGAGGCGGAATATCAGAACGTTTACCGTCATTATTATGAAGGAAAGCCCCAGCTCGCCGAACCATGAGGCGAATTGCAGTATAAGTATGTTTTTATACTGGGACTGGGCCAGGTTCAGCCAGGGCACCCCGGCGAAAAAGAAGGTGCCCTTAAGGGCTTCGAGCGCTATGAAAACCGTTGAAAGCAGCAGCGGGCCGGAATATTTGCGCGCCACGTAAGTAAACGGCGCGAAAAAGAAAAAACCGCCGGAAATCGATATGAAAAGCAGCAGCCCTACGGAAGCGGCCAGAGGCGCGCCTCCGAAATGGGTGAAAGTCACCGTCATCCAGGAAAGGCAGACGACCCAGTATAAAAAGCCCATTATCCAGCCGGAAAGAAGCGGATGCAGGCCGCCCCTTTTTACAGCGCAGAGAACGGGCACAAAAGCTATGAAAACAAGGAAAGAAAAGCCGAAGCCGGCGCTGGAAAGTATCAGCAGAACGGCGCTCAGGCAGGAAAGAGCAATATTGAGGAGCGTATCCTTTTTCACTTGGCGTATCCTCTCGGTCGGAAAAAATATCGCGGCGGCTTATCCGTCCTGCCGCCGGAACATACTAATCCAATCGGCGGCGTTCGTAAACATCATTGTTCCTCCGGCGCGGCGTCCGTTGCGGCGGAAGGGCCTTTCGCGGCCCTTTGAAAGCCTATTTTTTTGTTGACAACGGCGCAATTTATAAATATATCTATAAGTCCGCTCACCGTTTTTCGCGTTTCGGCGCGCTTTTCGGCGGCGGCTTTAGCCGGTGGATATAGCTCAGTTGGTAGAGTCCCGGATTGTGGCTCCGGTTGTCGCGGGTTCGAGCCCCGTTATCCACCCTTTTTCAGCTTGTTTGTTTCGGGGCGGCGGGCGGTTTGGGCCGCGTTTCGCCCCGGAAATGTTTTTGCGGCGTGTTCGGCTGGCCGCGCCCTTTGCGGGGTATGCCGGACGCGTGTTTTTCGTATGAAGCTTTTGCGGGTGTGGCGGAACTGGCAGACGCGCTGGACTTAGGATCCAGTGCCTTACGGCGTGTGGGTTCAATTCCCTCC
>CANTXF010000005.1 GCA_947853665.1 uncultured Deferribacterales bacterium | reverse complement strand
AGGGAACGGGCCTAATTATTCTATTATTCGGAAATTACACAAAATTCAAAACAGGCTCTTTTTGGCGGCGTTTAGTTTCATATCCGCCGCGGCGGTTTTCCTTATAAAAGGCCGCCGCAGAAAGGGCGGCCTTTTATGTTTTTACACGGTAATATTTATACCGCCTTCGTTATCTTAAAGCCGCGTGCCTTTTTTATGTATATGGACGGCCCCGTGTCCTTATATGGGTTTTCCGCCGAATACGCGTACGGAAAATCCGTTTTATTAAGCTTTACTGCTTCCGGATACATGGCTTTTATGTATTCCTCGGTTCCGCAGTCGAGAGCGTAAGCCGGGCATGATTCTATGCACGCTGTTTTCTCTCCCTTATCTATCCTGCCGCTGCAAAAATCGCATTTCTGCATAGGGTGGTTTATGCCTATCATCCAGCTGTCCTGCCTTGAAGGTTCCTGCTTGTCCTCCGCCAGCTTAGGCACGGCGAAGGAGCAGGCGGAGACGCAGGATTTAAGCTCCTGGCATTTGTCTCTGTCGACGGTTACTATACCGTCGCTGCGCTTCGTTATGGCTCCTGTTCCGCAGGCCGCCATACAGGCCGGTTCCTCGCAGTGATTGCAGCTCATTACGAAAGAGAATATGCCGCCGGCTTCTTCGTACGTGTTCTGCCTTCTCCACCTTACCGGCCCGGGATTTACTCCGTTCCATTCTTTGCAGGCCACAGTGCATGTATTGCATCCCATACATTTTGATTGGTCGAAATAAAATGTCATCTGCATAGCTTTCACCCGTTAGTCGATTTTAAATCCGAGGTTTTTTAATTCTTCGTCCGTAACTTTACGAACGGATACGTACGCCTGATGCTGAGGATTGCCCTGGTCTATTCTGGAAGGCTTCTGGGCCATCAGGGTGTTTGCGCAGCCTCCGTCGTCCATGCCGTCTTTTGGGTTAGGGTCGTATAAGCAGCCCTCGTGAAGCCCGACATGCCCTTTTACGCAGCGCTCGGTTACTCTTGCCGCGCATCTTACTTTACCTATCGGATTTTCGAGCTGCACTATATCTCCGTCCGCTATACCCCTTTCCGCGGCGTCTTCGTTGTTCATCCATAGCTCGCTCCATGAGGCCGTTTTTATATTTCCGGAGGCTATCGCGGCGCTCAGCCGCTGGAAAGTGTAGCCGCCGTCACCGGACGAACCGGCGGGCGTCATATATTCTTTCCAGTCGTTTCCGGAAGCGAAGCCGCCGCCCAGTATTCTGTGGGTAAGCTCCCGCGTCATCGGGTTTTCCGCGTGGGTGGAGTGGGAGCGGTATCTGTCGTGGGCCGTGGTAAGAAACAGGGGCTTCTCGGGCATATCGTTCACTCCGGCAAAAACTCCGTAGGCGTCTTTAAAAAAGTCTTCCGCCGGATAATACATGGGTATCGGATAAGCCTCGGAATCGCCGTCGAAGTCTTTTATATGCTGCCCCTGCTCCTCTTTGCTTAAATGGCCGTGCCACTTGCTGAATCTGTTTTCATACTGCCATACGAGAATATCGGAATAAACGTGCATACGCCACGAAGGGTTCGGCGCCGTTACCGTTTCCGCGAAGTCGTTTCCGTATCCGGCGGCGGAGTTTGTTACTTCTTTAAGCTCGCTGGCGTAATACCCGTTTTCTTTTTTTATAAAAGCTCTGTCCGCCCGGTCCGGGGAAGCAAGGTATTCGTTAAGGTTTTTCCACAGGGAGGCGTATTTCGGCTCCGTTATGGTAAGGTCGTCCGGCTTCGGTATGGTAAAGGGTCTTTTAAGAAAATCCTCCCACGTCATCCCTTTATATGGAGAATCCGCCGCCTGCTGTTTTTCGTAAAATTCTTTTTTTACCATGGCTTCAAGGGACTGATCGGCCGCGCCGCCCATAAAGTTTTTCGGAGCGTCTGAAAATTCCGGTTTTATGGACGCGTATCTTTTGGCGTACATATTCGCTATATCCCTTGCGGCCATAGCCTCGCCCTGAGGCTTGGATATTACAGGCATATAGACGGTGGCTCCTACGAAGGGGTCCGTCTGGAGCACGTCCTGCTGCTCCCACGTCGTAGTGTTCGGCAGGACGTAATCGCTCCACCTGGCCGACGGCGAGAAAAAGTTGTCTATGGTAGTTATGCAGATGCCTTCTGCGCTGTCAGGATCCCCGGAAAGAGGCAGGGCTTCGTATATTTCCCTGTGGTCGTTATTGTTCATGCTTTGGTTCATAAGTATGTTTCCGCCGCCGTTCATTATAAACCGGAAACCGCTGTAAACCGGGGAGCCGGAATTGGGAACCGACAGGTCGGAGGTATTGTGGCCGTCCCATTCGTAATATTCGTGTTCTATGCCGTTTATCGTTACCTTATAGGTTTTCAGCCTGCCGGTGGAGGGGTCTACGGACTGGCCGTTTCTTTTTACAAGCGCTTTTACCCCGCTGTTATCCTGATATACCTGGCCGCTTTTTCCGGTAAATCCACGTTCCGGAGTCCAATCCGGTATATAGCGGGCCGTATATTTTCCGTTTAAGGCGTCTCCCATTGCGTACGCTACGGCGTTATACCACTGGGTTACGGAAATCATCGGTATTGTGGTGTCCGCTCCCTCGTTGTATTCCTTAACGCCGTCCGGCAGCACGGAAGAAATGGGCGCCGATTTGGCCGGTATTTTAAGGGAATTGTCTATTGCCTTTACAACCTTGTGTATAAAGCACTGGCCGAAAGAATATCCCGGCTTTCCCCAGCATTTCGTGATGGAAAGCAGATTTTCTATCATGAACACCTCGTATACGCCGTTGTATTTTTTCTGAAAAGCGCCGCTTATTGTCGTGTGTATGGGGTTGTTTTCCCTGTCGGACAGGGCGTATATTTTTGCCAGGCGCTCTATATTTTCCCGGCTTACCCCGGTTATTTTCTCCGCCCATTCCGGGTCTTTTTTTACGGAAAATTGTTTTTTAAGCTCGTATTTCGGGTTGTCGGAGACGGATTTATATGAACACAGGCTCATATTGCGCGTCCTGGAAACGCCGCTTTGGGTAGGTTTTGCCGCGTATTTCCTGGCCGTATAGGTTCCGCCTGCGCTGTAAGGGGCTTTGGTGAGCCTCTTGTCGTCTCCCATTATCCAGGCGCTGAAAGATTTGCCGTCGGGCACTTCGTTTATCCATTTGTGCTCGTAGCCGTTTATCGTCCTTATCCTCGGTTCGCCCGTAAGGGGCGCAGGTTCGTCAAGGTTCATTTCGCCCGAGGTTTCGTTCAGCCAGTAGCCGGGCGAATCGAAAAAGCCGTATATCATCGTGTCTATATAGTCCGGGTCGAGCCAGCGCTCTCCTTCCGCTTTAAGTGAGCCGTCCTCGTTAAAGGTATTTACTATCATTACGTATATCATTGCGGCTATTAAAGCGGAATCGGTGCCCGGTTTAAGCTGTATCCACTCGTCCGCGAGGGTTACTACGGAATCGTTGCATTCCGGCCCTATAAATATTACCTCCGCGCCGCCGTCTCTTGCCCGCATGGCCTCTATGCTTTTTATGATAGCGTTCGACTGATGGTTAGTGGTCGTCAGGGTGTTCGTTCCCCACATCATTACGGTTTTTGTATATTTTACCAGCTCGTTCGTATTTATGGCCGTTATATACGGCTGTATGGCGTATCCCGTGTAATGGTTTTTGAAATATGAAAGCTGGTGATAACTGTAAGTGTCCCAGCCGTGGGAGTGGCCGCCCAAAAGCTTATAGAGATAGCCGGATTTTCCGAAAGGGCCGTAAAGGCCGCCCTGTATGGGAGACACGTTGCCGTTACCCTCAAGGGTGTGTATGGCAACCGGGCCGTAGGCTTCGTATATGGCTTTGTGCTTCCGCGTTATTTCGTCTATGGCCTGTTCCCATGATATACGTTTGAATCCGTTGAGGCTGCCTCTTTCCAGAGTCTGCTTCATGGGATATTTCAGCCTTCCGGCGTGATAGAGCCTGTGCGGATAGGAGCGGCAGCGGCTGCATATTTTTGAGTTCGTCGCATTCATGGAGCCGGAGTATATGGGGGTTCCGTCGATAGTTTCCGTAGAATCGTCCGATATGACGCGCAATATTCTGCCGTTTTTTACATAGGCCTTGCTTACGCATTTCATACCGCCGCCCCCGCAGTTGTGAGAGCCGGAGCCATAGAATACTTGACACCCTTCTAAAGGATCCGGCGTTTCGGTATATCCGTTATTCCCCCCCCCGGTTATTTGCAGAATTTCGCCGTCATCGTTTTTGCTGCATCCGTACAACGACGCGGCCGTTCCGGCAGAAGCCATACCCTTTAAAAAGCCTCTGCGGGTGGTTTCTTTCCTGAGAAATTCTCTTATGATTCCCATAAAAACCTCCGTTTAATTCTAGCTCGCTTATAATAAGCTTACAGGAGTGATTGTACCGGACGGTTTTATGTTTTAAAGAGCCAAAACCGGTTAAAAATGAGAACCGGTTTTTTTTTTTAGGGTAAAATTTCAGCGGCTATCCCACGTATAAAGATAAGCGTAGAGCTATGAAAAATATCTGTGATAAGGAGGCTTGCTACTGCATAATAAAGAATAAGGCCGAAACGCCGGGCGAGGCATTGCCGCGGAGCCTATCATTATGCGTAACCGGCCGTTATTATACGGCCGTCAGATTTTTTAACGATGAGATCATCTTTTCCATCTTTGAAAGCGGCAGATAATTTGAATTTATAAGTATATGCTTTTTTGTAAGCGTGGGGAAAATATGACCGGGAAAAAAGTGCATATGGCTGTTTCCGTATATTTTGTTTAAATCTATGCCATGTTTGAACTCTATAAGTAGGTTTTGGGTTATTCTTTCTTTATGCCACTTCGCAGTTTCTGATAAATGTTTCTCCAATATGGAGTTTAGCTTATCGACCCTTCGTGGCAGCATTGCTTTTATTTTTTTTATATGATTCTGATAGTATGAGCCTGCTATCGATATATATGTAAGCATATCGAGCATATTGCTGCTTATGGTGTATAACTGGGCTTTAACGTCGCATATCCTGTATTTTATGCTTTCCGGAACCACTACCCAGGAGCTTGACAGGCCGGTGTCGCAGGATAGGGACAGGCTGCCCAGATATATGGCGTGCTCTTTTTTACAGACCGCTTTAAAGGGCATCGGAGGGTTGACCGCTATATCCCTCGTCATATCGGCCTCGATTACCAGTATGCCGCGCCTCCGGCATATTTCCTCCAACTGGCGTATCCTGCTTTCAGACATGGTTATGCCGGTGGGGATATGATTTACCGGCTGTAAATAGAGTATGTCGTATTTTCTTTTGGGTTTATCCAGCGCTTTTGAAAGCGCGAAGGGGGTTATCCCTTCGCTGTCGTAATCGAGCTGCTCTACGGCCGTTCCCGTCATTGCCGTTACAGTAAGGTTGTTTATCATGTCGCTTTTCATGCAGAGCAGCCGGGCGCTGGGCGAAAGGATGGCGTTTGCTACGCAGTTAAAGGCCTCCTTCCAGTTGTTGAAGGTTATTATATTATCCGGGTCGGAATATATTCCGTATTCTTCCATGTAGCGGGCCGCGGCCTTTCTTGCCGGCAAAGCGCCCTGTATGTACTGATTGGGCAGATATTCGGCAAAGCTCTTTATGCGGTCGTCTTTAAGGGCTTCGAAAAATGGCTGCGCCGGATTGAATTCTTCCGTATTCAGTTTGAAAACCGATATTGTGTTGTTATCCGTATTGCGTATCAATACAGATTTTATAGCGTCGTTATATTCTGGCTGTCTGCCGCGTTTTGCAAGGTTATGCCAATCGCCTGCGTCGTTCAGCAGAAGCCGCCGGGCGTTTTCGGATATTACGGTAGACCGGCTGTTTTCAGACAGCAGGATGCCTTCGTCCTTTAGTATTTCGAAGGCTCTGGTTATCGTGGAGCGGCTTACGGAAAAGGCTTCCGCAAGAACCCGCTCCGATATTCTGCCGTCTTTGCCGACAAGATTATTTTTTATAAGATACTTGATATGCGCCGCTGTCTGCGCGTAATAAGGAATGAGGCAATCCCTGTCCGGAGACCATTGTATTCTCATTATTCCTTATATAGCATTTCCGGCGTGAAGTCCATATTAACGGGGTAACGGGGGTACGCCTCTTGTTACGACCATTTTCCTTCCAGCTTCAGCCTGCGGTATTCCAGAATGGTCAGGACTATCATTATAATATCCAGCACTGTAAGTATTATGAGGATGGCCGAGTGTATCGTTTCGTAATGATATATCTGGTAAACTATGAAAAAGGCGAACATGGCCACAGACGTGGGATAAGCCCACAATTTCTGCCTCCACAGCATGGCTATCACTACCATTTTAACAATTCCGTGGGAAAGCATATAAAATACCACAAAGCGCTGCGCGTCCACGGAAAAGGAGTTGGCAAATTCCGCCAGCTTATCCGCCATGGGCGCGTTGGCCATATATTCCGTAATAAACGCTCCCAGGTTACGCATAACTTCCGGCGTTACGAATATAAGCCCTATGCCGGCGGCTATTTCCAGAATAGCCTCGATAGCTTTTAAAAGAAGCCCTATGTCAAAAGTGACGTGTACTATGTTATTATTTATCTTGCTCAAAATATTCTCCGCCGTATATTCTACCTGATTTTTGAGCGGATGCAAGAGGCGCTTTCACACTTTGCGTTGCATTACGCAAATTTTTATTATATGTACGTTATGATGTAAAAATACTTTTTTGGAGCTGTATATGAAAAAACTGTTATATCTGTGCCTCTTATGTTCTTTCGCTCTTGTTGCGGGATGCAGCGACAGCGACGGGGATTCCTCTCCGGCTTATTCTTATAACACCCCGGTGGATTGTAACCTGATGCTTTTTTCAACTATTTCGTTAACGGATTTATCGGGCCCTGCAAGCGTTTTTGAGTGGGATACTCAGTACTTTACTTTTTCAAATGCGCTGACATGCGCTCTTGAGACAAAGGTCACCGGTCATTTCGTAAACGTTTCCGGCGATACCTTGCCCCAGTTTACTGTAAACGGTTCTACGTCGCCCGTTATTAACGTCGCAGCAGGCGGAGGAGCCGATATAAGTTTTTCTTCGGCTTTTACCTCTCCGGGGAAGAAAGAGGCTGAGTTTCACATGACCCTTTCTAACGCTAAAGGCGAATATTCCACTGTAATAAAAATCTCCGGCACGGCGGAAAGCGGGGAGCTGGCGGATCTTACTATAAACGGTTCAGGCAGCGACTATATAGACTTCGGCTCCGGTTCTGGTTCTTTGATTAAAACTCTCGACATAAAGAAAAAGAATTCGGCGGATGTTATAGAAATAGAGAAATTCGGTTTTATAGGCGGCGGGGTGGACGGAGCCTCCTGCGATATCGTAGTAGACGGCTGTATCGGAGAGCTTACGGAAGCAGGCTGCATTGCAAACGTGGAAATGAAATCCTCTTCCGGCGCGTCTGACTGTCGCGGCACCATTTCTATCCGTTATAAAAAAGATTCATCGAAAAAAAGCTCTCCCGTACATATGAACGGTTTGGTAAATCAGAATTAACGGTCGCTCTGTTACCGGCGTCCGCCAGCGTTTGCGGGCGCCGGTCTTTTTCGGGTGTGTATATAAAGTTTGGCGATTATCTCTAATGTAGATAATTACGGAAAATATTTATACTATAACGACTTGCGGCGATAATAAATAATGATATCGGAACGTTTGGTAAGGCATTGCCTGAGAACGCAGCCCGAATTTACCTTGCCGTGCATATCTTATTATGAATGTCTTTAACGACGCGGAGCTGAATATTATAAATATTTTCCATAATTTTACATAATCTGTGTAAGGGTATAGTTGCGTAAAGTTTCGCAGGTATGCCGCGCTCCTGATTCTTCATGGGGCTTGCGCCGCGTATTCTTAAGAAAACCGGAAGCGGTCCGCATTTTTACGGGTTTGCAGGCGGGTTAAAAATCCTTTCGTATTTCAAAGGTTTTTTCGTCCATAAAAAAGTCGTTTTTATAAGGGCTGTCCGTACCCATGCGGCCGGTATGGGGGTTTACGTTGCGCTCTATCCAGCCGTTTTTATTGTATCGCTGGCTTTCGGTGTTTTTATTTTCGTAAAGGTTTTCATAAAACTTTCCGTTAAGCGGTTCTTTTTCCGGAACCGGATAAAAGTTTTCAGGCAGGCGGGAGCCGGAGCCTTTGCCCAGAAAATCGTCCTTGAATTTATCGGCGGAGCACACGCCGCAAAGCAGGCAGAAAGCCGGTATGGCAAGAAGTATGTTTTTCATGATATAATCCTATACTTTTATACTTTTTTCCGCAACGTCAAAAGCCTCACCGGCAAAGAAAACCGGTCGTATTTTTCTGCCGTGGTTTTTAGGATTCCGCTGTTTGTTTCATCGCTTCATGCCTTCTGCCAGAGCGTTTGCGGAAGCCCATGCCCAGTGGAGGTTGTAGCCTCCCAACTGGCCTGTGACGTCCAGAGCTTCTCCTATAAAATATAGGCCGGGGCATTTGCGGCTTTCCATTGTGGCGGGGAAAATATCGTCTACGGAAACTCCGCCGGCGGTTACTTCCGCTTTGCCGTATCCGTCCTTTTCGGTTATAACGGTCTTAAACCCTTTGATCAGCCCGCGCACTTTTTCTGTTTCCCGCCTGCTTATTTTTGCCGGGCTGTATTCCGCTGCTGGGAGCAGGGCTTTGACCAGAGCTTTCGGCATATTGTAGGATAAAAGCGTTGTTAATGATTTTTTTCCGTTTCTGTTCGTTTCTACCAGGCTCTCAATATCAAGACCGGGGGCGAAATCAAGCGTTATTTCCGCCCCTTCGCCGCAGTACAGGGAGGCGTTCAGCGCTAGCGGCCCGCTGAAGCCCCTGTGGGTGAAAAGCAGCTCGTCCGTTATCATTTTTTTATTTACCGTTATGGAGGCCGTTACCGATATTCCTGACAGGGCGGAAAATTTTTGGGCGATTTCGTCCGGGTATTTCAGGCCGGTAAGGGCGGGGGAGGTTTTTATCACGCGCATGCCGAACTTTTCCGCCGTTTTGTAGGCTATTCCCGTAGCCCCCAGCTTCGGCAGGGAAAGGCCGCCGGAGGCCATTATAACCTTTTCCGCCCGGAACGCGCCTTTATCCGTGCGTATTATAAAAAGGCCGTTTTCTTTATATACGCTTTTTACCCTGCAGCCTGTTTTAAATGTGTGTTTTTCGCTTTTTCCCTCTTTGATGAGGGCGTTAAGCAGCTTGTCCGCCCCGGCCAGGGTAAAAAGTTTGCCTTTGTCCCGCTCGCCGTAAGCTATTTTGTGGCGTTCCGTTATCTGGAGCATATCTTCCGGAGTAAATTTCGCCAGGGCGGATTTGGCGAAATGGGGGTTTGAGGATATATAATTATCCGCGCTTACGCTTCTGTTCGTAAAGTTGCATTTGGAGCCGCCTGTTATCAGCAGCTTCGCCCCTAAAGAGCCGTTGCCTTCAAGTATCAGCGTATGCCTGTCTTTAAGGCCCCGCAGGGCAAAAAGCCCGGACGCTCCGCCGCCTATGACGGCTATTTCAAAATAGTCCTTCATGGGGGTCGATTATAACGCCGGAAGCCGTAGTAATCAACCGTCTTTAAGCAGGACATCCGACATGTATGGCATGGGACTGCCGATAGTAAGCCTTACTGCGTAATAAATGGAATCACGGACAAGAGGTTTTATTTTATCGGTTTTTAAGTCGTACAAAAGCCGCAGACCACCGTATCGGATAAATTTGTAAATGCCGGGATATCGCCCAGTTTTTATTACGATCGAGCCATCGACTTCGTTATCTGTTATTGGGGAGGCCAGTATATAAGTTTTTGAAGCGAATAACCGGCAAATATGCTTATCGGTTTCTATAATCACTGGATTTTCAAGACCATCCACAAAGGTTTTATCAAGAAATATGCTTCCATTGCGGATTTGCTTTCTTTTTTCGTTTATGCGGATATGGGGTACTTCCACCGCCAGTTTATCACTTTCCGTCCGTTTTATCTTGCTTTCTGGGCCGAAAGAGATGTTTGAGAAATAGTTTAAATCTGTACCAAGAAATTTTGCCATGGCTGCAAGCATTTCCAAGCCCGGATCCCTCTTGCCGGAAATATAGTTAGATAACCGGGAAGCAGATATGCCCAGGTGCTTGGCGAGAACCACATATTTTATCCGGCGCAGTTTTAACAGTTCTTTAAGTTTATCTCCTATAGATATGTTCATAGTATGTTATAGATTAATACATTATATAATGTAATAGTCTATATGTTAATATGAGATATTTATTAGTATCTGATTAAAATATTGTCGGATACTTTAATGGTTAGACTGCGGCTTAAAGAGCTCCTCAAGGAACATAATATGACGAGTTACGCGCTGTGTAAGCAACTTGGAATGAGTTATCAAAATTATAAACGTATGGAGGATAATAAAACCAAATCTATTCGTTACGAGATGATTGAAACGCTTTGTCTTATATTTAATTGCAAGCCTGGAGATTTGTTTGACTATAACTTATAATTATTTGAATGGTTGTCCCTTATGGGCACGGATTTTTCTTGTATTGACTTACTGTGAAATTATTGGCTTGGATTGAGCAATTCGTATCTCTATAATACACAATTTACTTACGGCAATGAAGGATATCTCTCGAAACACCCGGCAGGGCGTTGTTTGGTGGGTCAGGACCAGGGTTTGCCTTTCCGTGAAATTAAGGTTATGGATATATTGATGCTTTCGACTACTGTTTAAAAACGTGAACGGCGTTATTTATCATATATTTTTCGCCGTCGTATTTCTCTGAATGTTTGTGTAGGAAGACGGTTTTTGTTATTTTATAATTATCTGATGTATCAGTCTATATGTAAACATTAGATATTCAATAAGATACTTTAAAAATTATCGGATGCTTTTATGGTAAAATTAAGGGTCGCGGAGCTTCTTAAAGAGAACGGCATGACTAAATACGCTTTATACAAGCAGCTAGGTATGAGCTATCAGAATTTTAACCGTATGATAAATAACGAAACCAAATCCATTCGTTATGAAATGATTGAAACTTTGTGTCTGATATTTAATTGCGAGCCAAACGATTTATTTGATTATGATTTTTCATAGGGTATTGCCGGATACCGCGATCCGTATTAATTTTCTTTTAATCCGTTCTGAAGTTTAATATTTGGTGTAACGGCCTTACGGACTGCCTTTACGGCCTTAAAGGGCCGTAAAAATACGATGCCGTGGCTCCGCCGTCTATCAGAAAATCGGCTCCCGTTATGAACGCGCCCCTGTCGCTTAAAAGCAGCTCCGCAAGGTTCGCTATTTCGTCCGCCGTTCCCGGCCGTCCGGCGGGGCATTTGGCGAACATATTTTTATAGAAATCCCCTCTGGGGCCGTTAAATTCGTCGATAGCCAAAGGAGTTACCACGATTCCCGGTGAAATTGAATTTATCCTCGCCTGTTTTTCTCCCCATTTAACGGCTTCTGCCATTACTCTTTTTACATTGCAGCGTTTTGCCAGTTGGTATGCGTGGAGAGTGTCTTTTATATTCTCCCGCTTTAATATATCTAAATACAGCAATTCTTCGGCCGGCGTGCAGGCAAGCAGCTCGTCGGTTTCTGCGCCCAGAGTCGGCATTCTGTGTCCTGACTGGCTGGAAATCGTAACTCCCGCTCCGCCTTTTTTGATTACCTTGCCCGCTTCTTCCAGCAAAACGGCGGTGCCGTAGAGGTCCACCTTTAATATGGTTTCGACGGACGCCTGGCTGGGAGATACCCCCGCCGCGTTTATAAGCATCGATATTTCTCCGTGTTTTTGCGCTTCGTTTATCAGATTTTTTATCGATTGTTTGGATGATATGTCGGTTTCCACGGCTTCCGCGTCAAAACCAGCGTCAGTCATTATTTTAACCGCCGCAAAGGCGTTTTCCGGGTTTTTGTCGCCTACTATTATTTTTTTGCCGTATCCCACTCGTCTGGAAATAGCCGTGCCTATCTGCCCGGAGCCGGTAAGTATTATAACGTCTTTCATGATAAAATGTTCCCGCCGCGTTACGGGCCTATACGGGTTATTTCAGGCAGGCGGCAGGAATATCCCCGCCGCCCTGATGGCCGTTTATTGTCCTTTGGTAATCCGTCCTTATCAGGCCAGCAGACTTTTAACCAGCGCCGGTATTTTGGCGAAATCCCCGTCGTCCGGGTTCCAGTTGGATTTTACTTCCTCGTCCGCCACGCTGAAACCTGCGCCGGCAAGTCTTTCTTTCAGAATTTTAACTCCCTCTCCGCTCCAGCCGTAGCAGCCGAAAGCCGCCGCTTTTTTATTTTTGAACTTTAACGTTTTGAGAAAGGCCAGCCAGCCTTCGACGGTGGAAAGTATGGCGTTTGTCGCCGTAGGGGAGCCTACGGCTATGGCTTTCGATTTGAAAACCTCCGTCATGACCTCGTTTTTATCCGCCTTGGCTATGCTGAAAAGCTTAACCGTGGTGTCCGGGGATTGTCTTGAAACTTCTTCCGCTATTTTATGGGCTATTTTCGCCGTGCCTTCCCACATGGTGTCGTAGCACACGGTTATCTGGTTTTCCTGATAAGCGTCGGCCCATTCCGCGTATTTTTCCACTATCCGGCCGGGATTTTCCCGCCACACCACCCCGTGGCTTGGGGCTATTATGTCAACGGGCAGGTTCATCTCCCTGATTTCCGCGAGCTTTTTCAGAGCGAAGGGAGATGCCGGGTTTAAAATATTCGCAAAATATTTCATGGCTTCTTTCATTAAAAGGCACTGGTCGGCCTTATCGTTGAACATTTCCTCCACCGCGAAATGCTGCCCGAACATATCGTTGGAAAACAATATATTATCGCCCGTCATATAGGTAGCCATAGAGTCCGGCCAGTGGAGCATACGCATTTCTATAAACACGAGCTTTTTCCCGCCGCCTATTTCCAGCGTGTCCCCTGTTTTTACAACCTGAAAATTCCAGCCTCTTTTGCCGTATTGCCCTTCCAGGCTTTTTACGGCGTTTGCGGTGCAGTATATGGGCGTTCCGGGAATTTCGTCCATAAGCGCCGTAAGCGCGCCGGAGTGGTCTACCTCGCCGTGATTGGCTATAATATAATCGATTTTTTTCAGGTCCGTTTCTTTTTTCAGATTTTCAACGAATTCAAACCTGTGGGGCGCCCATACCGTATCTATGAGAACGGTTTTTTCCTCCTCTATCAGGTATGCGTTCTGGCTGGAACCGTTAAGGATGGAGTAATCGTCCCCGTGAAAGGTTTTCAGCTCCCAGTCGATATATCCGACCCAGTTTACGTTGTTTTTAATGTGCTTTTTCATAATCTGCTGTCCTCGTTCTTATTATGGCGGGAGGCTGGCCTCCGGTTAAGGCGGTTCTGCGCTTAATATGCCTGTTGAACCGCCGCGTTTATTTTAAAAGATATAAAACTAATGATAACATTTATTAATAAAAAAATAAATGCCTAACTCCCGCGTAATATAATAATTTTGGTGGGCTGTCTCTTTACGCTAATCTATGTCAGGGGGGGATAGCCGCGATTTTTTTGCTTTTCCATGTCCGGCCGGGTCTTTGCCGGAGTGTTAAATAAAATCCCGCTCCCGCCGGCAAAACTGGCTTCCGGCCTTAAAAACGCCTTATCTGCGGCAAACTGTTTTGCTTTAGGATAGTTATTGAAACGGAGAGGGAGGGATTCGAACCCTCGATACCGGTTTCCCAGTATACTCACTTAGCAGGCGAGCGCCTTCGACCATACTCGGCCACCTCTCCATATAAAAAACCGGGCGAACGTCCGGGGACTTTATTTGTATCAGCAGGAAGCCTTATTGTCAAATAAAAAAAATCAAAAGCGAGATCCTTGCGGTTCTTTGGTGTTTTTTCATTTACAGTACGCTTTGAACGGCTTTTTCCGCGGTTTATACGCGGTTTTCAGCTCCGGCGGCGCGGGCGGCGGGCAATTTTATATTTTATTCCCGCCCGCTTCGGTGGTTTTTGAAAAACGCGCCGTCAAAAAACCTCTTGACACAACGGCTCCCGGTAACTAGATTATTTCTAGCACTCGATATAATAGAGTGCTAACAAAGCGAGGTTTTACCGAATGAGGTTCCTTAACGAAAGGGAAGAACTTGTTCTGAGGACTATAATCGACGAATATATAGACACCAACGAACCGGTAGGCTCCAGAAACGTTTCCAAAGTAGGCCCGCTCAAAATGTCCCCCGCCACGATAAGGAACATTATGAGCGATCTTGTGGACAAGGGCTTTATAGTGCAGCCCCACACTTCCGCGGGCAGGGTTCCCACGGACGAGGGGTATCGCTATTATATAGATAAACTCGTTTCAACTCAAATAGTTAGCGAGGATCTGATTAAAAATATCCAGAATGAAATGACATTCGACCCGGTAAATGTTATGAATTTATTCAGGGTATTTTCCAAAAAACTGGGCGATATGACTAACGCCGTGGGCTTTATCGTTTCTCCTAAGTTAAGCTCTATGTATATGAAGCATATAGAGTTTATCAGGCTGAACCGGGACACGGTTCTTGCGGTTCTTGTGGCCAGATCCGGCATAGTGCGTAATATCCTGCTTAACGTGGGGCCTGATTTCAGCGACGAGGACCTTGTGCGCATGGGCAATTACCTTAACGGCAATTTCCAGGAAAGCTCCCTTGCGGAGATAAGGAGCAATCTTTTTAAGGAGATGCGCCAGGAACACGGGGAAATAAGGACCCTGCTTGAGAAAACCAGAAAAGTGGGCGAGGCGCTTTTCGACAGTCCCGTTTTCGAGGAAGAGTTTATTTTCGAAGGCACCGGCAATATTGTAGATACTCCGGAGCTTAGAAATTCCGGCAAGCTGAAAGAGGTTCTCTCCGCCTTCGAGGAAAAAAGGCGTATATGCGGCATACTGGATAACTGTATGACCAGCAACAGCGTTCAGATATTCGTAGGCTCCGAGATAGGGCTTAAGGATATAGAAGAATTGGGGATGGTTATAAAGCCGTACCAGCGTGGAGGGCATATAATAGGCACTCTCGGAGTGATAGGGCCTAAGAGGATGAAATATCCTAAGGTCGTTTCGATTGTGGATTATTCTTCAAGGATAATTTCACGCATGCTTAACGAATATTACGGGGGCGACGATGACAAATAGACCTAACGAAGAAGAAAACGAAAACGCTCCTTCCTTGCAGGAGGAAGAAGGCGAGGGCGTTCAGAGCCTTGCGGACAATCCCGGCGAGGGGGAAATGGGCGGCGGCGAAACCGGCGTGCTTAAAAAGAAAATAGAGTCTCTTGAAAAGGCTCTCAGTGAAAAAAGCGACGAAGTCCTCAGAAGGGCCGCCGATATGGACAATTACCGCAAGCGCCTTATAAAGGAGTCGGACGAAAGGGTAAAATACGCCAACCAATCTGTCATAAAGGATTTTCTCCCGGCGCTTGATAATATCGAGCTTACGCTGAAGCATACGGAGGAAGGCTCGTCTTTAAGGCAGGGCATAGAGCTTACCATAAAATCCTTTAAGGACGCTCTCCTTAAGCACGGCATAAAGGAAATAGACTCCGAACCGGGAACTCCTTTCGACCCGGCGGTGCACGAAGCCCTTATGATGGATTCAAGCGATGATTTTGAAAACAACGCCGTAACCATGTGCATACAGAAAGGCTACACCCTTAACGACAGGGTTGTGCGCCCCGCAAAGGTTAAGGTCAATAAAAAATAGGCTTTTTATAAAAGCGGGCTCAACGCCCCGAAGTGAAACGAAGCATTAAAACTGCATATTGCGTAAGTTATTAAAAATATACGGAGGATAACGATTATGGCACAAGGAAAAGTGATAGGCATAGACCTGGGTACGACGAACTCCGTCGTTGCCGTTATGGAAAACGGCAACCCTAAGGTGATATTTAACGCGGAGGGCAATTCGACCACTCCGTCGATAGTGGCTTTTACGGATAACGACCGTCTTGTAGGCGCTCTGGCCAAAAGGCAGGCGGTAACGAACCCGGAAAACACTATTTTCAGCATTAAGCGTCTTATCGGACGCAAATCCGATTCTAAAGAGACGGAGGCGGCAAAAAAGCACCTGCCTTATAAGATAGTCCCCGCCGACAACGGCGACGCGTGGGTGGAAGTGGACGGCAAAAAATTCGCTCCCCAGGAAATATCGGCCATGATACTTCAGAAGCTGAAGCTGACGGCCGAGGAATATCTCGGCGAAACCGTTACGGACGCAGTTATTACCGTGCCTGCATATTTTAACGACGCTCAGCGCCAGGCCACGAAGGACGCGGGCAAAATAGCCAACCTGAACGTGCTTCGCATAATAAACGAGCCTACTGCGGCGGCTCTCGCTTACGGCCTCGACAAAAAAGGCGAGGAGAAAATAGCCGTTTACGACCTGGGCGGCGGTACTTTCGATATATCCATACTGGAGCTTGGCGACGGCGTTTTCGAAGTTAAAGCCACCAACGGCGACACCTTCTTAGGCGGGGACGATTTCGACCTGCGCATAGTTTCCTGGCTTGTGGAGGAGTTCAAAAAGGAAAACGGCATAGACCTGTCCAAGGATAAAATGGCTCTCCAGCGCCTTAAAGAAGCCGCGGAGAAAGCCAAGCACGAGCTTTCCGGCACTACGGAAACGGAAATAAACCTTCCCTTTATCACCGCGGACCAGACCGGGCCCAAGCACCTGGTTAAGAAACTGAGCAGGGCCAAATTCGAGTCCCTCGTTTCCGACCTTGTGGAGCGTTCCCTCGAGCCGTGCAAAAAGGCTCTGCAGGACGCAGGCCTTACCGCAAAGGACATTAACGAGGTGATACTTGTGGGCGGTATGACCCGTATGCCTCTCGTTCAGCAGAAGGTTAAGGAATTTTTCGGCAAAGAGCCGAATAAGAGCATAAACCCTGACGAAGTCGTGGCGATAGGCGCGGCCATACAGGGCGGCGTGCTTATGGGCGACGTTAAGGACGTGCTCCTGCTGGACGTTACCCCTCTTTCCCTGGGTATAGAGACTATGGGCGGGGTGATGAATAAAATCATCCCGAGAAACACCACCATACCGGCACGCAAAAGCCAGATATACACCACGGCGGCAGACAACCAGCCTTCCGTTACCATACAGGTGCTTCAGGGCGAGCGTGAAATGGCCGCGGACAATAAGCGCATAGGCCAGTTCGACCTTACGGGAATAGCTCCCGCTCCGAGAGGCGTTCCTCAGATCGAGGTTACTTTCGATATAGACGCAAACGGCATACTTAACGTTTCCGCGAAAGACCAGGGCACGGGCAAGGAGCAGTCCATTAAGATAACCGCTTCCTCCGGCCTGTCGGAAGACGAGATAAACCGTATGGTTCACGACGCCGAGGCCCACGCCGAGGAAGACAAGCGCAAGAAAGAGCTTGCCGACATAAGAAACCAGGCGGACACTCTCGTTTATTCCACGGAGAAATCCCTGGAAGAGCACGGCGGCAAGCTGGATGCAGAAACCAAAGACCTTATATCTAGGGATTTGGAGGCTCTTAAAAAAGTCCAGTCCGGCGAGGACGCTCAGGCTATCAAAAACGCCGTGGATCAGCTTTCCAAATCCGCTCAGAAGCTGGCGGAAGTCGTTTACGCCCAGAGCCAGCAGGCCCAGGGCGGAGCCCAGTCCGGCGGCCAGGAGCAGCATACGGAAGCTCCAAAAGACGAAAACGTTGTGGACGCGGATTTTGAAGAGGTTAAAGACAACGATAAGAAGTAACGTTTCCTTATAAACGTTTCCGGGGGACTTCCCGTGTGGAAGTCCCTCTTTTTTATTGATAATATTCAATTATCGGTCTATTTGTTTAGGACGGATTTCATACGGGGGCTTTAATTGGCAAGAGATTATTATGAGGTGCTTGGCGTAAACAGAAACGCCACCGATATCGAAATAAAAAAAGCTTACAGAATACTGGCCATGAAATACCACCCGGACAAAAACCCGGGGGATAAGGAAGCGGCGGAAAAATTCCGCGAAGCGGCGGAGGCCTACGAAGTGCTGTGCGACCCGGACAAGCGGGGCCAGTACGACCGTTACGGCCGCGTGCTGGACGATAACGGCATGGGAGGCTTTTCCGGCGGCACCATGTTCGACGACCTGCTGGGGGATGTGTTCGGGGAGTTTTTCGGCTCTTCCGGCGGCAGAAGCAGGGCCAGGCGGCCTTCAAGGGGTTCCAGCATAGAGCTGACCCGGGAGATATCCTTTGAGGAGTCCGTTTTCGGTACGGAAACGGAGCTGGACGTTAATAAGACGGAAAACTGCCCCCGCTGCGACGGCACGGGCGCCGAGCCGGGCGGCTTGAAAACCTGCGACACATGCCACGGCGCGGGCGTTTTTACCCAGCGCCAGGGTTTCTTTTCCGTGCAGACCACCTGCCCCAAATGCCGGGGGACCGGCCAGATGATAAAGGAGCACTGTACCGAGTGTTCCGGCTCCGGCAGGAAAAAAACTTTAAAAAAGCTCAAAGTAAAAATTCCCGCCGGTATAGACGACGGAATGGCTATAAGAGTATCAGGGGAAGGCAACGCCGGAGCAAACGGAGGCCCCTCGGGAGACCTGCTTCTGCATATAGCGGTAACACCGCATAAGCATTTCAGGCGCAAGAAGAACGACTTGTATCTGGACCTGCCCGTAACGGTTTTCGACGCCATACTGGGTACGGAAGCGGAGATAACCCTCCTTGACGGAACGGCGGAAAAGGTTAAGATAAAGCCGGGCACCCAGGTAGGGGAGCGTATAACCCTTAAAGGCAAGGGGGTTCCGGCGGTTCAGGGCTACGGAGTCGGCAATCTGTATGTGGATCTGCGTATAATGATGCCTACGAAGCTGTCAAAGGAGCAGAAGGAGATTTTTGAAAACCTGCGCGGGGAGGCCGATTCCGATATGTTCGGTAAAAGTAATAAATCCCTTTGGGAAAGAATGAAAGAATTTTTTAAAAATTAATCTATCGTAATATTTTCGTAACATTTTTGTTATATAAGAACTCTACCAAATAAAGAAAGGAGAGTTTCTTATGAAAAAGTTTCTTTGCGCACTTTGCTTATTTGCAGCCGTAGGCATGGCTTACGCCGCTGACAACACCGCCGCTCCCGCAGGCCAGCAGCCTGTTGTTTCCGGCCAGACTGACGCTTCTAAAGACGCTCAGCCCGCAACCAACCCCGACGGCGCTGTTAAAGACGACGCTAAAAAAGAAACGCCCGCTAAATAAGTGGTGTGAATATTCCTCCCGAAAAGGGGCTTTTAAGCCCCCTTTTCCGGGCGGCACCGGGTGTACGTGTATAGAATATTGCTCGTAGAGGACGAGTTCAGGATCGCTGAAACCGTCATAGAGTATCTTAAACGCGACGGATATTCCGTCAGACATGTGTCCTGCATAGCCGACGCCGAGGAGGCCGTCGGAATCAATATCGATCTGCTTATTCTCGACCTTATGCTCCCCGACGGAAGCGGGGAAGATTTCTGCGAATACGTTACTGAAAATTATAATATACCGGTAATAATGCTTACGGCCAAAAAATCCGAGGAATCCCGGATAAACGGCTTTGCCTGCGGCGCCGACGATTATCTTGTAAAGCCTTTCAGCCCGAGAGAGCTGGTGGCGAGAGTGCGGGCGGTGCTCAAGCGTTCCAAACCCCCCGAAAACGTTATAGCTCTCGAAAAGGGGGTCATAATAGACTGCGCCGGCCGCGCTGTCTTTAAGCAGGGCCTTGATATAAAGCTGACTCCAAGCGAATATTCCATACTCCTGTGCCTCGTGAATAATCATAATTCCATAGTGAACCGGGATAAGCTCATAGAGAACATAAAATCCTCCGACGCTTCCGACAGGACCATAGACGTGCACATACGCAGGCTGCGCCGCAAAATAGAGGACGACCCGAGGGAGCCTGAAATAGTAAAGACCGTCCACGGCTACGGTTACAGGCTGGGCGTTGCGAGGCTCGATGCCGTCAGATAAAACATTTATTCACCTTTTCGCTTCTTATTATGTTACAGCCGCCTTTATTATTATCGTCCTGTTTATTTTTATCACCCTCAAAATAATGGACGGCGTGTTTTCCTATTACTCCGACACCATACATAACGAAACAAGGCAGATGCTTGTGGATAAGGTAAGCATGTATTACTCCCTCTACCACACCTGGGACGGGTACGACGGCACGGAAACGGGGGAATCCGCCGCCGTTTCCGGCGATTATTTCACCCTTGAGGACAACAGAGGCGAGATAGTGTATTCCACAGAGGACCCGGAAACGGTATGCTGCGACGACGAGCGCCATAAATATGTGGCCGTTAAGGAAATTATAAACGTAGGTGGCGAGTTTGTGGGCATAATCACCGTAGGTTATTTCAGCGGGCACATTACTTCCATCGGCGAGGAGGCTCTGCGTAAAAACGGCATATCGAAGGTTATTCTTGCCATTATCGTTATCAACGTTCTTTTCGCCGCCGTTACCCTGCTTTTCTTTTACAGGCTTTCAAAGCCATTAAAGCCTATCGTTGACACGGCTTCCGATATTTCCCACGGCGATTTCTGCAGCCGCATAAAGGTGGACGGCAAGATACGGGAAATGAACATGATAGCCGCTTCCATCAATTCCCTTGGGGACTCTCTTTTAAAGCAGGAGAGCTTCCGCCGGGAGCTTACTTCCATCCTTTCCCATGAGCTTAGGACGCCCCTGCACATATTGCTCAGCCAGTCGGAGGCCATTCTGGACGGGATATACGCCCCCGACAAAGAGCGTATGGAAGCCATGCGCGCCGAGATATGCAGGATAGTGTCCCTTCTGGACGAGCTGGAAGACAGGCTTATGTATTATACGGAAAATTTCGCCGTAGTAGTGGAGCGGGCGGACGTTTCGGAGCTGGTTAAAAAAATAGCCATAGGCTACGAAGGCGTTTTCGCCAAAAAAGGTCTTTATTTCAAACGGGAGATAGAGAACGGCATATTCCTCAAGCTGGACAGGTCCCGCTTTTCACAAGTGCTTGTAAATATCCTTTCCAACTCCATAAAATACACTCCTTCCGGCGGCGTTACCCTTACGCTGAAGAAAAGGGGAGACGGAAAAGCCGTTCTTTCCGTAGAGGACACGGGCGAAGGCATAGACGACGGGTATATGAAATATATATTCAACTGCTTCTACCATTCCGGCGAGTATCCCGAAAGCAGGGGAGTGGGGCTTTACATAGTGCGCCAGATAGTTGAAAAACACGGCTGGGAGCTGAACGTTAAAAGCGAAAAAGGAAAAGGCACCTTGGTCGAAGTTGTCATGGATTAAAAGCCCGCGGCAGATATGCGCGGGCTTCATTTTATTTATTTTGGCGGCTGTTCTCTAACGCAGATAGTTATGGCAAATAATTATAATAATGCTCCGTGCCGTCAAAAACATTCATAATAAGACCTGCGCGGCAAGGCAAACTCAGGGGATAAACCCCTTCAAACAGTGCCTTGCCAGACGCTTTTAGTCTTATTATTCATTGCCGCCACAAGTCGCTGTATTATAAATATTTCCCATAACTTTGC
>CANTXF010000004.1 GCA_947853665.1 uncultured Deferribacterales bacterium | reverse complement strand
ACTCCGTTTGCCGTTATGTGCTTGCTCCAGCTGTCCGGCGTTACGTACGCTGCGTTCTGCGCAAAGGCAGCAGAGCAGAACAATAGCGATATAAAAAAGGCGCATATAATATGCCTCATAATTACCTCTCAATAAACTGTTTCAACCAAATACCATCGTCCTCCAGAAATCCCGAACAAAATTTGGCCAGTCCGCAGTAAAAAACTCCATAATCTTTATCGCCCGCCGCTTCGGCCACTTCCCGCAAATATGCACCCTGCCACTGCCCAAGATGGTCTTCCATAAAGGCGGCCTGCCTATCATTAAAAGGCCACGCCGTTTTAAACATATAAAAAAGCTCCATGGAAAAAGAATCTACAGGCATATTTATCAGGGATGGTTTTACTATTTCCGCGTCGGCAAAATATTTTGAGACGGACAGGATTATATCATTGCGGCTTTTTTCAGAGCCGCATCTGCGGCTTTCCCTGTCGTCTATCCTTTTTGCGGACACAAAGAGACCGGTATAAACCGCGTTAAGCAAATCGAGCCTGTCTTTATCTGCGAGAATCTCGGAAACGGAAAAGGATTTAATCATTGCGGCGCCGTCTTTCATAAGGGCCGAATCGCTGACGGCCGCTATGGAAAGCGATATATCTTTAAAATTTTCGGTAATTTTAAGAAAATCTCCGTCAGGAACTTTGTAAAAAGCTCTGAAAAGATATTCGTAAACTGCTGCGCGGCCTTTAAGTGTATTTTCGGATATTTCTTCGCTCATAATTTCACCTTAAAAGGGCCGCCGTAAAAAACGGCGGCCTTTATCATCACCTTTTAAGGCTGTTCCTGGTTTTTCATCGTAACGATGACTATGGATGGGTTTGTGTCGCCGTTAGGAATCACAGTGTTTTCTATCTCAAGCTCCTGATGGGCTCCGTATTCGGCAACAAGATCTTCGTAGTAGCCTACTTTAAGCGCATTGTTGGGGCAGCACTGTACGCAGTATGGAAGCATACCGGCTTTCAGCCTGTCGTAGCACATATCGCATTTTCCCGTCATAAATACGTCCGGGTTGTAGACGGGCGCGCTGTAAGGGCACGCGCTGACGCATTTGGTACACCCTATGCAAAGGCTCTGTATCTGCACGACGGGACCGTCGGGCATTTTTCTATAAGCGTTTTGAGGGCATATCTGGACGCAGGCCGGTTCTTCGCAGTGGTTGCAGCTCATAGGAATATTATATACGGTAAAATCGTTATGGTCTCCCGATTGTCTGATTGCTTCAAGCCTGCGCACGACCCTCCAACGCTGGCCGGTGGGAAGCTTCCTCTCCATTTTGCAGGCTATTTCGCAGGTTTTGCAGTTATTGCAGTATCTCGTATCTATTAAAAAAGCTAAACGCTTATTCATTATTTCATACCTCCTTTAGTGATTTCCACAAGGGTGTTGTTATGGGTATGGGCGTTGTTAAGGGCACCGGGAAGTTCAACACCTACCGTGCTGGAGCTTACCTTGCCGTATTTATCCCACCATCCGTTTTCAATGGCGGTAACGCCTTCCATAATAAATTCCGTAACTCTGGCCACCCTTTCCACCGCTCCTATCCAGCTTTTTACTGTAACGGTGTCTCCATCGGAAATGCCACGCTCCCAAGCGTCATTCGGATGCATAAGAACTACGCCGCGCTCGCCGAAGGCTTCACGTATCCAGGGAAGGCCGGTAAAGGAAGCGTGCACCGTTCTGAGCACTTTAAATTGTACGTTGCAGAGAGGATAAGCGTTTCTGATAGCCTGATAGTCCTGATCCATATCTTTGGGAACGTCAAGCAGCTTATTTACCCCCAGCCACGGAAAATCGGAAAGCCAGGGCAGATGGCTCTGGAGAGCCGGCACATACCTGGGGAAAGGCCCGCGGTAAAGGTCTCTGGCCGGGTTCGGGGAACGGTCTATATTGGATTTGCAGCCGGAAACCTTTCCGTCGTCTTTATTCCAGTCGGCAATAAATATGTGAGCTCTCGCAAGATCATTTTTAAATTCCAGCTTGCGCAGAGGCACGAAAGGCAGAGGATAGGCTGCGGGACGGAATACTTTTTCAGCTTTAAGCTGGTCGTAGCTTAAAAGACCGTTCTCTGCCAGATTATTAGCAGGGTTTTCCACCAGCGCTTTCGGATAATATCCGTCTTCGTGGTCAAAGTTTGCTATAACTTCCGGATCGTCGAAAACTATTTTAGCAAGGTCCCTGAGTATCTGCATATCAGAACGGGCCTGACCGTAGGGTTTAACACCCGGCTCCATTACCTGGATATACTTATTTCTGTTGGCCGCTCCTATATCCTCGTATTCGAAAGGAGTGGTCACAGGCAGGAAATAGTCGGAATAATCAGCGTCAGTATTCCATGTAGGTTTGGCAGTTACAACGCACTCGGAACGCCTTAATGCTTCTTTAAGAGCGTTGGTGTTAGGAAACTGGGTAAGCAGATTGCTTGTGGACAAATACCAGAATTTTATATACGGGTCTTTTTCGGCATTACCATCTTTTTTCTTATATGTGTCGTAAGGCTCTCCTTTAGCGGCTGCAAGGGCTCTCGTGCCCAAAGTGCCGAAAGGTATATCATGATAAACTTTTCCAGACACATTTTTAAGACCGGGGATAGCAGTTCCCGGAGCAGGCTTATCACCGCTTTGAAGCCCGCTGGCGGCAGAAGACCAGCCGGAAGTATCGTCAACGCCGCTGCCCGGATTTCCCACGTTGCCAGTAATAACGGAAAGTATGCAGTGCATCGCGCATTCGTGGCCAGCGCTTTCGGTACGCTGGGCGCCGCCCATATTTTCTATTATCATGGATTTTTTACCGGAGCCTGCATAAGCGGCGGCAACTTCTTTTATGATTTCTTGCGTCGTCCCGGTTGTCGATACGATGTAACCTTCCTCATAATTAGGGTCGTGAAGAAGCGCAAGATCGTCATTAACCCATTCTTCTCTTCCGGTCTGAAGAAGATCGCCTGCATAAAGGGCGCGCATAAGCTGATAAGCGGTGGTAATATTTTCAGCCATATCGGTATGATAAAGATCTGGCTCCTGAGTATGAGCTCCTTCTATACCGTTATTATTCTCAGCGTCTTCGATTGAAAGCGTATTTTTGTTGTATATCTGAGGCTTATTACCGAGGAGGGTCACTTTATAAAGCTCATTGTAGGCTTTTTCTTTAAGTTTTCCGTTTTCAACTATCTCTGATATGTCGATAAGATAAGGAGCGTTGGAACGGTACTTCAGCATATCCATATCGACCCAGTTTTGGCTCCCGCCGTTGCTGACGTCCGATTCAAATATATGGCGCAGCATGCCTATGCCGAAAAGCACGTCCGTTCCCGGTTTTATAGGCACCCATATATCGGATTTTTCCGCAGAGCCGCTGTAACGGGGGTCTATGGTGATTACCTTAGCTCCGTTAATTTTCGCGTCTACAACGAATTTCCAGTAGGTATTGGAAGTTTCCGCCGGGTTATTGCCCCAGTTTATTATACATTTGGAATAGCGTATGGTATCGCGTGTGTCTATGCCCCTTACGCCGTAAACGGGCACCATACCGGCGTCAACGCCCGCGCAGCAGGAGTTGCCCAGTTTGGACGTTCTGTTAGGGCTTACATGGTCAAAAAAATTGCCTATAAGAGTATTGGCTATGGGCCCCATGTTGCCGGAACCGGTCCAAAGCATTATACCGGTCTCTCCGGCTTCCCGCAGTTCTCTGAGCTTCGCGCCTATCTCACTTATGGCCTGCTGCCAGGATATGGACACCCACTGGTCCACATCGTTATTTTTAAGCTGTACGCCAAGCTCAGAAACTTCCGTGCCCATTTTTATCCTTTTCATAGGGGTAAGGGCTCTGTTCTCCGTGAGAAACTGCATACGGCTCATGCCTCTGGCGCATGCGGTGGTAAAATACATATCGCCGGGCTTTTGCGTAGGCTCAACCCTGACGACCTCGTCTCCCACAAGCTGGCAGTTAAGGCTGTGAGTAAGACATTCTACCGGGCAGGTGGAATATACCTTGCGCACTTCCCTTAAATCGGGGGCGTTCCCCGCCTGACCTGGCAGGTAGCTTACATCATCGTCGTCTTTTGAGCAGCCGGCCAGGGTAACGGCGGCGGCCGCAGCGGCGGTGCCTTTCATAAACGTACGTCTGGAACAGCCTTTTTTTGCTTTTTCAGAAAGTTCTTTCCAACTCATTTACAGTCCTCCCATACAATACCTTAGCGGCATAATTTTAAAATGCCGTCTTTAACAGAGCTAAAATATAGCAGCGCAGGCAAAGCCGTAAGACTGAAATATTGGGTATAAACCTATATATTTATATTTAACCCCTTCTAACAAGCCTTAAAAGCACCTTTTAAAGATAAATAAAACAATATATTATTATAAAATCAAAGGTTAATAAAATATACATACCCATAAATGATTATAAATGGGTATAATTATTTGCCAAAGGTTGTATCTGTAAAATGCCCCATAATATGTTTATAATTAAGGATATTTATAAATATTTTAGCACTCGGGGCTTGACAGTGCTAAAAGGCGGCATATATTTTAAGTAAAATAATAAATGAAAAGGAGTAACGATTATGTTTATGCTGCCTAAAAACCGCTGCGGAGCAGATTTATTTGAGGAAATGTTCAGGGACCCGTTTTTCTCCGGCAGATCCGCCTCAGCCGTTATGAAAACGGACATTATGGAAAAAGACGGCGGCTATGTAATGGATATAGATATGCCGGGCATTAAAAAGGAGAACATACGAGCCGAGCTTGAAAACGGGTATCTCACAATAAGCGCCGGCAGCGGCTCTTCCAGAGAGGAAAAGGATGACAACGGAGGCTATATTTACCGGGAAAGACATTCCGGAAGCTGCTCCAGGTCATTCTATATAGGAGAAGGGCTTTCTCAAAAAGATATAAAGGCGTCTTATAAAGACGGAATCCTGCATATAGCTTTTCCTAAAATAGACGCCGGTGAACTTGAATCCAAAAAGGCTATTCCTATCGAATAACGTTAATTTTACTGTAAAAAATATAAAAAGCGGCTTAAAAGCCGCTTTTTATATATAATAAACGAGTGGGGGTTAAGGCGTTATGAGACCCCATTGGTGGCAATCGTCGCAGTAAAGCACCGAATCTTCATGCTCCCTGTGGCAGCTGTCGCATGTAAGACCGTCTTCATGGCCGAAATGGGGATTTGGGTCAACCTTTTCAGTAAGAGCGGTTATATCCTCCCTGCTTCCGTGGCAGTTAAGGCAGGCCGTTTCCTCCGCCCCTTTAAGCGGATTGTCCGTTTCATGGCAATCAACGCAGGAAACACCGCCTTCCTTATGATGCATTTTCGGCTGTTTAACGGAAGCCGCATAAGAAACCGCCGTCATCGCAACAATGAAAACCGCAATAAATATTTTAAACATACTGCCCGTCATAATTTACGCCTGCTTTCTTTTTGCGATTTCCTGAGCAGCCACGCGGCCAAAAATAGCGGCGGACGTAAGCTGCGCCCCTACGATGTAATCGTCGTAAAATATTCCGCCAACCGAGTTACCGATAGCGTACAGACCTTCCACCGGCTTGTTCTCCGCATTTATCACCTGGGCTTTCACGTTTACCTGAGGGCCGCCGAAAGTCGCGGTCATGCCACCCTGGTAAGGTACGGCGTAAAAAGGCGCTTTAAGAATTGCTCTGGGGTTTTCAAGGGTATTCGGAGGCGTCAGTTTACCGGCAGCGCCTTTTTTAACGGCATCGTTATACTCTTTAACCGTTTTTTCAAGCTGAACCGGGTCTATTTTAGCATTTTTCGCCAGCTCCGCTATAGTGTTTCCTTCGTATATGGGAGCTTTCGCCCTTTTATACCTTTCGAATCTTTCTTCAACGGTGCTTATGCCTCTCGGTTCGCTGTCAAGAATAATAAAGGCCCAGTTGTCTTTAGTAAGTTTGGCAGTTTCCTTCGCAACACGGACATATGTGTTTACCTCGTCAATATAGCGTTTGCCGTCGTCGGTAACTAGTATCCCGTAGTTTACCATAATGGAGGGGTTGGCTCCGGTCGGACCGTGAATAGGGCCTGCGTGGAACTGATCAACATTAACGAATTTAGGAAAAAGGGGCCTTGTAAGGATAAAGTTTTCCCCTGCGATTATTCTGGAACCGCGTATGGGCATATTGGCCGCCCACCCGCCCATAAGCGAAGTTACCATTTCGTTGTTTGCATGGAAGCCGCCAGTAGCAATGACCACTCCGTATTTTCCCATAAAATCTTTGGCGCCTTCTTTAGTAACGGCTTTCACTCCGGTAACCGCGAGCATGTCGTTCGTTAAAAGCTCGATTACCTTAGTATTGAAAAGCATAGGCACGTTTTTACTCTGGGCGCACTCTACAAGCTGTTTTGAAAGCTGAGCGCCGCCGGGTTTAGAGGGGCCGTCCACAACGTGGCTCCTTCCCCTGGCGGGATAAACTTCGCGGACTATTTTTTTCCATTTTATGCCGACGCTGTCTGACAGCCAGTCTATAGTTTCAGACGAATTTTCAACGAAAAATTTTGTGATCACTTTGTCTCCCCTCTGCTGGGAAACGGCCATCATATCTTCATAAAACAGTTCGGCGGAGTCGTCTTCATTTATCCCTTGAGCTTTCTGGGTTTTTGAGTGGAGAGCAAGCAGATGGCCGCCTGCAAAAACCGTATTACCAGCCGGGCGCGGCATTTTTTCAAGCAGCACCGGTTTAAGGCCAAGCTCCGCCGCCCTTATGGCGCATACAAGACCCGCGCACCCGGCTCCTACAATAACAAGGTCGTATTCTTCCGCCGGTTTAGCCTTGGGAGCGGCTTCGGCATTTGTAACACCTGCGGAAAGCATAGCCACTGCGCCTGCTCCGGCAGTAAGTATACTGCCCTTTAAAATGTCTCTTCTGGATAATCCGTTTTTAATGCTCATAATCAGCCTCCGTTATATAACTATATATTTTCTGCTGCCGAACAGATAATATACTTTTGATGAAAGTTGAAAAGTACCAGTCAGGAAAAAAGAATAACAACCAGTTTAATACCCATTTTCAATGTAAGGCATTCATATATACGTTATTTTTATTGAACTTGACGACAGAAGATGATTTAATTTCCAATATATATTATATTTGAGGCATATATGATAAAAGACTGGTTTCCTTATAAAGATACGCATACTCCCGTTTTTATGCAGCTTGCCGAGTATCTGCGCAGACAGATACGCCTGGGAACCGTAAAAACGGGAGAAAAACTGCCTTCCGAACGCAGCCTGGCCCAGAAGCTCGGTATAAGCAGAAATACTGTAAAAACAGCCATAGAACAGTTAATAGTGGAAGGTCTGCTTATAACAAAACCTCAATCGGGCACTTTTGTGTCTTCCTGGAAAAAAGCTGTTCCGAAAACCTCGGTGGACTGGCCGAAAATATTTTCAATGGGCCGTAGCGTGCCGGCCGGTCATGACGAAAAAGGAGCGACACCGGAAGGCCTTTTAAATATTTCAGCGAGAAGGCCGGGGGAACAGCACAGTTTTTTAAAACGTTTTCTTGACGAAATACCAATATCAAAATTCGATATAAAATGCCTGTATGCCGACGACGCCAAATCTGCCCTCGGCTCCCATACCCTGCGCGAGGCCATAGCGAAACATCTGAAAAACTACGGCATTTCCGCAAAACCGGAAGAAATTCTCCTGCTTTCAAGCACTAACCAAACAATAAAGATACTGGCGGAAGCCTTTCTCGGAGCGGGGGTTAATTTTTATTATGAAACGTCCGGATATATTAATTTAAGAGGAATATTGGCCTCGGCCATGTCAAACAACATACGCCTGAACATGGACGACGAGGGAATTTCAGTGGACAGGCAGAAATTTCAGGCCATGTTTAATAAAAAAGCCGTGCTGCACGTACAGCCTTCAAATCAGCATCCCACGGGTATAACCATGTCGGAAAGCAGGCGCAAGGAAGTAGCCGCTTTATTCTGCGGAAACAGAATACCAGTTATCGAGCTGGATTCAATGATAGATATTTGGGCGGATTCCCCGCCTCCGCCTCCCATAAAATCAATGGATAAAAACAATTCGGTTATATTTGTTGGAAACCTGGCGAAAGCAACATCGGAAGACATAAGCATAGCATGGGTAGTGGCCGACGAATACGTGGTAAACAATCTTGCCGCAATAAAGACCCAGCAGGACAAACACCTGAACACTTTTGTGCAAATGGCTTCCGAACTGGCTTTCCGCACGGGATTTTATTACGAATACATGGATTATTTCAGAAAATTCCTTATTGACAGACGCGACGCGTATAATGAAATAATGCACAAACATCTATCGGACATCGCCTCCTGGCATCCCACGAGAAGCAGCTATTATTTCTGGCCGGAATTCGTAAAAGAAATAAACACGGCCGCGCTGCTTAAAAAATGCCGGGGAGTAACCTTTTATCCGGGCAAATATTACGACCCAGACGACACGGCCCATCTTTCGATATGCACTCTTTCACTGCCGCCCGAAAAGTTTGAAACAGCTGCGGCGGAAGTAAAAAAAGCGGCAGTTTCCATTCTAAAAACCAAAGGAGGCCTGTAAACGGTCAGAAAATAAACGCGGAAAGGAATATATTGACAATAAAGGCCGCTATCATAGGTAAAGCCGTCCTTTTTACAACGGCAACTGGAGAAACGCCGCCTACTCCCGAAACCGCTACTATAACACCAGATATTGGCGATACGGAGCGCATTATTCCGGAGGCGAACTGCATAGGCAGCACCATTGCCGCGGCATTTATACCTACACCGGAAGCGATTTCCGGTATAAGGCTTGAAAAAGCTATAAAAGGCGCGTGACCTGAACCTAAAATAACGGCAAAAAGCCCGGTAACACAGGTCATTACTATCGTCATAACGCCGCTTCCGGCATTTACCGAAGCTGTCCAGTCGATGAGAGAACCGACTGTGCCCATCATTTTCAAACCGTTGGCGAATACTTCTCCGGCGACGATAAGAGTGATAACATTCGCAAACTGGGTTCCCATGCCGTCAAAAAAACTTTTCAGCTGATTGCAGGACGTTTTAGGCTCGCGGCTCCACAACATCTGGCATATCACGGACACCGTGACGGAGATTATGACCGCAGTAACTATATTTATCCGTACTCCGCCAGCTCCTGCTCCCCTGAAAACAAGCAGCAGCACAAGAGGAAGAAAAGGCAGCGCCGCGTAATAAACCGGCTTTTTCCCGGATCCGCAAAGATCCGGCAAAGGGCTTTCCACCGCTTTAAACCCTTCCCTCGCGTCAAAATATTTCTGAATAAAATAATGGGCCGCCGCAGCCGTCAGAATAATGGGTATCCCTACGGGAAGCTGGTAATGCAGGAAATAATCCATTATATTTATACCGGCGTTTTCAGCTGCTATGATAGAGTAAGTGGAGGCAGGCCCCAAACCTATTGCGCTTGTCGTGCCTATAACAGCCGTGGCGGACAGGGGGCTTACGCCGACGCTTACGAGAACCGGATAGAGAGTCACCATTAAAAGAAGGCCCAGACCTGACGCACTGGGGATTATCATGGAAAGAGCCTGGCCGGTTATAAAAGCCATTGCCATTACGATATAAGGAGAACCTATCCCGGAAAGAGGCTTTACCGCCAGCTCCGCCAGGGCCCTGCTGGCTCCGATATGGTTCATATATCTGGCAAAGCCGGCTATTGCCATTACATTGATACCGAAATCCGCCGTACGGGAGGAAAACAGATAGCCGATAACCGCAAAAATATCAAGAACTTTCGAATTGGTGGCATACTTAGCAGGAAGATAACCGTCCGTTACAAAATTCAGAGAAGCGTCGGAAAACACGGCGCAGCACATAAGGGCGATACCCGCAATAATAAGCACTATCTGCGGGCTATAACCAGAAAGGATAAGATAAACGATACCGGCAGTAATAAAGACAACGATAAGAACAGCCATTATTATCCCTCCCGGAAAAGAATAACCGTTTTAAGATTCAAATACAAGCATACATAAAATATGATTAATGACATCGGAAGAATATTATATTATAGTGACGGAATAATTTTCTGAACGGTATTCCCGATTTATATTTAATAAGGTAGGCCAATGCTTGAATACTTAGAATTTTTAAAGTGGATATTCTTCGACCAGAACAGATACGTTTATATTTTGGACGGCCTTTTATTTTCCCTTGCCACTACTCTTGCCGCGGCGGTCATAGGTCTGGTGCTGGGTATACTGCTCGCCCTTCTGGCCATATCGCATTTTTACCCCTTCAAGCATAAAAAAGGATGGGAAAAATTTAACCCTCTTTCAAAGCTTGCCTTCGCATATATCAACGTTATACGCGGTACGCCCGCGGTAGTGCAGCTTATGATATTCGCCAACGTGATATTCGTAGGCTATCTCAGGGATACGCCGATACTCGTTATCGCAAGCCTGGCATTCGGTATCAATTCCAGCGCATATGTGGCGGAAATAATACGCGCCGGTATAGAAGGCCTGGATAAAGGCCAGATGGAAGCGGCAAGAGCGCTGGGTATGCCCTACTCCCTATCCATGAAAGAAATAATAATACCCCAGGCGGTAAAAAAAATACTGCCTACCCTGGTAAGCGAATTTATAGTGCTTCTTAAAGAAACCTCGATAGTGGGATTCATAGGCGGGATAGATTTGCTCAGATCCGCCAATATAATAACCAGCCAGACGTACCGCGGCGTGGAGCCGCTTCTGGCCGTAGGCGTAATATATCTTATACTTACCTCGGCGTTCGCCGTGTTTATGAGAAAAATCGAAAGAGGTCTTAGAGAACGTGATTGAAGCCAAACATCTTTATAAAAACTTCGGCAGCCTGAAGGTATTGAAAGACATAAGCCTTAACGTGGAAAAAGGCGAAATAATCGCGATAATAGGCCCCTCCGGAAGCGGAAAATCCACCTTCCTGCGCTGCCTCAACCGTCTTGAAGAGCCTACCAGCGGCCACGTGTATATCGACGGAGAGGATATAATGGATTCCAAAATCGATATTAATAAAATAAGGGAAAAGGTGGGCATGGTTTTTCAGCATTTTAATCTTTTTCCCAATAAGACCGTGCTTGAGAATATAACCCTCGCCCCGTTAAAACTTAAAGGCCTCACTAAAGAGCAGGCGGAAAAAAGAGCCTTCGCCCTTCTTAAGCGCGTAGGACTTGAGGATAAAAGCCAGGTATATCCAAGCAAGCTCTCCGGCGGCCAGAAACAGAGAATAGCTATCGCGAGAGCCCTTGCCATGGAGCCGGAGGTAATGCTTTTCGACGAGCCTACCTCCGCTCTGGACCCGGAAATGATAAAAGAAGTTCTGGACGTTATGATAGATCTGGCCAAAGAAGGCATGACTATGCTCATAGTTACCCACGAAATGGGTTTTGCGAAAAATGTGGCTACGAGGGTTCTTTTTATGAACGAAGGAACCATCCTTGAGGACGCCCGGCCGAAAGACCTTTTTGAAAACCCGCAAAACGCCAGAACGAAGGATTTTCTGTATAAAGTCCTCAATAAATAACGCAAGCCGTATCCCCAATATCCGGCGGTCAGACCGGAAAACGGCCGGGCGCTCCGGCTTTTTCATAAAAAACGCTTGACTTAGAGTTATATCTAAGTATTAGCCTTTCCCAAGGGATAAGACCCTTTGACTGTGAGACGTGAGGAGGGCGGCTTTAAGCCGCCCGCTCCAAACGTATCCGAAACTCCATAAGGTGAACGATGAAAGAATACGAGGATCTGGGGTTCGTAAAAATAGACCATGACCGTAAAGAAAGAAACGGCTACCCCGAAGTAATATACGGAGAGGGGAAAACCCCCGAACAGGCCGCCGCCATATTCAAAAGTCTTGCGGAAAGAAACGACGCAGTAATATGCACGAGGGCCGGAGAAAGGATGGCATCGGCTGTGGCGGAGCTGGTTCCGGAGGCGGTATATCACAAAGAGTGCCGCGTAATAACGCTCAGAAGAAACGCAGGAGAGCCTGAAGGCTGCGTGGTTGTAGCCACCGGAGGCACAAGCGATATTTCGGTAGGAGAGGAAGCGGCGGTGGTTCTCGAGACCTTCGGCTCAAGGGTCGAGCGCCTTTACGACGTAGGCGTAGCCGGGCTCCACAGGCTGCTTGATAATAACGGCATTTTACAGCGCGCAAACTGCGTCGTTGCGGCAGCGGGAATGGAAGGCGCCCTGCCTTCCGTCATAGGAGGCCTTGTAAAAGTGCCTGTAATAGCCGTGCCGACAAGCGTAGGCTATGGAACCAGCTTCGGCGGGATAACGGCTCTTCTGGCAATGCTTAATTCCTGCGCCGCCGGAATAAGCGTGGTAAATATAGACAACGGATTCGGAGCCGCCTATCAGGCGGACATGATAAACAAGCTGGCCGTAAGAGGAGCGGCGCGCAACAAATAAAAAGGAGATTTAAGGTGAAAAGCGTTATATATTTCGACGCTTCGTGCGGCGTGTCCGGCAACATGTTCGCAGGAGCCCTGATAGATATGGGAGCGGATTTCGAAAAAATACGCAGGGACGTGGAAAGTCTGGGCATAGGCATAGAGTTAAAATATGAAAAAAGCGCCACATACGGCATTTCCGCAGGCAGCTTTACGGTAATGGATATTTCCACAGGCAAAGAAGCGGACAACGAAAGCGGCGCGGAGGAACACCGCCACTGCCACAGGCATTTAAGCGATATAAAAAAAATACTGGAAAATTCGGCGCTGAGCTGTGACGTAAAAAACGACTCCCTGTCAGTTTTTACCCTTATAGCCGAAGCGGAAGCGGAAGTACACGGAACTGACGCGGAAAGCGTGCATTTCCACGAAGTGGGCGCTCTCGATTCTATCGGGGATATTGTGGCTTCGGTAAGCGCTTTTCGCCAGTTTTCCCCGGAAAAAGTATATTCCTCGCCGGTCAATACCGGCTCGGGAACCGTAAAATGCCAGCACGGCGTGCTTCCGGTGCCTGCGCCTGCGTCGCTGAAGCTGCTTTACGGCATTCCTTCTTTTTCCGACGGAACGCGAACCGAACTGGCCACGCCGACCGGAATAGCCCTGCTTAAACACTTTACCACAGAATTTACCGATATGCCTAAAATTATCCCGAAAGCAGACGGAAACGGAATGGGCACAAGAGATATAGGGCGGGCAAATATTTTCAGGGCAATTCTGGGAGAAGAGTTTTAATCCGGTATGAAAAAAAGTATAAGGCGGAATAAGCCCTACGGCAGAAAACAGCAAAACCATGCTGAAAATTTTTGCCGTTTCGGCCGCTTTAAAGAATAAAAACTGTAAACGCGCTTATTATGAAACCGGGAGGTGGTATTTATGCGCTACACAATAGCACAGGTGTCGAAACGAACCGGCATAGGCGTACACACACTGCGATATTACGATAAGGAAGGACTACTTCCCTTTGTGGAGAGAACGTCCTCCGGCATAAGAAGCTTTAAGGAAAGCGACTTCGGATGGCTGAAAACCATTACATGCATGAAAAAAACCGATATGCCCATTAAACGCATTAAAGAATATATAGACCTTGCCATGAAAGGAGACGAAACCCTTGAAGCCCGTCTTGAGATAATCGTTAATCAGAAAAAGGCCCTTGAAGAAAAAATTGAGGAAATGAACTCGTTCATGGAAACGATAGAAAATAAAATCGTATATTTAAAAACGGCTCTGGAAGCGGGAACGGAAGACATACACCGCAAAAAAACGAACCCTTAGAAGCCGGGATAAAAAGCGGGGAGGCAGCCCTCCCCGCAAGAAATCAGTTTCCGAAATATTTTTTCGTAAGGTTATCGTAACCGCCGTTTTCTTTAAGCGTCCTTAAAGCGTCGTTTATATCCTTGAGAAGCTCCGGCCTTTTTTTGGTAACGGCTATGGCGTATTCTTCCTCCGCCAGGTCGGTTTCTATCATTTTAAGGCCTTCGTTATATTTTACATAGTTTCTGGCAGGCTCGCTGTCGATAACAACCGCGTCTATTTTTTTGCCTTTAAGCCCCACTATCGCCTGGCTGTCGCCGTTATAGCGCACTATCGACCCTCCAAGCTCCGTTACTATTATATCTCCCGTATAGCCTAAAACCACGCCCACGTTATATTTTGGCAGATCCTCGAAAGATTTTATCTTATCGTTGTCGGAATTTATCAGTATTGCCTGTTTTGATACGAAATAAGGGTCCGAAAAATCCACCGATTTTTTCCTCTCCTCCGTAACCGTCATTCCAGATATGATAACGTCTATTTTACCTACCTGCAAAGCCGGAAGAAGCCCGTCGAAAGCCATATTTTTTATTTCTATTTTTTTGCCGGCGGTTTTGGCCACTTCGTTTATCAAGTCTATATCGAAGCCCGTCATCGTGCCGTTTTCAAGGTATCCGAAAGGCGGAAATTCCGCATTGGTGCCCACATAGATAATTTCCCCGCCATTTTCGGCTCCGGCGTTCTCGCTTTTTTTGCACCCGTACGCGCCCAGCGCGGCGGCAAGCACGAGCAGCAGGGAAAACGTGTATTTAACCGCTTTTAAAGACATTTTTTTCTCTCCCGCTTAAATCTATTCGTTAAAATATTTTGACATGAGCCTGTCGTAAGTGCCGTTGCCCTTAATGGTTTCAAGGGCCTTGTTTATCTGCCCCAAAAGCTCGCCCTGGTCCTTAGGCACGGCTATGGAATACTCTTCCCTTGCAAGGTCGGTTTCAATGAGCTTAAGGTTTTCGTTATATTTGGCGTAATTTTTGGCTGGCTCGTAGTCAAGAACCACCGCGTCCACCTTTTTGGCGTTAAGAGCCATTATCGCTTCGGAAGTGGCGTTGTAACGCTGAACCTTGACTTCCGGAATATCCGTGACCACCATATCTCCGGTATATCCCAAAACGACGCCCACATCGCGGCCCGGCAGATCTTCGAAAGTCTTTATATCCTCCGTGCCGCTATCGATTAATATAGCCTGCTTGGAAGTAAAATAAGGGTCGGTAAAATTGACGGACTTTCTGCGTTCGTCGTCGGCAGTCATGCCGGCGATTATTATATCTATCTTTTTAGCCTGCATGGCGGGAAGAAGGCCGTCGAAGGCCATATTCTTTATAACGATTTCTTTGCCTATAAGCCTGCCAATTTCGTTTATAAGCTCTATGTCGAATCCGACGATAGTGCCGTTATCAAGATATTCAAAAGGCGCGAATTCCGCGTTGGTGCCCACATACAGGCTATCGCCCCCGCTCTTTTTGCACCCCGAAACTCCAAGAACCGCAAAAACGGCCAGAGCGGCGCAAAGGACGCTTCCGATAAACTTACGCATACTCCTCTCCTGATAAAAATTTAGAGATATTTATTAACACGGCGCGCCAAAAAAGGAAAGAGGCAATAGAAAAGACGAAAGGCGAAGCGGCTGTTGTTTAAAACTCCGGGCATATTATTTTCCTGCCTTCCGTTTCCGCGACCTTATAACGGCCTCCGTACACGCTGGAAAGAAGCGGCCCCGTAAGCACGTCCTCCGCGGCGCCCTTTGCCGCCACCCGCCCCTCGGATACGGCCACAGCGGTATCGCAGAACCATAATATATGGTTAGGGTCGTGGCTGCATACAAGCACGGCGGCTCCGGCACCGGCTATTTTTTTAAGAGTATTCCAGATCATTATCTGATTGCTGAAATCAAGTGCGCTGGTAGGTTCGTCAAGAAACATGAAAGGCGCTTCCTGAGCCACTGCCCTGGCGATAAAAGCAAGCTGCCTCTGGCCTCCGCTGAGCTGGGTAACTGGGATATCCGCCAGGAAACTTATGCCCAGGATATCCATCGCCCGCTCGGCCGCGTCCATATCTTTGGCGCTAAGGCCGAAAATACCGCCCATTCTGGGCGAGCGGCCCATTAATACGATCTCCCTTACGGTAAAAGGAAAAAGGGGCTTATGCTCCTGAGGCACGTACGATACTGTTCTGGCCATTTTCGAAACGCCGAAGCCTCTGGAATCCGCTCCGTTAAAAGCGACGGAGCCGGAAGACGGGGAAAGAAAATTAAGGCAGCATTTAAAAAGAGTGCTTTTGCCGCCGCCGTTCGGCCCGAAAATACCGCACACCCGGCCGCCCTCCGTATCGAAGGACACGCCTTTAAGAACTTCCTTTGAGCCGTATCCGAAAAAAAGGTCCCTTACTTCCAGAAAGGCTTTTTTCATGAGAACATTCCTCTGCTTCTTGACCTTAAAAGCCATATAAGAAAAGGCGCTCCCACAACGGACGTTATTATTCCTATTGGTATTTCAGCCGGAGTAAGGGTTCTCGCCACAGTATCGCAGAATATGAGATAGACGGCGCCCATCATGGCGGCGACAGGTATCACGAACCTGTTGTCAGGCCCCATTAAAAGCCTGGCCGCGTGAGGCATCATAAGCCCCACCCACGCTATTATACCCACCGTGGCCACGCATACGGAGGTCATAAGGGTTGCCGCCACTATAAATATAAGCTTATATTTTTCCGGATTCACGCCAAGGCTTCTGGCTTCGTCGTCGCCCATGGAAAGAACGTTCAGCTTCCAGGCAAGCCCCCATACGGCCATAAAGCAAAACGCCGTAACGGCGGCGTTTACAGGAATATCGCCCCAGGTGGAATAATACAGGCCGCCCATCATCCAGAAAGTTATCTCCCTGAGCTGGGTATCTTCTGACACATATTTAAGAATGGAAACCATTGCGGAAAATATGGAGCCTACAATCACTCCGGAAAGAATAAGGCTCACGGCGGGAGCTTCGCCTTTATTTTTAGCCAGAAAATAAGAAAGGGACACAGCCGCAAGGGAGAAAACGAAAGCGCTTGCCTGCACGGCAAGAAAAGCCTCCGGGAAAACGATGCCGAGAGCCGCCCCGAAAGCGGCCCCCGAAGACGCCCCTAAAATAAAAGGCTCCACAAGAGGATTTCTGAAACAGCCCTGATAGGCAGCTCCGGCGGAAGCAAGGGATATTCCGGCAAGGACCGCCATAATGACCCTGGGAGCGCGTATGTTCCAGATTATAACCCTGTCCATATTCTGAGTTTCGGCAAAGCTTACGCCGGTTATTTTCTCAAATATGACGGCAAATACCCTTCCTGCGGAAATATCGTAATTACCCGCCGTAAAAGCATAAACGGAAACAGCGCAGAGCAGAACAAAAAGAAGAGCTGCGGAAGCGGCCCGTTTCCCCGGGCGGCTAAAAATCATATTCCGCAGTCCAGTCCAGTATCTGCTGGCTTCTTAAAGCCTTAGCCGTTTCATCGTCCGCGCCGTAAACGTCCTTATAAAATTTAAGGACGTATTCGTGCACCTTTATATCCTTAAAAAGCTCAGGATAGGCGGCTTTGGCTATTATAAGCATATCTATGGGGTACTCCACCCTGCGGGAGCAGTTCATGGGAGACCATGGCATAGAATATACCCGCTTGTTTTTAACGGCCCTAAGCTCCTTTAGCACGGTAAAATCCGGCGATTCGTAAAGCTCCCTGGGCGGATGGTATCCGTTGGAGGTAGGCAGTATTATAACGTCCGGGTCGGCTGCGTAAATCTGCTCAGCGCTCATTATCACGTTAGCCCCGCCGGAAGAAAAGGCGTTTTTAGCACCGGCTATTTTTTCTATCATATAGGATTCCGGAGTGTTCACGCCGAAAACGTTTCCCGCCCCGCCCTTATTTCTGGCCGCAGGATTAAGGCCAATATAAAGCACGCTTACCCGGTCTTTATCCTTTATTCCTTTAGTGCGCTCCCGTATCATGGCTTCCGTAGAATTAAGATAATCGTATAGTTTAAGGGCTTTTTCCCTTTGGGAAAAAATATCGCCCAGCACGCGCATTTCCTCGCGTATGGAAGAAAGCTCCGCCCTGCCGTAATAAGTTGGAGAATATATCACAACAAGCGGAATACCCAGGGCTTCGATAGTGCTTACGGTTTTTTCCGCCGCTTCTTTATTGCCGCCTCTTACGGTACAGTCGCCTATTCTAAGTATTACGAGCTGAGGAGCGGCCTTAGCCAGAGTTTCGTAATTGATTATGTCTCCCTGGGGCGAATTGACGCAGGGAAGCTCGTTAAGCCACGGGTGCAGGTATTTCATGGTGTTCCAGCCGCGAAGGGTGTATTTTTCTCCTCCGACGGTGGTAAAATCATATTTATAGTCCCTCTTCATGGACCAGGAACCTATGGCTTTAACCTTATCTATAACTCCCAGGTGGGTCATAACGCCTTCCACAAAGCCGTCGTCTATGGTGGCGACGCGCTCAAGGTTTTTGGGAACCGGGATTTCTTTGCCGCGCATATCCTTTACGATAAAAGTATCGGATGAAAAGGCAAAAGACGCCCAAGCAAAAAGGAAAAACAGAAAAAATATCTTTTTCATATCCCGCCTCCGCAGTCCGGGCAATACGCTTTCCCGGCCGAATATTTTAAAGCGTTTTCCGCCGTAACCTCTCCGCAGACGGAGCATACGGCCGACGGGTAAACGGAAGCCCTGTCGGGAAAAGGCTCCGCCGTTTCCTTAATATCAAAAAGCTCCCTGCCGCCAGATTCGAGAATAAGTCTTATTTTATCGGCGCGGGAAAGGGCTTTAATATCATTTTTCCATACCAGGCGGAAAGACGCGCCGCTTACGCGGTCGTACACGGAAAAAGCGTTTTTTCCCTTATATTTTATCCGCATGGAGCCGCTGCCTACGGTAGTTTTAAGAATTACCTGAAAAGCGTCTATACCGCAGGCGTCGGTTTCGGCAAGGCACACGATGTCTTCGTCTCCCCTATCCCCTGAGCCGGAAAGAAGCTCCCCGGCAAGCATAGCCGCTTTGAAACCTATGGCAAGCCCCGGACATTCATGGCCGTGAAAGCGGACCGTCTGCTTCCACAAATCGTTTTCCGTCATAAGGCCCTCCGAACAGTGACACAGATCATTATTTGTGTGTTATTGATAGCTTTTATTTGATTACGTGTCAAGCTCATAAAACCGGCGGAAGAACGGAATCCATAAGCCTGACGAAAGCTGCGCTGTGCTTTCCGGAAAGCCCCTTTTCCAGAGAAAGGGTTTCAGTTATTCTGCCTTCGTCCAGAACGGCTATATCCTCGCACAGATTGAAAACAACTCGCATATCGTGGGAAATTACCAGATAGGTAAGCCCCAGCTTTTGCCGCAGGCTTTTGAAAAGGTCTATGATTTTGTACTGTATCAGCATATCGAGGCTGCTTACGGCTTCGTCCAGAATCAGAAAAGACGGCTTCAGCGCCAGAGCCCTGGCGATACATATCCTCTGCTGCTGCCCGCCGCTGAAAAAGCACGTTTTCTTATCAAGAGACGCCGGATCCAGCCCAACGGTTTCCGCAAGACCGCAGGCCGTTTCCCTGAGGATTTCCCCGGAAAGTTTCTCAAAGTTGCGCAAAGGCTCCGTTATAGCTTTTAGCGCCGTCCATCTGGGATTAAGGGAGCTTACGGCGTCCTGAAAAACCGCCTGCATATCTTTTCTGAAGCCCTTATCCCCTCTGGCGACAAGCTCCGCCACATTGCGTGAGTTTAAAAGCACTTCCCCGGAATCAGCCTTTTCGAGACCCAGAATTATCCTCGTAAGCGTACTCTTTCCGGAACCGTTGCGGCCCAGAAGACCGAAGCTGCGGCCTTCCTTAATTGAAAAGCATACTTCGTCCAGAACTTTCACAGGCGCTGACGATGAGAAAAAACCGCCCTTCTTATAAGTCTTTGAAATATTTTTACATTCCAGCAGCGTCTTCACCGGCCGCCTCCTTTCGGAAATCTGTCCATGGCGTGTCGTAGAGAGCGCTATTTGCTTTAACCAGAGCTTTGGCATACTCGGACGACGGGTTTTTCAATATAATTTCCGGAGAACCTTTTTCTATTATTTTACCGTCCTTCATAACGAAGATGTTATCCGCCGCGCGGGAAGCCAAAGCCAGATCGTGCGTTATAAAAAGTATGCCTAAATCTCTTTCTTTTTTTACTTTTTTTATCAGCGCAAGCAGTTCTTTCTGCCCCAGGACGTCCAAATCGGAAGAAGGTTCGTCCGCGATTATGAAACTCGTGTCCATAGCGATAGCAATAGCCGTCATAAGCCTCTGGAGAGTCCCTCCGCTTAACTGAAAGGGATAGGCCTCCAGCACGCCGGAAGCGTCCAGTCCAACGGTAAAGATAAGCTCCTTCAAAAAAGATTCGGAAGGTTTGCCGCCTCCAGCCGACTTAAAGGTTTCCTCAAAATGATCCCGTATCGTAAAAACAGGGTCGAAGCAGGAAGCCGGATTCTGCATTATCATACCAACCTTGCCGCGGCCTCCGCCCGTTATTACGCCAGACGCAACCTTCAGGGAAGAAGGAAGCAGACCCGCAAGAGCCGCCGCGGTAACGCTTTTGCCGCAGCCGCTCTCACCTATAAGGACAGCCGTTTCCCCGCGGCTCACGGAAACGGATACGCCGCAGGTTATCGTTTTGGAACCGGCTTTCACCGTAAGGTTTTCCGCTTTAAGAAAATCCGCCATTATCGCGCCTCCGGTTCTACTGCGGACGCGGGGCCGTCGCAGCCGCTCCCGCGGTAAACGTAAGACGGGTCAAGCTTATCCCGCAGCGCTTCGCCGAGAATATTAAATACTGCTACCGTAATAAAAATACAGAGTCCGGGATATATTATAAGCATAGGGTGCTCCCTTATAAAAGGCGCCGCATCGCTTATCATAACACCCCACTCAGGAGTAGGCGCCTGCACTCCCAAACCGAGAAAAGAAAGGCCGGAAACATGCAGCAGCATATGGCCCAAATCAAGCGTTATAAGTATTATCATCTGCACGAATACCGAAGGAAGTATATGCCTTATCACAACGGCAAGCTTGCCCGTGCCCAGAGATCTGGAAGCCGTTACCCAGCCCTGCCCCTTATATTCGAGCACAAGCCCCCTTACCATACGCGCGTACCATGCCCAATGCGTAAGAACAATGGCGATAACCACATTAAGAAGGCCCACGCCCAGTATGCCTATAAGAAAAAGAGCCAGAATAAATGTGGGAAAGGTAAGGAAAACATCGCATATACGCATGAAAACGGCGTCGAAAATACCTCCTCTGTATCCGGCCGCAAGGCCAACGGCAAAAGAAAGAGCTACTACGGAGGCGCTTATAAGCAAAACGGAGAGCAGGGACATGCGTATTCCGTAAAGCAGCCTTGAAAGCTCGTCCCTGCCAAGATGGTCGGTTCCCAGAGGATGAGACAGGCTCGCCGGAGCGAATTTATTAAGCACATCCGTTTCAAGAGGGTTCCACGGTGAAATAAAGCCGGCGAAAACCGCCGCGAGAACCATAATGCATATAAAAATAAGAGCCGCCTTAATACGTTTATCAGGGTTCATCCGGCTTCTCCGTATCTTATTTTAGGGTTAAGCCAGGCATATATTATATCGGCCGCCAGATTCACAAGAATAAAAACTGCCGTCATAAGAAGCATAAAGCACTGTATAACAGGGTAATCGTGGCTGTAAATAGAACCTACCGCATATCTGCCCAATCCCGGAAGGGCAAAGAGCGTCTCCACTATAACCGCTCCTCCAAGAAGCTCACCGAAATGCATACCCAAGGATGTTACTATGGGTATCATTGAATTTTTCAGAACGTGCTTTCCTATGACGTTCCTTTCAGAAAGCCCTCTGGCTCTCGCGTAAACCACGCTCCTTGCACCCATATGCTCCAGAACGCTCGTTCTGGTAAGGCGCATGTTGATAGCAAATGACATAAAGGAAAGAGTAAGAACGGGCATTACATAACCTGACGGGGAAGATATGCCGAAGGGCGCCAGCCAGCCAAGTTTTAGGGAAAGAACGTATATGAGCAGAAAACCCAGCCAGAAACTGGGAAAAGATACTCCGGCAAATGACAGCAGGCTAAGCCCCCTGTCCCACGGTCCGTCCCTGTGCAAAGCAGAATAAACTCCCAGAGGAACGCTGAAAAAAACAATAAAAAGCATGGAAAGCCCCGTAAGTTTCAGAGTTACCGGCAGATAATACAGCACATCATCAAGAACGGGCCGCTTCGTAACGTATGAAATTCCGAAATCCATAGTAACCGCCTTTTTTAACCAGGACAGATACTGCTCAGGAAACGGCCTGTCAAGGCCCAACTCAATTCTAGTTTGGGCGAGAGCCTCCTCCGTAGGAGGTATCTGGGATTGGGTAAGATAGGCGTAAGCCGGGTCGACCGGGCCGAAACGCAGCAGAAAAAACACAATGAAAGAAACTGCCAGAAGTATCGGTATAAGCAGGAGAAGGCGTTTTATAATAAAATAAGCCATTCTTATTTTACCTCCGCCGGCTTCATTTTATGGAACATAAACTCCGTTTTCATTTCACCGAAGGTAAACCCAGCTACTCTGGATTTATTGTAAACCGCCGTATTTACGCCATAGCTTATAGGCATATAAACGCCGCTTTCATGGAGCGCCGTCAGAACGTAATCGTAATATTTCTTAAGGGCGGTCTCGTCAGAAGTTCCCAGAATACTATTTATGGCTTTATCAACGGCAGCTTTTTCGGGCAGGTCTTTCTGGGCAGCATAATCGGCGTGAGAACTGGCCCTCATGGAAGAAAGAAACGAGTGAGGGTCGAAAGGCGCTCCCCATGTGCTGTTGAAAATAAGGTCGAAAGCACCCGTTTTCTGCGCCTGATAAAATGAAACCTCCTCCTGGGCTTTCAGAAGAAGTTTAACGCCTATTTTGGCAAGATCGCCCTGAATAACCTCTCCCACGGCTTTCTGCCTGGGGTCTGTTCCTATGTAATAAAGAGATATTTCAAGAGGTCTGCCGTTTTTCTTTCTTATATTACCGTCTTTTTTCCAACCGGCTTCATCTAAAAGCTTTTCAGACAGGGCCGGGTCGAAACCGTACGGCTCAAGCTTCGTTCCGCAAAATTTAAGCCCCGGCCTGAAAAGCGTTTCCGCCGGAGCTTCGACGTCAAGAAGAACCCCTTTTACCACAACCTGCCTGTTTACTGCGTGAAGCAAAGCCTTCCTGACGGCTTTATCTCCCGTCAATTTATCCGCTCCGGCGTTTATCACTATAACGTTCGACTGCTGCGGCCCGGATTTGACCGCTTCGAACTTATCATTTTTTCCCAGGCGTACAAAATTTTCAAGGGAAATAACGCCTTCGCCTATAAGCATGTCTACCGCTCCGGTCTCAAGGGCAAGAACTCTGGAATTAGGATCCGGCAGAACTTTTACAATAAGCCTGTCAAAGGCGGGCTTTTCTCCCCAGTAAAATTCATTGCGGGCAAATATATCGTATTCGCCCAGCCTGGATTCTTCTATCTTCCATGGGCCGGAACCGACCGGTTTTTTTATACCTTTATAGGTACTCACGGAATCGAAACCGGAAGGGGCGAGTATCCTGAAAGGCCGGGGAAGACTTAATTCCTCAAGAGCGGCCGCATAAGGCGATTTAAGGATAAGTACAAAGGTATCCGAACCAGCCGCCCGGTAGGAGTCTATTTTTTCCGTAAGGCCGACCCAAGCATGGCGGGCTTTGTTGCTCATAACCGCATCGAAATTCATAACAACGGCTTCGGCATTTACCGGGGTTCCATCGGAAAATCTGGCGTTTTTCCTCATACGAAAACTGTATATTCTGCCGTCGTCCGAAACGCTCCAGCTTTCTGCGAGGGACGGTTCGATAACCCCGTTTGCGCCGTACCTTACAAGGGCATCATAAACAAGCACCTGAGCATACATCTGATTGGGAGCGTAAGTATGCGGGTTAAGAGGTCCTGCGTTTACAGGCCAGGCTATAATAAGATCCTCCGCATACGCCGTAAAAAATGGAAGGAGAAAAAAGACGATAAAAAACGAAAGCATTTTCCTCATAACATATCCTCGTAAAATAAAGAAACGCTGCCGAAAATAGGTAGCACGATTAAGTAAATATGTAATACTCAAATACATTAATGTCAATCTGAAAAAGATATAAAAACTTCTATTTAGGCGGATTATAGAATAAATTACGGCAGATATTTGAAACATGAATACTTGCGGCGGCAATAAAGAACACGGTGACCATTACCTAACGAAGACAGTTATGGCAAATGATTATAATAATGCTTTTCAGGCTTTAAAAACATTCATAATAAGGCCCGCGCGGCAAGGCAAACTTAAGGCCCCCCTTTAAGCAGCGCCTTGCCAAACGCTTCGGCATTATTATTCATTGCCGCTGCAAGTCGCTGTGTTATAAATATTTTCCATAACATTACATTAATCTGTGTAAAGAGATAGCTGCAAAGAATACTATCCGAAAAATACGAAAGCACCGTTTGAGGAAAAATCCGGAAAAATTACCGCGCCGTGCCGGCCTTACGGCGGCCAAAAAAAATCAGCCCGCCGTCATTTTATTGATAAAATCGGCGACAGTGTCCAGCTCTGCGTCGGTAAATTCCTCGCATACTTCTATATATTTGTTTATAGCCTTTTCTTTTATCTCGCCGTGCAGCCCGGCCAGCCTTTCGCCGTCCTCGGTCAGGATAAAGTATTTTTCCTTTTTATTACCCTTATCCCCGTCTTCCGTTATTATTTTTTCGGCGGTAAGTTTTTTCGTGATTTTCGTGACGGCGGCCTTCGAGATGCCAAGATATTCCGAAAGGGACGAGTTATTAAGAGGCCCCATATCCCGCAGAAGGCCTACCGTATGGAGCTGAGTAATATTCCAGGCGGTAACGCTGTCGGAATCCGCGTCGGACATTCCGACGGTATAGCGTTCTTTATTTTTGATTTCATGGGTGAGCATAAGCCTTTCGATAGCTTTCAGCACCTTTTCATATCTTGCCACGGCAGCCTCCCCGGTTCCTCGTGGAACCGTTATCCGTATAATAAAAGAACCCCGGACGATTATCAATAAAATAATCATACCGGGGAAGTCTGTTTCATATCAAAATGTAAAAACCGAAAACCGAGGCTTCAAATGCCAGAGCAAACGGCAGCGGTTATTCGTAAACAACTATGGCTTCCGGCCTTTTTATGCGGGGCATCACTGTTTCGAGGATACGGCAGTTATGGTTAAGGTCTTTAAGCTCAAGATAAGCTACCGCCATATCTATACCGACCGCAAGATCAGCGTACTGAGGCTCGGCGCTTAAAAGCACCGCCTGACGGCCCTTAAGCACAGGCACGGCGAAAAGGCCGAAAAGCTGGCTGGCTATGCGGTCTTTCTCAAGCATGCCGGTGCCGGGCTGTATCCTTTGCAGCTCAATATAAACAGCCGGGCTAACGCATAGGACATAACGGCCGGTTATGCCCTTCTGCTGGAGGCTCATAATCCCCGTAACCACATCCGTAAAGGCATTCTCTCCGGTTTTCCAGTCCGAGAGCTTCATTTTAGCGGCTCCGGAAACGTTCATAAGGCCTTCCGTGCCGGTAAACTCGTTTCCGTAAAAAATAAGCCTGTCCTCTTTATTGGCAAGCCCATGGGCGGCTGCCCATACGGGAGACATATCCATAGGAGCTCCCGTCTGGCCGCTTGCCTCCATATCCCGCCATGATATCATAAAATCCTGATAAATCTGGGGAAGCTCCGCAAAAGAACGGCCGGCGGTTTTTACCACGCCGTCTTTGCTTTCCTCGGACACGGGGCCTCTGTCGCAAACTACGCAGGACGCTCCGGAACCCAGAGGGCCGTATATAGTGAGAAACTTACGCCCAACAAGATGGCTGCGGGTGCTCTCAAGAGCCGCTTCGGTGATTTTTTGCCAGAATTCTTCGCTGAAAGGGGCGCTATCCCTGGACAGATAATCCATTATTTGCCTTCCTTGTCTTTTATGAGACTGCCCACGGTAAGACCGGAGACATAAGATTTGCCCATTACGCTTTCAAGGCTGGGCTCTTCGATACCCAGCTTGGCCATCATTTCCTTGACCTCGCCTTCGCCGGAAGCAAAATGCTCCGCCTCTGCCGGGTCGAGGTATCTTAAAAGCGTCATAAGCTCGCCGATATGGGCTTTTTCCTCGTCTCTGATGTCGCTGAGGACGGTTTTGGCCACTATATCGTCGGTCGCAAGCACATGAGCGTCGTAAAGAAATATGGCTTCAAGCTCTCCGGCAATATCGAGCCTTATGGCCTGAATCAGCTCCGCCTTGGTTATTTTGCGGCTTACGTTCCCCGCGAAGGGGTTTGCGAAACTTGGCATATATTCAACTCCTTTTAATTGTCATACATAGGTTTATAATATACGCGCCCCGAAGGTTAGTCAATAAATACCGCGGCGTATTAGTGCGGCAAAAACCGCTTAAGCGCCCTATTCCGGCCTTAGCTGGGCTTTTCACGCGGAGGGGAGAACGCAATCCGCGGTAAAAGGCTTAACCGTCTTTCCTTAAAAATTTTCAATAGTACGCAGCGAACTCTTGTAATGGACGAGCCTGAAAGCTACAATTTAAAAAGCGGCAAACCGCAAAACAACCGGAGGTAAATAAAATGACGGAAAATATCGACAAAAGCATAGCCATAAAAATAGGCAGCGGCAAAAAGGAAGTGATAGAGTTCGCGGATGTGGAATGTCCCTTCTGCAGACGCGCGGAAAACTTTTTTAAAGACGCGGACGTAACGAGATACGTATTTTTATATCCGCTCGATTCCATACATCCCCACGCAACGGCCTGGTCCATACATATATTGTGTTCTGACGATCCGGCGGAAGAATTTGAAAAGGTAATGCACGACCAGGTAAAAGAATTTAAAGACTGCGAAAAAGGCAGGCAGGCCCTGATGCGCCATGTGGCCCAGGGCGATAAAGCGGGCGTAAGCAGCGTGCCGTCATTCCGTATAAACGGCGAGACTGTAAACGGAGCCGACCCTAAAATAATGGATATGATAAAATAAAAGGAACCCGCAGAGTTTCCCCTGCGGGCCGCATCCTATAAAGCTCCGCGGGCATTGGCCGCCCGCGGGGCGTCTTTACTCCGTATCAGCGGGTAAAGCCGTCAAAAAATCTCTTAACATTAGCGATATCAGCGGAATCAAGATTGGCCGCTTCTCCGGATTTACCGCCGTTAAACTTGGTGGCTCCATTTAAGTCCATAGTCGCGTCAAGGCTTATAAGATTGATATAATCCTTAATCGCCATCATATTGTCATACACTATCTGCTTAATCAGCTTTTTATTAGTGTGCGCGTAAAGGCCGCTGTCGGCTTTCACCACAGCCAGATTGCCCAGAGCCATGGCAAGTTTATACCTTTCAGACTCGTCCGGGACGGTCGAAGTAGTAAGATTGATACTTACTCCCCTAGCCGGCAAAATCGCCGTAATAACTTTTTGCAGGGATTTTACCTGGTTTCTGGTGTTTTCGCCGCCCTCGAACATAACGCCGTCCGTATGGCACGGAACGCAGTCTTTTCTGACGAGAGTCATGGAAGGCTCGTCGCTGTAAACGGCAAAACCGTGATTATCCTTATCCGTGGCATGGCATGACAGGCATCCGTCCTGCTCTACATACTGGATGTGGCTTCCAAGAGGCCCGGCCGCTTCATAGGTTCCGCGAGCGTTGGTCGTAAGGTCGAAAATAACCCCAGTAAAAGTGCCGAAGGAAGGATAATGGCCGGTATTATATTTAACGTCGGAAGTGCCGTCCGAATCCTGAAACGCCTGGGGAACCGTACCGCCGCCATGGCCGCCTGCGTGGCAGCCTCCGCAGAGCATAATATCGTCAGTAGGATATTTGGCCTTGATAGCGTTAAACTGTTCGTCCGTCATATCAAATTCAAAAGCGTATTTGAATGTGCCGGCGCTTTCGATAACACGGAGTTTTTTAAGATTTTCACCTGTAATGATGCTGGCGTTGTCGATAATTTCAGAGCTGCCCTCATGGCACGTAAGGCACGCAATCTGTGCGGAAGGCGGCACGTTCTGCACCTGCGCAGTTATATACTCGTCGTTGCCTTTAACGGCCGTGGCATGGGAACGGTTTACGTGGCAAGGAGCGCAGCTTGCGCTTACATGGCTGTCGGCCGCGTGTTTGGACTGCCCCCAAGTCTGAGCCGCAGAAGCGTATTCCGTGCTGTCCTTAGCTGGAGCGAATATGGAGCTTCCGTGAGCGTCATGGCATCCGGTGCAGGCGTTTCTTGCCGACGGGTCCACACCGTAGCCTTTTACGGTTACTATGGTATTATCCTCGACTTTAACTTTTCCGTCTTCGGTAACGGAATATTTAGCGTACAGGGTTCCCGCAAAGTGGGTATCAAGTATGGAATGTGTGGCGGATTTGGAAAAATCCTTACCGTGGTGCTCGATAAGCGACGCGTCCGCGTCAGGCAGAAAACCATCAGACGTAGGAGTGCCGGTGAAAAGCGCGCTGATAACGGCCGATTTTCCATTCTCGGCTATATCCACATTGGCCACGTGGCAGGACGTACAGAGCATAAATTCCGAAGACGCCACAACCATGTCACCGTTTTTAACGTCGGCGGAACGAAGGCTCCTGTCTCCCGGCAGGCTGTGGGAATCGTGGCAGGAATCGCAGCCGATGCTGTCCGAACCGGCAAGCTCCAGGTGCAGATTTTTAGCGTTTTCAGCGTATTGGTCGAAATTGGCGTATACAGCTTCATTGGCGCCTCCGTTAGTACGGTATACTTTCCCGCCTTCGGGAAGGGCCACCTCCGTTACGCCTCTTTTTGCAATTTTTAGAGTGATATTGGCAAATACCGGGCCGGAGTGGCAAAGGCCGCAGGCTCTGGGGTCGCCTTCTCGTATAGCCTTTCCGCTTGAGTTGCCGTGCCCGGGATAGCTTTCTTCAACCGAACCGAAAACTTTGGCGATATTGTTGCTGTACGGGAAGTAATGCGCGTACTGAGAACCGTGGGAGCCGTGCACCGTTAAATCTTCGTGGCATTTTATGCAGTTGTCCGTATTGGACGCGTAGGACGAGTGCATGGGATTATTTTTAACGGAGCCGTCAAGCTCGTGACAGCTGGTGCATGAAAGGCCGCCTTTCGCGGTAGGGTCAACATAAGAATAATCGAGATCGGGATTATGGCATCTGTCGCAATCTGCGCCGGACGGCACATAATAAACAGACGACGGATAAATATGCTTGCTTGCCGCAACGAGATGCTGCTCCTGCGAGTGACAGGTAACGCAGCCCTTGGTCGACATGGCAATTTCAGGCTCTTTGGTCAGGTCTATACCGTCCCTGCCGTCTTTGCCGTCGGAACACGACGACAGCAGGAAAACGGAAAGAGTAAGACCAAAAATGAAAAGAATACTTCTTCGCATACACTTTCCTCCTTTATTTTAAGCGTGCAGTAGAAACTCACCCGGACGCTAAATTCAATACGAGGCGGGCAGCCGTTTTCAGTTTTGATAACCGGCTTTATGGCCCCTTATATTTCCATCGGTATCTCTGTAAAATCCGCCGTCCTGACTGTGGCATCCGGCGCAGCCAAGGCCTTCGCCGTGGTCGGAATGGCAGTTAAGACAGGCGGAGTCAGGCATCGTGTATAAAGACGTGTTTTTAGACGGGTGGAACTCCACATTATGGCATACGCGGCAATCGTCCCCAGGCCACGTCAAATCGGCCGATTTTGAATGGGTAAAAGTAAACCTGCCGTTTATGCCGATAAAACGGACGGAATCAGAATGGCAAAGCACGCAGGCGGTCAGGCCGGAGTTGTCCATGGCTTCCCCGTTTTCCCCGTGACACGAGCGGCAGCCGCCATAATAAACTTCATCATCCGAAAATTTTAATATACTGTGGATTTCATCCGCAGCGGTGCCGGTTTCAAGGAAGGTCGATTTTGGATGACAGGCCGCGCAGTCGGAAGAACCCCACCCCGTATGGCGCAAATTAAGGGTGTATCCGTCGCTGTCGGTAACTTTCGTATTCGCATCGTCCATACATCCGGCAACTGCCAGAGCGAAGGCAAGGCAAATGAAAACTGCCGCGTTAAAACTGCTCTTACTGTTCATAATAGTTTACCTCGTGTGGCAGTCGCGGCAGAACGCCGAACTGTGACAGGAGCTGCACGAAGCCGGGTCGGCCACGGCCGCGGCCACATGGGCTATCCTGAAAGCCCTGGGATGCATTCTGGAGACGCTCAGATCCCTGGCCGTATGGCAATCGGCGCAATACCATCTGTCGTGGCATTCGAGACATTTTGCGTCGGATACCTGCGCCGCAACGGCGTGGGTGCTTTTCCAAAAACCCTGGTGGTCGGAAGGCAGTATCTCGTTCAGGTTTTCATGGCAGAGGCGGCAGCGCGTGGGCGCCTCCTCCTGCTTTGTTTTTTCCTCTATGTGGCATTGATGGCAAAGCTCGGTGTCAAATTTTTTATGGTCGTCCTCCTTCAGCATCTCTTTCAATTTCTGGAGACGCTTTAAGGGGTCAGGTTCGTCCACGTCCACGATATGGCATGAAAAACAGTCCATATCCCTCGCAAGAAGGGCATCCTCATGCTGCTCGTGATTATAGGTATTATATGGGGTAACATAGCGGTAAGCCACGCAGCCGCACAGGACACACAGCGAAACCGCAGCAAGCAGGATAAAAACAGCAGGTCTTTTCTTATTTTTTTCAGAAATCATATTTCACCGTAGCTCCGCAGCGCATATCGTCTATAAAGCGGTTTTTTTCGCCTTTTTCATAAAAAACGGAAGCTGTAAGGAACCTTGTAATATGCAGTGTCAGCTCCGCGTTCACGGCGTAGGCGTTTATGGTATCTACGCCGTCTTTAAGGCTCGCCAGCTCTCCGGAAAGAATAAAAGATAAATCCTGGGTTACGCGCCATTCGCCGGAAAGAGCCCCGCCAAGGGCATCGTAACGGCCGGTGTCGTAATAGTAAAACTCGCCCGCAAACATAAGCCCTGCATATTTCATAAAGTAAAGGTCGAAACCGGCTTTATAAACCGCACCGTAAATATTGCTTCCGCTGTTTACTTCAACCGTGGTGCCGTAAACTCCGCCGTAAATCGAAATCCAGTCCGCCGGGTTAAAGGCCGCGTCGCCTCCGTAACGCATTTCCTTACCGGTGGAAAGAAGCCTGATTATAAGCTCGCGCCCTTTCGGGTATTGGTCCCTTATGTCGAAAATATCGCCGAAAGCCACCAGCTCAAACATACCGCGGCGATAGTTGGCTTTACCGGAAAGCCTGGATAAGGCTCCGTGGAAAGGGTCGTACTCCGCAACGGCGTTTACGCTGGCGTAGGATTCAACACCGTCTGAGGACATATCATAAACGTAATAACCGCCCGCGCTTAAGATTTCGCTGAAAACACCGTAACGGCCTTCGCTGTTTTTGCCCGTTTCCCTGGAATAACCGATATAAGCGCTTACGGATTCGATACCGCTTAAAAACACGCGGCCCCCGTATATAAGGTCGCCAGTGTCTCTGAAAACCTCTTTTCTGTCTTCAAAGTTTTTGTAATAGGGAACGCCGCCGTATAAAGTAACGCCGAAATACGCCGGGGTTATAAAAGTAACCTGACCGCCGTCTACTGTCATAAAGTTGTTATTGATAAGCTCAAAACGCCCGGCCTTTATATCAACGGCATTCTGAAAAGTTTTGTACCTGATGTATCCGTAATAAAGATCCAGGTCCTCATCGGCATTTTTAAGGCTGTTCTGCATATCGCCGTAGAAATGCAGGGAAAGGCCGGTAACGCCGACATTCAGCATGTTCAGGTTAAGGTACGTTCTGAGGAAAGAGTATTTCACGCCGTCATAGGTTTTCGCGTTCTCGTATTTGAACCTCAGAAACCCGTCGAATACGAAAGAACCTACCGTAAAAGGAGTGTGATCACGCTCGGCGAAGCGCCTTAAATGCTCCCGGCTCACGGTTTCGTTATCCCCGGTTATAACGTCGCGCTTCCTCTGCTCCGCCACTCTTTCATCAATAGACGCAGGATAAACGTTCGACGCAAGGAAAACCAAAATTACGGCGCATATAAACTTAAAACCCGTTTTCATAAAGCTTCCTCTAGTCAAACAGCTTTATTACCCTGTCGAGCAGAGTAGAAGGCTTTTTGGCCCCTTCCCTTTCGGCACGGTATTTTTCCGAATGGAAATTGTTAAACCACTCCTGCGGGTCTTCATGGCACACTATGCAGAATTCCCCGGGAACGCCTTTTTTGAGAAAGCTGGTAGTATTGTCCGACTGGATTTTCAGCCCCTCTTTATAAAACTGGCCTGCTTTAGCCGGGTCCGCGCTCCATTTGTGCGGATCGTGACAGGTAGAACAATCTATATCTCCCAAAGCGGATTTTCTGCCGGAAGCGTCGTAAATATACGGCGCCAGCTTTTCTATGGATTTAAGGGTTTTCATTACCGAAGAATGCCTGAGGCTTTCCGGCACGGAATCTGAAGCCAGCCCGTTTTTAGTATGGCAGCTGACGCAGTGGCTCTCTATGGCAAAACCGCCGGAAGCTACTTTACCTATGGCCACGCTTGTTTTCCTGTCGGGGTCGTGGGAGGCGTGACACGGTTCGCACCCGTTTTCAGCCGCCATTTTCTTTATATCCCGGTCTTTTATGCCGTTTATGCGCATATTATGCTTGGACTGAAGGACGGTCCCTTTATCCTCATGGCAAACGCCGCACAGATCCTCTCCCCTGCCGGATTTACCTCTGATAAGACCGGGAGTGGCGTTATGGACCATATGGCAGGTTTTGCATGAAATCCTGCCGTCGATAAGGGGCAGCTTATCCGCAAGTTCCGGTTTTATATCCACGTCCGTTCTGTGCGTCATCCCCACGTATTTTACGGACATTTTATCCTTATCGTGGCATACCATGCAGCGGTCGCTGTCGGTATCCCCGTCCATAAGATATTTCGGTTTGCTGTTATGCATAGTATGACAGGAACCGCAAATATCGCCGGTTTTAACCCTTGCCTCAATATCTGCTGTCTTCCTCTGAAAGTTGGCCACTCCGTGGCCGCCGGTACTTACCCTGCCCTTATCCTCATGGCAGGAAACGCATATATTTACCTGGTTATCCAGTTTTTTTAGAAAACTGTCGGAAATATTGCCTTCCGCTCCAGGCTTAGGGCCGTTTAAATGAGGATCGTGGCACGTGGAACATCTTAAATAATATTTGCCGTTTTCCTGCGTAAAATAATCAAGAGGCGCGTCCTTGGGCTCTTTATCAAGCAGGCCTGTTTTATGCCCCAGCGACACGTCTATTTTTTTATCTTTCGCCGAGCCCGTATCGCTGTGGCAGTTAAGGCACAGGCTGTCGGGAGAACCGTAGACAGCGTCGACGGACGGTATTCCTTCGGAAGAGTATGCGTTATGGACTTTATGGCATCCGTCGCACGTCCCGGCGACCCTTCCTGTACGCTTATTGGCTAACGGAGCCTTTTTAATATCCGGCCCATGGGACGTGGCCGCCACGGCCTTCTCCTTATCGTGGCAGAGCGCGCAGAAATCGTCGGGGGATTTCATTCTGGAATCCGTCCTTACGAAACTGCCGCCCATAACTCCGTTTTTATCAGAAATATGGGGGTCATGGCACGATACGCAGCTGAGTTTGCCGTCGGCTTTATTATTCATCGGGGCGGGAAAAGGCTCAGGCCGTCCTATACCCGTAGGGTGATTATGCCCTTTATAGACAAGCTCCGCCGGCATGGATTTTACCATACCGCGCGGCATTTCAGCGGACTTAACGCTTTGCTCTCCGTGGCAGGTAAGGCAACCGTCGTCGGACGCGCCTCCGCGCACAAGGCCCTTATCTTTCGAATTGTGTATGTCGTGACAGCCCAGGCATGTGCCGTCCACCTTACTGTCGCCGTGGGGCGTAGATAAGGTTCCTGCCTTTTCTTCATGGCATGAAACGCACAGTTTGCCGCTTTTCGCGTCCTCACGGACCATCATCCTGCCGTCCGAGTGTACGTCGTGGCACGTTACGCACGTCATGCGTTTATCCGCGAACACGGTTTTTAACGCCCGCTTGTCGGAAAGGAAAGCCGTCAGGAATCTTCCGGCAGATTTGCTCAGCTCGGCAGCGTTCCCCGGCGCTTTCATATTTTTTGAGAAAAACTGTGCGTCTATATCCCCGGTAAAGTGGTTATACATATTAAGGTTTATGGCTTTCCCGGCGGCGGGGCCGTCCTTACTGTGGCAAGTCATGCACATATCCGTAATTTTATCTGAGGAAACGCTTTTTTCTCCCAGCCGCCACGTGTGGCCGCCGTGGCAGGAGCCGCAAACCCCCGCTTCTTCCGCCGTCCTGCCGTCGGGAGTTTTAAACCCTTTCGCCCGCCTCATATCGTGGGAGCCGCCGGATACTTTTTCAAACCCTTTATGGCATTCGCCGCATAATGCTTCGCCTTTTTCCGGAAAAATAAGTATGGACTGGCCCTTGGCGCTGTGCACCTTATGGCACGAATAGCATACAAGGCCGCCGTCGGGACCGAGCAGGCCGCCCCCAGCCTTTATCGCGTTTTCAGCGTCGGAAGTAAGCGGCAGCTTATAAGCCACATGGGGCGTAAAATGTTCCTCCCCCGTTTTTTTATCGGAAAATAAATCTTCGTGACAAACTCTGCAAAGGGACATATCGCCGCCGTCCGCAATGGTCAGCTCTTTAACGCCGGCCCCGTGGACAGTATGGCAGGAGGTGCACGCCATATTGCCGCCTGAACCGACCATTCCATCTTTTGAAACCACACCCGGAACCAGATCCTTATTAAGGGTTTTCATAGAGTGGCTGTCTTTGCCGTCTTTATCCGTATGGCAACTTTTGCATAACTGCGAGGTATCGTTCGGCATACGCAGGAAAAGGCTGTTGGATATATCCGTAAGCCCCGTTCCGTTATTCTGTTCACCGTGGGCGGTGTGGCATGTCATACAGGTGATTTTCCCATCGGAGAGGGGCAGCTCGCTGAGCTTTTGCATACCTTCCTTTAAAGGCGTGCCCGTTTTATGAGCCATACCGGCAACATCCCAGACCCGCAGCCTGCTGTCGCCTACGGAACCGTCATGGCATGAAAAGCACATCCTTTCCGATGATACCTCTTTAGTAATGGGATAAGGCGCGATCTCAGTGCTTTTATTATCGAAAATAAAGACTTCCATCATTTCATAATGGCAAATGGCGCATTCCTTGGCCGAGTTAGGCTGGCGTTTAAACGTCAGGGCCTGGGAATTTGCGTATATAACCGTAACTGCAAGGAGACACAGTGTTGAAAAAACAGTGATCAAGGGCTTCATTCCAGGCCTCCGATACGCAGTATTTCAACAAGCCTGCCGTAAGGGTCCACAACGGCCAGATCATCGCCGTATATCCTTATCCTTGTGGGGGATTCGTAGCGTTTTATACCGCCTGAAGCGTCGCCCAAAGCGCCCACAAAATTTCCGTTCATATCAAAAATCTGGAGAACGCCTAGATAACCGTCGGACACTATCAGATATTTATTCTTATAAATCGCGACTCCTTTAGGCCTGTAAAGCTGCCCCGCCTCGACTCCCCATTTGCCGATTGAATAAGTGCCCTTCATGGCTGGAGTTATCATCTGGAGGCGCGTATTTATCACTTCCGACACAAATACATAACCGTCGTTATCGACGGCTATGGAAAACGGATAGCTGAACGAACCCAATTCTGAACCGCGTTTTCCGAAGGAACCTGACACGGATTTGTTTTTCATATCGAAAATAACCAGCCGGTGATTATCATTATCGACGATAAAAAGCCGGTTTTTATATTTTACCGCGTCAGTCGGGTCGAATTTAGGCCCGTCTTTTATCTCGCCGGAAGGTTTAAAATTTTTATCGAGGATAAGAACCCTCTTTCCGGGCGAATCGCACAGGTAATAAAGCTTATCCTGAGCCACGAGACAGACGCCGCCCTTAAAAAGCCCGTCGTAATAGCCGTCCCCCCTGGCTTTATAAGCCTTATAAGCCTGCATACCGCCCTTCATGGCGTCGTATATGACAAAATCGCCTTTGCCATTCATCGCTATGTCCGCGGGCATGGAAGCGTTGTCGTAACGCTCAAGAAATACGGTCTCCGTTTTAAATATATCCAGGCACCAGCCACTTGAAGCCAGGAGGGCCATAAAAAGCAGGGAAGCGGCAGCGGTTTTCATTTCGCCTCCGCTCCTTCCTCCGCATTTTTATTGTAAAGGAAAGACGGCAGGTAAAACTCCTTATATTTGGTAAGCATGCCTATGATCTCGGAGGTCATCAAAAGCTGTATGCGCCTTTCAGGATATCCTAAAGACGCCAGAGGGAGAAACGGCCGGCCTTCGGCGGTGTGGCAGGCTTCGCATTTAAGGGCTTCGTCCGTTTTTTTCAAACTGCCGTGGAAAGGCTTTATAGCTTCCCTGCGCTCGGAAGCGGAATACGCGGACGCTTTACTGAGCAGCGCTTCGGCCTCCTTTATCCGGTCCCTCCGGTCGTAGCTGGTTACTTCCGGCCCGTATAGAGCTATTATCTTATAGTCGGGCAGAGTAAGGGTTTCCGTTATTTTTATACTTTTCACAAGATCGCCGGTGGAAACGTTATACCAGCGGAAATAGGGCTGTCCCTCCCCTCCCGCGTGGCAGGTTTCGCAGGCTATATCCGCGCTGTGCTTATTGAGGAAAGAACGGGTTTCGATTTCCCTGGCGTGGGGCAGATAACCGTGACACGTTATACAGAGGCTTACCTTGTCGTTTTCACCCGGCAGTTTTATCTTATGGAAATCATCCTTTGCAGAAAGCGCAGCCGGAGAACGGTAAGCTACCGTAAAATTATCTGGCTGTATCCCCTCGGCAAGGACTCTCATCTGAATGAACCTCGGATCTACCGGCTTTTCCGCCGTCCTGAAAAAAGGCGGGTTCCATATATCGTAAATAAGCATCAGGGTAACTAAAGTACCCAAGGTGACCACGGCGATACCGACTACCGCGAACACCCTGGTAAGTATGGGATTGCGGCCTCCGCTCATAGGGTTTCCCCCTTGGATGCGGCCGCTGCTGCCGCCATATAATCCATAGTGTCTTTATACTGTTCGGCCTCACGTTCTTTTTGACGCAGGTCCCATTCGTCCTTATTAAAAATCACCGACGGGTCTTCCTCGGCTATACGGTTTATACGCTTCCACTCCAACACATATTCGTGGCGCATTATATTCTCCGGCAGATAGCCGGTAAGAAACAAATCGGAAGCGGGAAATTTATCGTAATTCACATGGGCGTTATACATGTGCCATATAAGTATGTCGGCAGTGGCAAGGAGAGCCTCGAAAGAGTGGGCGATAGTCGCCACGCTTACGGCCCAGCCGGGAAGATACTCCATAAAAAAGCCTTTATACCAGAGAATGGCTCCCGTAATGCCAAGCACGTTTATCCCCCAGAAAACAGCCAGATAATCCAGCTTTTCCCGCCAGTAAAAACGCTCGTGGCGCGGAGGCTTATTTGAAAGGAACAGGTAATACTTCATCATATCCTTCATATCTATAAGGTCCTTGTAACGGGGGAACACCGGAGACAGATAAATATATTTAAGAAGGCCTTTAAAGGAAAACTCTCCGACAGTTTTTGCCGGGCGTATATAATAGCGGTTAAGCTGTTTATAAATATAAAAAATATGATAAATAAACAGGCACACCATAATAACGCCGCTTATACGGTGCACTATGGCGGCTCCGGAAACTCCGCCGAAAAAGCCCAGCAGGGTTTCAGCCCATGGATAGTAATAATATTTGAGGGGCATTCCGGTAAGAACACAGGTAATGAACGTGACCAGAAGCACAAAGTGCTGCGCTCTCTGGTTGCCCGTCAGTTTAAGATAATACTTTTTGCCGTTTTTTATTTTTATCAGAGGCTTTCCGTTAGTGCTCATCCTTTTCCTCCGGCTTTCTGAATATTGTAAAATTAGGAAAAATCATCCTTATAAGCTCAAGTATCAGCACGAGCATAAGAGATACGAAAGACACCACCGTAAGAACTGTAAAAAACGCCAGCAGAAAAAACTGTATGGGAAATCTCTCCCTGTCCGTCGGAACCACATGAATATAGCTTTTACCAAGACCGGTGCTGGCGTTCGGGTGGCAATCCGCGCGCACGCACGTAAGCCCCCTGTTTGCCGCGTTAGTCGCGCTGTCCGGATCGGCGGAGCTTTTTATCGAATGGGCGGACTCGCCAAGCTTAACGTGGCAGTCAATACATGAAGGCGCATCGGGAAGACCCAGCACCATGGTTTTGCCGTGATAATTTTCAAGATAGGAATATATGGCGTTAACCATTTTATGCCGTTCGTTCAGAGCCTTGTCGTTATGACAGGATACGCACATATCCATTATTTCCTTTTGGGAATAAGTGCCCTCCGTCATCCTGAGAACGTGCACCAGATTCTTACTTACGAAGCTGTTTAAATCCGTATGGCAGTCGAAGCACTTTCCCCTGGCCTCCTCCATGACAACATGTTCGAGATTTCTGCGGGAGGTTATGACAACTTTATTTTCTTCGTTTTTATGACACGAAACGCAGGTGGGAAAATCGGAAGCGTCGCCTTTTGCCCGCACATACTTATATAAGGGGCTGTGAGCGGAATCTTTTATGGTCTCTTCGATATTTTTATGGGAATATTTGCGGCCTACGGCCGGTTCGTCCATGTGGCATTGATTGGTGCAATTTACTTCAAGATTTCTTTCATGAGGAACTTTTGAAATACCGGTATGACATTCGGAACACTGCAAATCGGCGTGGACCGAACCCATATAATGGTTCTCGTCCACATAATAAGAATTATAAGTTCCGTTATCGTCTACAGTGCCTAAAAGAGGATATTGATGGCAGAAAAGGCAATTCTCCTGATCCGCGCCGTAAGAAAAATCAGAGAAAGAAAGAACAATTAATAAAAACGCTACCGCAAGGCAGGGAAAAGGTACCCCCCCCCATGTTCAGAACCTTTTAACCGGTTCAAGGCGTGCACCGCATCCCCCAGCATATCCCCTCCTGGTTGATTTTAAACTAAATATATCGGAATTATTATCATAATTTATATTTATTGCAATATAAAAAACAGAAACGATGTGTATTATAAAGATAAAAACAACATAACAAACTAATAAAAAACATAAAAAAATTATGAAACAATTTCATATAAACAATCCCAGGAAACGAAAAACCAGTCGCGGGCGGTTAATTCAAACAATATTACAAGAATATATTAAATTATAATTATATTAATATAAAATAATATTCATTTTGACAAAAACATGGATTTTGCATAGAAATAAACGCAGACGACGTCAAATCAGTAAAAACGACACAGGCTATCCCCCGAAGCAGATAACCGCAGCCAGTTATCTATTCCCCGATAATTTTTATAAGAACCCGCTTTTCGCGCATGCCGTCGTATTCTCCGTAAAATATCTGCTCCCACGTGCCGAAATCAAGACGGCCTCCCGTAACGGCGGCGACAACCTCCCTGCCCATTATCTGGCGCTTTAAATGAGCGTCCGCGTTATCTTCATAGCCGTTGTGCCTGTACTGGCTGTGAGGTTTTTCAGGAGCAAGCTTTTCCAGCCACGTTTCAAAATCCCCATGAAGGCCGCTTTCATCGTCGTTTATAAATACGCTTGACGTTATGTGCATGGAATTGCAGAGAAGAAGCCCCTCCTTTATTCCGCTTTCTTCTATAGCCTTTTCGACCTGAGGAGTGATATTTACATAGCCTCTCCGCTCAGGATATTTTATTTTAAGCTCCTTTCTGTAAGATTTCATAACGCCTCCCTTTGTATTTTACCGATATTAAAATAAAATAAACAAAGAAGCATCACAAAAATTTGCCTTATTGCGGAATATATCAAGCCGTTACAAACTAAAACCGTTAAATTTCCCATTCCTTTTTAAAGCGCACGCGCTGGGGAATAAGGCTGGCTCTAATCTTTACGCCTTTCCTGTACAGCTCAAGCGCGATTTCTGAAACGCCTTGCCCGTTAATGATCCCTGCCGCTTCCTCCGGCGTTCCGGCCGGAACACCGTTTACGGAAATAATACGATCTCCGGGAATTATTCCGGCTTTTTCGGCGGGAGACCCTTTTGAAACGCTTAAAACTTTAAGGCCTTCGAAGGAAACGGCGGAAGAAACGGTTACTACCCCTATCTTATATCCTTTATCCGGCATTTTGGATATTTCAGCGCCTGCTGAGGCCGCACGTTTTATAACAGCCTCGCCGATATATCCGCTGAAAGGAAAATAAAAGTCCTTATAATCGAGGATGGAGATCACTATCTCCCCGGCAAGGTAAACGACCCCCCGATAAGAGCAGATTTTATAGGAGTCTATATATTTTCCGTCCGCGTCCTTAAAGGAAAGCATTATATTTTTCCCGCCTGAGTCGGCTAAGTATTTTTTTAAAGCGTCAAGCAGAACGTCATAAGAATATTTATCCCTTTTGGAAACGGTAAGAATCTCTTTTCCGTTTTTATCCGCCGTTTCCGCCGGAAAACCCAGACCGTTAAGGAAAAGAGCCAGAGAATCAGCCGATTTTTTAAAACACGCCGTATCGGTCTCCGCGGTAATATCGGCAGAAAAATATTCAGAAAGGCTTATATTATCAAGCCTGAATTTAATACACTTATCAAAAACGTCCAAATAGGCCGGAAGCCCTTTGTAAAGTATATTTTTAAGAGATTTAAGGTTATCCGCCCTGTTTTGTTCAAGCTCTTTAGCAGAACCGATACCGATAAAACCATCTCCATCACGTTCTTCGGCCCCTAAGGAAGCTCCACCGGCGACCTTCGCCCTGATAACAATATAAACGTAGGGCGGCTCGGCCTTTTCCGAAACAAGTTCGTAGCTTTTAATATAACCGGAGGAATAGGAAGCCGTTCTATCGGCGGCTACTTTATTGTTTATCATTACGCTGTCGGTAAATACGGACGTTCCGTAAGCTTTTTCAAGGGCGTTTCTGAAAGCGTCTTTCAACGCGAGAGAACGGGAAAGCCCCATGCCCTCGGCGGTAATTTCCGAAATACCGGCAAAAGCGCCGCCGTAAAATAATAACGCCGCTGCGGCCGTAAAAAGTATTTTACCCATAAATATCCTTTAAAAGCGGCCATCCCCCATAACAGCGGCCGCGGGCTTGCTGCCGCAATACCGTATTGCAGCAGCGAAGGCCCGTATAATCCGGCGGCGGAATACGAAACTGGCAAACGGCATGATCAATAAGCGCCCTTCGAATGGAGCTGATCGACGATGACCCTCGCGGCTGCCTCGGCCGCCTTGCCGACGGCTTTATCCGCCGCTTCCCCATCGTCCGCTCCCCTGCCTCTGAATGAATTGGAACCTACGGAACCTATAACTTTAGCAAAGCGCGGCCTCAAATCCAGCACGCTTCCGGAAACGGAAGACGTTACCTCTTTCAAGCCTGTGGCCGGGTCGTTTCTGGGCATGCCGATATCCACATAGCCAACGATAATATAGGAAATGTCACATTCCTTAACGGAACGGTTGAGCCTGCTTTTCAACTCCGGAGCCAGCTCGTCGCCCACGGCGAATTGGGCTTTTATTTCCTCCATATCGGGCACTCCGCATTCGAGCACTTCTTCGTACTGCACGGCCTCATAACCGCTTTCCGTAAGAACCTTGTTAAATGCGTTGGAAAAATCGGTAACAGGCATTACGTTATATTTTCTCAGAACCTTACGGCTTTCCGAGCTGCCGCCTGAAACGGTTTTTTCCTTAACGCTTACCTCCGATCCGCGGATTTCAGCCGCAGCGGACGCCCCTTCGCCGTACGAAACGCCTGATGCCCTCCCGGAAGCCGCCGACGCGGAAGCCTCATACTGCCCGACGCTTGTTTTTGTATCGTCGAATCTCGTTTCCGAAGCGGCTTCCCGCCCTACAAACACGGCCAGAATATAGCTTTTTTCATCGGAATCCCTTTTCATGGCCTGCGAAAAGCTCTTAAGCTTATTGTCAAAAGCGGTTTCGTCTATTTTTATACGCACGGTAACTTCATATATTTTCATTTTTTTATCGATTCGTTCGTCGATAATATACGTTTCAAGTACAAAATCATTAATATTCAAAGCCGGTTTATTTTTTTCGTAATTGGATTTTCTGCTTGTTCCTAAACCGGCGGTAAAGTTATTCCAGGCGGTTTTAACGGCCTCGTCTTTAGCCTGACGCATTTCCTCGACCGTGGGCTTGCCGGTAATCCCTCCCTTATACTCAAAAGAGCTTTTGCCCCGGTACTCCGCCGGAGCGGCGAAAGAAAAAGCGGCAAAAGCGCACACGGTAAAAAACACGATAAATATGTTTTTCATTTTTTCTCCTACCTGCATTTATCAAGCACTTCGGCAAGCTCGCGCAGTCCCTTCTTTACGGCTTTTTTATCCTGCCCTTTGCCCAGAGCTAATTTGAGCCATTCGGACGACGGTTTGTAAACGTTTTCCGCAAAGCCGTCCGCCAGTTCCCGCGTGGAATCGAAAAGGGAAGTCCATACGTCCAGATCCTTTATTCCTTGAGAAACAAGTATCCGTTTAGAGGCGATACCCCTTAAATCCCCGTTAAAAAACGGTCTGCCGCTTCCGGCAACCTCGGCGGTTATATTAAAATACGATACGAACGTTACAGCTTTTTCCGGCCCATTAGGTTCGGACTCCGCTACATTATATCCCTGAACGGTAATATTTATTTCGTAATCGGCTGATGGGATTTTAAGCTCTTTATCTGCATTCTCCATGGCAAGGAACATCGTCCCGGCAGTGTTGTCCGCGGCATATGGCAACATGGGAACAAAAAGCGTATCGGATATGCCGCGCGCAAACACTCCGGCAACTCTGGCTTTATAAACGTCCGGTTTTTCTCCACTCTCTTTAAGCCGCCTTAAGGATTTTTCACCGAGAACGATATTTTTTACCTGAATACGATTACGATAAGTCTTTTTAATTACAACAGCTTCGAGCTTTTTAACGAATTCGCGGGCAAATGTCTTAAAAAGAACCTTTTTTACAAGTTCTTTTTTCTCCTTTTCCATAGGATTGCCTTTGGAAGGCGCGTTATAGCTCTCTCCAATATATATTGCATCCAATGGCACGGTAGCGATAAGGGCGGAGCTGTTAAAATCCATGGCTACTATCTGACCGCCTATTTGAGTAACGGTTTTGTATTTTCCGTTAGGCTGTTTTATAAACGATACTCTTTCCCTGTCTATAGCCAGGGCTAAGGTAACAACTTTATCGCCGTATACGCCCGCTTTGGCAAACTCGCCGTTCTCGTCCTTAACTATGCGTATATGTTCCGGTTTAGCCAATTTAACCAGATTATCATAATAAGCCCTTAGGGAGCTTACGCTTCCGTCTTTCGACTCTTTAATAATTTCCGAAGAATATTTATAATTTAATTCCATATCGCCGCTGTTTCCCATAAAAGAAATACCGGCAAAATATACGTCTTCTTTATCTCCTGGAGCCATGTCTGTTTTTATTTGAGGTCCTTTCGCAGCGCATCCGTAAAAAAGAACTAACAAAGATATGGAAAAAAATATATTTATAACTCTTTTCAATTAAACACCCGGTTATTTTTTATTGATGGTACGGCTATCTTCATCTGATTTGCTTATTGCCGGCATATATCGCCCGCTTGTTTAACCGCTTCAGCAGAAACATAAGTAAGCATACTCTAAAAAAGAAATTCGCTTTTGCAAAAACTGTCAATTATTCTTTGCCTGGATTCATTAAAGCTCCGAAAGGCCGCCTGAACGGCCCGGAGCATAAAATGAAAACCGCTGGGTTTAAACAGCGCAGCGGCAATAAAAGCAGTTAGTCCTGTGGGCCTGCATCCGCCGCTTCTTTATTGGCCTTTTCCATATCTCCCGTATCTATACCGGATTTTTTAAGCAAATCTATGGTGATGGATATCACTTCCGCATTTGCTTTTACATATGGAGGCATTGTGCTGGCTACATAAATACCTACGGCAAATTCAGACTTTAGTTTAGCTGCGGACATGGGGTTGTTGCGTATGGCCTGGGTCGTGTCCTTAAGAAACGACGATGCGGCAACAAGCGATGAAGCCATTTTGACATTCCCGCTGATAAAAGGGAGTACGGCTTGTTTAGCAATAGCGGCTTTTTCCGCGTCAAGCATGTCGGCTTTGGCTAACGCTTCCTTTATAGCGTTAGTAACTGCGCCGTCAGTATCCATTGCAGACTTAAGATCTCCCTCGTCGGTATTGCCGCTCTTTAATTGTTTAGCTGTTGCTATCAACAAATCGCTTTCATTCTTTTTACCCAGAGCTTCCAATAATATAGCCTTGGCTTCCAGAATGTCGGACAGAGAGCTTCTAAAAACAAGCACAATTTCATCCTGCTGCGTTTTAAGCGAGCCGGTGCCGGAAGACGAGCCGCCTCCCGCCCCAGGCACGGAAACAGCGGAGCATCCCGCGAAAACGATGGAAAAAAGAGCCGCCGCAAGGGCTAAAACACGAAACTTCATAAATCCTCCATAAATTATTACCATTCGGTAACTTTTATTTTTAAGGCGCCGGGAACGCGCCTTATATCCGCAGTCTTTAACATAACCATAAAAAGGGAATTAAGCCTTACGACGGCTTCGTCGTAAACTTTTGAATCGTTTTTAAACCTGAAAGCGGCTTCAAAAATACCGTCTCTGCTTATCGAAACGGTATGGCGCACATAGGATTCCATTTCCTTAAGGGCGTCCGTAACCGCCGGATAATAGGCGGCTTCCAGGCCTTCAATAAGAATGGAAAATCTAATTAAGCCGTCCGGATTTTCGGAAGCGGCGGAAGGCGGCGCTACGGGAGCTTTACCGGCGCAGCCGTAAAAACAGCAGCACAGCAGGCAAAGAAAAAAAGCGCGCTTAATTAACACAATATTTCTCCCATGCTTATTTTACCGCTAAAATATCACGGGGGGGGGAATGTCAAGAGTAAACTTAAAAAATACGTAATATAAATAAGTTATCCGGTAATAACAGTCAAATATATAAGTGCGGTTTGAATTATAAAAGAAATATCGGAACGGCGCTGCGGCGAAAGCGATTATAATAACGGCTCAAGCCGCTATATTATAAACATTTACCATAAGTTTATACGAATCTTTATGAGGAGACAGCCGAAAATAGAAAAACCCGAAATTCCTGAATGCTTGAATTTCGGGCCTGCCATAATCAAAGCGGGCAACGGGGCTCGAACCCGCGACCTCAAGCTTGGGAAGCTTGCGCTCTACCAACTGAGCTATACCCGCATTTTTAGGAAAGCATACGTTATACTAATTTTCTGAAAAAAACAAGCGGCTTTTTAACGAGCGGCAATCGGCCGACAGCCATAAAAACGCATGATATTTATAATAACGGCGCAGCGCTTTCAAAAAATTAATGCTTAAACGGCAAGGCAAAGCCATTCCGCTTGTAAAAGCTCCCTATGCCCAAGCCAGCGCGGCGGCCTGAAAATATACGCGGCAAAGCCTTTTACGGAGCCTGTTTATAATTTAAACAGTTTCCTCCTCTTTTCCAGCCGGCGCGTATCTGCGTATACGCTTTTTCTTTATCTCAAAAATTTTGTCCTTTTTCCTCATGGAACGGCAGATATCATGTACTTCTTCGGTCAGCTCGTCCTTAAGGGCTCCCATTATCGTCATAACCGACGCGAGAGCCCCAAGTTCCGCTCCCTGAACCCCGCCGGCCATAGAGCTTAGTATGCCTGTCTGTACGGAAAGGTCGTTATAAAAACCAAGAACGTCCTGAAGCTCTTTCAGCTTATTAACAGCCTTGCCTGCTTTCTTCATCTCCGCGAAAGAGCCGAAGATCTCTATACTATATCTCAGCTTCTTACAGAGTATTCTTAACTCGTGAATCTGAGCGTCGTTGGGCTTTTCTGTAATTTCAATAAAATCAAGAGCTTTAGCGTAGCGGTCGGCAAGGCGCGCTTCGGCAAAAGCTTTTATCCCGGCGGTTTCTGCCGTTTCCTCCGGCATATCGCCGTAATATTTTTTAAGCAAGCCGCACAGCTCGCCGTAAGCAGGCTCAAAACCGCCGCTTTTAAAATATTTTTTAAGAGCGCGGCGCTTTGCGGAAGCCCTTTTCTTAAGCAGGGAAAGGACCCCTTTCCTCCCGCCGGCAAAACATTCCGGAAGCTCCTGAAAATAGCTTTCTGCGGAAGACAGCAGAATATCAGTATCCCTTGCCTCGCCGGTGTGGAAAGCCGCGGCGGAAAGGATTTCCAGAGCTTTTTCAGTATCCTCCGGAGAAAAAAGCCGCGGCCTGCCGCCTATTACCGCCTTCATTTTCCTTAAAACTATCCTGAGGCAATGCACACGCTCCGCGTCGTAAGGCTTATCCAGAGCCGAAACGTACCCCGCCAGCTCAACGGCGTACCCCGCAAGTATTCTCACGCCAACGGCAAGCGATGAAGCGTCCGCGTCGATATATTCTTCATAAAGGCCCAGCTCGTCCTTTTTATCGTTAAAGTGGAAAACAGTTTTCAGCTCCGCCGCGTAATTCTCAATAGACATAAAGCACCCCGCTTAAAGGATAGTATCATTTTGATTTTACATCTAAGAAACGCCCGGTCAAGCCAAATTAACATCAAAAGCCGTAAAAACGAAAAGGCTTTCAAAAAAATATGGACGGATGGGCGGCCTTTCCGGACGGCAGTTCCGCCCATAACCATAAAAACTGCGCCGCTGCCACGCGGGCGCCGCTTAACATACCGCAAACCATGCCAAAGATAAATAAAACTATCCGTAACTATACCCTTACCTATATGGAAAATATTTATAATACGGCGGCTTGCTCCAGGGCAATGAATGATAAGACCGGAAGCGATTGGCAAGGCACTGTCTGAAAGGGCTTTTGCCCCGGAGTTTGCCTTGCCTGGGCAGGTCTTATTATGAATGTTTTTGACGGTATGGAGCATTATTATAATTATTTGCCATAACTATCTACGTTATGGGATAGCCGCCAAACTCTTTCATTATTAAACAGCACGTTAATTTAATATACGGATTTGAACCATACAGATAAATAATAAACATATTAAATTCACTATTTATTAATTTTAACTAGACTTTAAATATTTTAAAATTTATCATAAAAAAATATTGCAAAACATGGAGCATAACACATGAAACTGACAATATCTGTTAAAATAGTCTTTGCTTCTCTTATTCTCATGCTGATGGCAGCAATAATGGGAATATCTTCAATACGTATATCAAGCTCGGCCTCATCCGATTCGCGCAAGGTAGGCGAAGCGCTTATTCCAGGTACAAGAGATATAGTGGACGTATACAATGATATTCTTACCGCCATGTATAATGTACTCCAGGTAATGACGGGAGGAAACGAAGACTACTATGAAAATGCTCTGATGCAGTTTAAGGAAGGGCACGACGCGCTGCGGAGCTTTGAAGAGCTTATAAACCAGGAAAATTTCGAAGAGCTGATTCCGGACGCTGTGGAACATTTTCCCGCTCTTAAAGATTACTATTACAGATATGAAGAAGTTTCGCTGGAATGCATGAAATTATATAAAGCTTACCAAAGACAGAATTCAGAATTTTACAACGGCTCTGAAACTCTGATTTCCGCCGTAAAACAATTATACAGGCAAAACGGTTCTCAAACGCCGGAAGCTTTCTCAGCAGTATTTGATATAACCGGCGGGATATATGAATTAAGAGAGCTTTATGCGAAAGCCTCCGCATCCAAAAACGCGGAAGGGCCTATTTCGGAATTTATAAAAAGGCTCAAAGAAACGGAAAAGGACGTAAACGTGCTTAAAAGAATATTTCCGAATGAAGATGCGGCAAAAATCATAGAAACAATCGCATCATCTCTAAACCAATCGGGGAAAACGGCGGAAGAAGCGTTCAAAACCCTATCCGTTATGAACGATAAAATAAACATAAGAATGGACGTTTTAAAAAAGCTCCGCGAAACGACGCAGGAAATAGAAGATATAATAATGAGCAAGACCATGGAGGCCACAACCACCGCCACCAGCAACCTTATAAGCAGTATGCGCATACAGATATTCACTCTTGCATGTATATTTATCATAGGCGCGGCTATAATGGTATTCAACTATACGACGATATCAAAACCCCTTAAGCGATTCGTACTGGAAGTAGGCAACCTTACCAGCGGAGACGGGGATCTGACTAAGCGAATAGCCGCCAAAAACAGGGACGAACTTGCGGAGCTGGCGGTGAATTTCAATAAATTTATAGAAAACGTGCAAATGATAGTTAAAGAAGTAAAATCCTCAACCGACGAAGTGGCCTCCGTTAACAGCCAGCTGGCAGCCACAATGGAGGAGCTTTCCACAACCTTCGACTCCCAGGCAAAGCAGGTAAGCCAAATAGCGGAAGATACTGAGCATATAAGCGGGATATCCCGTTCGGCGGCGGAGGCTCTGAATAAAAACAACGACACATTACAGTCTGCCGAAAAAGAAACCGTATCCGGTCAGCAGCAGCTCGATTGCGCAAGAGAAAGCGTGGACGCCATAAAAACCCGCGCCGAAGCTCTGGCCGTTACCATAGGTAATCTTTCGGAAAGCTCGCACAGGATAAGCGACATACTGGTAACGATAAACGACATTGCGGACCAAACCAACCTGCTCGCCCTGAACGCAGCCATAGAAGCGGCAAGAGCCGGAGAAGCCGGACGCGGATTCGCCGTGGTTGCGGACGAAGTGAGAAAGCTGGCCGAGCGCACACAAAAAGCCACGGGAGAAATAGACGAGATAATAACATCCCTCCAGTCCGAATCGAAAGCGGCTTCAAAAGAAATGAACGGAGCGGCGGATTCCGTACGCCGCGGAGTAGAAATCATAACGGAAACTACGGAAGGCTTCAAACGGGTTGTGGAAAGCGTAACGGCGGTAAAAGCGGACTCCGACCATGTGTATAAATCCGTGGAGGAGCAATACGGCACCGTTCAGTCCGTAAGCGACAGCGCCAAAGTAATAGCCGCCGGTATAGAAGAAAGCAACGCGGCAGTAAACGAAGTTACTGCTACCGTTTCCCACCTTCAGAAACGAACGGAAGATCTTAAACAGATAATAAATCTTTTTAAAGTGTAATAAATGACTCCGCATAAAGGTGCAGCGCAGGCCTTACATATTTTACGGAACGCCCGTACAGTATAAAAACAAAGGCCGCCATAAAAGCGGCCTTAATATTTTTGAAAATTAACCTGGAAATTTTTCAGGCGGCTATTCCCATAACGCAGATAGTTATGGCAAATATAATAATGCTCTTAAGGCGTCAAAAACATTCGTAATAAGACCTGCTCAGGCAAGGCAAACTCGAAGGCTTTGCCCCCTTTAGACAGCGCCTTGCCAATCGCTTTTTAGTCTTATTATTCATTGCCCTGGAGCAAGCCTCCGTATTATAAATATTTCCCATAACTTTATTAATCTACGTAA
>CANTXF010000003.1 GCA_947853665.1 uncultured Deferribacterales bacterium | reverse complement strand
GCCTGCCGCATAAACAAGACGGCGGCAAACCGCATAATATCGGGCATAAACAGTATAACGGACCCCAAGTTCGCGGGCGAACTGAATCGCACGGAGAGTTCGGAGCAGTTGTCGGAAGGGCTGACCCTTAACGAACTTTCCGAAGTGGCGGCAAAATACGGTTACGACCTTTCGGCGGAAGATATGAAAAAGGTCTACGAGGAGTACGCAAGGCTTTCCGCCAAAAAGCCGGTAAGCATAAAGGAGCTGGAAGTAATAATCGCGGCAAGCGCCTTGCAGGTTCCCGCCGCTTACACGCTTATAAACTTTATGGCGCAGAGCAGCAACGTTATAAGCGCAACGGCAAGCGTAACGCTGGAACGGGGCGGAGAGCAAAAGCGGGGCGTGTCGTTCGGCAACGGCCCGGTAGACGCGGCGTTTTTGGCAATAGAGAGCGTAACGGGCAGGCACTTTGAGCTCGATTCCTTTGAACTTTCCGCCGTAACGGAAGGAAAGGAGGCGCTCGGCCAGGCAATGGTAAAACTCCGCCATAACGGCGCAATATATTCGGGTAGGGGCATCTCTACCGACATAATAGGCGCAAGCATAAACGCATACGTCGCCGCGCTCAACAAGATAGTATACGAGGAAGATAACAAATGAAACTTTCGTTTTCCACAAACGGCTGGGAACTTTCCTTTTCCGAACTTATTAAGGTCCTGGCCGAAAACAGAATACAGGGGCTTGAAATACACGATATAAACGCGCCCGGCTTCGAAAAGGAAAAACCTTTCGACAGGGCGAATACAGCCCGCACCAAAAAGGCGCTTTTCGAGAGCGGGGTGGCGGTAAGCTGTATAGACGCGGTCGCTAATCTTGCCGATAATGGCGCAGCCGCCGCGGCGGAAGCCGAAATAAAGCGCGCCGTGGAAGTGGCGGCGGATTTGGGGTGCGAATACGTGCGCCTTCACGCCTATACCGCCGAAAAAACCGAGGAAAAATACCGCGAGTGCGACGAGTTTTTGTTTACTTTTCTGCCCCCGCTCATAACCTTTGCGGAAGAGCGCGGCGTAACGCTTCTTATGGAAACCATGGGCGTTTATGCCGATACCGGCAGGCTGGCGGAATTTTTGGGCGCGTTCGCATGCGATAATTTCTCCGCGCTGTGGGATATTCACCATACCCACCGTTTTGCCGGCGAAAAGGCGGAAACCTCGGTCAAAAATCTGGGCAAGCACATAAAGCACCTGCATATTAAGGACAGTTTCGTGAGCGAAGGAAAGCCGCAGTATTGCCTGCTCGGCGAAGGCGACCTGCCCATAAAAGATGTGTTTGACAGTCTGCGCTCGGTCAATTACGAGGGGTATATCTCCCTCGAACTGCTGCCCGAATGGCTGGAAAGCTTGGGGAGCACGGATATAGTGCTGCCGCAGTTCGTGGGGTATATGTCCTCTTTTGAAAGCGTGCCTTCCTGGCAGAACAGCCTTTACGACAACAAGCGCGGCACCGGCAAATATATCTGGAAAAAAGAAACGCTTATAGAGCGCACCTTTTCGCAGGTGCTGGACAGGGTGGTAGAAGAATTCCCGGATCAGACGGCGTTTAAGTACACCACGCTCGATTATACCCGCACCTATGCGGAATTCCGCGCGGAGGTGGACGTGGTGGCGCGCGCCCTCATGGCGCTGGGAGTAAAGGCGGGGGACCACGTGGCGGTGTGGGCAACCAACGTGCCCGAATGGTACCTTACCTTCTGGGCAACCACCAAGATAGGCGCAGTGCTCGTAACCGTGAATACGGCGTATAAGATACACGAGGCGGAGTACCTCTTAAAACAGTCCGACACGCATACCCTCGTAATGATAGAAAGTTACAGGGACTCCAAGTACGCGGAAATAATAAACGAGCTGTGCCCCGAGTTAAAGAGCCTTAAAAAGGGCGAAAAGATGCATTCCAAGCGCCTGCCGTTTTTAAGGAACGTAATAACGGTGGGGTTCCGTCAGCCGGGCAGCCTTACCTTCCGCGAGATGATGGAATACGCCAAAAACGTCTCTCAGGAAGAGCTTGTAATCCGCGCCAACGCCGTAAGCGTGAACGACGTGTGCAACATGCAGTACACTTCGGGTACCACGGGCTTTCCCAAGGGAGTTATGCTCACCCATTACAACGTGGTGAATAACGGCAAGGCCATCGGCGACTGCATGGATTTGTCCACCGCTGACCGGATGATGATTCAGGTGCCCATGTTCCACTGCTTCGGCATGGTGCTGGCCATGACCGCTTCCATGACCCACGGCACCACCATGAGCCCCATTCCGGCGTTCTCGCCCCGAAAAGGTCTGGCCTGTATCAATCAGGAGAAAATTACCGCCTTCCATGGCGTTCCCACCATGTTCATCGCCATGCTGGGACACGAGGATTTCCCGAAGACGGATTTCAGCCATATGCGCACCGGTATTATGGCCGGCAGCCCCTGCCCCATTAAGGTCATGCAGGAAGTCATTGAGAAAATGCACATGCCGGAAATCTGCATCACCTACGGCCAGACGGAAGCCTCTCCCGGATGCACCATGAGCAAGACCACCGACTCCATCGAAACCCGGGTGAATACCGTGGGCGGCGCTATTTTCGGCGTGGAGTGCAAGATTGTGGACCCGGAGACCAATGAAGAGCTGCCCGTCAATGTGGACGGCGAGTTTGTGGCCCGCGGCTACAACATTATGAAGGGCTATTACAAAATGCCGGAGGCCACCG
>CANTXF010000002.1 GCA_947853665.1 uncultured Deferribacterales bacterium | reverse complement strand
AAGCAGAACGGCCGCTAAAAACGGCAATAAAAATTTTTTCATACTGTTATCCTCCTTTTAATGTACAGTATATTGATTATCAAGGTGTGTCAACATTATTGGAAACGGGCATCCGCAGCCTGTTACTGGCTTTCTTCCTGCTCTGTTTTTTTGCGGCGCTTATCCCTTATATATATCTGCTTTATGTTGGGGGCCCTTTCGTCCTTGCGCTCGTCCATATCAAAAAGCTGTATCGCTTTTATAACCTCTTTCAGCTTGGTAAAGCCGTAGTTCCGCGGGTCGAACTCCGGGGCCTGGTTATTGATATGCTGGCCCACTGTGCCCAGAAACGACCAGCCGTTTTCGTCCGTGGAGGCGGATACTGCGGAACGCAGCAGATTTACGAGGCTTGTGTTTCCTTTAAGCTCTTTAGTCGTGTATTTTTTAGGAGCCGCTTCCACTTCCTCTTCTTTAACTTTAAGGATTTCAGTATAAATGAATTTGTCGCAGGCGCTTATAAATGGCTTGGGTGTTTTTTTCTCTCCGAAGCCGTAAACCGTGTGCCCCGCCTCCCGTATGCGGGAAGCAAGGCGCGTGAAATCGCTGTCGCTTGAAACTATGCAGAAGCCGTCAAATTTGCCGGTATAGAGCAAATCCATGGCGTCTATTATCATGGCGCTGTCTGTGGAGTTTTTGCCTACCGTATACCCGAACTGCTGTATGGGCTGTATGGCGTGTTCCAGCAGAACCTCCTTCCAGCCTTTAAGGTTAGGGCTGGTCCAGTCTCCGTATATACGTTTTACTATCGCTGTGCCGTATTTGGCTATTTCGTTCATAAGCTCGTATATTATATTTGGCGAAGCGTTGTCCGCGTCTATAAGCACTACCAGTTTCTGCTGATTAAGTGGCGTATCCATGTACCGTCCCGTAATTGTTTTAATATGACGGGATTATACCAGCCGGAGAAAGGAAGGGCAACGTTAATCTATTTTTATTTTAAAATACCGTTTAGAGATACCGGCTGATATTTTGATACGGCTGGGGAGGGCCTCTGCGTTTGCCGGGTTATATCTTTTCCTTTCCGGCAAGTCGTGCGGCCCTGCGTATAATAAGAGCCTGCCCGAACGCTTTATTCTCCTTATACATCGGCCCGGCAGACCTGCTTGCGGGCTATAATAGTTAAAGCGTTGAGCCGTTTATGTATCGTCGTAATTTTCATTTATCGGTTTATCGGGTATTATATCGTGCAGGCCGCAGTTATAATAGGCGGCGATCCTGTTTAAATGCGCGATATTGTACGGCCTCCTGTAAGACTCTATTTCAGCGATAAAGGACCTGCTGACATTTAAAATTGCGGCTAAATCAACCTGACAATGACTGTGGGATTTGCGCAGCCTTTTAACGTTGTCTATAATTTGTTTATGAATAAGCTCCATGAGCTTGTGTATATTGAATCGATAATGTATGTGTTATCTATGGATAATATCAAAGGGTTAAATTTGTATCAGGGTCTTTTGGTATGATGTTGTGAAGGGCGCGGTTACATATTTTAAAAGTTGGACTATACGTATCTTTTTAATCTGTTTTATTTCTCTTATAGCTATATAATCCTTTGGGGATTGGTTTTGCCAAACCCTAAAGGAGCATACCATGCAAAAAATTTATAGAACTATTGTTAACGGCTGCCCGGCGTATTTCAGTAAAAAGGAACTGGAGGAAAAAGCTGAAAAAACCTTTCTCTTTTTAGATAACACCCTGAGCAAAAAAGAGATTGCGGATATGACCGCCGTTATTTTATTTTTACTGGACGATGAGGCCGAGATAAAATAAGCGTCCAGCCTTAAAGGCCGTCCCGAAAACGGGTTGCGTCCGGCGCGCTTTTATTTTCAGCGTTCCGGACACGAACAATAAGCTGTACATACGGCAAAACCGTTCCCGCTGATTTTTTACGGATGTTAAATTCATAAAAGTTTTACGAGATTGTTAACCGCGTCTTTAAATTCTTTAATATTTGTAGGCACCATCATTTCCGTGCCCTGTTTCGTATGCAGGCCGGTAGCCTGGCCGCCTTTAAGGTTGTTTAAAAGTTCTCCCCGGACGTTAATCAAAGGGGCGGCGGAGTTTAAATCCCGCAGTTGCTGAACTATCGGGAAAGATGAGTTTATAAAGATCTTTCCGTTATGTTTTTTCTTAAGTTCTTCAATTCTGCTCATAATTTTTTCTTCGAGATGCTTAAAGGCAGCAGCAGCTTTATTATTGTATTGCGTGCTTCTTCCCACTACGACCATGTATATCATAGGAATAGACATTCCATGTTCTTTAGCCAGTTCATAAAAATTGTTGTCGATACTTCCGAAGGCTTTTTCATCCCTGACGTTATATAAAAAGAACATAAGATTTTCCAGTGCGAGCAAAGAGCCGACATCTGCAAAACATGGTATAATCAGGCGGTCCGCTGATAAAATTGCCATTTTAGTATAGTTTGCGAAACTTGGGTTCGTATCTATAAAGAAAGAGGTGTTTTCCCCGATTTTATTCGTTATTGCTTTTTTTAAGTCGTTTATCCAGCTGTATATCGCCTTCCATTCGTCTATGCCTCTGAATCCGCCGGGAGCGGCAAACCTGTCTATTATCGTATTCAGCAATTCAAGTTTGCTGTTTCCGGAAACAAGATACAGATTATCCGGTACATTGGCGTTATGTGAAGAAATATCATTGAGCAGGAATGACGTTTCGCTGCCTGTCATGGTATAAGGCGATTTTTGATAACGGCTTATAAAATAATCGGCGATTGTGTTGTTATTTTCCACGACCTCTAAGTATGAATTGATATTATCAGTTCCTCCAAGCAGCACTTGAGAAATATTTGCCTGAGGGCACATGTCGATAACGACGGTATTTTCGTCAGGATGCTCCAAGGCATATCCGGTAGACAGCAGAAAGGACAGCATGGTTTTGCCTATGCCGCCCTTATTGTTCCATATTATATAGCTTTTCATTGCCTTGCTCCTGAAAGATATTAAAAATTCGGCGGCTATTATCCTGATACTGATAATTACGGTTATCGTCCCGCGGCGCAGAAAAGGCAGATTTTACCCCAAGCGGTGCGTTGATAGACGCTGTGGATAAAATTTTTAATTACCGCCGCAAGCCGCCCCGTGATAAATATTTTCAGTAACTTCACGCCAGTCAGGGTAAGGATATGGCCGGGAAAAATATATATTATTAAGTATAAATTAGAAAGGGATATCTATCAATGAATTTTACGATGATTTTTTAGCGAAACTGTTTATTAGTATTTCGCAGCTATGCCCTTACGCAGATTAATAAAGTTATGGGAAATATTTATAATACGGCGGCTTGCTCTAGGGCTGTGAATAATAAGACCGAAAGCGTTTGCCAAAGCACTGTCTAAAGGGGCTTTTGCCCCGGAGTTTGCCTTGCCAGAGAAGGTCTTATTATGAATATTTTTGAAGCCTAATGAGCATTATTATAATTATTTGCCGTAACTATCTGCGTTAGGGGATAGCTGCCAGTCATTTTAATGAGATTAGTTTTTTATCTTGGATTGCGGCGCGGTTTGCCGCGCCGGCTGTTGCGGCGTTTTATTATGCCGTTTTTTCGCGCGTTTTTCCCGTGTGTTAAAATTTTTAAAAATTCTGTTTACTTCACCGTATCATTTAAGGACTGATGCCGTATCTTTTTGAAAAACATTGACAAATTCCCCCCCCCGAATATTATTCTAATATAGTTATAAAAAATTCTTCGTAAATTGATATATGTCAATTTAATTAATTTTTTATTGTCCTAATATATCGTCCGTGCCCTAAGTTATTTTTTGCAGATAAGGCATTTAGCCGCCTTACCGTGGGCGGCGTGCAATAAATGAGGAGGACAAAATGAATTTTCTGAAGAAATGTGCCGTTTCTTTGGCTGTGCTTGCGGCTTTCGCCGTTCAGGCCGTTGCGGCGGACACCCTGCAGGACATCATGAAGGAAAGAAACCTTTCCGAAAAAGATGTTATTGCGGCGGCAAAAACTTACCAGCCTTCGGGCAGGAAAGACGAATACATAGTCTTTTCTTCCGGCGGCCAGTCCGGGCAGGTCATAGTTTACGGCGTGCCTTCCATGCGTATTTATAAGTACATAGGCGTGTTCACTCCCGAGCCGTGGCAGGGTTACGGCTATGACGACGAGTCCAAAGCCGTTCTCGAGCAGGGCAAGATCCGCGGCAGGGATATAACCTGGGGCGATTCCCACCACCCGGCGTTTACCGAGAAAAACGGCGAATATACCGGGGATTATCTCTTTATCAACGATAAAGCCAACCCCCGTCTGGCGGTTATAAACCTCCACGATTTTGAAACTGTGCAGATAGTTACCAACCCGGTAATAAAAAGCGAACACGGCGGGGCGTTCGTTACGCCTAACTCCGAGTACGTTATGGAGGCCAGCCAATACGCCGCGCCTCTCGACAACAACTATTACCCCATAGAAAACTACGCGGACGTTTTCCGCGGGGCGGTTACTCTCTGGAAGTTCGATAAAACAAAAGGCCGCATAGACGTGGATAAATCCTTTACTCTGGAACTGCCTCCCTATATGCAGGACCTTTCCGACGCGGGCAAAGGCCCGTCCGACGGCTGGGGCTTTATAAACTCCTTTAACTCCGAAATGTATACCGGCGGTATAGAAAAGGGCCTTCCTCCTTTTGAAGCCGGCATGAGCCGAAACGACAACGACTACCTGCACGTATTCAACTGGAAAATCCTTGAAAAGCTGGCTCAGGACAAGAAAAACTATAAGGTGATCAACGGCCACCGCGTAGTGACCATAGACGCGGCCGTAAAAGCTGGCGCTCTTTTCCTTATACCGGAGCCCAAGTCCCCCCACGGCGTGGACGTTACCCCGGACGGCAAATATATAGTTGTAGGCGGCAAGCTGGATACCCACGCTTCCGTTTATGATTTTGCCAAAATAAAAGCCCTTATAGACAAAAAGGATTTTATCGGCAAGGACCCTTACGGTATACCCATAATAGATATGAAAAAAGCCCTCCACGGTCAGGTTGAGCTGGGCCTCGGACCTCTGCACAGCTCTTTCGTTCCTGAGGACGGCATAATTTATACGTCTCTTTATGTGGACTCCCAGATAGTTAAATGGGATTACAAAAACCTTAAAGTTCTGGACCGTATAAACGTTCACTACAATATAGGCCACCTTGACACTATGGAAGGCAAATCCTCCAAGCCTAAAGGCAAATACGCCCTTTCCCTCGACAAGCTCTCCATAGACAGGTTCAACCCGGTAGGCCCTCTGCATCCGCAGAACCACCAGCTTATAGATATTACCGGGCCTAAAATGGAGCTTATCTACGATATGCCCATACCTCTGGGCGAGCCTCACGACGTAGTATCCATTGCCGCCGATAAGCTGAAACCTCAGGCAACTTACGACATGGGCACAAACAGCCGTACCGGCAAACCTCACCCGGCCGTTACCCTTGCCGGACAGGAGCGCGTTGAGCGCAAAGGCAACAACGTTACCGTTTACGCCACTATGGTTCGTTCCCACATAAACCCGGAACACATAACCGTAAATAAAGGCGATAAGGTAACCATCCACATAACCAGCCTAGAAAGGGCCCAGGACGAGACCCACGGATTCGCCATAGACGCTCTTAACGTCCACGCTTCCATAGAGCCGGGAAAAACGGCTTCCGTTACCTTCGTGGCCGATGAGGAAGGCGTGTTTCCGTATTACTGCACGGAATTCTGCTCCGCTCTCCACCTTGAAATGATGGGCTATCTTTTTGTGAAGGACCCCAACAAAAAGTATGAGGACATTAAAAAGATGAGCCTCCAGAAGCTGAGCAAGGAACAGCTTGAAGCGGAGTATAAGAAAATACTGGCGACTAACGAAGCTACCGACGCGGTTATACAGTCCGTAGTTAAATTCCTTACGGATAAAGGATATGACAAATATCCTGAAATAAAAGCCCTGGTGACGGACGCCCTGAACCAGTACGGCAATATCAAGGACGTTAAGGCCAAGGCCGACGCCGCCTATAAGAAAGGCGACCTTGACCAGGCTATCCTCTGGGAAAACCAGGTATGGCAGTATATGGTAAAAACCGCCGACGTGGGCCTCAGGGCTAAGGCGCGCCTTTCCAAAATGCTTGCTTCCCCCATGTCAGAAGCTGCGTCCAGAGGCGAAGCCGCTTACCTTACCGGCGGATGCAACGGCTGCCACGTAATAGGCCAGGTAAGCTCCGGCCCGGACCTTACGGGAGCCATAGACAGAACCAGCGAGCAATGGGTTTTCGAATTTACCAAAAACCCTGCTTCCAAATATGACGAGCCTTACGTTAAAGAGCTTATAAACTACTTTAACCTTAGGATGCCTAACCAGAATATGAAGGACGGCGAAATTAAAGACATGATCGAATACATGAAATGGATAGATCAGAACGCCGACCTTTTCTAAAGGCGATTATTTAAAAGGAGGGGCTTTAAGCCCCTCCGGCTTCAAGTATTTTTCAGATTTCGGCGGTGCGTTATGGCTAAATCGGGTTTCAGCAAATCGGATGTGTTTGCGGCCGCGGCGCTTTTGCTTACCGTGGTGTTCTTTACGTTTCCAATGATAATTTTTCAGGGCGTGCCGGAAAAGATAAAATCCGGCGACGGAGCCTCGGTTCCCTCTTACGTGTGTTCTTTGTGGAACATATACCAGACCGGCAGGTATGTAAGCCCGTACACTCCCAAAGGCGCGGAAAAGGATCTGCGCCAGATGATAGAGAGAAAAGGGGAGGTGGGGGTCATGAGCGTGCCCGTCTGGTACGTGTCCCTCGAAGCGCCCAATTATCCTAAGGAAGCCTTTCCGGACGGCATACCGGTGTATTTTCATCTTGACGGCTATTCGGGCGACGTCCATGAAATGAACACGATAAACCATTTTATCGGCATGTATTCCATGGAGACGGGAGCCAGGCTTGAAAGGGCGGCGGCTCCTTATATAATGCTTATAATAGCTTTGATGTTCTTTCTTTTCATTATATACAGGGGGCGTTTTTCCTGGCTGCTCCTGGTTACCCCGGCTCTTTTTCCCGTCGGTTTTTTCGCTTTTTACGCGGGCTGGCTCTACTGGTACGGCCACAACCTTCAGGAGTGGGGCATGTTCAAGGTCAAGCCCTTTATGCCGACGGCCCTGGGAGACGGTCGCGTCGCCCAGTTTACCACCCACTCCTATCCAACGACGGGCTTTTATATACTGCTTATAATAGCGGTTCTTTCCGTGCTTGCCATACTGGCCCGGAGAAAGGAGCTTAAATGAAGGTTCCCGCCGCCTTTGCGCTTGTCCTGCTTTCCGCTTTGCCCGTCTGCGCCGCCTCGCTCCAGGAAGCCGTAGACGGCGCGGAGGAAGGCTCCGTTATAATATTGGGCGACGGCCTTTACGAAGGCCCCGTTACCGTTAATAAGGCCGTTACCTTAAAGGGCAGGGGCGATAACGCCGTAATAAAGGGCAGCGGCAAAGGAAGCGTGATAACCGTTACCGCTTCCGGGGCTTCCGTCCAGGGGCTCAGGATAATGGGCAGCGGCGAAAGCCACGAAGCCAGCGACGCCTGCGTCGCCGTTAAGAACGCCGATAACGTGATAGTTTCCGGCAACAATATGCGGGACTGTCTTTTCGGGGTCAATTTCGAAGGCTCCAACCGGGGCCGCATTGAAAATAACGACATACGCTCCAAAGATTTTTCCCTCGGCCTCAAGGGGGACGGCATAAGGCTGTGGTACAGCCACTCCAACACCATAAGAAGCAACAGGATGGAGGGGATAAGGGATATGGTTTTCTGGTATTCCTCCGCCAACAGGATAGAGAAAAACTACATCGGCGGCTCCAGGTATTCCGTCCATTTTATGTACGCGGACAGAAATTTCGTTACGGACAACGTTTTTGAAAATAATTCCGTAGGGATTTTCCTTATGTACAGCCACGGCAGCCGTATTACGGGCAACACCGTGCGCAGCTCCACCGGGCCTTTCGGCATAGGCATAGGCTTTAAGGAGGTTTCGGACTGCATAGCGGAGGACAATGTCCTTATGTATAACGCCAGAGGGTTTTATCTGGACCAGTCCCCGTATCAGCCGGGCACGGTCAATAAATTTATGCGCAACCGGATACTGTATAACACGACGGGTATCCAGCTCCACGGAGTGATTTTAGGCAGCGTTTTCGAGGACAACGTTTTCGGCGGCAATATAGATTCCGTATCGAACGACACGCCCTCCTCCGATTTAAGCGTAAATTCATGGTACAGAAATTACTGGGACGAATACGAAGGCTTCGACAGAAATGGAGACGGCTACGGGGACACTCCTTACGAAAACCTTGCCTATGCGGATAAAATAATGCAGCGTGTTCCCGCTTTAAAGTTTTTTTACGGTTCGCCGGTAATGAGCCTGCTTAACTTTCTTATGAAGCTCCTGCCGTTTTCCGAGCCGGAGACTCTTGCCGTCGATACCATGCCGAGATTAAAGGCGGAGGATGTAAAAAGTGAGTAAAAAAATGAACCGCCGCTCTTTCGCCAAAACGGCGCTTTTTACCTGCGGCCTGGCCGGGCTTCTTGCCGCAGGCAGGGCCTGTGCGCCTTTGCTGAAGCCGGAGGAAAAATTCCTGCGCCCTCCCGGTGCGGAAAACGAGCGCAAATTTTTAGGAACGTGCATAAAATGCGGCCAGTGCGTGCAGGTGTGCCCTTACCGCTCGGTAAAGCTGCTCGATATAAATAAGGGCGCCGCCGCGGGCACCCCGGTAATAATACCGGAGGAGCGGGCTTGCTATCTTTGCGACCTTCTGCCCTGCGTGCTTTCCTGCCCGTCCGGGGCGCTGGACAGCAGCGTGTCCGACGCGGAATATGTGGATATGGGCAAGGCCAGGGTCGTAAGGCCTGAAAACTGCCTCGGCATGAAGGGGGAAACCGTTACGGAGGATATGATAAACAGGCTCATAGCCCACGGAACCTCCGGCGAGCGGGAAAAAGAACTGGCGGAAAAACTGCGCGCCTTTTCAGGCAAAGCCTGCACCGTCTGCCGCGATATGTGCCCGTATCCTGACAGGGACGCGGCCATAGCTCTGACGGGGGAAAAGCGGTACGCCCCCGAAATACGCGAAAAATGCGTGGGCTGCGGCGTGTGCCTGGAGCTGTGCCCGGCGGAAAGCAATGTTTTTGTAATAGAGCCTAAGTGATTTGGAGAGCAATATGAAATTTCTTTGTCTGATAATATGCGTTTTTGCTGCCGCCTGCTCCGGGAGCGAGCAAAAGGGCGCGGAAGCCCCCTTGCCTGAAAAAAGCGGGGAGATAACCGTGGTTTCAGGCGGCGGGAGCAATAAGGATAACGTAAGCCCGTTTATTTCCTATACTGTAACGGGGGAATACGCCGTAAGATACGCGCCGGACGGGGAGGAAACGCCTCTTACTAAGGAGATAGGCGCCCACGTCGTAGTAAGGAACAACCCTTACGAATCCATACATAAATCGCTTATGATGAAAAGGCTCAGCAAGGAGTTTATCGTAAAATGCTCAGCCTGCCACGACGATTACGGCAACGGGGTAATAGGGCCGTCTCTGCTTGATAAAAGCGGGGAGCAGGTTTACGACATGATAATAAAATACAGGACCGACAGGGAAGAAAACGTGCTTATGAAGGTTCTCGTGTCTAAAATGACCGATGAGGAGATACGCTTTATCGCGGACGATATAGCCGCCTTTAACGAAGAGATAAGAAAGGAGAAAGCCAGATGAGCAGAAGGACAGCAGGTATTATAGCGGTGGCCGCGGCCGCAGCTTTATTTGCATATATGTTTTCAAAGGGGTCGCCGTCAGGCGTTCCTCAGGAGGCTGAAACGCAGAAAGCCGCTGCGCCAGCCCCCGCCGCCGCTTCCGCCCCGGAAAAACCGGCTTCCCCCCAGATGGACGAACAGGCTCTCGCCCTTGAGGAAATGAGGCGCGAAGCGGGCAAATCCGGCCTTAGCAGGCTTTATATAGTAAAATGCTCCTCCTGCCACGGCAGGGACGGCAAAGGCCCGGTAGGCCCTTCCATAGCCGGCAGGGACAGGCAGTACAATATGGCCGCCCTTATGAAATATAAAAACGGCCAGGTGCCGAACACTCTTATGAAAGGGCTTCTGGAAAATACCTCCGTCGAGCAGCTTGAAATGCTTGCGGACGAAATATCCTCCTTCAAATAGCGGCGGCTTCCATGAAAAAACGCTGGATAACCCCTTTGAGGCGCATTTCGGTAATATTTGTCTCCCTGTTTTTTATAATATCGTACAGGGCGGATATACAGATACTCGAAGGCTCCCTTTCCGGCTCCCGGTTCATAGGCTTTCACCTTATAGACCCGTTCGTTACGCTTCAGGTAATAGCGGCCCACAATTCCGTTCCGGCCAACCTGATAATAGGCACTGTTACGATCGTTCTTTTTTATCTGGCCGCAGGCGGCAGGGCGTTCTGCTCCTGGGTGTGCCCGTACGGGCTTTTAAGCGAGCTGGGGGAAAAACTGCATTTTTTCCTCGTGAGAAAGAAAATAATAAAAGGCGGTCTTTCGCTTCCCGTTGGCAGGTACTGGTTTTTCGCTTTGTGGGCCGGGCTTTCCGTCGTTACCGGGCTTCTTGTGTTCGAGATCTTCAACGTGGTTGGTATATTGAGCCGTTTTCTCATATACGGGGCCGGCGCCGCCGGGATATGGGTTCTTCTGGTGTTTCTTGCGGAGGTTTTTTTCGCCCGCCGTTTCTGGTGCAGGAGCGTTTGCCCGATAGGCTCGGCCTACGGCCTGCTTAATTACGTCTCCGTCGGCAGGATAGCCCGCGACGGGGACTGCGATAACTGCGGCAGGTGCGCTTCCGTCTGTATAGAGCCTTCCATACTGAATTTTAAAAACATGAAAACGGAGGAGGGCAAGCCCGTCTATATAAAAGGCTCCGCCTGCATTTTATGCGGCAGATGCATAGAGGCCTGCCCTAAAGGCTCCATGAGCTACGTAAGCCGTTTTAAAAATCTGGTGTGAAATTATGATAATCGTGAAAGAACTGCGTAAATCCTTTAAAGGGCAGGAAGTCCTGAACGGGGTCAATCTGTCCGTGGGGGACGGCGAAAAGCTTATGCTCATGGGCAGGAACGGCGCCGGAAAAACGACGCTTATCCGCTGTATCCTCGGAGAATATATGCCTTCATCCGGCTCCGTTTCCATAGACGGCGTATCTCCCTGGCAGGACAGGGTTTCCGCCCTTAAAAGCGTCAGCTTCGTGCCCCAGCTTCCGCCGCCTCTCAAATTTACCATAGGCGAGCTTATAGATTATTCCGCCGGAATATCCGGCTTCGATAAAAAAACCGTAGCGGAAAACTGCCGCAGGCTGGAGCTTGATATAGAGCCCCACATGGGCAAGGCTTTCCACAAGCTGTCCGGCGGGATGAAGCAGAAGGTGCTTATAAGCGTTGCTTTCGCAAGAGGTACGAAAACCATAATATTCGACGAGCCTACGGCCAATCTGGATATAAAAGGGCGGGGGACTTTCCGCGCCCTGCTGGATGAGGCGGGAGGAGGCCGTACTTTTATTTTTATCAGCCACAGGCTGGAAGAATTTTCAGGGCTTGCTTCGCGGGCCGTGGAGCTTGACATGGGGAGGGTAGTAAAGGATGAAGAAATTTAGATTCGCCGCGGCAGCGGCTGTTGTGTTCCTTGCCGCGGGCTGCAAAAGCTCCGTAAGTCTGGAGCCTGCGGAAGTAAAATTCGACAGGGAAGTATGCGAGCGCTGCGTGATGCAGGTAAGCGACAGGCTGCATTCCGCCCAGATAGTAAACCCGGAAACGGGGGAGCATTTCTTTTTCGACGATTTGGGCTGCGCCCTTTTATGGCTTGAGGAAAAAGGCTTCGCATGGAAAGACGGGGCCGTGGTGTATTTTACCGACGCGGTAAGCGGCAAATGGCTTAGCGGCAGGAAGGCTGTGCTTGCCCGCCCCTTCGTGACCCCAATGTCTTTCGGGGTAGGGGCCTTTTCCGATGAAAGCGCCGTGCCGGAGGGCAAGGAAATATTAACCTACGAGCAGGCCGTGCAGCTCTTTCTCGATATAAAAAACGAGCGGGCCATGAAAAAATCCGGCGTAACGGAGCTGAAATGAAAGATATGCTCCTTGTGCTGAGGCTTGATCTGCTGGGCTCCCTGCGGTCCCGCTGGTTTATGGGGTACGCCGCCGTTTTTATGATAATGACGGCCATGATTTTCATGTCCGGCGTGGCGGAGGGCCGCGTTATGGGGTTTACGGGCCTTACGCGGGGGCTTCTGGTTTTTATACAGGCCTGCAATATAATAATGCCCGTGTTCGTTCTCGTTACCACGGTGCGCACCATTTCTGGAGACAGGGAAAGCAACGTGCTGGAATATCTGCTTTCCTTCCCCGTGTCCCTGAGGTCGTATTATTTCGGCAAGTTTCTGGGCCGTTTTATAGTTGTGTCCGCGCCTCTTATCCTTTCCATGCTGCTTGCTCTCATAATAGGCGCCGTAAAGGGGGCGGATATTCCCGCGGGGCTCTTTCTGCTTTACGCCGGGCTTCTTGTGTGCAGCGCGCTTGCCTTTCTCGGGGTGGGCTTTTTTATATCCTCATGGGTCAGAAGCCAGGAGCTTGCCGTGGGAGCCGCTTTTTTCGTGTGGCTCTTTCTTATAGCTTTTATAGATATAGCGTTGATAGGGTTCATGATAAAAAGCATGATGCCGGAAAACGTAATATTCGCCGCCGCTATGCTTAACCCCGTGCAGGTTTTCAGAATAGGAGCGATATGCCTTTTCGACCCGGTGCTTTCCGTTACCGGCCCGGCTTCATATTTTATACTGGATACTCTCGGCCGGTCCGGCTGCGCCGTATATTCGCTTGTTTATCCGGCTGTTTTGGGCGTGATATTCGCCGTTATGGGTTACGTTTTCTTTAAGAAAAGCGATCTTGTATAGGATTATAACCGGCCGCAAGTCCCTGCGGCCGGTTTAAGGCCCTGTTTTTTTGTTTTTTGCCGCCGCGAAAATCAGCTTTTCATATTTACGAACTGTAACGCAAGGGGCAGGTCCAGCCCTTTCAGGAGCTTTATCACTTCCTGCAGGTCGTCTATCTTTTTGCCCTGGACCCTTACCTTTTCATCCATTATGGATGCCTGCACTTTCAGCTTGCTTTCCTTTATGGCGGAGGTTATCTTTTTGGCGGTTTCCTTGTCTATGCCTTCCTTTATTTTTATTATCCTGCGGAGCATGGCGCCTCCGGCCTTTTCCGTTTCGCCGAAATCGAGGCATCTGGAATCCACCCCGCGTTTTGTTACGGCGGATATGAGCATTTCCCGCATCATGTTCATCTTCATGTCGTCGGTGGTGAGCATTTTTATGGTTTTATCCTTTTTATTAAGCTCCACCTCCGTATTGGAATTTTTAAAATCGAAACGCGAGGATATTTCTTTTTTCATATTGTTTACGGCGTTGTCCATTTCCTGAACGTCCACCTCGCTTACCGTGTCGAAAGATGGCATTTACAGTACCTCCGTTATGGTTTTATTTTTAAAAAAGGCGGCTGCCCCTTAACGCGGACAGTTATGGAAAATAATCATAATAATGCTACGCATCGTCAAAACTATTCATAATAATGCTTGCGCGGCAAAGGCAGACTAAAAGGGCATTGCCCCTTCAGACAGCGCCTTGCCAGAGGCTTTTAGTATTATTATCCGTTGATATGAGCAAGCCGCCGTATTATAAATACCTTCCGTAACTTTACATCGATCTGCGTAAAGGTATAGCTACGTTAAAAAATACCGTCTATGGTCCCGCCGCCTATAACCCTGCCGCCCATATATATGGCCGCCGTCTGGCCCGGCGCTGGAGCGAACTGGCCTTTATCGAAAAGCAGGCTCGCTTTTCCTTCCGGGGCCTGCTCCATAAGACAGGGTTCGTCGTTCATTCTGTACCGCAGCTTGGCGGTAACGCGGCCTATAAGAGGCGCTCCGGGATAAAAGGAACATTCCCTTAATCGCACTCCACGGGCGAAAACCTCTTTTTTTTCTCCCAGATGCACGTCCCCGGTTTCCGGGTTTACGTATTTTACGTAAAGCGGTTCCGTATGGCTTATTTCAAGCCCTCTGCGCTGGCCCGGCGTATAGTTGTGCAGCCCCTTGTTTCTGCCTAAACGCTTTCCTCGGAATATAAAATCCCCTCTGCGCCAGCCTTCGGAAAAGGGCGCCAGAAAATCCCTGTAATCCCGCCCCTGGAGGAAGCATACTTCCTGGCTGTCGGGCTTTTCCGCCGCCGTAAGGCCGTATGAGGCCGCCGCGGCGCGCACTTCGTCTTTATTTTCCGCGTCCCCAAGAGGAAATACGAGCAGATTCGCGTGGAAAGGCTCCACCAGGCAGAGATAATATGATTGGTCCTTGCCGGAAAAGGCGGCTTTGGCTATGTATTTCCGGCCGTTTGCCTCTTCCGTGCGGGCGTAATGGCCCGTTGCTATCCTGATGCAGTCGCGGCGCTGCATCTGGTCGAAAAGATATTTTATCTTGGCCGTCCTGTTGCACAGGGAGCAGGGGTTGGGAGTTTCCCCCATTTTATAGCTTCTTATGAAATGGGTTATAACGTCCCGGGAAAAGGCTTCCGAATAATCGGCCGAATACCACTCCATGCCTATGGAGGAAGCTGCTTTTTCAGCGTCCTCAAGTACCTGATCGCTTTGCCCGAACAGTTTAAGGGTAAGGCCTATGGGAGTATAGCCCGCTTCCTTTACCATCATGGCGGATACGGAGCTGTCCACCCCGCCCGACATTGCCACAAGCACGCGCGCTCCCTTTTCCAGGCCCGGTATGGAAAAACCCTTGTCCATTATGCGCTCCTTAAAAATATTACTTATACCATCCGGCCGGTTTCTTGGCAATAATAAAGCTTTGCCATAGGCTTCGCTTCGGTTTGCTTTTTGCCGCAAAATAAATTACACTTTCCGGGCAGGGGGCGCGGGCGGCCGCCGGTTATTTTATATAACGGGAGGAAAGTCCGGACACCGCAGGGCAGGATGACCGGTAACGCCGGTTCGCTTAAAAGGCGGGGATAGCGTTACAGAAAAGAACCGCCGCCGTAAACGGCGGTAAGGGTGAAAAGGCGGAGTAAGAGACCACCGCCTGCCCCGGCAACGGGGCGGGGCAGAACAAGCCCCATCCGGTGCAAGGCGAATAGGCGGAAAAAGGACGGCCCGTCCGTTTATTCCGCGGGTATGCTGCTTGAGGACGCGGGCAACCGCGTTCCTAGAGAAATGGCCGCCGCCCTTTTATAAGGGTACAGAATCCGGCTTACAGCGCCCCCTGTGTTTTTTGCCCGCCTGCTTTGAAATGCGCCGGTAATTCCCGCCCGCTCAGGCGGTTATATATCGGGGGCTGGTTTTTTTAGTATTCGTCGTTTATGTTGCCCCATTTGTCTTTTTCGGGCTTTTTCTTTTCTTCTCCTTCATCGTTTTCGGGGGCTCCCCCAGGATAAAAGCCCGGGTACTTAAGGTCTTTGGCGAAGCTTGTATCGAACATATCGGTATTTGCCTTTCTTTTTATATACAGTCTGCGCAGATAAAGGGCGAACCATACGGCAAACGCCGCCCCCGCGATGATGAAAGCGGCCGCAAGGACCGTGTCCCCGGCGCTCATGGGAGCTTCCATGTAATTTCTTATGGCCTGGACAAATTCTTCATACGTCATCATAAAAACTACCTCACGGCACAACTTGAAACTATTATCTCACATCGCGGTTTTTATTTCCACTGTTATCGCCGCCGTGTATAAAAGGCCGCCGTTTCCTGACGCGGGTAATTATTTAAGATATTTATAGCGGCTGTTCTCCGTGAGACGCCGCTGATAATAAGCCCCTCCGGCGGGGCAGACCATTGCTTTACGGCTTTTAAACGGCTTTCTGCCTGACGCCCCGGTTTAGATTTTACGCCGCTTCGGAGCAAGCCGCCTCTATGCCTGGGCCAGATAGAGCCGCAGGCGCTGCCCGCTGATAAATTTATTCGTATCGTTTATTATATTTGACTTAATTCCATAATAATATTTTAATAAACAAATCGGAACGTTTTTTCGAGGTTGCTGGTGGCGCGCCGTTACAGAGGCATATCGGTAAAATTTTTTCTGTCTTTTCTCTTTCTTGGCCTTGTCGCCATATCCTTATCCGGCGTGCAGATGTACTACGGGGCGAGGGACCTTATCATCGCGGCCAAAAAGGAAAGCCTTTCCGCCATGAGAAACACGAAAAAACAGCAGACGGAGACTTTTATCTCCGCCATACGCAACCCTCAGGAGGCTTTTTCCTCAACTCCGCGGGTGTACGCGGCCCTTGCCGATCTGTCGGCCGGCTTCGAATCCGTTTCCGCCGGTGTACCGTCCTGGGTGCTGAAAGAATGCCGTAAAGATATTTTTTCTTTTTCCCTTTTTTCGGACGCGTTTATTTCCCGGAGCCCCGGGGCTTCGTACAGGGGCCGCCCTGCGGCGGGCGATAACGGCCTTGCGGTACGGTGCGCCTACGGGGCGGGCTCGGAGCGCTCTTACGCCGGGAAGGTTTTAAGAAGCGCGAAAAACATGGCCGCCTACGGCGGGATTATGGAAAAATATTCCGGCCTTTTCAACGACTTTAACCGCCGCTGGAATTTTTCCGACATACTGCTTATAGATAAAAACGGCAATATAGTTTTTTCTCTCGGGCTGGGCAACGAGCTTGGCGGCAACATATATAAAAACGCCCCGCTGTCGGCGGTTTTCGGAGAGGCGCATAAATTCGCCATGGAGGCCTTTCCGGGAGACGTAAAGTTTTTTGATTTCGTGAAATACGGCCCTGCCGGCGGCAGGCCGGTTATGTTTATGGTATCTCCCGTGACGGGGGAAGGCGGCAAGTCCATCGGGGCCTTTATATCCCTTATGGACGACGGGGTTTTCAACAGGATACTTTCCGGCGGATACAAATGGGAAAGCGAGGGGTTCGGCAAAACGGGGGAAGCCTGCATCGTAGGGAAAGACGGCTTTCTGCGCTCCGAGCCAAGAGGGCTGCTCGAAAATAAGGCCTACTATCTGGAACGGCTTAAAAACGCCGGTTTTGACGCTTCCGCCGTGCATCTTATAGACGCGGGCGGCTCTGCGGCGCTTATACAGCGGGTGCCGGACGCCGTTGAGCGCGGCGTTTCCGGCGGAGCTTCGGGCGTATTCGCGGCGAAAAACTATCTGGGCAGGCCCGTTCTTATGGCTTACGCTCCAGTAAACGCTGCCGGTCTCGACTGGGGCGTTGTCGTGAGTATGGACGAAAGCGAAGCCATGATGTCCGCCGGGTATCTTAAGAACCTTTTCTGGCGTTCGCTTTTTATAGTTCTTATTATCGTTCTGATTTTAACCGCCGTTTTCGCCTATATCTTTACTAAGCCGATACTGGCCCTTAAAAAGGGTTTTTCCGACGTGGCCGGAGGGGATCTGGAAAGCAGGGTAACCGTCGATACCGGCGACGAGTTCAGGGATCTGTCGGAAAATTTCAACGGAATGGTGGAAAGCCTTAAAAGACATTCCGACGAAACGGAGAAAAACCGCAGGCGTCTTGAGGACGAGATAACTGAAAGACGGGCGGCGGAGGAAAATTTCAAAAACGAAAGGGATTTCGTCGAAACGGTTTTAAGCATAAAGAACGTCCCGGCTTTCGTAATAGACGGGAATAATATAATAGTGAGGGTCAACGAAGGCGCTTCCGGTATGCTTGACCCCGTTTACGGGCAGATTCTCGGCAGACGTCTTGAGGACATTGTTCCGGAGGAATACCGCTTATCCGCCCTGAAAGCTGTGGAGGAAGCGAGGAAAGGTTCGGGCGCTCCCGGCATATTTATTAAAAGCGACCACAACGGGCAGGTAAAATATATAGACTGGAGCGTCTCCGTTATGAGGGATAATGGGGCTGGCACCGGCTATGTGGCGTGCGTCGGCGTAGACGTTACGGAAAGGTTCGCCATGATGGAAATACTCCGGGAAAACGATATATTTTTCCAGACCGTTACTTCTAAGGCCATGGACGGCATAATCGTGACGGACTGCGACGGAGGCGTGGTTCTGTGGAACGATTCCGTTTCCGGGATGTTCGGTTACACCTTTGAGGAAATGAGCGGCAGGCCGGTGATCCCCACCGTAATACCGGAGGAATACGCAGCGGATTTCGATAAAAGCTCGGGCGGCGTAACCATAGAGATATACGCGGTTAAAAAGGGCGGGGAAATATTCCCGGTGGAAGTGTCCCTTACTAAGATAAAAACGAGGGGCCGCTGGAACAGCCTTTATGTGATAAGGGATATTTCGGCCCGTAAAAAACGCGAGATAGAGCTTTACAGAGCCCTCGACAAGGCGGAAGTGGCGGAAAAGGCCAAAAGCGAGTTTCTTGCCAACATGAGCCACGAAATACGCACGCCGCTGAACGGCATAATAGGGTTTCTTAACCTACTCAGGCAGACACCACTTGACGCGGCCCAGATGGAATACCTTAACATTGTGGATATGAGCGCCGACAGCCTGCTGGGGATCATAAACGAAATACTTGATTTTTCAAAAATAGAAAGCGGCAAGATGGCTCTCGAAGCCATAGAGTTCGACGCTTACGGCGAGCTTGAACAGGTCGCGGAGCTTTACGCCGCCAAGGCGGAGGAAAAAGGCGTGGAGCTTTCCGTCGCCATAGATACGGATATGCCCCGGTTCATAACGGGCGACCCGCTCAGGCTTAAACAGATACTTTCCAACCTTCTTTCCAACGCGGTTAAATTTACCGACGGCGGAGGCTACGTAAAGCTTGCCGTTTCCGTCCTTGAGTACGACGGCCGCCGGTGCAGGCTGAAATTTTCCGTATCGGACACGGGCATAGGCATAAGCCCTAAAAAGCAGGCTTCCATATTCGAGGCCTTTTCCCAGGCGGACAGCTCCGTAACGAGAAAATACGGCGGAAGCGGCCTGGGGCTTGCCATATGCGCTAAGCTGGCGAAACTCATGGGCGAGGGGTTACAGCTTTACTCCGAGGAGGGCAGGGGCAGCGAATTCTTTTTTACCGCCTCTTTTGCCGCCGGAAGCGCCGATTATATGCCGAGGCCCGATTTCAACAATATGGGCGTGGCAATATACCGCTCCGAGGGAAGCCAATGCCGCGGCTATGTAGCAGAATATTTTGAAGCTCTTGGATGCCGCTGTTTTTATTTTTCCGACGCGGAAAGCCTTAAAGGCGCAGGCGCGTCCGTTATATTTCTGGGCTGCGATTTTCCGGGTAGGGATTTTATCCGGCGTGTTTCCGCGGAGCTGCCGCCGGCCCTTAAGATTATCGCCGCCGGAAACAGGGACAGGCAGGAAGCCGAAGCCCTTGAAAAAGAGGAAAATACCGCGGTGATTTTTAAGCCGGTGAATCTGACCAAAATACAGAACGTGCTTGCCGCCCGTATAAATAAGGCCGGTCCCGCCGAAAAATCAGGCCGGGTCCGCTCTAAAACGTTTAAATATTCCGGCAGCGTGCTTGTGGCCGAGGATAACGCCGTAAATAGGAAGCTCGTGGAAATAATGCTTAAAAAGTACGGCCTTGACGTGGATCTGGCGGAAAACGGCCGTGAGGCCGCCGATATGGCGCTTAAAAAGCGTTACGACATAATTTTTATGGATATAAGCATGCCCGTTATGGATGGCATGACGGCTTCAAAACTTATTCTTGAAAGAGAGAAGGAGCAAAACGCTCCCCACGCTCCCATAGTGGCGCTTACCGCCAACGTTATCAAAGAGGACAGGGAGGCTTACGCCGCCTGCGGCATAGAGGGCTTTCTGGCGAAGCCCCTGGAAAACGAAAAGCTAAATGCCGTGCTTGCCAGGTATCTTGGCTCGGCCGCTGATAAGGCGGAGGAGCGGGGCGTTCTTTACGACCGGCAGATATACAAAATAACCGGACGCGCCGCCGGAGTGGAGGACGAAGCGGTTATCGCCGGCATACTTTCCGAGTATTACGGCTTGACCTCCGGCCAGGCGGAGGCTATGTTTATTGCTGTGATGAAGGGGGATATGCAGGCCTGCGCCCGGATTGCCGGCAGTATGCGGATTTCGTCAGCCAATCTGGGTTTTGAGAGGATCGCCGCCCTTGCCGGAGATATAAGCGAAAAATGCTCCTCCGGAGCGGACGCGGCGGAAATCCGCGCCGTTTTCGACCGTCTGGAAAAGGAACTGGAACAATTAAAAAAAATAACAGGTTGACTCATGCCCGTAAAGCTTAAGACCGTATCCGTAGACGATAACGAGGTAAATCTGATGCTGGTGGAAACCATGTCGAAAAATCTCGACGTGGATATAACCAGCTTTTCAAACCCGCTGGCGGCTCTCAAACATATCGAAAGCAGCGGGGCGGACCTTGTTTTTGTGGATTATATGATGCCTGAAATGCACGGGGTCGATTTTATAAAGCGCGTTCGGGCCTTTTGCCCCGACGTGCCCATAATAATGATAACCGCCGTTGCCGACGACAACGCCCTGAAACTGAGCGCCATAGAAGCGGGAGCCACGGAGTTTCTCAATAAGCCCCTTAATCCGGCGGAATTCAGGGCCAGGGTGGCCAATATGGCTTCTCTCAGGAAAGCCCAGCTTATGCTTAAAGACAGGGCCCTCCTTCTTGAGGACGAAGTTGATAAGGCCGTAAGGATAATAAGGGACAGGGAGCACGAGGCTTTAAGCGTTCTCGGCCGCGCGGCCGAATATAAGGACCCGGAAACGGGTGCGCATATTTCTAGAGTGGCCCATTATTCGCGGCTTATAACAGAAAAATTGGGGGAGTCGGAAGAAAGCCGCGACCTGATTTTTTACGCCGCCCCTCTCCACGATATAGGCAAAATAGGCATACCCGACAGCATACTGACTAAAAACGGCCCTCTTACCGAGGAGGAGTTCGAAATAATGAAAACCCACACGATCAAAGGCTGCGAAATGCTTAAGGACGCCAGAAGCCACTATCTTAAAGCCGGCAGCGTTATCGCCCTGTCCCATCACGAGCGTTTTGACGGAACGGGATACCCTTACGGCCTTAAAGGCGCTGATATTCCTTTATTCGGGCGTATAGTAGCCCTTGCGGACGTGTTCGACGCGGTAATGTCAAAAAGGCCATATAAAGAGCCGTGGCCTATGGAAAAGGCTCTTGAGCTGATATACGAGCAGCGCGGCCTGCATTTCGACCCCGATATTGCGGACGTTTTCCTTAAAAATACGGACGAGGTCAGGAAAATACACAGGGATTATTCCGACTGAAGCCTTTTTCCACCTGTTAATTCAGCCTCCGACAGCTTTACGAATATGAAGCCGTTTTTTATAAGTTCCGGCACGGCGGCCTTTATGCCCTCCCTCGTGCCGCTTAACGGCCTGTTGATATGGGCTATTATTATATCTCCCTTTCCGGCCTTAAGAATATTGGTTTTTACCTGATCCGCGGAAAGCGTGGCGCCTTTGTCCGCGGCTATGCTGAATCCCGCTATCCTGTACCCCAGGGCTTCTGCTATTTTTACGGCCACATCGTCGTAATAGGCCGTTCCGGAGCGAAAATACACGGGCTTTCTTCCCGTTAGTTTTTCTATCACAAGCCCGGCTGCTTCCACCTCGAAAGCCGCCCGGCCGGGAGAGCCTGCTCCCGATATGCCGTATATCTCCCTGCTGTTTACTGACAGGGGCCTGTGCTCCACCCCGTGGTTTTCTATCTGAAAAAGCGGGCTTGAGGCCAGCTTGGCGAAAAGGGCCTTGTTTTTTTCTATCCAGCGTATATTTACGAAAACGGTGGCTTTAATATTATTTTCTATTAAAAAATCTATAAGCTCCGTATCCGCTTCGCTTCCCTTTTTTCCGCCGCAGGCGTCGAGGGTGAGGGCTATTATCTTTTTGTCGGTTTTTATTCTGTTCAGAACGCCGGGGATATTGCTGCCCCACATAACGGGGCGCATATTGAAGTATTCTTTGTTTATGCGGCTTGCCGTATCGTCTGCTTTGGCGAATTCTTCGGGAAAATCCCCCAGCAGCGTGCCTGCGAAAAGGAGCAGGAAAAGAGCCAGAAACGCGGGAGCCTTTATCAGGTTCACGGTTTAGGTTCCGGGTCGCTCTGAACCGGCAGCTCTATCGATACGGACGCTCCCGCATCCCAGTTTTCCGCCCATATCCTGCCGCTCATTTTTTTAATTATCATTTCGGACATATACATGCCTATACCGGTGCCGCCTTCGCCTTTTGTGGTATACTGCATATTGAATATGTTTTTTATGGTGTCCGGGCTAAGCCCCGTGCCGTTGTCTTTTATGTTTATAAGTATGTTATCGCCGCGCCTTTCTATGTTTATTGCCACAAGGCCGCTGCCCGGCTCCGCTTCGCCTTTGATTATTTTTGCCCCTATGGCGTCTTTCGAGTTTATTATTATATTGAGAAGCACCTGCTTGAATTCGTTGGCGGAGCCGCGCAGCATAAGGCCGTCGTACTTTTCGGGCTTGTTTATATTAACGCTGACGGCCGCTTTTTTCAGAACGGGCTGCAAAAGCATCATGGCGGAATCTATCGCGTTATGCAGGTTAAACAATTTAGGCGCGCTGGCGTTTTTGAAGAAATTTCTGAAATTATCCACGGTTTCGCCCATGGCGATTACGTGCTTCATTATGGAGCCGGTCATATCCTTTATTTCCTGCCTGTCGATAGCTTCGTCTTCCTCAAGACTTACCTCTATGTTCTGGGCTATAAGCCCTATGGCGTTCAGAGGCTGTTTCCACTGGTGGGTTATTATGCCTATCATCTCTCCCATCATGGCGAGCTTTGTCTGCTGGGCCAGAAGCCCGAGATTATTATCCATCTCGGATTTTATGCTCTCGTTATACATCAGGAGCAGCGAGTTGGCGTCTTTAAGGGCAAGGGTCGTCTGCACGGTTTCCGTAATATCGGAAAGAACGGCCGCGTAGGACGAGTCCTCCTGCGATACGAGGCTTACGCTTACGAAAAATATACGCTCCCTGCCGTCGCGCTCGTTACGTATTACGAGCTTATATTCCGTAAGCGTATTTTCGGCCACTTTTCTGAACCAGAATTTTCCGCAGGATTCGTTTATAAAGCCGTATTCGTTTATAAAAAGCTTCTCAATGGAGCCGAATCTGTTTTTAAAGTCTTCAAGAGAGCCGCACATGAAAAAATCGAGAAAGGCCCTGTTGCACTGCGAAAGCTCTCCGTCCTTATCGAAAACTATTATCAGGCTGCGCAGGGAGTCCAGCACGTCTGCCTCCGTCTTTTTTCCGCCTTCCGTAAGGGACGGCCTGGAAACTTCCCCGGTGTATAGGGTACTTTTTCGGGGGGGGGTGGATTCATCCTCCATTTCAAACAGGATAAGGCCGTTTTCCGGAGCGGAGGGATATACCTTGAAAAAACGCTTTTCGTCTCCCGCGTCGGTGAAAGACACGCGGAAAGGCTCTTTATAGGGAGTTTTGGCCGCGAAATAGTTTTTAAAACCGTCGCTTTCCCGCAAAATGGGCAGATCCCGCGCTGATACTGTGCGTATATGCTCCGCCGGTACGCCGCAGAGGGAGGAGAACGCTGCGTTTACGTCCCTAACGGCTCCGCCCGGACATTCGAGAATAATCATGGGCCTTGCGGAATTATCGAAAATATTTTTATAGGGGACGCTTTCTGAATCGTTAAAAAGATCGTCGTCAAAAACGGTAAGCATGAACGTGCCGGCGTTTTTAATACCGGATTTCAGGACGGTCGTTTTTTCTTTTTTTATGCTGCTTCCCGCCGGGCTTTTGGCAAGGGCTTCTATCTCGTCCGCGCTGAATTGGGGAAACTGGCGCGAAAAACCCGCCGCGTCGGTAAAAGGCAGGTACTTTTTTTCATAAGCTCTGTTATTCCATACGCGGCTGAAATTTCCGTCGGTTATTACCGCCGCGAGACGCGAACTGTTCAGCAGATTCTTTACGCTGTCGGAAAGGTTGTTTTTCATGCGCGGCCGTCCTTCGGTGTTAATATAAGCCGTTCTGCCGATTTAAAATATCATATCCGAAAACCGTCCGCAACTGCATTTATAAAAGAAAAGCCGCCCTTTAAAGGGCGGCCTTCCGTAATGAAGTTCACTTATTTCTGAACAGGATTGCCGTTTGCCATAGGGCCCATAACTCTGCCCCACGGGTTTACGTGGAATACGAACTGATTGCCGCCTGCGTCGGTTACGTTTACTTCATATACCGTGCCGCGGGGAACCTGTATTGTTTCCACTTTTCCTATTTTGTACCCTTTGAAGTTATTGTTTATAACTTCCTGTACTTTCGCTTTTGCTTCGTCTGCGTTTTTAACCGCAGATTCCGGAGCCTGCCTGTTGTATCCGGGGCCCATGCCCATTCCGCCGCCTCTCATCATCTGGCCGTTGCCGTTGTAGCAGGGGCCTCCGCAGTTCCAGCCGTTGCCGTAACCGCCGCCGTTGCCGTGTCCGTATCCGTGTCCCCAGCCGTGCTGAGCCATTGCGAAGGAGGCTACTCCTAAAACCATAACTGCCGCTACTAAAAACTTTTTCATAATTTCTTCTCCTTTTGTTGTTTTTCTCTGTGACGATTATAAAGCATTTTGCGTGCCAAATTTCATAAAGCCGTAAAACCTTGATAACCGTGTATTTTTAAAATACCCTATCGTCAGGCGTATGTGCAAGGTGAGAAATGCGGCGTGCATTATTTGCACACCTGGACGTATGCCCTGAAACGGGCTTTGAGCCGGCTATTTTCCGTTGACATATATTTTTTAAGCGGATATAAAATTAATTCGCTCGGGGCGTAGCGCAGCTGGTAGCGCACCTGTCTTGGGAACAGGATGTCGCAGGTTCAAATCCTGTCGCTCCGATGGTCTTTTTTAATATCCCGGCAATATTTGCGCCGGGATATTATTTTATACAGCCGTACCCTTACGCAGATTAATATAAAATTATGTAAGCTATTTATAATACTGCGGTTTGCTCCTGGGCGGCGGATAATCCTGCCCGAAGCGTTTGATAGGGCCATGTCCTAAAAGGGGCAAACGTTTAAGTTTGCCTTGCAGGTCTTATTATAAATATTTTTGGCTCCCGGAGCCTGTATAAAAATATCTTCCGTAACCGTCTGCCCTGGGGGATAGCCGCCTTATTTTATCCTTCCGCCGACTGCGGCGGGATATTCTTTATTGACAATATCCCGGAGGGACGATATAAAACTATTTCATTCGGGGCGTAGTGCAGCTTGGTAGCACGTACCCTTCGGGAGGGTAAAGTCGCAGGTTCAAATCCTGTCGCCCCGATAGATTAAGCGGCTCCCGGCTTTTTGCCGGGGCCGGTTTTGTTTTTAAAGGCCTGTTTTTTTTGCCTGCCTGTCGTTAATAGGGTGTTTATCCGCCTGTTTTTTATTGACAAGGCTCGGGCAAAACTATATAAAGTTATTCGGCTCGGGGCGTAGCGCAGCTTGGTAGCGTACACCCTTGGGGTGGGTGTGGTCGCTGGTTCAAATCCAGTCGCTCCGATAAAAAATCCCCGTAAAATATCAGCGGTTTTCGCCGCTGATATTTTTTTATGCCTTTTTCCCTTTTAAAAATCGTATTTTCTCGTGCAGAGTTCGCGCACGAATTCCGGGTCGTCAAAATCCCCTACCACGCTTCCGGCCGTGTCCAAGGCGGCGATAAGGTTCATATCTTCCTGAGACAGGGCGAAATCGAAGCAGGCGAAATTTTCTTTTATGCGCTCTTTGCGCACCGATTTCGGAATCGCTGCCGCTCCCCTCTGGATAAGCCAGCGCAGCGCTATCTGTGCCGGAGTTCTGCCGTATTTTTCCGCCAGGGCCAGCAGCGTGCCGTTTTGAAAGAACCCGAGTTTCCCCTCCGCGAAAGGCGCCCACGCTTCAAGGAGCACGCCTCTTTTTTTCAGATACTCCTCCTGACGCCTCTGCTGGGTGAAAATATGCGTTTCTATCTGGTTTACGGCCGGAGTTATTTCGTTGTTTACTATCAGATCCTCAAAGCGGGGCACGGAGAAATTACACACTCCTATCGCGCGGACGGCTCCCTGGCGGTAAAGCTCCTCCAGGGCTTTCCACGCGCCGTAAACGTCTCCGAAAGGCATATGGATAAGGTAAAGGTCGAGATAATCCGTTCCAAGCCTTGTAAGGGATCTTTCAAAGGCCCTTTTCGCGCTTTCGTACCCCATGTCCTTTATCCATAGTTTGGACGTGATGAAAAAATCGCTTCTGGGTACGCCGCTTTTGTTTACGGCCCGGCCTACGGCTTCCTCGTTAAGATATACCGCTGCCGTGTCTATTAAGCGATAGCCCGTCTCTATGGCTTCTCCCACGCACTTTTCGCATACGTCCGAGTCTTCCACCTGAAAAACCCCGAATCCCAGCAGGGGCATTTCCACCCCGTTGTTAAGCCTTGCTTTTAACATACTTTTACGCTCCCGTTTACGCCGGATACAACCGGCCGCAGCTTTTTAATATTTGTAAAAGAACCCGTATGTTTTAATAACGGCGCTGGGCCTGCCGCCGGTTTGAAACAAACTCGCCTTTGCCGCAGCGCGATCTCCCCCGCTTTACTGATATTTAAAGGGATCTCCGCCGTCCCTCCGGCGGCGCGGCGGCCATTGGCCCCGTCCCGATTTATACCGGGCGTTTTTATATATGTAAAATACTTATAACGGATAATATACCATGCTTGATAGTTATAATAAAGAATGATAAATTCGCCCCGAAAGGAGAAACACTTATGGACGTCAGGGTTCTGCGTTATTTTCTGGCCGTGGCCAGGGAGGAGAATTTTTCGAGAGCGGCGGAATTTTTAAACGTTACCCAGCCAACCTTATCGCGCCAGCTCATGGAGCTTGAGGACGAGCTTGGCGCCAGACTTTTCGTAAGGGGCAAGCGCGGGACCAGCCTTACGGAGGAGGGGATGTTCCTGCGCAGACGGGCGGAGGAGATAGTGGAGCTGGTGAGTAAAACGGAAGCGGAATTTTCTGCTCCCTCAAATATGGTAAGCGGCGAAATACGCATAGGCGGGGGAGAAACTGACGGAATCCGCGTTATAGCCAAAGCCGCGGGGAGCTTTCGTAAAGATTATCCCGCCGTAAGGTTCAGCGTGTTCAGCGGCGACGGGGAAAGCGTTACGGAAGCCCTGGATAAAGGGCTTCTTGATTTCGGCGTTCTGGTGGAGCTTGCTCCGGATAAATACGAATCCGTCCGCCTGCCGGTTTCAGACGTATGGGGCGTTCTTACCCCGGCGGACGGGCCGTTAGCCGCTAAAAAGAGCGTAAAACCGGAGGACCTTTCCGGCCTGCCGCTTATCTTTTCCAGGCAGTCCCTGCGGGGCGGAGAATTTTCGGAATGGTTCGGCTCCGCTTACGGCGGGCTTAACGTAGCCGCCGTTTACAATCTGGTTTACAACGCCTCCATTATGGTGGAGGAGGGTATGGGGCACGCTCTCTGCCTCGATAAGCTGGTAAACGTTACTGGAAAAAGCCCTCTTTGCTTTCGCCCTCTGGAGCCGGGCCTTGAAGCGAATCTGTACCTTGTGTGGAAGAAATACCAGATATTTTCCAGGGCCTCTAAACTGTTTCTGGAAAGGATGCTGAAAAAACTAAAGGCGTGAGGGAGGCCGGTTGGCCTCCCGCCGCGTTTTTATTTAAGGCCTTTTTTAAAAAACGCGGCCAGCTTGTCGAAAGGGATTATATCCGTCCTGTCGTAAAGGTCCACATGCCCGGCCCCTTCCACTACTACAAGCTCTTTAGGGTAGGCCGCCTTTTCGTAGGCGTCCAGGCTGAATTCCGCGGAATGGGCCTTAGACCCGGTTATAAACATTAACGGCCTTGGCGAAATCGTTTCAATATCGTTAAAAGGGTAAAAGTTCATAAACTTAACGTTGCTTGTAAGAGAGGGGCGGGTGGCAAGCTCAAAGGAAGAGCCTTCCGGGATATATTCTCCCCTGGGAGTCCGGTAAAATTCATAAAACTCCTTTTCCACATCGGTAGAGTTTTCGTCTATTTTATAGACGGTTCCTCCCGTATATTTTTTTTCGCCGCCCTGAAATTCCGCGTAGCGCTGCTCCGCCGCTTCTTCCAGGAGCTTCCTTCTGTTTTCCGCGGTAAGGGAGCCTTTCAGGCCGCTGCGGCTTGCCGCTCCCATATCGTACATACTTACGGTGGCCACTGCCTTCAGCCTTGGGTCTATTTTAGCCGCGCTGATTGCGAAGCTTCCGCTTCCGCAGATGCCTATAACGCCTATTCCGTTTTTATCCGCGAAGGGCCTCGTGCCCAGATAATCGGCCGCCGCGCTGAAGGCTTCCGAGTAAATGTCCGCAGAAACGCTGTTGCGTGGCGTTCCTCCGCTTTCTCCCCAGAACGGCAGATCAATGGCGAGCGTTACGAACCCCCGTTCCGCCATTTTCTGGGCGTAAAGGTTCGCGCTCTGCTCCTTTACCGCCCCCATAGGATGCCCCACTATTATGGCCGGGGCCTTTTTGTTTGCTTCCGCGCCCGGCGGTATAAAAAGGTTTCCCGCTATTTTAGTGCCGTAAATATCATTAAAAAATACTTTTTCCGCTTTTACCGCGTCGCTTTTGTAAAAATTGTCAGCTCCTTTTTTCATTGTTTCCGCTCCTGATATTGATGTTATTGACAGTAAAAACGCTAATGCCGCAGTGATCAACTGGCTTTTTTTCATAATTTTTCTCCTTATATCATGTTTTTTCCGCCGGCTGGGTTTATAGAGCCGGTTTCTTTTTCGCTTTCAAAATTTTTTTCGGCGCCGCCTTTCCGCAAAGCGTAGGGAATGGCGGAGACTGCCCCGAGAGCGGCCGCTACGCCTCCGGCCGGAGCTATCCACCAGGAACCCAGCCCGGCGTTTATAACTGCTCCGCCTATTACGGCTCCTATGGCGTTTCCCAGGTTGAATATCCCTATGTTTACGGAGGAAGCCAGGGCCGGCGCGTCTTTTGCCTCCCTTACTATTTTAGTCTGGAGCAGAGGGCTTGGCGCGTAGCCCGCTATTCCCCACAGAAGCGTCATAACGGCTGCTCCTGCGTAGCTTGAAGCGGCGAAAGGGTATATGAGCATTATTATAAACGTGAGAAGAAAGAAAAGCGGTATGGCCTTATCGGCAGACCAGCTTACGGCAAGCCTGCCGCTAATGAGGCTTCCGACAGTAAATCCCGCTCCTGTAAGGCACAGGGCAAAGGCCGTAAACGCCGGGGACGCTCCCGCCAGATCCCTCAGGACTACGGCTATATAAGTATATAACGTGAACAGGGAAGCCGCAAACAGCACCGTTCCGGCAAAAACCATCAGAACGGAGGGGGAGGTCAGAGCCTTAAACTCTCTGAAAACGTCGGCTTTTGCGCCTTTGTTCCCTTTAGGCACGTTTATTATGACCGCTATCGCCGCCGCCGCGCCCAGAATCGTAGTACCGGCGAAAGCCGTTCTCCAGCCTGCGATTTCCCCCAGATAAGAGGCAAGCGGCACGCCTCCTATATTGGCCGCCGTAAGCCCCATAAACACCAGAGAGACCGCTCCCGCCCGCTTGTCAGGCGGCATAATTTCCATAGCCAGCACCGAGCTTATGCCGAAGAAGGACCCGTGAGCCAGGCTCGTTATTATCCTTGAAGCAAGCAGCGTGTTATAGTCGGGAGACACGGCCGATAAAATACTTCCAGCCGTAAAAATACACAGAAGCGCTATAAGAGCCCGCTTACGGCTGAGAGGAGAAAGCAGCACCGTTATAACGGGAGAGGCAGCCATAACGCCCGCAGCATAGGCGGTAACGAGCATACCGGCTTTAGGCTCCGACACGTTAAGGTCCGCCGCTATGCCCGGCAGCAGCCCCATAAGCATAAACTCCGAAAGGCCCAGGGCAAAGGTAGACAGCATAAGAGCAAATAAGGAACGGTTCATTTTTCAACCCCTTTTTGTTTTTTTCACCGCAAGGTTAATGTTTTTTCTTTTTTATGTCTAATACTTATAATTAATGATTTATAATGCTTTTAAGGCATTATTATTTGCGGATGATACCGGGTATTTTCGCGCGGTTAGATTGGGGCCTAGCGGCTTGATAAATATACTGTTTTTTTAAGGCCGTCCGTCCGCCTGCAAGGAGGCGTTATCTACATTCGGCTTTTCCGGCCATGATTACGGCGATAAGGGAAAATATAACGAAGAATAATACGAGTATGAAAATATTGCCGGGGTTGGCCGTTCCTCCGGTAAGGGAGCTTCTTATCAGCGATACGGAGTGGGTCGCTGGAAAAATCTGCACCGCGGCGGAGAAAGCAGCAGGCATTTTTTCCACGGGGAAAAACACTCCTGATAAAAACGTCATGGGCGTTATCAGAAACGTGTTTATCGCCGCCTGATCTCCGTGGTTTTTAACGGACATGGCCACTATAAATCCCAGCAGTGAAAATACGGCCATGTGTAAAAGCAGAGCGGCGGCGAACATGGGGCCTATGGTTATGTTTAAATCCGCCGCCGCGGCATAAACGAAAAATACGGCGGCGCTTATCATACCTTTCGTAATGCCGTACAGCGTTTCCCCGGCGGCTATCTGCCAGCGCGGGTTCGGGGATATGAGATATTCGTCGAAAATCCTGTGGTAAAATCTTGATATGTTTATATCCGTAGATATGCCGTAGCAGGCGTTCAGCGTGGACATGGCCAGAAGCCCGGCAAACAGAAATTCCAGATATTGAACTCCCCCGTAAACCTGAGAGCGTCCCAGGCCGTAGCCGAAGGCTATGAAAAAAAGGGCGGGAGAAACGAAAGACGCGGCGATTGTCCGCATAAGCCTCGTTTTTAAAACTTTAATTTCTCTGTAATAGACCCCGGATATTCCGTTAAACATATTTTTCTCCCATTTTTTTACCGGTAAGCTTCAGGTAGACGTCTTCCAGCGTTATCTCGCGTATTTTTACGTCCCCGCTGCGAAGGGAAGCGGCGTTTACGGCATCCTTTCTCGATTTGAAGTAAAAGGTTTTATATTCGTTATTTTCCGCGTATTCCAAGGCATAAGAGCCCATGGCCGCCTTAAGCTCCTCCGGTTTTCCGGAGGCTGCGATTACGCCCCTGTCTATAAATATTACGCGGGAAGATAAAATATCGGCTTCTTCCATATAGTGAGTCGTCAGCAGTATGGATACTCCCGTATCCCGGTTCAGGCTGCGTATCACGGCGTAAAGGTTTCGCCTCGATTCGGGGTCGAGACCTGCGGACGGTTCGTCGAGAAAAAGCACGGAAGGCTCGTGCATAAGCGCTCTCGCTATTACGAGCCTGCGTTTCATGCCTCCAGATAAAGCGCCGGAGTTTTTATATTTTTGGTCTTTTAAACCGACCCTATCAAGGGCTTTGTCTATACTCGCGTCAATACGGGCTCTTTTTATGCCGAAAAGTTTTGCGTGGATTTTAAGATTGTCTTTTACCGTAAGGTCTCTGTCTATATTGTTATGCTGGGGGTACAAAGATGACTTGAAGCTGTATTGCAGGGCGAAACAGTGACGCATAAAATATTTATATACGCAAATATTATATTGATTTTTGACCGCCGTTGTGCTATACTATATTTTGTATTTCTATACTTTGCAGGAGGTTAGCGCAATGGCGGTTAGTTATAACAGGCTGTGGATACTGTTGATTGATAAAGGCGTTACGAAAACGGAAATGCGCAAGCAGGCGGGTATCAGTACAACGGTACTTGCGAAAATGGGAAAGAATGAAACCGTTTCAATGGACACGCTAACAAAGATATGTACTGCCCTGAATTGCGGGCTTGACGATATTGTGGAAATAAAAGCTGATAAAGAAAGGAACACACTATGAACAAGTTGAAAATATTTTCGTTCTTTTCAGGGAGTGGGTTTCTTGATTTAGGCTTTGAAACGAATGGTTTTGATATTGATTTTGTAAATGAATTTTCGTCTGCCTTTATGAGTGCTTATAAATATTCCCGTGAAAGAATGGGTTTGCGTAAACCTAAATACGGATATTTTAACAATGATGTAAACGAATTTTTAAGTGAACTTGAAAACGAACTGAAAGAATACATAGCGGACGCAAGAAGCGATGGTAGCCTTATCGGTTTTATCGGTGGACCCCCTTGCCCTGATTTTTCCGTTGCAGGCAAGCAACGCGGCAGGAACGGTGATAACGGCAAACTGTCTCTATCTTATGTACAACTAATTATTAAGCAACAACCCGACTTTTTCTTGTTTGAGAATGTAAAAGGGTTATGGAAAACGGCAAAGCACCGTGAATTTTATGAGGAATTAAAAAAATTATTATCAAATGCGGGCTATTACATGACAGAGCGTTTGACAAATGCTATTGAGTTTGGCGCACCACAAGACCGTGATAGAATTTTATTGGTTGGAGTGAAAAAAGCATTGTACCCCCGCAATATCAAAAATCCGCTCATAATGTTTCCGTGGGAAAAATATATTGCGTATTCTCTTTCTGAAATCAAAACAATGCAATGGCCTACAACAACCCCGTTTGTAGAAAACAGCGTTACACAATGTCCGCCAAATATCCCTGTTGAATTAACGGTTCAGTATTGGTTTGAGAAGAACGATGTTGTAAACCATCCTAACGGGCGGGATTGTTTCGTCCCGCGTTCTGGAATAACAAAAATGTTATCTGTTGATGAAGGCGACGACTCAAAGAAGTCATATAAAAGACTGCACCGATGGCGCTATTCCCCAACAGTTGCTTATGGCAACAACGAGGTGCATTTGCACCCACATAAGGCACGACGTTTAACTGTTGCCGAAGCTATTGCTTTGCAATCCTTGCCGAAAGAATTTTCTTTGCCGCCTGAAATGTCTTTAACTGACAAGTTTAAGACAACGGGAAACGGCGTTCCGTTTATGCTTTCATGTGGTATTGCAAAAACTATATCCGACTATCTGAAAGGGGCGTTGAAATAATGGCAAAGTATACCGCGTATAACCTTGTTCGTGCTGTTAGTTTATTGCCGCGAAATACCAATTACAATTATGTTAATCCGAGAACCCCCGGTTTAATTCACATTGAAAACGTGAATTTGCCCGCGGGTCCCATTCAAATTAAACGGTGGAATCCCCGCAAAGGTGAAACAGCAATCGGAGCAAATATTGAAAGCATATCGTCCGAAATGATATGGCGCGTTGCAAATGCCGTTAATCCCGGCGAACCAATAAATCTTGATAGGGTTTTGGGTGGTTCATATAATACACGCTCTGTTTTGGAAACTTTAATGGCCTTAACCCCAGAATTTTACTATTGCTATCCCGGCAGAATTAAAGATATAGACGGGTATTCCTCCATTGAACACGGGCATAAACATTTGATATGGCTACCTAACGAACCTCACGAACAGGGGGTTTTAATAGAAAAGAAAGTACCTAATATGGCAATTTCCGAAATCCCGCTGCAATCAGTTACATACGACAATCTAATTTTGCCGGACAATATGACAGTTGGCGGCAATATGAATATTGAAGTTGTTCGCAGGCATACACAAATACAAATCGCATTATACCTAATCGGACTACAATTAGGTTATAGAACGTGGATAGCGCAAAACGATAAAGGTATTATATATAAAGACAAGCCTTTGATTGAGCAACCCGGTATAATTCCTGCATTGGGTTCTGAAAATATCATTTCCGCTTTCCCCGGTGCGGAGCCGTCTGCAAAATTCATTGATTGCATATGGTTTCAAAATCATCGCTTTATGCCTGCTGTTATGGAAGTTGAACATACAACAGGAGTAACGTCTGGATTAACGAGAATGAAAGGCTTGCAAGATGCTATGCCTGCATTTAATACACGGTATGTAATTGTTGCGCCTGATAACGACCGAGAAAAGGTTGTTGAAGAAGCTAATCGCACACAATTTCTTTCTCTTGACGCGAGATATTTTTCCTATTCGTCTGTTGAGGAACTGTATTATATCTGCACGCACAGAAACCTGCACGGCGTAACGCAAGAATTTCTTGACTGCTACATGGAAAAAGTTTGTTTGCATTGAGGATATAATCGCCTGTTATCGTTTAGTATCGGCTTGTAGATTTAAGCGACAAACAAGCGACAACAAAATTTAGTGACGAATAAAAATGCGCTAAAAACCACAATATATTGAATAAAGCCAAACGAAACACGCTATATATGCAACTATTATGCAGATATGGCGTGTTTCCTTTTATGCGCTGGGGAACTACGCCGATCATTCTTTTCTGCGCCGGGTTTAGAGGATTGAAAGGCCTGCCGTTATAATATATCTCCCCCGAATCCTGGCGCAATAAGCCTGTAAATATATTTACGGCGCTTGTTTTGCCTGCTCCGTTGGGCCACAGAAACGCCAGTATTTCCCCGCGTTTCATTTCCATGCTTATGCCGTCCAAGGCTTTTACGTTCTTATAGGTTTTTACAATATTATTTGCTGCTATTACGGCGTCGTTCAAGTGCTGCCCCTTTGGTGTTATGAAATATCAATTTTGTAACACATTTTTCTTGATATTTATCCGTATATAGGATAACGTGCTACAAATTTAAAAAGATGTAGCACATTTGAAGGAAATTATGAAGAAGTTTTTGATAATTCTTTTTCTCAGCCTTTTTCCCGTATCCGCCGTTTTGCCTGCGGAAAGGCTCGTGGTTCTCAACAGCAACGGTCTTGAGGTATTGAGGGCCCTCAATGCCGGGGATTTGGCGGTAGGCGTGAGCGATGTTATAAAGAGCGCTCCCGCTTTCTGGGAAAAATATACAAGCCTTCCTTTGGCGGGCGGCTGGAAAAGCCCCGATTATGAAAAGATACTTAAATTGAAAGCCACGGCGGTGCTGGCTTATAAGAGATCTCCCGGCGAAGCTTCCGAAAAAAAGCTCAAATCTCTGGGCATAAAGGTATTCCGCTATGATTTTTATAAAATATCCTCCTTCCCGGAGGAAGTAAGGGAGTTTGCGTCGCTTATCGGCCGCGAAAAGGAGGCGGAGGAGTTTCTTAAATGGTGGAGCGGTCTTTACGGGGAGATAAGGGAAAGATCGTCCGGCCTTAAAAGCCTGCCGAAAGTATATATTGAGGGATACGGTCCGTTTAAAAGCTCAGGCCCCGGCTCCGGCTTTGACGAGATAATAGCTCTGGCCGGGGGAGACAACCTTGCAAAAGGGGCTTCCATACCATATCCGGAGGTCGATCCGGAATGGGTCGTGTCCGGGAATCCCGACTATATAGTAAAAACCGTTTCCCTGCGGGACTGCTATGACAACGGCTGTGGGAAAAATCTGAAAAGTGCTGTAAACGAAATTTCCTCCAGGAAAGCGATACGTACCCTTAATGCGGTAAAAGAGGGCAGAGTTATAGCCCTGTCTCCGGATATCGGGGCCGGGCCCAGAGGCATTATCGGGGCGCTGGAGCTTGCAAAGCGTATGCATCCCGGCCATTTTGCGGATATGGAGCCTTCGGAGTATCATTCTTATTATCTTAAGAAATTCCACGGGCTCAGTTTTTCCGGCGTGTATATTTATCCCGACAACGTGACGCGATGAAAAACGATATTGTGAGCCTTTACCGCAGGCGCGGCCTTAAACGCCTTGCGGCTATGGCGTTTATGGCCGTTTTTCTCGCGGTGGCTTTTTCTTTTTCCATGGGGATAGGGTCCTCCGGCATATCCCTGTATGAAGCGTATAGCGCTCTTATGACCAAAACCGGCGAAAACAGCCTCATAATATGGGAAATCCGCCTGCCGCGCCTTATAATGGCGGTTATTGTGGGCTGGGGGCTCGCCATGGGAGGGGCCGCCAGCCAGATAGCTCTGCGCAACCCCTTGGCTTCCCCGTTTACATTGGGCGTTTCTTCCGGGGCGGCTTTCGGGGCTACCGTAATAATCATGTCGGGAGCGTTGTCTCCGTGGCTCACGGCCGCTGCGGCGTTTGCGGGAGCCGTTCTGACGACGGCCGCGGTGCTGGGCATAGCAAAGGCCAAAGGCGCAGGGCCTGGCTCTATTATCCTTGCCGGTGTGGCTCTTATGTTTCTCTTTTCCGCCATGACCTCCCTGCTCCAGTATACCGCTACCATGCAGCAGGTTCAGGCCGTGGTGTTCTGGATGTTCGGCAGCCTGGCCAACGTCGGCTGGCCTCATATAGGAGTCGCTTTTGTTCTTACTATAGTTCCATCCCTGTGGCTCATAAGACATTCGTGGGATTTTAATATGATGCTGGAGGGGGATGAAACCGCAAAGGCTTTCGGCGTAAATACGGAAAGGCTCAGGCTTATGGCCATGACGGCTGCCGCGCTTATGTGCGCTTCGTCGATATGCTTTACGGGCGTTATAGGGTTTATCGGCCTCGTGTCGCCCCATATAGCCCGTATGCTTCTGGGCAGCGATCACAGGGCGCTTTTTCCTGCTTCCGCCCTTATAGGGGCGTGCGTGGTGATAAGCGCGGATACGCTGGGCCGCTTCGTATGGCAGCCTCAGGTAATACCGCTGGGGATAATGACTTCTTTTATCGGGGTGCCGTTTTTTCTTTGGCTCATATTAAGGGGAAACAGAGAGGCCGTCCGGTGATAAAAACTGATGATCTCTGCTTCTCCTACGGAAAGGCCGCCGTATTGACGGATATAAATATCCGTGTGAATAAAGGCGAGTTCGCGGCGTTGCTTGGGCCTAACGGTTCCGGCAAGACCACCCTGCTGCGCTTGATTCTTAATATCCTTAAGCCTGCTTCCGGCGCGGTAACGGCCGGCGGCGAAGATGTAAGGAAAATAGGCAGGGAGCGTTTTTCCCGCAAGCTTGCCTATGTGCCGCAGCATATATCCAATAAATTTCCCATATCCGTTTTCGACGCCGTGCTTATGGGGCGCAGGGCTTATATGGGCTGGGGGCCTTCGGATTGCGACCTTGAGGCGGCGGAAACGGTTATAAGGCGTTTTAAGCTGGAGGACATAGCCATGCGCGATATGACGTCCCTCAGCGGAGGCCAGAGGCAGCGGGTCATACTGGCTAGGGCCGTCGTACAGGAGGCGGATTTTATTATTATGGACGAGCCTACCTCCAGTATGGATTTAAGGAGCCAGTTTGAAACTATGGATATTATACGGGAGCTTGCCGCAGGCGGAAAAGGGATTCTCGCTGCCATGCACGATCTGCAGCTTGCGGCCTCAAAGGCGGACAGGGTCTTTATTATGCGGGGAGGAGCCATGTACGCGGAGGGAAAGCCCGATACCGTAATAAACGGCGCTATGCTGGAGGACGTTTACGGCGTAAAAGCCGACGTTATAAAAACCGCCGGTTTTTTCATAAATATACTCGGCGTTAAAAATTAAAGCCGCTATCCCGTAGCCTTAAACTGATCTGTGTAACGGGATAGCTGCAAAAATTAACTTATAAGGAGAGGGGATAATGAAACTGTTTGCGGTTTTGCTCGTTTCGGCTCTGTTTTTGGGGACGGGCGCTTCTTACGCTCAGGAGAACGATAACCCTGACGCGGCGTCCGGCGAAGCCGGGGCGGAGGAAATAAAAGACGGAGATTCTTATATACTTGAAGAAATTGCCGTTTCCGCCACAAGAACGGAAACCGCTTCCGAGAAAGCCCCGGCAAGCGTTACCGTTATAACTGCCGACGACATCAGGAAAAAGAACGCCGCCACCGTGGACGAGCTGCTCAGGAACGAGGCGGGAATAGTCGTTTCGAGAAATAAAGGGCTTGCTTCCAGCGTTCTTAATATATCTATGCGCGGCCTCGGCACCGGCGACAGAAATCTTGTAATGCTGGACGGAATACCTTTAAACGACGGATATACGGGAGACGTTCCCTGGACACAGCTGGGGCTTGACAATATCGAAAGGATAGAAATAACCCGCGGCCCCGGGTCCGCCCTGTACGGCGGCAACGCTATGGGGGGCGTAGTAAATATAGTTACAAAAAAACCGGGCAAGATCGAAGGCTCCGCCAAAATCGGCGCTGGGAACGAGGATACCGGCAAATTAAGCGCGTCGTTCGGCGGTATGCTGTCGGAGCATATAGGTCTGCGCGTCGGCGGGGAATATGAAAAAACAGGCGGCTACGTTACGTCGCTGCTTACAAAAAGCCCCTCCGGCACTTCCTCCGGAGGGCAGGCCGTAACGGGCGGGTATGAAAACACTACCAGAACCGGCGGAAAAAACTGGGTCATAGGCGATTCCGGCAAAAACTGGGGAGAACGCATGAACGTTAACCTCCAGGCGTTTTTCATACCTGAGGACACAAGCTCCATTGTTTTCGGCGTGCAGCACGGCGAATTCAAATACGGGTACAGCGAGCCCGATTCGTACATAAAAGACGCTTCCGGCCGTACTGTAATGGAAGGAACGATAGACCTGGGCGACGGCAGATACGTTAATATAACGCCTTCCAGTTTCGTAAGCGGAGGTATCGGCAAGGAGAGCTATACCAACCTTTCTCTTGGATACGACAAAGAATTTTCTTTTATGGAGATAGGCGCCAAGCTTAATTATAACTTCCTTAATAAGTGGTATACCACGGCTTCCGTTTCCGGGGTTCCCGACGCCACCTACGATAACGCTCCGGGAAATTTTTCCGACGCCGATACGGACACCTGGTACGCGGAAGTGCAGGCAAGCGCGGGCATAGGCTCTTTTAACAAGCTTACCGGCGGCGTTGCGTTTAAAGCGAATTCATATGACGCGGCGGAATACGGCCTTAGCTTTTTCCGCAACGAAAACAGCAAAACTTCAAAAACGACCACGACGGTAGGCAAGGATTTTCACGCCGGTATTTTTCTCCAGGACGAAATGACTCTCCCGGCGGGCTTTACCGTTTTCGCAGGCTTGCGCTACGATCTCTGGAAAGCCTACGACGGGCGCTCCGGCAACGTGGGGCGGGAAGAAACCCACAGCGAGCCTTTCGGTAACGCTTTCAGCCCGAAAATAGCTCTGGTCTGGAATTATTTTAAGAATACCTACGTCAGAACGTCTTTCGGAATGGGCTTCAGACCGCCTAATATATACGAACTATACAGAACGTGGGTTTCCGCCTCCGGCGTAACGTACCACTCCAACCCGGACCTGAAGCCGGAAACCGTAATGAGCTATGAAATAGGCCTGGATCAGTTCTTTTTTGACAGAAGATGGAAAATATCCGGCACTTATTACTTCAGCGAGCTTACCGACGCCATAGACAGGGTATCTGCGGGAACCGACCGGTATTACGATAACGTAGGGAAGGTGCATGTAAACGGGGTGGAGCTGAGCACCGAAATCATCCCCGTGAAAAACCTCAATATCTGGAGCAATTTTACATGGACGGACAGCGAAATCCGCAAAAATACCAATAACCCTTCCCTTGTGGGCAAAAAACTTACCGACGTGCCGGAAATGGTTTTTAACGTAGGGGCCTCCTATACGTGGAATATCCTTACCTTCGCTTTCGACGGCAATTATCTGGGTCGTATGTATTACGATTCGGACAACGGGGATAAGGACGACATATATACCGGGTATTCGAAGCGCTGGCTGTGGAACGCCAAACTTATGGCGGCTTTTAACGAGCACGTTGAGCTTGCCCTTTCCGTTAATAATATTTTTAACGAGGAATACTATAACTATTATATAGGGCAGGGACGCACCTATATGGTGGAGCTTACGGGCAGATTTTAACTATCGGGAGGCGGCGTAAATGATAATAACGGCCATACTGTGGAGCAGCCACGCGGGAGCTTTCCTTAAAGGCGCGGAGAATCTGGACGGCGTGGAATTGCGCATGTTTACATCTAAGGAGCTTTCCGTAAACGGGGAGCTTACCGACAGGGCCATTTCCGACGCGGAAAATTCGGACGCGGTGCTTATATACCGCTCGTCCGACGCTTTTTGGGATAAGGTGGAAGCCCGCTTTAAGGGAAGAACCGATAAAAAAATAATCAGCCTGGGGCACGACCCTTCCTATTGGGCCTTATCCACCGTATCCCCGGAAATATTAGGCGGCTGTCTCGAATATATGCGCATGGGCGGGGCTGAAAACGCCGCCGCCATGCTGTGCTATATCGCAAGGGAAATATGCGGCGAAAACCGGCATGTGCCGCCTCCGCGCAGGTATCCCTGGCAGGGGATATATCACCCGTCCGCTCCGGAAAAGAGCTACGAAAGCCTGGAATCCTATATGGAATGGTACGGCGGCTATTCCTCCGCCGCCGGTATTTCGGGCTTTCCCGCCGTCGGGGTTTTGTTCAACCGCCATTATTGGGTAAACGACACGCTTCAGGTTGAAAATACCCTGATAAAAGCCCTGGAAGACTGCGGTATGCGGGTTATTCCCGTTTTTTCCAGCGGCACGGGAGACCCGGAAACGGGAGCGCTGGGAGGCGGCCCGTCCTGCGAAAGGTTTTATATTAAAGACGGCGTTCCGGTTATAGACGCTCTTATAAAGCTCCAGGCGTTCTTTCTGGCTTCCGTAAAAGGCGGGGGGCCTTCCGATATAAAGGCTGCCGAAAACGGGGCCGGTATCCTTTCCCGCCTTAACGTGCCCGTATTTCAGCCGGTTGTTTCCTCCCATAAAACCTTAAAGGAGTGGGAATCAGACCCCGTGGGCTTAAGCTCCGACATACCCTGGTCCATAGCCATGCCGGAATTCGAGGGCGTAATAGAGCCCTTTTTTATAGGCGGGGCAGTGCGGGGAGACGGCGCCGGCACGGAAGGCCGGGAGCCTCATATCGAAAGATGCGCCCGTCTTGCAGGCAGGGTGAAAGCCAGAACCGCGCTCAGGTTTAAGAAAAACTGCGATAAAAAAGTCGTTTTCATGCTTCATAATTCTCCCTGCTCGTCCGTTGAAGCGACCGTAGGGGCGGGAGCCGGTCTCGACTGCCCGGAAAGCGTCGTGCGGCTTATGAGGCTTATGGAAAAAAACGGGTATTCCGTAAAAAATATCCCGGAAAACGGAGACGCCCTTGCCGGGATGATCCTTGAGAAAAAAGCGATAAGCGAATTCCGCTGGACCACCGTGGGGGAAATCGTTTCAAAGGGCGGCGATCTGGCCCGTATCGATAAGGACACCTACGCCGGGTGGTGGGATAAACTTCCCCCGTCCGTTAAAAACCGTATGCGCGAAGCCTGGGGAGATCCTCCCGGAACTGCCGTAAACGGTATGCCGCCCGCTATGGTTTATGACGGCAAAATAATTGTTACCGGCCTTGATTTCGGCGGTGTTATAGTATGCGTTCAGCCCAAACGCGGCTGCGCGGGAGCCAGGTGCGACGGAGAGGTGTGCAAAATCCTTCACGACCCGGATGTTCCGCCGCCTCATCAGTATCTTGCGACTTACAGATGGATTGAAAACGTTTATAAAGCGGATATGGTCATCCACGTGGGAACCCACGGCACTCTGGAATTTCTGCCGGGAAAAGGCACTGGGCTTTCGGAAGAATGTATCCCCGATATAGTTTTGGGAGACCTTCCCCACCTGTATATATATAATGCGGATAATTCTCCTGAAGGGGTTATCGCCAAAAGACGCTCTTACGCCACTCTTGTGAACCACATGCAGGCGCCTCTTATTCAGGGAGGGCTTTACGGCGATTATGAGGAGCTGGACCGTTTTCTGGGCGAATGGGAAAAGGCGGCGGATACCGACCCGGGAAGGGCGCATATGCTGGAGCATCTTATCGCGGGGCTGCTGGATAAGATGAAAATATCCGACGAACTGGGCGCAGGCGATACGGGAAGCGTTCCTTTCCGCCAGCTGAAAGACAGGCTTCACGGTATGCTGGGCAGAATACGCAACACCTGGATACAGGACGGTATGCACATATTCGGCGGCCTTCCCGATGAAAGCCGCGAGGCGGAATTTATCTATTGCGTTCTTCGCTATGACGGAGAAGACGGAGCAGCCTCTCCGCGCAGGGCTGCGGCGGAGGAGATGGGGCTTGATCTCGGGCTTATCCTTCGAGGCGGCGGCGTTTGCGAAAACGGCGAAAAGATCCTCGAAGCCGTGGAGCGGCGGGCTCTTGCTATGGTGCGCGCTTGTCTCGGCGCCGAAGGAGACGTTTTCCCGGAGAGCCTGAGAGAGCGCGTATTCGATTTAAGAAACAGGCTCAGGGCCTCTGAGGAGGATATTTCCCTGATTAAGGCCATGGACGGAGGGTATACCCCGCCGGGCCCTTCCGGCCTTATATACAGAGGCAGGCACGACGTGCTTCCGACGGGCAGGAATATGTATTCTATCGACCCGGGGAGCGTGCCTACCAAGGCCGCGGCGGTTATCGGAAACAAACTTGCCGAAGCCCTTGTGGAAAAGTATCTTAACGACGAGGGCAGGCTGCCTGAAAACGTGGCCGTATACTGGATGTGCGCCGACCTTATGTGGTCGGACGGGGAAGGTATGGCCCAGATTCTGTCCCTTTTGGGAACGCGGCCGGTCTGGTCTGAAAACGGACGGGTAAACGATTTTGAGATAATCCCCCTTTCCGTGTTGGGCAGACCGCGCATAGACGTTACCATACGGGTTTCCGGAATTACAAGGGATAATTTTCCGGACAGGATAGCTTTGCTGGACAGGGCGGTGCAGGCTGTGTCCGCCCTTAACGAACCGCCCGAGCTTAACTTTGTGCGCAAACATTCCCTTATTAATCTGGAGGCGGAGGGTGCGGACGCAAACGACAGGGCCGCTTTTGCCAAAGCCTCGCGCCGTATTTTTTCGGCCGCTCCCGGAACGTACAGGGCCGGTATAAACCTGGCGGTGTACGCTTCTGCATGGAAGGAAAACGCCGATCTTGCCGATATTTTTGTCGCGTGGAACGGCTTTGCCTACGGAGACGGGTATTTCGGGGAAAAATCCCACGCGGAGCTTGCCCGTTCCCTTTCCACCGTGGACGTTACATTCAATAAGGTAATGGACGACGCTCACGATCTTTTGGGGTGCTGCGGTTATTTTGGCTCCCACGGGGGCCTGAGCGTGGCTTCCAGCCATATTAAGGGCGAAAAGGTGGCAAATTACTACGGAGACACGCGTGAAAGGGGCGCAGTGGAAGTCAGGACTCTTGCCGACGAAATACGCCGCGTGGCCAGAAGCAAGCTGCTTAATCCGAAATGGGTGGAAGGTATGAAGCGGCATGGATATAAAGGCGCGGGGGACATCTCTAAACGGGTGGGGCGTCTTTACGGCTGGGAAGCTTCTACCGGAGACGTGGACGATAAAATATTCGACGACGTTGCCAGGGAATTTATACAAAAGGACGAAAACCGCGAATTTTTTGAAAAATATAATCCCTGGGCTCTGGAGGAGATTGCAAGAAGGCTCCTCGAAGCGGAAAAACGCGGTTTGTGGGAAGCCGACCCGGAGCTGCTCGACACCCTGAAGGAAACCTACCTTGATATAGAAAGCTGGCTGGAGGAGCGTACCGGCGATATTCCGGACGATTTTCAGGGAGGCTCCGTGGATATTATCGGTATAGACCAGGTAAAAGGCTGGGGAGAAAGCATGGCTTCCGTAAGAAAGACCGTCGCGGAAATCGCCTCCGGAAGGAAAGGGTAATATGGCGCTGTTTCATCAGCCCGTGTTTCCGTTTTCCGCTATCGTGGGCCAGGACGACATGAAGCTGGCCCTTTTATTGAACGCGGTAAACCCGAGGGTAGGCGGCGTTCTTCTGCGCGGGGAAAAGGGAACGGCCAAGTCAACTGCCGTCCGCTCTTTGAGCCGCCTCCTTTCGGAGCCTTTCGTAAACGTGCCGCTGAATATTACAGAAGACAGATTTTCCGGCGGAATAGACGTAAGCGGCGCCGTCAAAAACGGCGTGATAACGGTTATGAAAGGCGTGGCTTCCGAGGCTCACGGCGGTTTTCTTTATGTGGACGAGATAAATCTGCTGAGCGACCATATAGTTGATATTATGCTGCACACCGCTTCCGCCGGCCGGGTAAACCTCCAGAGAGAGGGGCTAAACGCCTTTTATCCCGCGTCCTTTGTTCCGGTAGGCTCCATGAATCCGGAAGAAGGCGAGCTGAGGCCCCAGCTTCTTGATAAGTTCGGGCTGGCGGTTTATGTGGAGTCGTCTCCTTCCGTTATGGAGCGGGTGCTCTTAATGGAAAACCGAGAGCTGTTCGATAGGGATACGGAGGCTTTTTGCAGGAGTTTTGAAAAGGAAGATGAGAGCTTAAAAAAACGTATACACGAAGCCAGGCGGATACTTAAAAGCGTAAAAATAGGCGGGGAGGCCAAGAGCCGGATTGCCGCGAAAGTCCTGGAAGCCAACGCCGCAGGCCACCGGGCGGATATTGTGATGGCGGAGGCGGCCATGTCCTTCGCCGCCTGGAGAGGGGCTTACGAGGTATCGGAAGGAGATATAGACAGGGTATCGGAGTTTGCGCTTCTGCACCGCAGAAACGACGCGCCGCCTTACCGGAGCGAGCCGGAAAGCAAAGGCGGGGAAAGCGGCGAATCCGGCGGTGAGGGAAAAACGGGCAAAGAGCATGAAAAAGGATCTTCCGAACGGACAGACGAAAGCGCTGGCGGCAATAGCGGCGCCAGTACCGAAAGGCCCTCTGAAGGCGGCGAAACCGTATTTGGAATATCTGAGCCTTTCAGCGTGCGTCCCATATTTTCCGAAAAGGATAGAAAAAGGCGCTCCGGAGGCGGCAGGCGTTCCAAAACAAAAACGGATATCAGGCGCGGCCGCTGCGTAAGGGCCCTTAACACGGGCGGGAAAAACGATCTGGCAATAGAGGCCACATTGAGGGCCGCCGCGCCTTATCAGAAATACCGCACGCCTCCCGAGGGAATGGCGTGGGCCATAGAGCCTCAGGATATAAGGGAAAAGGAGAGGGAAAAACGCTCCGGTAATTTTATACTGTTTATCGTGGACGCTTCCGGTTCTATGGGAGCAAGGGGCAGAATGGCGGCGGCTAAAGGCGCGGTAGTTTCCCTTCTTCTGGACGCTTACCAGAAAAGGGATAAAGTGGCCATGATATCCTTTAGAGGCGGAGGAAGCCGGGTCGTCCTGCATCCCACTTCATCCGTCGAGCTGGCGGAAAAAAAGCTCCGGCAGCTTCCTTCGGGCGGAAAAACGCCGTTATCCGCCGGATTATACGAAGGCCGCCGCCTTGTGGAAGGCTATTTGAAAAAGGACCCTCTGGGCCGTCCGATAGTTATACTTCTTACGGACGGCAAGGCGAACGTGCCATTAATGGAGGGCGCAAATCCGCGGGAAGAATCGAGAGAGATAGCCGCTCAATGGGCGAGGGACTCAAGAGTGCGTTTTATAGTCGTGGATACTGAAAGGAAAGGCCTTGTTGAATTTTCGCTGGCCGAAACTCTTGCCTCCAGCTTAAGGACGGTTTCTCTCGCCATAAACGATCTTAAAGCCGACACACTTCTGTCGGCGATAAAAAGGAGCATAAATGAATAAACGGGCCATATATCCATTCGCGGCCATAGTAGGCCAGGAAGAGCTTAAGACAGCCATGATACTGAACGTAATAAATCCGGGGCTTTCCGGCGTGCTCATAAGGGGAGAAAAAGGCACGGCCAAATCCACGGCGGCAAGAGCCCTTGCCGATATACTTCCCGAGATAGAGACGGTTTTAAATTGTCCCTATAATCTTTCTCCGTCCGATCCCGATTCCCTGTGCTCAATGTGCGAGCGCGTCGAATGTGCGGAGAAAAGGCGCCGCGGAGAAGCCGAAACCGAAATGAAGCGCGTTCCCGTGGTAGAGCTGCCTATTGGAGCCACGGAAGACAGGGTGGTAGGCTCCCTTAATCTTGAGCACGCTTTGAAAGGCGGCGTAAGGCGCTTTGAACGCGGGCTTCTGGCCGGAGCAAACCGGGGTATTCTGTATGTGGACGAAGTAAACCTGCTCGACGACCATATAGTGGACGTTCTTCTCGATTCTGCCGCAATGGGCGTAAACAGCGTGGAACGCGAGGGCGTGTCCTTTTCCCACCCGGCGAAATTTACCCTTATCGGGACGATGAATCCGGAGGAGGGTGAGCTCAGGCCCCAGCTGCTGGACCGTTTCGGCCTGTGCGTTACGGTAAACGGGCTGGCGGATCCGGATAAGCGGGTGGAGGTTATTGAAAGGCGTCTGGCCTTTGAAAACGACCCGGCAGGATTTGCCGGTAAATGGAAAAAGGCTTCCCTGGAGCTTGCCGGTAAGATAACCGCCGCGTCGGAAAGGCTTGGCACGGTCGAGGCAGACAGGGCCGTTATGATGCGTATAGCCGTTTTATGCGTGGAATCGGAGGTCGACGGGCACAGAGCGGATATAATAATGCTTAAGGCCGCCAAGACCCTGGCCGCTTACAACAACAGAAACAGGGTGGAAGAGGAGGATATCGTCAAAGCCGCGGAATTGACGCTTCCGCACCGGATGAGACGGCAGCCTTTGCAGCATATCGGCGGAAAATAAGGTTTTCCGCCCTTACCGGCAAAAAATATGGCGCGCTTCCTTATAGGCTCTTTTATTATACATATATCGTTTTTTTTAATTTCCGGGGCCGTTTTTGTAAAACCGGCCGGCAAGGGGCATAAAATCGTTCAGGTTTCCTTTGTCCCTTCCCCGGATAAAAAATCCGGCGATGCCCTAAAGGCCGCACCTTCCGAAATAAAGGAGAAGCCGCCGGCGAAAAATATCTTACCGACGGAAAAACCTGAAAAGCCGAAAAAAATACCGCCCGAGGGGGCCGTTAATAAAAAGTCCGCAGTAAGAAAACAGCGGGCGGAGAAAACGGCGGCAGAAACCAGTGCAAAGGCAGAGGCGGATGGACAGCTCCTTTCTCCGGCGGAAGAAGGCGGCTCTTTTTCCGCCGAGTCTGAAAGGGCTTCCGGCGCAGCTGCCGCCCGGACCGCGCCGGAGGAAAACGGGCTTTCATATACGGAGATAAATTTTAACAATATACTCGACGCCGTGCGCAGAAACCTTAAATACCCCGTGATTGCGAGAAAAAACGGCTGGACAGGCAGGGTTGAGATTTCATTCCGCGTGGACAGTAACGGCTATGCCAGCGATATTAAAATATACAGCTCCTGCGGCTATCCCATGCTAGACAGGCAGGCTGCCGAAGCCGTAAGGAAATCCGCCCCTTTTCCGAAACCGGCTTCCGATACGTCTATTATTATTCCCATACTTTTTGAGTTAAAGTAATTTTGTTTTGATATGTCTGCGTTTTCTGCTTCCGCCCCGGTAAAAAAGTTCTTGACTTGGAGGGCGCTCTAGGTTTTACCGTGCGGATAAACAGGGAGACTCCCAGTAATCCCTGATAAAATGCGAGGTGACTTATCATGGCGTTAATTACCAGAAGAAACGTGCTGAAAAAGGGAGCTTCCGTAATAGGCGCTGCCGCCCTAGGCTCTCAGGCGATGCTTGAAAGCGCCTGCGCTCAAGAGGAAAGGCCAAAAGTATATTTTACGAAGGATTTGAGCGCGGAAGGCCTTAAAAAGATGTACGGTCTCGTAAGCGGCGGCATTAAAGGCAAAACCGCCGTAAAGGTACATACCGGCGAGCCGGGAGGCCCTAATATAATCCCCAGGGAATGGGTCGCGGCCCTTATGCCCTCCGTTCCAAAGCCCGCCGTAGTGGAGTGCAACGTATATTACGAAAGCCCGCGTTTTACCACGAAAGGCCACAGGGAAACTTTAAAGGTAAACGGCTGGACGTTCTGCCCCGTGGATATTATGGACGAGGACGGGGATGTAAACCTTCCAGTGGCTGGCGGCAAATGGTTTAAGGAAGTCGCTATGGGCAAAAATATCGTAAATTACGATTCCATGCTTGTGCTTACTCATTTTAAAGGCCATACCATGGGAGGCTTCGGCGGTTCTCTTAAAAATATAGCGATAGGCTGCGCGTCCGGCAAAACCGGCAAAAAACAGCTCCATACGCCGGAAGGCGGAAACCAGTGGGGATTTACAGGCGAACGCTTTATGGAAAATATGGTGGAGGGCGGCAAGGCCGTGATAGATTTTTTCGGGCCGAGGATCGCCTATATAAACGTTATGCGCAATATGTCGGTAGACTGCGACTGCGTAGGCAAGGCGGCCGCAAGGCCTAATATCCCGGATTTGGGGATACTTGCCTCCACGGATATTCTGGCGGTGGATAAGGCCTGCGTGGATATGATATACGCTCTGCCGGAAAGCAAAGGCAAAAAAGATATGATAGAGCGAATAGAAAGCCGCGGCGGTCTGCGCCAGCTTGAATATATGAAAATAATGGGCATGGGCGGCGACAAATACGAGCTTGTTGAAGTGTGATTTTTTAGCCCGTTTAAAAATTGTTGAATTAGAGAAGGCCGGGGTTTATAATCCGGCGTTGCGGGGCCGTCGCCGAACGGCCCTTCGTCTTAATTATAATGGAGAAGCTGTTATGATGATAAAGCGTCCGGTAGGAAAAACGGGAATGGAAGCAAGCGTGATAGGTCTGGGGGGAGAGCATCTGGACAACCGCCCGCGGGAAGCCGCCGACGAAGTGATAGGCGCCGCTATTGACAGCGGAATTAACATTATGGACGTTTTTATGCCGGGCAGGGAGGTGCGCGAGAATATAGGCGCGGCTCTTAAAGGCCGCAGGGATAAGATCATGATACAGGGAGCCATAGGCTCCGTGGATTTGAACGAGCAGTACGACATAAGCCGGGATCTGGCCGTATGCAAAAGGTATTTCGAGGATCTGCTTCGTTTTCTTAAAACCGATTATATAGATTTCGGCCTGCTTTTTTATCTGGACACGCAGGAGGCGGTAAACGCCGTTTACGATAACGGCATAGCTGCCTACGCCGCCGGTTTGAAAAAAAGCGGCGCGATACGGGCCGTAGGGGCCAGCACCCATAATCCCGACATGGCTAAAAGGCTTGTTGAGGACGGCGTGGTGGATATGCTCATGTTCAGCATAAACCCGGCTTTTGATATGATGCCCGATAACAGGGACGACATCGGCAGGATGATAGACGGCATAAACTCCTCCGCCCTTCCCGGAAGGATGGATATGAAAAGGGCGGAGCTTTACCGCCTGTGCGAAAGCAGGGGCGTGGGCATAACGGTCATGAAGTCCCTGGGGGCTGGCAAGCTCCTTTCTCAGGACCATACGCCTTTTGCCAGAGCCATGACGGTGCCTCAGTGCGTTCATTACGCTCTGACGCGCCCGGCGGTGGCCAGCGTTCTCGTAGGGTGCGCTTCCGCCGGGGAAGTGGAGGAGGCCGTAAAATATCTCCGTGTTTCTGACGCGGAGCGCGATTACAGCGCCGCGGTAAGCTCTTTTAAGGAAAACCGCCCGGGAGGGTTTAAGGGAAGCTGCGTTTACTGCAACCATTGCAGGCCGTGTCCTGCCGGTATAGATATAGCCGCCGTTCATAAATATCTTGATATGGCCCTGCTTGATGAGAAAAACATTCCGGAGGAGGCCGTCAGGAAATACGGGGAGCTGGAAGCCAAAGGGTCGGACTGTATAGAATGCGGAAACTGCGAAAGCCGCTGCCCGTTTTCCGTTTCCGTAATAAGCGATATGCGCAGGGCCGCCTCGCTGCTGGGTTAAGCGTGGTGGAGGCCCGTTTTATCCCGTTTTAATGCGGCAGTATTCGGTAAACCCGGCGGCGGGTACGCCAAGGGCCCTTATAAGCCTCGACCAGTAATTTACCTGGGCCGCCGTGGAAGCGATGATAACCGTTTCTTTTTCCGTGAAGTACGCGTTTATTTTTTCCGGGAACCCGCCCGACATATCAACCGGCGTCGCTGAAATCCGCCGGACGTATTCCAGGGCGGTTTTTTCTTTTTCCGAAAGGCTTTCGCATGCGTCCGCCAGGCCGTTTATAACCGCTTCGGCTTCTTCTCCGGTTATGCCTGCCTTTTCGTATTCCAGGGCGTTCATATCAACGCAGAAAGGGCACGATACGGAGAGGGACGCCTGTATTCTTATTAATTTCAGCATCCTTTTGCTTACCGTTTTATTCCCGCCGGCTGCGAGGGCTTCCATTAGGCCGGAGCTTGCCGCCGCTTTCGGATACCATGCGAGAAGCTTGGGCAGCAAAAGGTCCTTACCCAGTTTTTTCTTAGCCGCCCACGAAAAGATTTTTATATAGAATGGCAGCTTTGCCGGAGGTTTTATATAAGCTTCGTTCTCGTTAAACGTATGGTTTTCTTTGTTTTTATCCGTCATGCCGCTCCGTCCTCTCCTTTAACGCGCCTTTATCCATTTCCATTATTCTGCTTCCCAGCTTCAAAGCCTCGTTTTCGTCGTGAGTTATAAAAAATATCGTGGTTCCGTATCTGCGCCATATTTTTAAAAGCTCGTCCTGCACGGCGTTTCTTGTTTCCCCGTCCAGGGCTCCGAAAGGCTCGTCCATAAGCATCATATCAGGCCTGGCGGCCAGAGCCCTCGCTATGCCAACCCGCTGTTTTTCCCCGCCGCTCAGCTCGTCCGGGTATCTTTTCAGCACGGAGGCGGGAAGGTTCATAAGGTCCGCAAGCTCTTCCACCCTGGCTTTAACGTCCCTCTCTTTCCAGCCGCTGATATGGGGCACATAGGCGATGTTTCGGTAAGCGTCCATGTGGGGGAAAAGGGCCGTTTCCTGAACGGCGTACCCTATCCTGCGCCTTAAAGGCACGAGGGCGCATTTCGATATATCCTGCCCGTATACGTATATGCCGCCGGAATCGGCTTTTATAAGACCGTTTATCATTTTAAGCACGGTTGTCTTTCCGGAGCCGGACCGGCCCATTACCGTTACGAACTCTCCCTTTTTTATGGAAAAGCGCAGGTTTTTTACTATAAGCCTGTTCCCGTAGGATTTTGACACGTTTTCAAACTTTACTATGGCTTCGCTCACGGCGCCTCCTTCAGCAGGCCCTTGGATATGAGAAATTCGGCGGCCGTTTCCCTGTCGCTTTTCTTTTCCGCTTCCACGGCGTAATTCATGGCGGCCATTTCTTCATCGCTTATAAGGCCGTCCATAAGCTCCAGAGCCTTTAAAAGCTCCGGATGCTTTTCCAGAGTGTCTTTTCTTACGACGGTGCCTATATGGTAATTTTCAAAAAAATTTCTGTCGTCCTCAAGGATGCGTATATCGGACACGGGTATCATGGCGTCCGTAGTAAAAAGGTTTATTACGTCTACCTTGCCGGAATTTACCGCGGAATATTTCAGGCCGATATCCATATCCGCCGTGCTTTTAAAGTTATATCCGTAATATGAGGAAAGGGCGGAGTAGCCGTCGTCCCTTTCAAAAAAATCGTACTCTGCTCCGAAAACAAGCCCGGGAGAGTAGGGAGCCAGGTCCGAATAGGTTTTCAGGCCGTATTTTTCCGCCAGCTCTTTTCGCACGCCTAGGCCGAAGCGGTTGTTAAAGCCGTACAGAGACACCCACCGGAAGCCGAATTTGTCCTCGTATTCTTCTTTTATGGTTTTTATCATCATCTCGTCCGGCGGGTTGTCGGAATGTTTAAGCACGAATTTCCATGCCGTTCCCGTATATTCGGGATACATGTCGAATTCGCCTTTAAGCATGGCCGGGTGTATGTTTCCCGTGCCCCCTCCTATGCCTTTAGTTATTTCGGCTTTAAGGCCGGTGTTTTCTTCTATAAGCATTTTAAGCATTTCGCTTATTATAAACTGCTCCGTCATCGGCTTGGATGCTATTTTTATTACGCCGTCCCTGTCCCCCGCCGTAAAGAACAGCGCGGCGAATAAAAATACGGCCGCTGCGGAGGCTATTTTGAGGGGGAGGTATTTTTTCTTCTTTATGGCTTTTTCAGCCGCCCCGAGCAGCAAATCCGCCGTAAAGGCCATAAGGGCTATCAGGACGCTTCCCGCCAGAGTCATAGCCGCGTTGTTTGTCGTTATGCCCCTGTATATGGCTACGCCCAGGCCGCCCGCCCCGATAAAAGAGGCTATGCCCGCAAGAGCCACCGTCATAACCGCCATATTGCGCAGGCCCGATATTATTACCGGCATGGCCAGAGGCAGCTTTATTCTGAAAAGAAGCTGTATTTTTCCGGACCCCATGCCTTCGGCGGCTTCCGTTACGGCGGGCGGTATATTGGCTATGCCGGTATAGGTGTTTCTTATCATAGGCAGGAGCGCGTAAAGGGTAAGGGCCGCAACGGCCGTAAGGTTGCCCACTCCGGTAAAAGGTATGAGGAAGCCGAAAAGGGCTATGGAAGGTATCGTGTATATTATGTTCGTGGCTCCGAGCACGTAAGGGCTTAAGATTTTATACTGGCTTATCAGCACGCCCAGAAAAAGGCCCGCAGCCGTGGCGATTATTATGGCGGCGGCCGATATTTCCAGATGCTCGTATATAAGGGGCAGAAAAAAATCCCACCTGCCGAATAATATTTCCGCCGTTTCCTTTATCATAGACCGTCCGTCTGGTGTTGATGTGATTTCGCTTCGTACGCCGCGGCTTTCTGCAATATCCGCTTCGGGAGCTTTTCACGGGCTGCCTGAAAACCGGTTATCGCCCCGTGCCCCGGCCTTTTAAGATAACAGAAGCTTGTTTGTATGTCAAAGAAAATAGAACGTATGTGCTATGCGCCTGGCAGCAGCCAGAAACCTTCCTCCGCGGAAAGAGATGGCGCGGCATGAAAGCGGCGTATTGACGGACGTTTTGCGGAAGTGTCATTACAGCCGCTGCAACCTGTTCCGTCATAAAAATTTTTTATAACTATCCGCCTTGGGGACAGCCGCCTGATAATTTGTATGCGCGCGATTAACTTTTTTATTGTTTTTTTATATATTTGTAAATAAAATTTAAAAATAAATAAATAATATCTGTTTTTACAATTTAAGATATTTTCCTTTGGCCGCCGCCGTTTTTAACGCTGCCGGCGCGGCGCGGTAGGCCGATATTTAAAACCGTTTATAAACCGGCTGTCCGAAAGGCTTGCGGAATAACGTCAGGACAGGGGAAAAGACGTTTATGCTGCGTTTAAACCGGTGTTTTCCGGACCGTCTTTAACCTCTCTCCGTATAATTGTATTCCGCTCGTTTCGGCATATCCGGGAACCGGGCTTATATCGGGGCCGTTTTAGATACGTTTTGAAAAGGGAGGTATAAGTGTTTAACAGGTCTTTATTTTTAAAAACCACGGTAGTAAAGAAAATAGCCGCCGTATTATTCGTTTTGCTTATTTTCGGATATACCTTTTTTACTTTCCTGAATTATACCAGCTCTAAATACGCCATACTGGACTCCATTACTTACGGCAAGCGGGAAACTGTACAGTCCGTACTGGCCTACATAGACAGCTATTTCGGGGTGCGTCTGGATGAGGTTCGCCGGATTGCCGCCGCCGCTGCTGATTCTAAGGCCGTTTTCAGCGACGAGCGGATGGAGGAGCTTATACGCTTTTCTTTTATGGGTTCTTCCGTGGACGCTCTTTTTATCGGTTATGGGGACGACGGGCGGCTTATAAAAACCGATACGATTTCAGGCAACAGGCCGTACAGGCTGAACGCTGCCGACGATGGTTTCGATTCGCGCACCAGGCAGTGGTATAAAGAGGCGAGCATGCGGGGGGGGGACGCTGGGTTTTCCAGGCCTTATGAGGATATTACCACCAAAAAGCTTATCATCACAGCATACGCTCCGGTAGTTGTGGACGGTAAAATCGCAGGTGTGATAGGGGCAAATATTTTTCTCGACGATATTCAGAAAGTGATAGCGTCCCTGAAATCGTCGGAGACAAGCAATATCCTTCTGCTGGATAAGGAAGATTACGTTGTAGCCTCTCAGGACCGGGAGCTTATAATGAATAAGGATACGGCGTACCAGCCCGTTATCGACGGCTTCGTTAACGCGTTGGGCGGCCGGACGGACGAATACAGCCGGATGATAAAATACGATTTTAACGGCGATGACCGTATAGCGATGTGCATGCGCTCCGGCGATTACGGCTGGCTCGCCTGCTCTACAAACGCCGTTTCTGACTATGAGCCGCAGTTTGACAGGCTTCTTCTCCAGCAGATAGCCCTGGCGGTGGTGTTTATGATCGCCAGCATGATAACTATCGCTTCTCTGGTTAAGTTTTATTTAAGGGGGCTTCCGGTAATACACGCGGGGCTTAACAGTTTTTTCCGCTTTATAAACCGCGAGACCGAAAAAATTCCGGAACCTATATCCGTTTCTGGAAACGATGAAATAGGCGATATGGCGAGGGCTATAAACAGCGACGTTGAGAAAACGACCTTTGATATGGAGCGGGACGCAAAGCTGTTAAAAGAGACCCTGGATGTGATAGAACACGCAAAAAAAGGTTATTTTGACAGGCAAATATCTTTAGGCAGCGGCAATCCTCAGCTAAACTCCATGAAAGATTCTATTAACGAACTGATCAGATTTATTTCAAGCTCCGTCGGAACCGATCTTAACGAGCTTAACAGGGTGTTTGACGCTTACATAAATCTCGATTTTTCGGCGGAAGTTACGGATGCGGGAGGCCGGATAGAGGCGGCCGCCAATATGCTGGGCGGCGAAATAAGAAAAATGCTCTCTTCTTCGCTGGATTACGTCCGGCGCCTGTCCGAAAAAACCGACGAGCTGCAGGAATCCATGGCGCAGCTTGCTGCCGGGACGCAGTCTCAGGCGGATTCCATTGAAAGGTCGTCTAAAGCGGTAAGCGCTATTTCCGGAACCATGAACGGCGTTTCCGGTAAAGCCGGAGATGTTGCCTTACAGGCGGCCGATATTAAAAATATAGTCGGAATGATCAGGGATATAGCGGAGCAGACTAATCTCCTCGCGTTAAACGCGTCTATAGAAGCGGCAAGGGCCGGAGAGCAGGGAAGGGGGTTTGCGGTAGTTGCGGACGAAGTCAGAAAATTGGCTGAAAGGACGGATAAATCCCTGGAAGATATAGAAAAAAACGTAGCCGTTCTCGTTCAGGGCATCAACGATATAAACGTGTCCGTTAAAAATGAGACGGAAGGCATAGAGTATATACACGAAGCCTTGTCCAACCTGGAAGCGGTAAATAAAAACAGCGTGGCCATAGCGGAACGCACAAACGATATATCAGGAGCGGTAAAGGCTATCTCTGAAGATATACTTGCCGACGTGGATAAAAAGAAATTTTAGGAGGAGAAGTCCGGAGCGCATTTTCTTAAAAAACGCGTAACGGACAGCCTCCGCCACGTTAAAAGGCTCCCGGCCGCGAATCCGGCTCAATACAGTATTTTTCCATGTATTCGAGCATTTTAGCCTTGTATTTTTTATAAGGCGAGTCTTCGTTTTCGATAAATTCTATAATATCCTTTATCGTAACGATGGAATGAACGCTTATGCCGAATTCCTCCCTCGCTTCCTCCACTGCCGTTTTGCCGTTATAGCCTTTTTCGCAGCGGTCCACTGATATGAACATATCCTTTATTTCAAGACGGTAATCTTTAAGCAGAGCCATGGATTCCCTTAAGGCCGTTCCCGCCGTGATAACGTCCTCCGCTATTATTACCCTGTCCCCTTCCGACGGGGAGTATCCTATAAGGCATCCTCCCTCGCCGTGGTCTTTTGTTTCTTTCCTGTTAAAGAAAAAGCGTTTGTCGCAGCCGTATTTTTCCGCCAGGGCCACTGATATGGCGGCGGCCAGGGGAATGCCCTTGTAGGCCGGGCCGAATATGGCGTCATATTCGGAGCCTGTGGTTTCGGTTATCATTTCCGCATAGGCTCCGCCAAGAGCGGAAAGCTCGGAACCGCAGGAATAATTGCCCGTGTTGATGAAATAGGGCGTGTTCCTTCCGCTTTTTGTAATGAAATCCCCGAAGCGCAGCACTCCGGCTCCTATCATAAACCGTATGAATTCTTTTTTATCGGGCATGGGTTTCTCCGTTAAATGCTTTTAAGCGCGTTTTTTATATCGTCGCGCATATCTATGGCCGCGTCTCTCGAGGCTTTGTAAAATTCTTCCTCGGGATAGCGCCCTTTATATCTGTCGCTTTTATAAGCCAGTATTATGCTGCGGGACGCGGCTATTAACGCTCCCAGGCCTTTTTCGTCGAAGCAGCTTTTTATGCTTTCTCCCGTGCCTCCCTGATAGCCGTATCCGGGTACGAGAAAATAAGCGTTTTTCATAATTTTTCTGAGGGAGCGGGCTTCTTCCGGATAAGTGGCCCCAACCACGGCGCCTATGTTTCCGTAGCCGTGCTTGCCCCGGTTCGCCGCGGAAAGGTCGTTTACATACCGGGCCACTTCCTCGTAAACCTTTCTGCCGCTTTGCGTAACAAGGTCCTGAAACTGGCCGGAGGATTCGTTTGACGTTTTAACCAGCACGAATAACCCTTTGCCGTAAGCGTCGCAGTCCTTTACGAAAGGCTCTATGCCGTCCGAACCCAGATAAGGCGTAACGGTCAGCGCGTCCGCGTTGAAGGCTCTGCGCCTTTCCGGGCCGATTTCCGTTTCGCCGAGATACGCCCGGGAGTAGCAGGCCGCCGTGCTGCCGATGTCGTTTCTTTTGCAGTCCGCTATTACGACGAGGCCTTTGAGCTTTGCGTAGTCCGCGGTTTTGCGGAACGCTTCCATACCGTGGACGCCGTACATTTCGTAATAGGCCGACTGGGGCTTTACGGCGGGCACGATGTCCGCCACCGCGTCTATTATGAGCTTATTGTAAGCGAATATGGCTTCCGCCGCGGCTTCCATGGTAAAGCCGTTTTTCGTGAAAAATTCCGTCCTGATGAACTGCGGCACGTATTCTATCTTAGGGTCCAGCCCGACTACGCTGGGATTGTCCTTTTCCGCAACGCTTTCTATAAGCCCGTCTATAAACATCCTTTCCTCCTGTTGCAGAAATCTTTATACTATATTCGGCCGCCTAAGTCCACGATACCTTTATATAAGTTCAAAGTTTAACGGGGATATTGCGTTTTTATGGTTTTTTTGATAAATAGTGCCGGGGGGGGAGGGGTTATGGAAAAGCTAATCGAAATACTTAAAAAATATAAAAGCGCCGCCATAGGTTTTTCAGGAGGGTGCGACTCCGCGCTGCTTCTCCACGCCGCTATAAAGGCCGGGGTAAGGGCCGAGGCGATTACTTTCCATTCCAGGTTTTATCCTGAGTCGGAGCTTAAGCTCGCCGTCGATACCGCAAAGCTTTTAGGAGCTTCCCACAGGGTTATCGAATTTGAACCTCTCGATATGGAGGAGCTCAGGTTTAACCCTGAAAACCGCTGCTATATATGCAAAAAATATATTTTTTCCCGCATAGCGGACATAGCCGCGGAAGAGGGGCTTGAAGCCTTGATGGACGGCAGCAACGTGGACGATATGAGAGACTGCAGGCCCGGCTCCGTTGCCTTGCGGGAGCTTGGCGTAAAAAGCCCCCTGCTTGAAGCGGGCCTTGGTAAGGCGCGTATAAGGGAGCTTCTGAAAGAGGCGGGGCTGCCCCAGTGGGATAAGCCGTCCTTCGCCTGTTATTTTTCCCGTTTTCCTTACGGGGCGGAAATTACTCCCGAGCTTGTGGAGATGGTCGCCAGATGCGAGCAGGGCATACACGATTTGGGCCTTATATCCGCCAGAGTGCGCTATCATTGCGGTATAGCCCGCATAGAAACCGGGGAAAAAGATTTTGAAAAGTGCGTTTCCGACGGCTCCGTCAGGGAAAAGGTGATAAAAATAGTTAAAGACGCCGGGTTTACTTATATAACTCTCGATCTTGAAGGATACAGAACCGGCTCTATGAACCAAACGATGCCTTCTTTGTCTAAATAAACGTCATCATCCCTCCTGTTGATGCGTGAGACAAAAACAGGCGGCATAATTTTTTATGCCGCCCGTTTTATTAAACAGCTTCTAAATATGGCCGCCGTCCTTTGACGCCGGCTTATAAGATTATGACGCCGAAAGGTCAGCCGCAGGCTTTTACCGATCCCCTTAAAAAGGGATAAAACCGCCTTAAATGATCAAGCTATTTCGACAGCTTTTCTTTCAGCAGCTTATTTATTATTCCCGGATTAGCTTTTCCGCCCGTAGCTTTCATAACCTGGCCCACGAAAAAGCCCATGAGCTTTTCTTTGCCTGCCCGGTAGCCTTCCGCTTCAGACGGGTTCGCTTCTATTATGCCGTCTATTATTTTTTCTATCGCCGCCGTGTCCGATACCTGCCTGAGCCCTTTTTCCTCTATAAGGGAGTCCGGGTCCCTGCGGGTGTCTTCCATCATTATTATAAGGTCTTTGGCGGTTCTTAACCCTATGGTGCCGTCCTCCACCAGGGCCGTGAGCCTGCCCAGCCATTCCGGCTTTATTTCTACGTTTTCTATGCTTATTTTCCTGTCCGTCAGCATGGCGGCAAGCTCCACAAGCATAAGGTTGGCCGTTTTTCTTGCGTCGGCTCCTTTTACCTGCGCGGCTTTTTCAAAATAATCTGCCGACGCCATTTCGGAGACAAGGCGCGCGGCGTCGTCTTTGGGCAGGCCGTATTCCTTTATGAATCTTGCCGCCCTTTCGTCAGGCAGCTCCGGCATTTCGCTTTTGATTCTTTCTATCAGCTCCTCCGTCACAGTAAGGGGAAAGGACAGGTCCGGGTCGGGAAAGTATCTGTAATCGTTTGCGTTTTCCTTGCCTCTCATTGTGCGGGTCTCTTTTGCGGCCGGGTTGAACAGCCTCGTTTCCTGCTCGATGGAGCCGCCGTTTTCATAAACGTCCACGTGCCTTCTGGCTTCGTATTCTATGGCCTGCATAAGGTATCTTATGGAGTTTACGTTTTTTACTTCGCAGCGGGTGCGCAGCTCGCTGCTTCCCACCGGGCGCACGGACACGTTGGCGTCGCAGCGCATGGAGCCTTCGTCCATATTGCCGTCGCAGGTGCCCAGCCACCTTACTATGGAGCGCATTTTAGTCATATAAGCTCCCGCTTCATACGGAGAGCTCATTTCCGGCTTGGAGACTATTTCCATAAGCGCCACGCCGGAGCGGTTCAGGTCTATGCAGGATTTCCCGGGAAGCAGATCGTGCACGGATTTGCCGGCGTCCTGTTCAAGGTGGAGCCTTTCTATACCTATGCGCTTGGCGGAGCCGTCCTCAAGCTCTATATCCAGATAGCCGTTTCCTACTATGGGTTTGTCGTACTGGCTTATCTGATAACCCTGCGGAAGATCCGCGTAAAAATAGTTTTTTCTGGCGAAAACGGACTTCCTGTTTATTTCCGCGTTCAGGCCCAGGCCCGTTTTTACCGCCTGCTCCACGCAGAATTCGTTTACTACCGGCAGCATTCCGGGGAAGCCGGCGTCTATAAACGACACCGTGTCGTTAGGCGTTCCTCCAGACGCCGCGGAGGCGTCAGAAAAAAGCTTGGCGTTCGAGATAACCTGGCAGTGTACTTCAAGGCCGATTACCACTTCCCATTCGTGTTTGTTTCCTTTTATTACGTATTTCATTATCTGCGCTCCAATACGGACGCGGCGCTGAAAAGCGTTTCCTCGTCGAAATGCCTTCCCACAAGGTGCAGCCCTATGGGCAGGCCGTCGGAAGCCGTCTTTACCGGCACGGAAATGCCCGGCAGCCCGGCCAGGTTTACCGGGACGGTAAACGCGTCCTGAAGGTACATCGTAACAGGGTCGAAAGCCTTGCTTTCCTCTACGGTAAAGGCCGTGGTGGGAGCCGTGGGCGTAAGTATGGCGTCCACGGTTTTAAAGGCTTCCGTATAATCTCGGCGGATAAGCTTCTGAACTTCCAGGGCTTTAAGGTAGTAAGCGTCGTAATACCCGGCCGAAAGAACGTAGGTGCCTATCATTATACGGCGTTTTACCTCGTCTCCGAAACCTGCGGAGCGGGTAAGCTCGTACATTTCGTCGAGGGTTTTTCCGTCTACGCGCAGGCCGAACCTAACTCCGTCGTACCTGGCCAGATTGGACGAGGCCTCCGCGGGAGCTATTATATAATATGTGGCAAGGGCGTATTTCATATTAGGCAGGCTTATTTCGGTAAATTTAGCCCCGGCTTTTTCGAGTATTTCCCGGCCTTCTTTCCATGCGAGGGATATTTCGCCGTTAAGCTCTTCTTCCATAAGCTCTTTGGGCAGGCCGATAGTCATGCCCTTTACGCCTTTATTAAGCGCCGCTGTAAAATCCGGCACGGCTGTATCGGCGGAGGTGGAGTCCTTTTCGTCGAAACCGGCCATATACCCGAGCATTATGGCCGCGTCCTCCACTGTGCGCGTCATTGGCCCGGCCTGGTCGAGAGAGGAGGCGTAGGCTATTATGCCGAAACGGGAGCAGCGGCCGTAAGTTGGCTTCATTCCCACTATGCCGCAGTAGGATGAGGGCTGGCGTATGGAGCCGCCCGTATCGGTGCCTGTCGCCCCGGCGCACAGCTTTCCGGCCACGGCGGCGGCGGAGCCTCCGGAAGAGCCTCCGGTAATTACTTCCGCGTTGTCCGTTTTTCGCCTGTTCGGGTTTACGGTGTGGCCGAAATAGCTTGTTATATTGGCCCCTCCCATGGCGAATTCGTCCAGGTTTGTTTTGCCCAGAAATACGGCTCCAGCGTCAAGAAGCTTTTTCGTTACGGTGGATTCGTATGGCGGAATGAAATTTTCAAGTATGTGCGAAGCCGCCGTCGTGCGTATATTTTTCGTGCAGAAAAGGTCTTTTATGCCGAGAGGCACGCCGTCAAGCTTTCCGAGCCTGCGGCCTCCGGCCGCCCGGGAGTCTGCTTCTGCCGCGGCAGACAGGGCTTCTTCGGGAGTTTCCGTAATATATGCGTTATATTCCCTGTGGGCGGCCATGTTTTCGATATAGGCCTTAGTTACTTCCGACGGGGAAAACTTTTTTTTGCCGAAACCGTCCGAAAGTTCCGCGATGGTAAGTTCAGTAAGCTGGTTCATAGCTTATTCCACCATCCTTGGAACCGTAAAAAAATGCTCGTACGGCTCCGGAGCGTTTTTAATCAGCTCCCGGGAAAGGCCGGCGGTTTTTACTTCGTCCTTTCTTGTTCCCAAAGGCTTTTCCTCGCCCGATATGTCCGCAACGGCGGAAGTGTCGGCCGATTGGAGCATATCCACCCATTTAAGGATGCCCGTCATCTGCTCCGAAAGGTTCGTAAGCTCGTCGTCGTCAAAACGGAGCCTGGCAAGTTTCGCTATGTGCTGCGTTTCTTTTTTATCCATGATTTTCCTACCTTTTTAAACGCCGATTCTACACAAAATCGGCGGCAAATGGAACAGGAAAATTAGAAAAACCTCGCCTGGCCGAACAGCCTTTTTACCCGCTCGAATATTTTTAAATATCTCATTTTGCCGTGGTAAGGGGGGTATCTTAACGGTACATCCGCAGTAAAAGGGCGCTCCAGAATGCTTTTACGGTTGGAAAAGGCGTCGAAGCCCGCTTTCCCGTGATATTTGCCGAAACCGCTCGCCCCTACGCCGCCGAAGGGCAGCTCCGGCGGAAGAAGATGCACCACCGTGTCGTTTATACACCCTCCGCCGAAGGAGGTTTTTTCCAGCATGAAATTTTTTGCTTCGCGGGAACGGCTAAAAAGGTAAAGGGCCAACGGTCTTGGCCTTTCGTTTACTATCGCCGCGGCTTCTTCCATATCCCCGAAACCGATAACGGGGAGTATGGGGCCGAAAATTTCTTCTTCCATTATTTTGCTGTCCAGGCTCACGTTATCCAGGATCGTAGGCTCCATTTTCAGCTTTTCCGCGTCGTATTTTCCGCCGGATACTATGTCCCCGCTTTTTAAAAGCGCGGCCAGCCTTTCGAGATGGGCCAGGGTTATTATTTTCGGATATTCTTCGTTTTCCAGCGGGCTGTCTCCGTAAAAGGCTTTGACGCAGGCTTTGATTTCCTCCGTAAGCTCGTCCTTTATTTCGTTTTGGACAAGCAGATAATCGGGAGCCACGCAGGTTTGGCCGGAGTTAAGGAATTTTCCCCAGGCTATCCTTTTTGCGGACGTTTTTATATCCGCCGTTTTATCCGCTATGCACGGGCTTTTGCCTCCCAGCTCCAGAATTACGGGGGTAAGGTTTTTCGCTGCGGCGGTCATTACTATTTTTCCTACCCGGGAGCCTCCGGTGAAAAATATCGCGTCGAACTTTTCCTCAAGAAGGGCGGCGCTCGTTTCCGCACCGCCTGTTACTACCGATACGTATTCCTCGTCGAAAACCTGGCGCAGCATTTCTTTTATGGCTTTGGAGCAGGCCGGGGAAAATTCCGACGGTTTCAGCACGGTGCAGCATCCCGCCGCTATCGACGCAGCCAGAGGCGACAGGGTAAGCTGCACTGGATAATTCCACGGGGATATTATAAGGGATACGCCTAATGGTTCCTTATATATTTTTGCTTTGGAAGGGAAAAGGGCCGGGGATGAAGGCACCCTCTCCGGAGCCGCCCATTTTTTTAGATTGGAGAGTATGTGATTTATTTCGTCCTTTACTACGCCTGTTTCCGTCATATAGCTTTCAAAGGGCGATTTGCCCAGGTCGGAGTTAAGGGCCCTTGCAAGGTTGTCTTCGTTTTTTTCTATGGCGGAGCGGAGCTTTTCAAGCTGTTCTTTTCTGAATTCGAGGCTTTTTGTATAACCGGCGCCGAAAAAACGCCTTTGTTTGTTAAGTATGGTATTCATAGCCGTTCCTGTAAAAGTAAGCGCTGTATATTTACGGCGATTGTCCGTATTAGCGGATAACCGCTCTGATATTTTATACCTGTACTTACCGGAAGCGCAAGTTTTATGCGGGCGTTCTGTAAAAAGCTGCCGCCGGAATCTTCTGTTTTATTTCCTTTTGTTCATTTTTTAATCAAATGTAATGCGCGGATAATCCACGCCGCAGAGCCGATCAAGAAAATAAAAGCTGCTATTCCGGGGGCTATGTGTCCGTTAATGATTATGATAAGTCAGTTTACCCCCCCCGATAAAAGTCAAGAGATAAGTTAACCGGTTTGAAAAGCAGGACTATAACTGTACTTATAAGAGACTTCTGGATAGGGAGGGCAAGAGCTTCCTTGCCGATGCAGGCCGTTTCGCTGCAATTTCCGTAATTTTGCTGCGGACAGTGTAAGGCGGCAGCCGCAGGTTATTATTCTAAAACAGGAGCAGCTTTAATAAAACGAAAACCGGCCCGTTTTAAGCGGGCCGGTTTCTTGCCTGTATAACCTTTTTGAGGAGGAAGGTTACGTAAAAAGTATCTCTTTTATTTGCTTTCCTTTTTCCTGCGGAAATTGAAAGCTCCGTATATGCCGCCTGCGGCCATCATTATGCATCCGGCCCATATCCATACTATAAAAGGCTGGAATATGGCCTGCACCCTTACCTGGTTCGACTCCAGGTCGAAGCCGGAAAGGATAAAGTACAGATCGCCTTTGAACATGGAATAATATGCTACCTCCGCGAATATGTTTTCGTCGCGGCCAGAATATTCCCTCATTTCCGGATAGGTGGTGGATACGTATTTATCGTTTTCATAGATTTTTATGGGCACGTAGTGGGCTATGTAGTTGGCCCCTTTTTCCGTGTGTATCTTGCCTACCTCGAAAACATAGTGGTCAAGGCCCATAACGCTGTCCTGCGGGACTATTTCGTCCACCTTTTTGTTGTAGAAGGAGGACATTGTTATGCCGAAAGCCATTACGACCACGCCCAGATGCACCAGCATGGCTGCGAAGAACCTGTTGGCGGAGGCGAGGGTTTTTATACCGCCGTCCTTTATCATGGAGGCGGATTTTATGAAAGTCGTAAAGAAAGAGAAAGCGGCGAAGGCCGTAAGCAGCAGGGGCACGGCTTTTGAATGGCCGGTGATCCACATCGCCGCCACGGCTGCGGCCATAAATATGGCGGAAGGAATCAGTTTTTTAAAGAACCTGCCCGGCGTCTGGCTGCCGAAAGGTATCATCGGCGCTATGCCGCTTGCTACCAGTATGGCCATAAAGAAGGGTATCGTAACCTTATTGAAATAAGTTATGCCCACCGTAGTTTTCTGGTTGGAGATAAGCTCCGATATCCAGGGCAGAAGCGTGCCGAAAATCGTAACGAACGTAATGCCCACGAATATCCAGTTTGCTATGAAAAAAACGCCCTCTCTCGAAAGATAGTGGAATTCTTCCTTGTCTTCCAGCACCTTGCGGTTTTTATACATGGCTATGATATATATTATCGAAGTTATCAGTATAAACCACAGGAAAAAGGAGCCTATAACGTTTTTGCCGAAGCTGTGCACCGATTCTATAACGCCGCTCCGGGTAATGAAGGTGCCCAGTATGGTAAGCTCGAAAGTTATCAGTATAAGGGCGAAAGTCCAGCCTTTTAGCCTGTTTTTCCGTTCGTATATATAGGCGGAGTGCAGAAAGGCCGTAGCCGTAAACCAGGGCAGGAGGGATGCGTTTTCCACCGGGTCCCATGCCCAGTAGCCGCCCCAGCCAAGCTCCACGTAAGCCCA
>CANTXF010000001.1 GCA_947853665.1 uncultured Deferribacterales bacterium | reverse complement strand
AAGAAACCCGACTAAAATCAAAAACCGGCGTCCGCCTTTATTAAAGGCGGGCGCTTTTTATTTAGTTTTACGAATAACAAAAATATCGCAATTAAGATTCATAACGCCGCGGCGGATAACCGGAACGGGAGCTTCAGCCGGAGCCTTCCCCCGCCGGGGGAATCTTTTAGCCCTTTTTATACTGGGCAAGCTCGGTAAGGACCCCGCCCGCCCCTTTTGGATGGACGAAAGCGACCAGCATATCGTGGGCTCCCGGAACGGGAGTTTCATTAATAAGAGGTATTTCCGCTTTTTTAAGCCTGTCAAGCTCCGAAGCCACGTCGTCCGTCTCGTAGCATATATGGTGTATGCCTTCCCTGTTTTTTTCCAGATACCTGGCTATGGGGCTGTCTGCGGAAGTGGCTTCGAGAAGCTCTATATTAGTGCCGCCCACGCTTATAAAAGCCGTTTTTACTTTCTGGCTGGGCACTTCCTCCACATGGTCGACTTTAAGGCCAAGCGCCTCGTAGAATTTAACCGCCGCGTCGATGGATTTTACGGCAACACCAACATGGTTTATCTTTTTAATCATGCCTTCCTCCCCGGAGCCTCCCTTAAAAGGCCCGCCGGAGCAGGCCCGTTTAAGCCTGCCCGTTTCGATATTTTACCTCGGATTGAGAAATCCCGCCAATATTTTTTTTATTCCGGATTTTTTAAACTGCACAGTGGCCTTTTCCGCGGCTCCCCGGCCTTCGGAGCCGATAACCACGCCGTCTCCGAAAACGGAATGGCATACCTTGGAGGAAACGGGGAATCTTACCCCGTCTTTTCCCCCGGCGGAAGCGGCGGAGGGAGTTTTTCTGGTATAATCCGCATAAGAGCCGCCGGCGTTGGAAAAGGTGTCCGGCTTTTTTTCTCCGAACCTGAATGCGGCCTTAGCCCCAAGCTCGCGCAGAAACCTGGAAGGCATGGTAAGCTGGCGCCTTCCGTACTGAAGACGGCTGGAAACCCTTGTAATATAAAGCTCCTCCATAGCCCTCGTTATGCCTACGTAGCAAAGCCGCCTTTCCTCCTCCAGATTGGCGTCTCCCTCCGCGGAGCCTAAAGGAAAAAGCCCCTCCTCCAAGCCCGTAAGGAATACGGTTTTAAACTCCAGCCCCTTGGCCGCGTGCATGGTCATCAGCCTGACGGCTCCCGATGCGGATTCGTCCCCGGAGGTCACAAGGGCAGTGTTTGCGAGAAAGTCCGCAAGAGTTGCCTCCGGCTCCAGCTCCTGAAAAGCGGCGGCGGCGGAATAAAGCTCCCGGATGTTGTCTATGCGGCGCGAAGCCTCGTCCGGCTCCTCAAACTGTTTAAGATATTCCAGATAATCGGTTTTCTCCACAACGTAATCGATTTTATCCTTTATGCTTGAAGCCCCGTCAAGGCCCTCTATCACGCTTATATAATTTTTCAGAGACGCGGCCGTGCGTGACGTGCCGCCGGCTTCTCCCGCCGCCCGGAGCAAATCCGCATTATTTGCCGAAGCGTAGGCGGCAATTTTATCTATGGACGCGTCCCCTATGCCCCTTCCGGGATTCTTTAAGCTCCTGCGGAAAGAAACGGCGTCGTATCTGTTGTCATAAAAACGCAGATAGCTTAAAATATCCTTTATCTCCCTGCGCTGGTAAAACCCTATGCCGCCTATTACCTTATAAGCCAGGCGGCGCTTATTTAAAGCCACCTCAAAATTGCGGGACTGGGCGTTGGTTCTGTAAAGAACGGCTATGCCGGAAAGATCCCTGCCCTCCGATTCGGCCCGGGACACGAAATCGGCCACAAATTCCGCCTCGGAGCGCTCGTCGTCAAACCTTACCGTTTCCACCCGGGCCGTTTTGTCGTTGCAGGCTTTAAGGGTTTTCCCCCTGCGGTAGCGGTTGTTCTCTATAAGGTTGTTGGCTTTTTCAAGAATATCGCCGCCGCTTCTGTAATTGCCTACCAGCTTTATTTCCTTTACGTTTTCAAACACCCGGTCGAACTCAAGGATATTGCGCACCTCCGCTCCGCGCCATCCGTAAATGGACTGGTCGTCGTCCCCCACCACGCACAGATTGCCCCGCTCCCCGGCAAGAAGATAAAGCAGGCGGAACTGAACCGCGTTCGTATCCTGATATTCGTCCACCAGAATATACCTGAAAAGCTCCCGGTATTCGCTGAGGGCCGTTTTATCGGCGACGAGCAGGCGCACGGTAAGCCCCAGCATATCGTCGAAATCTATCATTTTCTGGCCCACGATATTTTCCTGATAGGCCCTGTAAACCTCCCTAAGCTTTACGAGGCTTTCGGCGGGAAGGCCGTTGGAGACGTATTCGTCCGTATTCTTAAAAGCGCTTATGGCGTGCAGGTACTGCTTGGGCGGGTATTTTTTAACGTCCAGGCCAATATCTTTCATAGCCTGTCGGATTATAGCAAGCCTATCCTCCTGGTCCACTATGCCGAAAGAGGCGGGCAGGCCTATTTTATAGCCATCCCTGCGGAGTATGGTAAGGCATATTGAGTGGAATGTGCCCATCCATACGGCGCCTGCAAGATTGCCCACCAGGTTTCTGAGCCTTTGCTTCATTTCGCCCGCGGCCTTGTTGGTAAAGGTAACCGCCAGAATATTGCCGGGAGCCACGTTCAGCTCCTTTATCATATAGGCGATACGGTAGGTTATCACCCGGGTCTTCCCGGTGCCGGCACCGGCCAGCACAAGAACGGGGCCGTCCGTAGTAGTAACCGCTTCAAATTGTTCGTCGTTCAATTCCTTTCTGTAATAATCCGTATCCAAAAGCAAAACCTCTTATCAATCCTGTTTATGGGGCGAATAATCCACCATTTTTTTATTATAAGCTATTATTATATCGCTGCGCCGCAGCAGGCCAAGAAGCCTCATGCCTCCGGGGGAACGCTCCACGACCGGCAGGTCGCCGACTTCCTTTATGCCGAAATCCTGCATCGCCTCGGCAAGGGTCTCATCAGGCGTGACGGTTATTATATTTTTTCTTATGCCTATATCCCCCGCCTTGATTTCTTCCGACGATTTATCGCGGAAAATAACGTTCTTCAAATCGTTAAGGGAGATAACGCCCGTAAGATACCCGTTTTTATCCACAACGGGAAAATAGGCGTGGGGCTTCCGCTCTATGGACGCCTTTATGTCGGAAAAAGGAGTATCCTCGCCGAAAACGATAATATCCGTGAGCATAACGTCCTTGACCCTGATGGAATTCAGAATATTCTGCTCTATACCGTGGCCCAGCCTGAAGCCTTCCCTGGACAGAGACCAGGTGAATATGCTGTCCTTCTCTATGCGGTGGGCTATTACGTTGGCAATGATCGCGCATATCATTATAGGCAGAACTATCTGATAACTCTGGGTTATTTCAAATATCATAAATATGGCTGTTATGGGGGCCCTTATAACGGCGGCAAGCATGGCCCCCATCCCCACTATCGCAAAAGCCCCGGTAAAGCCGCTCATACCGGGAAATACGGCGTAAACGGCCCAGCCGAAAAACCCGCCGACGGAAGCCCCTATAAAAAGGCTAGGCACAAACTGGCCGCCGGAGCCGCCGGAGCCAAGCGTTAGAGACGTGGCGGTTATTTTAAGGAAAACAAAAAGCAGAAGAATAATACCGGTTATCTGGCCGGTAAGGATCTCGTTTATAGTTCCGTAGCCCACTCCCATTATATTGCGGCAAAAAACGGCTATCACCCCCATAAGCAGGCCGCCTATGGCGGGTTTTATCCACATCGGAGCCTCAAGCCGTTTGAAAGCGCCGCTTACCATATAATAAAAGCGGATGAATATAACGGCCGTTACCGCCACTATAACGCCTAAAAGAGCGTAAAGGGGAAGCTCCCAGAAGCTCGTAAGATTATAGGGAGGCGCGGCGAAGGTAACGTCGTTGCCGTACCATGCCCTGCTTACCACCGTGGCGGTAACGGCGGAGATTATAACCGGGCTGAAGGTTTTTATGCCGAATTCGCCCAAAAGTATCTCCGCCGCGAACATCGCCCCCGCCATGGGAGCGTTAAACGTGGCGGCAAGCCCGCCGGCCGCGCCGCAGGCTATGGCCGTGCCGGTCCTTGCGGAGGAAAACCCGAAAAAACGCCCTATTGAAGAACCTATGGTAGCCCCTATCAGCACTATCGGCCCTTCCCTGCCGGCAGAGCCGCCGGTGCCCAATGTAATGGCCGAAGTAACCGTTTTTACCGCCCCTTTTGAAAAGGCTATGGGCTGCCGCAGAGAGGCGGCCTTTATCACTTCCGGCACGCCGTGAACGCGGGCGGCTTTTATGTAATAAGTTATAAGCCCTACCATAAGGCCGCCTAAAGCGGGGACTAAAACTATCTTCCATTCGGGAGTTTCTTGCAGGCCGTAAAGGACTATTTCGGACTCTATGCCCAAAAACAGTTTCTGAAAAAAAGAAATAAGGGAGCGGAACACGATGTTGCCAAGACCCGTGGCGCAGCCTATGGCCACGGCCACGCCGATTATCGCAAGCTCCTCGTATCCGGCGAAAAGCTTTCCGGATTTTTGCCTTATGTATTCAAGTATGCTCAACTTCTTCCGGCTTTATTTCGCTCTGTAATAGCTTTGCCCATGCCTTCTTTATTTTCCTGAGACGTTCTGGAAATAGCCAGAGCGTCTTCCGGAACGTCCTTCGTAACGGTGGTTCCGGCGGCGATAAGAGCGCCCCTCCCCACGTTTACCGGAGCCACAAGCTGAACGTCGCTGCCTATGAAAACGCCGTCCCCCACCACGGTGCGGTGCTTGCTGAAACCGTCGTAATTGCAGGTAATGGTCCCGCAGCCGACATTTACGTCCCGCCCCAGTTCCGCGTCGCCCAGATAGGTAAGGTGGCTTGCCTTGGAGCCGTAGCCCATAACGGTTTTTTTCGTTTCCACGAAATTGCCTATTTTATTGCCGCCCGTAAGGACGGAGCCGGGCCGCAGATGGGCCATAGGCCCCACGGAGGAGGACTCCCCGACGGTGGAGCCTTCTATAAAGGTGTTATCCTTTATAACGCAGCCGTCCTCTATTACGGAGGCGGTTATCCTCACTCCCGGAAATATCCGGCAGCGGCCGCCTATGCAGCTTTCCTTCTCTATGAATACGTTGGGGTATATTACGGTGTCCCGGCCGATTTTTACGTCCGCGTCGCAGTAAAAGGCGTCCGGGTCGAGAAGGGAGACGCCCTCCTTCATAAAAGCATCGGCACGCCTGCGCCACAGGATTTTTGAAACGGCGGCAAGCTGCGCCCTGTCGTTTACGCCCATAAATTCCCTTTCGTCCTCCGCGCAGTAAGCCGAAGCGCCGCCTGAAACTATGTCCGTAAGGTAAAATTCGTTTTGAGCGTTATTATCATCGATCTTGCCGATACGCTCCTTAAGCTCCTCCGACGAGCATATATAAACGCCGGCGTTCACTTCCCCGATTTTTTTCTCGTTGCAGTTGGCGTCCTTTTCCTCCACTATTTTAAGAACGCCGCCTGCCGGAGTGCGCACGACGCGGCCGTAGCCGGAAGGGTTATCGGTTTTTACGCTTATAAAATTTACTCGGCTGTCCGATTTCGTTATAAAATCCGACAGGGTAGCGGAGCTTATAAGAGGCATATCGCCGCACAGGATAAGCACCCTGCCTTCGTCGGGAATGGCGGGCAGGGCCGCTTTCACCGCGTCCGCAGTGCCGCGCTGGGAGCTTTGCGTGCAGAAAACCACATCGGCGGCTTCCGCATGGTTCATGACCGCGTCCGCTCCGTTTCCGACGACTACTATTATTTTATCCGCGCCGCAGCCTCTGGCCGCGTCCAGCACATAATCTATAACGGGGCGTCCGGCAGCCTCGAAAAGCACTTTAGGGTCGTCCGAACGCATACGGGTTCCTTTGCCCGCGGCAAGAATAACGGCTGTAAGCATATCTGTATACCTCTTTATGGCGCGCTTTTTGCCCCTCGTTACGGAAAAAAAAGAATGGCGTCCCGGGATAAAAACAGGGGACGCCGCCGTTTCGGGTAAAGCCTAACGCAGGGCGTTATAAGCTGTTTTCGTCTATAATAAATTTGGTCGGGTTCACGGGGATGCCGTTTACAAGAACCTCATAATGGCAATGAGGCCCGGTGCTGCGGCCCGTGCTGCCCACCTTGGCTATAACGTCGCCCTTATTTACCTTATCCCCCACGCTTACGGTAAGGCTGCTGTTATGGCCGTAGCGGGTCATATATCCGTAGCCGTGGTCGATGGTTACGATATTGCCGTAACCGGCTCTTTCCCCGGCGAAAACCACTATCCCCTTAGCCGTGGCGTGAACGTCCAGGCCGTATCTGGCGGCGATATCAAGGCCCTCGTGAAACACTCGCCTGCCGGAAAAAGGCGACGACCGAAAACCGAAAGGGCTGGAGACCCACCCGCGGACGGGCCATATAGTGGGCGTGGAAAGCATTATCAGACGCTGCTCCTCAAGAAAATCCACAAGCTCGGAAAGGCTCATTTCCCGCTTTTCCAGCTCCGTGCTCATAACGAGCAGGGTCTCGTTGAGATTGTCGAAAAACTCTTTTTCGCGTCTGTCGGAAATGGCAAAGTAATCTTTAAGGATATCAACTTCCTTGCCGCCTACTGCAACCTGCTTTACCACCCTGTCTCCGCTTTGCAGGGCAACAAGATCCCGTACTTTAAATTCCAGCTCGTCGAGAGCGGCCATTTTTTTGTTTATTTCCTCAAACCGCTCCGAATAAGCCGTAACGCGCTCTTTAAGCTCCGTGTTGTCGCTAGCCTGGGCGGCAAGCGCCTGCTTTTCGTTGAAAAATTTATAGGCCAGCCAGCAGGATACGGCGGAAACGCACAATAATATCACGAAAGCCGCAGAAATTATCCATAAGGGCCTGGCGGTAACGGACAGGGTTCTGGACTTTCCGCATTTAGTAGGGTCAAAAATCATTACAGTGTATTTTTTCGCCATAGCTGTAATTCTCCCGAAAAATAACCGGCGGCCCTTAATTAAGGCCCGCCAGGATCCTCATAACTTCTTCCGCCGCCTTTTCGGCCGGAACGGACACAGTCTCGCCGGTCCCGCGGACCGATATATCGACTTTGCCCTCGGCAAGGCCCTTCCTGCCTACGCTTACGCGCAGAGGATAGCCTATAAGCTCGGAATCTATCATCTTGACCCCGGCCCTTTCGTTTCTGTCGTCTATTATAACGTCCGCCCCTTTTGCAAGAAGCTCTCCGTATATGGAATCGGCCGCATTAACAACGTCGTCCTCGTTTGTGTTCATGGGTATTACGACTACCTCAAAGGGCGCTATGGCTTTAGGCCAGATTATCCCCTTTTCGTCGTTGTTCTGCTCTATGGCGGAAGCCGCCGTGCGGCCTATGCCTATGCCGTAGCTGCCCATGACGAAAGGCACGGCGCGGCCGTTTTTATCCAGAACCTTAGCGTCCATCGAGGCGGAATATTTAGTGCCAAGTTTAAAAATATGGCCTACCTCGATACCTCTGGTAAGCTCGTAAACGCCGCCGCATTCCGGGCATATATCCCCGGGAACGGCGTTGCGCAGGTCGGCGTAAACGGGCGCTTCGTAATCCGCTCCGGCATTGACGTTTTTAATATGATAGCCGTCCCTGTTCGCGCCCACCACAAGGTTTTTTGCGTGTTTTAGAGCGTTGTCCATATAAACGGGCAGCTTCATGCCAACGGGCCCCAAAGAGCCTACGGGGCATCCCACGGCTTTTATCACTTCCCCGGGTTCCGCAAAATCCGCCCCGGCTCCGCCCAGCAGGTTTTTAACCTTGGCAAGGTTTACTTCGTGGTCGCCCCGCACAATGACCGCCACCAGCTTATCCGCTGATTTACCGTTTTCCTTAACGCCTTCCACCTTGACTATCATAGTCTTGGGCACTTTTTTCAGATCCACGCCCAGAAATTCCGCAACCTCCGCCGCAGTATGCAGGCCGGGCGTTGCCACCTCCTCCGATTTGAGAGGCGCCTCGCCTTCGTCTTTACAGGTATCTGCAACGACGGCTTTTTCCACATTGGCGGAATAGGAGCAGGAGGAGCAGGATATTACGGCGTCCTCCCCGGTGTCTGCAAGAACCATAAACTCGTGGGAAAAGGAACCGCCTATGGAGCCGCTGTCCGCGTCCACCACCTTATAGCGAAGGCCGCAGGATTCGAACACCCGGCAATAGGCGTCGTACATTTTTTTATAGCTTTTTTCCGCCCCTTCTTCGTCTATGTCGAAAGAGTAGGCGTCTTTCATTATAAATTCGCGGCCGCGCATAAGGCCGAAACGGGGGCGAACCTCGTCCCGGAATTTGGTCTGTATCTGATAAAGGTTAAGCGGAAGCTGCTTATACGAATTGACCGTGCCGCTTACAAGGTCGGTTATAACTTCTTCGTGGGTAGGGCCAAGGCAGAATTCCCTGCCGCCCCGGTCTTTAAACCTTAAAAGCTCTTTGCCGTAGTGAGTCCAGCGGCCGGAAGCCTGCCACAGCTCCGCGGGCTGCACCATGGATAAAAGCAGCTCCACGGCTCCGGCTTCGTTCATACATTTTCTGACGATATTTTCTACCTTGCGTATGACCCGCAGGCCAAGAGGCTGATAGTTATATATGCCGGCTGCGACTCTCTTTATCATGCCGGCCCTGAGCATAAGCTTATGGCTTGAAACTTCAGCCTCGGCTGGCACTTCCCTGAGAGTCTGTATAAAAAAACGGCTTTGTCTCATAATTCCCCGAAAAATAAGCCCGGAGGGCTGTCAAAACATTATAAGGAATCTGCCTCCCGCAAAAGGGAAAACGGCCCGAACAGGCTGCCTTTCCTGCCTGCGGCGGCATTTATCCAGTATTATCATGGAATACTATTACTTATTTACTAAATAATCAATAGATAAGATGAACCTGGAAAGCAAGCGGAAAAGGCCTGAAAAAGGCGACCAAAAACAAAGGCGGCCCTTTTAAGGCCGCCCCGAAAAATTCTCGCAATTCCTAAAGCCGTTTTAAGCTCTGGAACGGGCTTTGTATCCGGCTATAAGCTTTTTCATAAAATATACGGAAGCGCTGGCTATGCCGATAGACGAATAAGTGCCCACGACTATACCCACCATCATGGTAAGGGCGAATCCGTTTATAACCTCGCCTCCGAAAATAAAAAGGCTCACCACTGCGAACATGGTGGAGGTGGAGGTCAGTATGGTGCGGGACAGGGTCTCGTTTATACTCTGGTTCATTATCTGGATAAGAGGCCTGTCCGGATAAGCCCGCACGTTTTCCCTGATACGGTCGAACACCACTATCTTATCGTTAAGGGAATAACCCACGACGGTAAGGACGGAAGCAAGCACCGTAAGGTCGAAACTGACTCCGGCGACGATTATTACCGCCAGAGTTATCAGTATATCGTGGATAAGGGCCACTATGGCCCCAAGCCCGTATATGAACTGGAACCTTACGGCGATATAAATAAGGATGCCTATAACCGCGTAGACGACGGCCATGAGAGCCTGGCGCTTAAGGTCCTTGCCTACCTGCGGGCCAACCTGCTCCACCCTTTCTATACTGACATTTCCGGCGTCCTTAAAATTTTCCATAAGGGTGTTCTGGATAGTGTCCGCGACTCCCTGAAGGTCGTCGGAGGTCTGCTCGGCCTTTACTATAAAATCGTTCTCCCCTCCGAAATTCTGTATGCTTACCTTGCCTGGCACGGCTTCGTTAAGCACCGAGCGCATACGCTCTATATCGGGCACCTTCTCGAAGCTTACCTGAACGACGGTGCCGCCGGAAAAATCTACGCCGTAATTAAAGCCTTTCCCGAAAATAAGAACCAGGCTCGCCGCGACCAGAAGGGCGGAGACGAGAAAATATACTTTGGCCCAGCCCAGAAAATCTATTTTTGTTCCTTGTTTTATAATCTCAAACATTATGGCCGGCCTCTTTTATATACTTAACTTTTTAACGCTGCGCCCGGAAAGGAACGACATAAATATCGTCCTCGTCACGAATATGGCCGTGAACATGGAGGCGATAAGGCCTATGGTCAGCGTAACGGCAAAGCCCTTAACGGGGCCGCTGCCGAACTGGAAAAGAACCACCGCGGCGATAAGGGAGGTAACGTTGGAGTCTATGATCGTCGTAAGGGCTTTGGAATAGCCTATATCTATGGCGTTAAGAACGGTCCTCCCCTGACGCAGCTCCTCCCTTATCCTCTCGAATATAAGCACGTTGGCGTCCACCGCCATACCCAGGGTAAGCACTACGCCCGCAATGCCGGGAAGCGTAAGCGTTGCTCCGAACTGGGCCAGCACGCCCAGAAGCAGCACAAGGTTAAGGGCGAGGGCGATATTTGCCACCCATCCGCTTAAACGGTAGTAAATACCCATGAACAGCATTATGGCTATTATGCCGATAAGGCTTGCGTGAACGCCGCTTTTTATGGAGTCGAGACCGAGGGAAGGCCCTACCGTCCTGTTTTCCTGAATGGACACGGGCGCGGGAAGGCTGCCCGCTCTTAAAACTATCGCCAGGTCTCTGGCAGCTTCCAGCGTAAACTGGCCGGTTATCTGGGCTTCGCCTCCTGCGATCTTCTCGCGGAGGTTTGGCGCGGAATAAACGTTGTCGTCTAGAACTATTGCAAGGCGCGTGCCCACGTTAGCTCCGGTGATTTCCTCAAAAAGGCGGGCTCCAGCCGGGTCGAACCTTATCCAGACGTAAGGCTCGTTATACTGGGGGGATATGCGCACTTCCGCGTCGGTAAGGTAGTCGCCCGTAAGCACGGCGTCCCTTTTAAGGACGTATGGAACGGTGGATAAAACCTTGCCCGTGCCTTTCTCCGTTATTTTCTGATACATGAGAACGTCGTCATAGGGAAGGCTGCCGTTTACCGCCGCCTCCGGGTTGACTTTTTCGTCCACAAGGTAAAATTTAAGCTGCGCCGTCTGGCCGATAAGGTTTATGGCTCTTTCCGGGTCGGTTATCCCGGGAAGCTGAACGAGTATCTGGTTCGCGCCCTGCTTCTGTATGAGAGGCTCGGACACGCCGAACTGGTCTATCCTGTTCCTTACGACCTCTATGGATTGGTCCACGGCGTAGGATTTTATACGCTGAACCTCGGAATTATCCAGGCCCAGAACTATCGCTCCGGCGTCGGAGCCGGTGCCGATGTCTTCAAGATAAGGGTAGCCTTCTTTTATGGCCTTCACTACCGCGGATCTTTCGCCGGAATCGGAGAGCCCCACGCGGATTCTGTCGGTAGAATCCTTCTGAACGTAAGTGATATTAAAATCTTTTGACGAAAGCTCTTTGCGGATTTGACCGACAAGGCCGTCTACTTTGGCTTCGACGGCTTTTTCGGTGTCAACTCCGAGGACAACGTGCATCCCGCCCTGAAGGTCGAGCCCCAGCTTTATCTTCTGGGACAGGGGATACATGGCGTACAGCGACCAGCCAATCACTACGATAGTTATTATCCAGCGAAGTTTAAGGTTCATCTGTTATTTTTTCTCCTGCTGGGCCTCTAAAGACTGGGTAGGGTCCACTTTGGCCGCTATGCCGCCCTTGGTCAGCTTTACCTTTATGCCGCTTGCGATTTCCACAAGAAAGGTCTGCGTGTCGATAACGCTGGTTATGGTGCCGTAAATGCCTCCGTTGGTAAGGATAACGTCTCCGGCTTTAAGGCTGTCTATCATAGCCATGTGCTGCTTCTGGCGCTTCTGCTGGGGGCGTATGAGCAGGAAATAGAACACCACGAATATAAGTATCAGCGGAAGGAACGCTCCAAGCCCTCCGGCCATACCGGCCGCGCCGCCGGACGCTGTTTGGGCATACGCCGCACTGTCAAAAAACATTATTTGAGACCTCCGATTTTCATTTTTTCAAGGGCCTCCGACTTAAAGCCGGAAAAAACCCCTTTTCTTATAGCATTTCTTGCGTTTTTTACAAGAGAAAGATAAAACGCCGCGTTATGCAGGCTGTTGAGCCGCAGGGCCAGAAGCTCCCCTGCCTTATAAAGATGGCGCAGATAGCCTCTGGAAAAATTGCGGCACGTGTAGCAGCCGCACTCCGGGTCCACAGGCTCGTCGCTTAACGCGTTGTCGAGACGCTTTATATGCAACCTGCCCCGGGAAGTGAAAAGGGTGCCGTTGCGGGCGTTGCGTGTGGGCATAACGCAGTCGAACATATCCACACCAAGGCCTATGCAGTTCAACAGGTCCTCCGGCGTGCCGACGCCCATAAGATACCTGGGTTTATCCCGCGGGAGAAGGTCCGCAGTATAGCCGCATATTTCGTACATTCTGGGTATTTCCTCTCCCACCGCAAGGCCGCCTATGGAATAGCCGTCGAAGCCGATCGAAGTTATCTGACCGGCGGAACGCATACGCATATCCTCGTAAACGCCGCCCTGCACTATGCCGAAAAGGGCCTGATCGCCCCTTGTTTTGGCCGCCTTGCCCCGCTCCGCCCAGCGGGCCGTCCTGTCCACGGATTTAAGCACGTATTCCCTGGACGACGGAAAGGGGATACACTCGTCGAAAGACATTATGATATCCGCGCCTATGGATTCCTGTATCTTTATGGAAGTTTCAGGGTTAAGAAAAAGGGGCGAGCCGTCCAGATGAGAGCGGAAGCTCACGCCTTCCTCCGTTATTTTATTAAGACCGGCCAGAGAAAAAACCTGAAACCCGCCGGAATCGGTAAGAGTGGGCTTTTTCCAGGAAGAAAACGCCGCAAGGCCGCCGAAACGCTCCAGCACTTCCGTGCCCGGCCTTAAATAAAGATGATAAGTGTTGCCCAGTATTATCTGCGCGCCGCATTCCGTAAGCTCCAGTGGGGAAAGAGTCTTTACGGAGCCTACTGTGCCCACAGGCATAAATATCGGCGTTTCTATTTCGCCGTGAGGGGTGGATATGCGCCCCGCCCTGGCGCGGCCGTCCGTGTGTTCCAGCCGGAATGAAAACGTTGACATATATATTCCCGAAAAATATTTACGGCGGCTATCTCTTAACGCGGACAGTTATGGAAAATAATCATAATATAAGTTCCTTAACCGTCAGAAATATTTATAATAAGGCCCGCGCTGCAAGGCAAACTTAAGGCTTTGCCCTTTAAGCGGTGCCTTGCAGGAGGCTTCGGCCTTATTATCCGTCATCGCGGGAAAGCCGCCGTATTATAAATATTTCCCATAACTTTACATCAATCCGTGTAAGGGTATAGCCGCGGTATTTATTACAGCGCCGCAAGTTATGCGAAAGATATATTTATCCCAAAAAGGGACAAATGAGAAGAAAAATAATAACGGCCGAGTTTTACGCCCGCGCAGCTCTTAACGGATACAAAAACCGTGCGGACTGCGGATATTCAAAAGAAAAAGCGGGCCCGAAGGCCCGCCGCCCGATATTACCAAATATATACCTTACAACAGGAATTTCGTGGCGAGAAGCCCCGTTCCCGTCATAATAACCATATAGGGGAAGGCCAGCTTCATCATCTCCAGATAGGAAAGCCTTATAAGGGGCGCCAGAGCGGAAGTCAGTAGAAACAGAAACGCGGCCTGGCCGTTAGGCGTGGCTACGGACGGGATATTCGTGCCCATATTTATGGCCACGGCCAGCTTTTCAAACTGGGCCTGATCCACAAGGCCGACTTCAAAAGCCTTAAGGGCTTCTGTTATATATACGGTGGCAACGAACACGTTGTCGCTGATGGCAGAAAGCACCCCGTTTGCGACGAAAAACGCAACAAGCTGGTTGGAGCCTTCCATTTTAAGAACCACGTCTATTACGGGTTTAAAAAGGTGCTGGTCGTGAATAACGGCCACTATGGCGAAAAATACCACAAGCAGGGCGGTAAAGGGCAGTGCTTCCGTAAAGGCGTGGCCGAAGCTGTGCTCCTCCGTGACCCCGTTGAAGGAAGAAAGCAGTATTATAACCATAAGGCCCACAAGGCCCACTTCCGCCCAGTGCATGGCAAGGGCCAGGATAAGTATGATCCCCACTACCCCCTGAACTATGTATCTGGCTCTAACCTTGGGAGTAAGCCCGGCAGAGGCTTTTTTAACGTCCTCCGAAAGAACCGCCCTTACCGAATCGGGAAGCTGATAGCCGTAGCCCATAAAATGGGTGATTTCAAGCAGCACGCAGGTAATGAAGCCGGCAAGCAGCACAGGGATGGAAATAACGGAGCAGAAATGGAAAAAGTCCATAAAATCCCACTTCATTATGGAGCCGATAAGAAGGTTCTGAGGCTCGCCCACAAGCGTCATAGCGCCGCCTAAAGCCGTGCCCACCGCGCCGTGCATCATAAGGTTCCTTAAGAACCCTCTGAACTGCTCCAGGTCTTTTTTGGAAGCGCCGTCTATTTTGGAGTCGTCCGCAAGAGAATGGTCCGCCCCGGCCTGAGAGGCGTAGCGGTGGTATATGGCATAAAACCCGTAGGCCACGGATATAATTACCGCAGTTACGGTGAGAGCGTCCAAAAAGGCGGAAAGAAACGCCCCCAGAAAGGAAAACATAAAAGAAAGAGCAATTTTGGACCTTGTGCCCACAAGAAGGCGGGTAAAGAGAAAAAGCAGCAGCTCTTTCATAAAGTAGATGCCCGCAACCATAAACATAAGAAGAAGTATTACGGGAAGGTTGGCCTCCACTTCCTTATAAACCATTGCCGGCGTAGTCATGCCGATGATTACCGCCTCTATGGCAAGCAGACCGCCCGACGGCAGCGGATAACACTTGAGGGCGAGAGCCAGGGTAAAGATAAACTCCGCTATGAGTACCCAGCCGGTAACGAAAGGACCGGCGGTAAAAAACAAAATTGGGTTGACTATAAGAAACGCCAGGATAGTGGCCTTGTACCAGGCCGGAGTATTACCGAGAAAGTTTGTGGAAAACGCTCTGCCTAAGCCGAGTTCACTCATTAAATTACCTCCAGGTATCTATTAAAAGTCACACGGATACGAGAAAGGACCTGCGCTGGCGTATAACTTCCGTCTCCACCTTGTAGCACTCCTCGCATGTTTTCGCGTATCTGCCCAACAATTCGTAATCGTTGCTGTTTTCCGATACGTGAGCCAGAAAACAGCGTTTAAGGCCGCGGCCGCTCATTTCGCCGACAAGCCGCAAAGCGTCCCTGTTGGAAAGATGCCCCCTGCTCCCAGATATGCGGGATTTCAGAACGGCCGGATAGGAGCTTTTCTTTAAAAGCTCGTCTTCGTAGTTGGATTCGAGCAGCAGTATCTCCGTGCCCTCTATCGCCCGGCGCACATAATCGGAAACGACCCCCAAATCGGTGGCGAAAGACACTACCTTGCCGCCGAAATCGAAACGGTAGCCGAAAGGCTCCGCCGCGTCGTGCATCAGCCTGAAAGGCGTAACGGAAAAATCCCCCAGGTCGTAAGAGCAATCCGCGTCGAGAATGAATATTTTATCCGGGTCCGCACCCTTGGCAACAAGAATATCCGCCGTTTTTTCCGAGGCGTAAACGTAAGGCGAATATTTATTTACCAGCGGGAAAAAACCGGATATGTGGTCCGTATGCTCGTGGGTAACGAACAGACTGGCGGAAACGCCTTCTTCCATCGCTCCGAGAACCGCGCTCACTCTGGAAACGGGCGCGCCCGCGTCCACAAATATATACCGGCCACCGTGCTCCATACACGAACAGTTACCGGAGCTACCGGACGCTATAATATGCAGATTCATAGAAAACGATTGTATTATAGGATTTTTGAAAAAACAAGTTTTTCCGGCAAACCGTCTCTATAATATCCCTTGAAAAAATCGGCGCAGCGGTTAAACTTAAAAAGAAGCGGAAAACACCCGCAGGATATTTATATAAGTAACGGAGCGTGAGATGGATCTTGAGATTATTAAAAATTACGTGGCGGACCACGACGAATTTGCAAAATGGATGAACATAAAAATAGAGGAAATAGGCCTGGGCTATGCGAAAACCTCCATGGCTCTGGAAAAATACCACAGAAACAGCGCCAACGTGGCCCACGGCGGAGCCATATTCGCCCTTGTGGACCTGGCTCTGGCGGCCGCCGCAAGCACATACGGAAGGCTGGCCCTTACAGCCAACGCGAGCATATCGTACATCGCCGCGGGAAAAAGCGGCCCCATAACCGCCGAAGCCGTGGAAGTAAGCAACACTCACCGTCTGGGCACCTACGAGGTAAAAGTCCGCGATAACGACGGCGTGCTTATCGCCATAGCCCAGGCGACAATGTATAAAAAAAGCGAAGCCTATCCTCCGGCAGCCGAAAAGAAAGACTGACAAAAGGCTCCGAACGTAGCCTTAAAATATTTTTGCGAAAAAGTTTAAAAAATATATTGACTAATAAATTTATATAGGCTATAAAATCCTTCCTTTATGACGCGGGGTAGAGCAGCTTGGTAGCTCGTCGGGCTCATAACCCGGAGGCCGTCGGTTCAAATCCGGCCCCCGCAACTTTCCCTTTACGGCGGTATAGCTCAGATGGTTAGAGCATGCGGCTCATATCCGCAGTGTCCGTGGTTCAATTCCACGTACCGCCACTTTTAAATAAAATCATAAAGCCCCGCGAAGTTTTTAACGCCTTGCGGGGTTTATTTTTTTAATCCGTTTGATAATCTCGCGCAATACATGAAAATTTAGAAAACCGCGTCACTAAAAAAGCAATTTTAAAAATCCACCATCAAAAAACAAGGGCAAAAAAAAACAACAGCAGGTTCAGCAGTATTATCCGGGCTTATGGCAGACAAAGCGTAAATATAAACTTAGACTTTATATTTACGCTTTTAGCAATATAATCTATATTTTAGGCTATTGATTGGAACCAATAAAAAAAGGGGAGCATGTTCAACATCCAATTACACACTGATATCCGCCACGGCGATTTCAATATGGGATATATGAAGGCGAAACTGACGTTAAATCGCCGCAGGACTTTTTATAAAAATCCCACTTTTACCGCAAACTACCGGTTAAAATAAGACTCGATTCGCCTTGTTTTAAATTTTAAATTCATATATTATTGAATCCTGTTTTTACAAATAAATAAACGGTACGCGATAGAGGCGGGATCAGGGCGCGCGGCGGCGAAGCGGTTTATAAGGCCGCGCCGTTTGGAGAGCGTTCAGGCAATACGAGCGGGCGGCTCGTCCCGCAGACCGTTTATACGAAAAAAATAACACAGGCAATCATGGGGAAACGAAATGTGGGCACTGCTTATAAAAATCAATAAAAATCTGGTTGCGGCAATACCCGTTATGATGCTGGCGGGTTTTCTCTTCGGCATAAGCGCAGACAGCTCTTTTCTATCCGTTTTCATTATCCCGGCGACCTTTATTATGATTTATCCCATGATGGTAACGCTTAATTTTAAAAAACTGCTGGATATAAAGGATAAGAAAACCCAACTGCTTACTCAGGCGCTGAATTTCGCCGTATTGCCTTTCATGGCTCTTTTTATAGGCAGGATTTTCTTTGCGGATATGCCTTATATCGCTCTCGGTCTATTTCTGGCGTCCCTGCTTCCCACCAGCGGCATGACGATTTCATGGACGGCATTTGCCAAAGGCAACGTGGAAGCCGCCGTCAAAATGACAGTGGTGGGGCTTACGCTCGGCTCGATAGCCACCCCGTTTTATCTGAAATGGTTTATGAATACAGTTGTGGAAATCAATATGGCGGCGATAAGCAGGCAGATTATCATGATAGTATTCGTACCCATGCTTATGGGGTATATAACACGCCTGCTGTTTCTGAAAAAAATGAACGAAAAAGAATTTAAGGAGCGTATCGCCCCGCGTTTTTCCTCAATTTCCACCCTGGGGGTTTTATCCGTCGTTTTTATAGCGATAAGCCTTAAAGCCCAGTCCCTGCTGGACTCTCCCGATAAAATACTCTATATCCTGGCCCCGCTTCTGGTTTTATATTTTTTAAATTATACCGTAAGCACTATTGCGGGCAAACTCCTCCTGCCCCCTAAAGACGCCGTGGCGCTGGTTTACGGAACGGTAATGCGCAACCTTTCCATAGCGCTGGCAATAGCTATGAATTCTCTTGGGAGCATAGGCGCGGACGTCGCCCTGGTCATAAGCATCGCATATATTATACAGGTTCAGTCCGCCGCCTGGTACGTCAGGTTCACAGGTCGGATATTCCATATTAAAGAATAAACGCCGGAAAAAGGCCCGCCGCGTTTAGTATTTCTTTCACGTTAGCGAAAGAAAAATATAAAAACGCTGGCGGCAGGGGACGGTTTGCGGATAAATCCTCCCCTTTTTCCCTTCTCATTAACCTGCGGGTTTATTTTACGGCAGAGCTTCGGCCGTTCTTTTAAGCTCCGCTCTTATGGGTATTCCCTGAGGGCACGCCATCTCGCATTTTCCGCATCTTATGCACTCGCTGGCGCGGCGTTTGCCGTGCATGTCCACGAGAAAATTCTCCTGATTTTTCGCGGCTTCTTTATTGCCGTACAGAGTAAAATAATTCATGGCCGTAAAGGAGCCGGAAATACCTATATTTTCCGGGCATACTTTAGCGCAGTAATTGCAAACCGTGCATGGGATAAGCGGAATCTTCGCAAGAGCCTCCCTCGCCTTTTCTATGACGGCCGCCTGGCCGTCCGTAAGGCGGGTAAAGCCTTCCAGACTCGAAATATTATCCTCCATCTGCTCCATATCGCTCATGCCGGAAAGCACCGTTATAACCCCCGGCAGACCGGCGGCAAAGCGTATGGCCCAGGACGCTTCAGAAGAAAGCGGGTCGGCAGCTTTAAGCGTATCTCTTACCGTTTGGGGCGGGGACGCCAGCATGCCGCCTTTTACCGGCTCCATAATTATTACCGGTTTACCGTGCCTTAACGCAGTTTCGTAACAAGCCCTGGATTGAACGGCCGGATTTTCCCAATCGGCGTAATTGATCTGGAGCTGCACAAATTCCGCCTCTGGATGGGCGTTTAAAATAGCGTCCAGCTCCTCCGGCGTGCCGTGGAGCGAAAAACCGATATGCTTTATTTTGCCTTCGGCCTTTTTTTCCTGCACAAAGCTCCACATATCGAAATCTTCAAAAAATTTAGTACGTCCGGAGCCAAGATTGTGAAGCAGATAAAAATCGAAATAACCAGCGCCCGTTCTTTCAAGAGACAGCTCGAACTGGGCTATGGCGTCCCGTCTGGTTTTGCATTCTATCCAGGCGGCGTTTTTAGTGGCAAGCAGGAATTTATCCCGCGGATACCGCTCCACAAGCGCTTTACGTATAGCTTCCTCGCTGCCCGGATAAGCCCATGCCGTATCGAAATAGGTAAACCCGGCGGCAAGAAACCTGTCCGTCATTGCCTTGACCTGTTCAATATCGATTGCGCCGTCCTTTTTGGGCAGCCTCATAAGGCCGAAACCAAGCTTTTTTATATTTTCTCCCAGATATGCCATAAAATAAACGCCTCCTCCTATCCGCCCTGCCAGATCCGGCAGGAAACGGCTAGTTAATACACCGCTCAAAAAATCCCGCTTACAGCGGCAAAAACACGCCCAACTTTAAAGAGAACGGCCCAGGGCAAAAGCCTTCTGCATGCTTTCGCTTCCGGCAGTCATGGCCGGGGTTCCGCATCCGCCGCCCAGAATCATCCCCCGGCTGCGAAAACCTAGATATTCGCACAGGCGAAGATAATGGCTTTTAAGCGGCGCGAAAGTCTTTTCCCCATCGTCCCATGCCGCCGCGATGAGGACCGCGTCCGGCCTTTTGCCCGAAAGCTGGGTATTAAAGCCGTAAAATCTGTCCACGGCCGTTTTCAGTTGGGCGGACATTCCAAAATAATAAACCGGGGTAACGAACGCCGCAAGGTCGCATTCCATAATAAGACCGCGCAGAACGGACATATCGTCTTTTAAAACGCAGTCCCCTGACATACCGCACGAGCCGCAGCCCATGCACGGGCCTATTTTGGAACGGGCCGCGTCGAATTCCAGGACTGTATGCCCAGCTTCCTCCGCCCCATTAGCGAACTCTCCGGCAAGTATATTTGAGGACCCGCGTATATGCGGGCTTCCTTTTATAATAAGAATCTTCAAGGGTATGTTACCTCTCTTTTTTTATATACGGCTTCAGGCGGCGTTCCGCCTGTAAAGCCCCGCGCCGTTTTACTATTTATACGGGCCGTAATTTTATAAGTCTCCATTTAACGGCGCAGCCGTTTGAATCTTTCAACCGCCTTTTTCAGAGGGTTTTCAGAAGCTCCGTAAGGCGGCGGGCATGGTCCTTTGCAAGGGCTTCCGTCCGGGCCCTTTCGCCTGCATCGCTTCTGTTCAGATAAGAAACTCCGCAGGTAAAGATAAACCCGGCAAATTCCATACCGCAGAGGCCGCACATAGCCTTTATGGGAGCCAGAAAATCTTCCGCCTCATAGCCCATGCCGCCTCCCCTGCGGTACATATCTTCGGGAGCGCCCGCGGTAAAAGACGCGACTAGTTTCTTACCGTGCAGTTTATCGCCGGAAGAGCCGTGAGAAAAGCCGTGAACAAATGTTTCCTCGATCCAGCGGCTCATAAGCGAGGGGACCGAATACCAAAACAGCGGAAACTGAAGCGCTATTATGTCGGCGCGGATAAGCTTACGCCGTTCCGCTTCCGCGTCTATGCGGAAATCAGGATAGAGCCTGTCCAGATAATCGAATTCCGCTCCGGGAAGCTCCTTTTCCAGCTCCGTCAGAATGGTTTTATTGGCCACGGAATTTTTTAAATCCGTATGGCCGGACACTACTAGAACATTTTTCATTACGACAATTTCCAAATCATATAATAAACAGGGCTTTTGCCTGACTTGCGGCAAATGCCCGCCATAAAGTAAGGCGTCCAAATATTACAGGTAAACGCCCGCGCCGCTTTTATAATACCCAGTTTGCGGCTTCATACCGTTCCTGCCAGGGCGCGGCAAAAGCGGCCGTCAGGCTAAGGACTCCCCGTTACGGAAGCAAGCCGGATATAAATACGCCCCATAATTTTACGCCGGATCTGTATAAGAATATAATAGCCCGTATTAATTTTGTGGATATGCAATACTGCCTAAAAGCTATCATTTTCTGCCGATATATGGATAAAAAGGAAAAAATATGATATCCGTGGTTTAACAGCATCTGCGGGAGAAAAATATGATGACGGTTTCAGAAATTAATTCGCTTATAGCGCGCAGAATAATATCCAGGCTTCCGGAGCCGGGAAACTATATAAGCGCTGAGATAGAGGGCCTGCACATGCACCGCAGGGACAGGCCGGAAAACATCGCGTGCGGTTTCGACGTTCCCGTAGTATCCCTTATGATCAGCGGGAAGAAACATATAAAAATAGGCACGGAAGAATTTTGCTACGAAAAAAACCAGTGCTTTATAGTCGGGCTAGACGTGCCTACCTCCGGCTTCATATCAGAAGCGTCCCCAAAGGCCCCGTGTATGACGGTGGCGCTTAATATAGACAGAAATATAATATCCCAGCTCGCTTCCGGGATAACCCCCGGAAGGGAGGAAAACAGGGGCGTAGCCGCAGTTACTGCGGACGCGGACGGGGAGCTTCTCGATTCGTTTCTCAGGCTCATAAACATTCTGGACAAGCCGGAAAGCATACCGGTGCTGGCTCCTCTCATAATAAAGGAAATACATTACAGACTTCTGATAAGCCCTATGGGAGAGCGGCTCAGGATGATAAGCACCCTGGGGACCAGCTCTAACAGGGTTGCGGAAGCGGTAAACTGGCTTAAAGAAAATTTCCGCGAAACACTTTATGTAAACGAGCTTGCCGCAAGGTCGAACATGGCGCCGTCCACTTTTCACCGCCATTTTAAGGATATGACGGCATTCAGCCCGGTACAGTACCAGAAGCGCCTGCGCCTGTATGAAGCCCGCCGCCTTATGGTATCCGGCAGGATGAACGCGGCCTCGGCCGGTTACGAAGTAGGCTACGAAAGCCCTACCCAGTTTATAAAAGAGTATAAGCGTATGTTCGGAGAGCCGCCTAAAAGAGACGTGGGCCGTATGCATGCAGTATGATCATGCCCGTATCGGCAGAAAATGATATTTTTTTGACAGTATCGCATATATCAGGCTCAGTCTTTTATATGTATAATCCTCTCTATCAAAAAAACGAGGAGCAGAATTATGCAATACGTAAAACTGGGAAAAAGCGGGCTTGACGTTTCAAAACTGTGCTTCGGCGCCATGGGCTTCGGAACGGCGGAAGGCTGGCCCCACAATCCGTGGGCTCTTAACGAGGCCGAAAGCAAAAAGGTGGTGAAAAAGGCCCTCGATATGGGCATAAACTTTTTCGACACGGCAAACGTATACGCCGCCGGAGCAAGCGAAACTCTGCTGGGAAAAGCCCTTAACGAATATGCCGGCAGAGACGGAATAGTGGTGGCGACAAAAGTATTCTGCAGAATGCACGAAGGGCCTAACGGCATGGGCCTCTCCAGAAAAGCCATATTAAGCGAAATAGATAAAAGCCTTAAACGCCTTAATATGGATTATGTCGATCTCTATATAATCCATAGGTGGGACCCCGATACGCCGATAGAAGAAACAATGGAAGCCCTTAACGACGTTGTAAGAGCCGGCAAAGCAAGGTATATAGGAGCTTCCGCAATGTACGCCTGGCAGTTCCAAAAGGCGCAGTACACGGCGGAAAAACACGGCTGGGCGAAGTTTATATCCATGCAGAACCATCTGAACCTTATCTACCGGGAAGAAGAACGGGAAATGATACCCCTCTGCCGCGATATGGGAGTGGCCCTCACTCCGTACAGCCCGCTGGCTTCCGGCCGCCTTACCAGGGACTGGTCAGAAACGTCCATTCGCCTGGAAACGGACGAAATAGCTAAATCGAAATACGACTCTACGAAAGAAGCGGACAGAGCAGTCGCGGAACGTCTGGCGGAAATCGCCGGAAAACGGAGGATCCCCCGCACCCAGATAGCCCTCGCCTGGCTTATGCAGAAAGAGCCGGTAACTGTGCCCATAATAGGCGTAACTAAGGAATCCCACCTGGAAAGCGCCCTGCCTGCTATTTCGGTAAAGCTGGAGCCGGATGAAATAGCCTACCTGGAGGAGCCTTACGTTCCCCATAAAATAGTTGGCCACGCATGATAAAACCGCCTCGTTATCAGGAGGCGGTTCAAATATAACGGCAGAAGCCCGCGTTAATGCGGGCTTTTTAATTTGGCTGCTATCCCCCGACGCGGATAGTCAGGGCAAATAATTATAATAATACTCCTTGCCGTCAAAAACATTCATAATAAAGCCCGCCCGGCAAGGCAAATTTAATGAGAAGCCCCTTTAGACGGCTCCCTGACAAAGGCTTTTAGTCTTATTATTTACTGATATGAGCAAGCCGCCGTATTATAAATATTTTACGTAACTTTACATTAATCTGCGTAAGCGTATAGCTGCGTTTAATTTTAATATTAATCGGCCCTTTCGAGCCTTGCCGTAAAATTATCTTTCATCAATGCGAGCCTGTCCCTGCCGGATTCTATAACGCCCAGAATATAAAGGCCCCGCCCGCCGGAAGGCGTTTTATTATAAAACACGGCCAGATTCCCCCAGGGAGCGTAATAGGCGAAATCCCCGGAACCCTTTTCTGATGCCCCGCCGGTGTCCAGTTTCCGCGGCAGGTAGCTTATTTTCTCCTCGCCTGCGTAGTCTTTAAAATCAAGAGTCAGAGGCAGGAGGGAAAGCAGCTCCTTAGACGCCGGGCTGTCGTTGAGCCTTACAACTATTTCTCCGTCTCCGAAAATCATTTTTACTTTGTTTTCTTTCATATTCTCTCCGTAGGCGGGCAAAATCAAAATAAAAAGGCATGCCAGCGCAAAAAATGCCGGAAATATCTTTTTCATATATGAACCTCCCCGTTAAAATCCTATGCTCCGCAGCCACTTCGCCGCGGAGGAAGCGGCTCCGGCCCCGCCGTCGCCGTAAACGCAAAAACTTTTGAGAACGGAAGCCCCAACAGCAAGACGGGAAATATCCAAAGCGCAGGACGCCTCCCCTCCGCCGCCGTGGGTACTGAAAGGAATAACCCTTTTACCTGCAAAATCAAGACCCTCCATAAAGGAAGCCACGGGAGGCGCCATAGTGCTCCACCAGTTAGGCGTGCCTATAAAGATACAGGCGTATCCGGAAATATCGGGCAGCCCGGCAAGGGCAGGTTTATAGCCCCGCTGTATCTCCTGCCTGGCCTGTTTTACGGTAAGGTTATAATCGCCCGGATAAGGAACGGCGGGCGTTATTTCAAAAATATCGCAGCCCGTCTCTTTTCTGATAAGCTCCGCTATGCGTCTCGTGTTGCCCGACCAGGAATAAAAGGCCGTAAGAATATCGCTCATATTTTCACTCCATGTTTCTTTGCCGGAGGACGTCTCCCCGGCGCGGATAATCGTTCAGGCGGCTATCGCCCGGCGCAGATAGTTATGGCAAATAATTATAATAATGCTCCCTAACCGTCAAAAACATTCATAATAAGACCTGCTCGAGCAAGGCAAACTCAGGGGGTAAACCCCT